>CAIKND010000223.1 GCA_903828675.1 uncultured Acidobacteriaceae bacterium
CGAGCAAAGCTAATCGTGCTCTATTGCGGATGCTGCACATGGAATCGCTGCTGCAATGTTTCACCTGCATTCACGAAGTTGAGGAGCATGGGCTTCACAAACGTTAGGGTTCTCTATCTCGCCGACAACTTCGGGATCAGCTGGGTGAATAAGGGTTATCGGGCTGAACAGGGCCGCTGACAGGTGTCTCTTGAAAGGGTGCCGGCCGACACGACAGTCAAGACAGCGTTGCTGGATATCTGTGCGGATGCACTTGTGACAAAGTGATATAAATCACTTGCCAACTGCAACTTACGATGGACGCGAAACTCCATCTTTGTCCTGATGTACACGCCCGCGTGGCGGCATAGACTCAGGGCACTTCCCCGAAGAATTTGTTTTGGAGCATGAGGCCGTCGTGCGCTTGCCATCTGAAGACGGAGGGAAACGCCATTTGTAACTCTGTCGGCACTGTCGCACCGAACAAGCAGAGGAAGGAAAGCGGGATGCGAAAAGTCGGAATCACAATTGCTTTTACTTGCTGTATGTTTGGCCTGTTGTCGCATCGCATATTTGGTCAGTCGAGTGCCTCAGTCGTCGAGGGTTTGGTTCAGGACGCTACAGGCGCTGTGATTCAAAGTTGTGACGTCACCCTGCTGAACACAGAAACTGGCGGAAAACTCGCAACTCGCACAAACGGAGATGGCGTCTACGCCTTCCCATCCGTCCAGCCAGGGACGTATTCGCTCGATGTCTCCAGGCAGGGTTTTAAGGCGTATTCCATAACCAGCTTCCGAGTTACGGCATCCGAGCGCGCAACCCAAGACGTCGTCCTTGGACTCGGCTCAGCGTCTGCTACTGTTACGGTGGATGCGTTTGGTTCAGGATCGCTCTGGGAGCCAACTTCAAATGAGCTTGGCACGCTCATCGATCAGGAGAATGTTCGAGATCTCCCCCTCAATGGCCGCGATTTCCTGCAGTTGGGTCTTCTTTCCGGCGCTACGCAGACTTCCGGCACAACGGTCTCGGACTTTACAACTCTCCAGGTCGGTCATCCCGACCGCACCATCATCATTGACGGAATCGAGCAGGACCTCACTGGCTTCATGATCAACGGCATGTCCACTGCGGGCAGCCGTCTCGGCCAGGCGTCTTTGAATCTCTCTGTTGCGGCCATCGACCAATTCAAGATTCACGAGGGGTTCTTCCTCCCCGCCGACGGACCAAATGATGCGGGCATGGTCACCGTTGCTACCAAGGGCGGCAGCAACCACATGCACGGGGAGATTTTCGAATTCGTCAGGAACACGGCGTTCGATACACGTCAGTTCTTTGATCTTCCAGGCGCCAAGCCCAGTCCCTTTCACCGTAACCAGTTTGGCGGTGCGGTCGGTGGGCCTATCCTGCGAAATCGTGCGTTCTTCTTTGGTCACTATGAAGGCCGCCGGCAAGTTCTCTCCAACACGGTAAAAGCCACCATTCCGTCGAGAAAGATGTTTGGCGGGGATTTTTCCGAACTCAGCACCACGATCTATGATCCGACGACCTACGATCCAAGCACCGGGAAGAGAATGCCCTTCCAGGGCAACATAATTCCTCCGGGCAGTATTAACGACATGGCAAAGAATCTGCTCGCCTATTATGTGTCCGCACCAAGTTATGGCAATCAGAACCTCGCAGGAAATCCTGTGACCACCGACAATTACGATCAGTATGGTGGGCGAGTAGACATGAACCTCAACGCGAAGAACATCCTCTATGCCCAGTATGTAAATGAGAACTCACCTACGGTAAACGCTGCCCTGTTTCCCCTTGCAGGCTACGGCTTTCCCTTGAGCACGCACTTTGCGATGGCCCAGTTGACCACCACGTTGACTCCTCATCTCGTGAACGAGTTTCGCCTCGGGTTTCTCTACACC
>CAIKND010000224.1 GCA_903828675.1 uncultured Acidobacteriaceae bacterium
CGCTGGCCAGGGGTGCCGACGGCGTGCTCATCGGCGGCTGCCATCCGGGCGACTGCCACTACGTCGAAGGCAATTACAAGATGCTCCGCCGGTTCCAGATGTTGAAGCGAATGCTGAAGGACCTGGGCATTGAAGAGGAGCGTGTGCGGCTGGAGTGGATCTCTGCCGCCGAGGGTGAAAAGGTCAAACGCGTGGTAAACGAAATGGTCGGGCAGGTCCAGAAGCTGGGACCGCTGGGCATGCCGGGGAAGTTCGAAGAATGGGACAAGGAAATGGAACACTTTGCCGCGCAAGTGGAGGAGAAAGACGCCGCAGCGGCATGTAGTTGCGCCACGGCGAACAAGCCAGAGCTCACCACAGCCTGAATCCATGAACTTGCCATCCATAGCCCTGAATGCTTGCCAAGACAAACGCTGAAACGCTGAAATGCTGAAACCCGACTCATGCTCACATCCCCTTCCCATTTCAGCATTTCTCAGTCGGAAGAATGCCAGAGCCCGATTGGAAGAGGTGATTGCCCGCTAAACACGCGAAATGACGCTAAAAGAAGACACGGATTGCACGAAATATCACAGATGAAATCCCATAATTCGTTTTCGCGTCTTTTCGCGTGTTTAGCGGGCAACCTCTTCTCACCTCCTATCAGTTGCAACCATGTAACCATGCAACCATGCAACCCATGTAACAATATGCCTCCACTCCCACGCCTATGAATGCCTCCCCCAAACCGAAAGTAGCCTTCTATTGGTGCGCCTCGTGCGGAGGCTGCGAAGAAACCGTCGTTGACTTGGCCGAGGACATCCTCGGCGTCGTCGCAGCGGTGGACATTGTCCTCTGGCCCGTAGCGATGGACTTCAAGTACAAGAGCATCGAGGCGATGCCCGACAAGTCCATTACCGCCACGCTCCTCAACGGGGCCATCCGGTCCACCGAACAGGAGGAAATGGCCCGCCTGATGCGCCGCAAGAGCCAATTCCTCATCGCCTACGGCTCGTGTGCCATCAGCGGCGGCATTCCCGGCTTGGCCAACCAGTTTCCCCGCGAGCAGATCCTCAAGTACAACTACGAAGACGCCCCGACGCTCGGCAACGGCGGGCCAAAGACACGGCCCCAGTTGAAGTTCGCCGAAGCCGGTCGCGAAGTCTCGCTGCCTGATCTCCACAACGTCGTCCGCTCGCTGGACCAGGTGGTAGATGTAGATTACTACGTGCCGGGTTGTCCGCCGACACCCAACCTGACCAAGGCAGCCGTTACCGCCCTGCTCGAAGGCAAGCTGCCGCCCAAAGGCTCCGTCCTGGCGCCCGACATTGCCCTGTGCGACGAGTGTTCACGCAAGAAGTCCAAGCCCATAAACGTCAGCTTTACTGAATTCAAACGCCCGCACCAGTTGCTGGCCGACCCCGAAGTCTGCTTCCTGGCGCAAGGTGTGGTCTGCATGGGCCCTGCGACCCGCAGCGGTTGCGGCTCACAATGCACCACCGGCAACATGCCCTGCACCGGTTGCTTCGGCCCCACCTCGCGCGTCCGCGACCAGGGGCTCAAGATCATGTCCTCCATTTGCGCCAATGTCGCGCCGAAGGAAGAAGGCGACATTGACAAGGTGCTCGCAGGCATCCCGGACCCAATTGGCACCTTCTACCGCTACGGCCTCGCCAAGAGCATGCTGCGCCGGAAGATCAATCTACCCGCTGAAAACGCGTGACCTCAGTTCATGCGTAACCATGCACCCCATGCAACCATGCACCTCATGTAACCATGCACCTCATCTAACCACTCATGAATCCCGCCACCCAACAAGCTTTCGACCAAGGCAACCTCCGCGCCAACGCCGCCTACCAGGACGGTCGGCGCCGTTTCACCATTGATCCCATCACCCGCCTCGAAGGCCACGGCAAGATTGACATCTTCCTCGATGACAAAGGCGACGTCGAACGCGCCTACCTGCAAGTGCCCGAACTCAGAGGCTTCGAGGTGTTCTCCATCGGCCGCCCGGCGGAGGACATGCCGCAGATCACCAGCCGCATCTGCGGCGTCTGCCCGACCGCCCATCACATGGCCTCGACTAA
>CAIKND010000225.1 GCA_903828675.1 uncultured Acidobacteriaceae bacterium
CCATCGGAGAATACATCGATGGTCACAATCAGAATCCAAAACCCGTAATCTGGACGGCAAAAGCCGCGGACATCCTCGAAAAGGTCACACGGGCTCGGTCCACCCTGAATAAATGACCATCTGTGGGGCGGACACCACTAGCAATCCCCGAGATCACGCTCCTGCCGATGCCTGGCCTGCCAGGCGATGATTGATTGCGAAAAGCGCCAACTCGAGTCGGCTGGAAGTGCCCACCTTGTCGAAGATATTCTTCAGGTGGCGCTTCACTGTCTCCTCGGCAATTCCGCAATCCACTGCGATTTCCTTGTTCGACAGCCCCTGCGCAATCAGGTTGACTATCTGCAACTCCCGCGCGGTCAGGCCGAAAGTCTTCTCTGGAGGCTTGTTCACCTCGTCCATCAATTCCTTGAGCACTTGAACAAGATTCTGCACCGGCTTGCGCCCGATCCAGTAGTGGCCCTGCATCACAGTAAAGACGCAGGTCGCCAGGTCGGCCACCATTGCATCCTTCAGCATCACTCCCCGTGCGCCCAGTTGCAGCGCTTCCAGCACCTCCCTTTGACTGATCGCCGAAGTCAGCAGAATGGTCTTGGTTGGCACCTGAATGGTCGTCAGTTCTCGCAGAGTATCCAGTCCCGGCAGTGAGGGCATGTTCAAGTCGAGCAGCAGGATATCCGGACTTAGTTCCTTCATTTCGCGGATGGCTTCCTTGCCGTCCGATGCTTCGCCCACCACCATGCATTTGCTATCGCTCTGCAGCATGCGGCGCACGCCGAAGCGAACCACCGGATGATCGTCGGCGATCAGGATGCGAATGGGCCGCGCTGCCTGGTGGCCATCCGCCTTTGGCGCGGTCGCATGGCGTACTTCCGCGGCCAGTTGCCTGACAAGCGCTTCCAGGCGCAACCGATCGCTTGCCTGGGCTGCGACCTCAAGTTCTGAGCAAATGGAAGTTACGCCGCTTACTCCGACTGTCGTGCTTCCGCCCTTCAGGCGATGGGCGAGCCGGACGACTTCCAGGAAGTCTCCCCGCTTCACGGCCTTGGCAATCTCCGTCACTTCGGAGTCCACCTGAAGTTGGAATTCCGCCATCAGTTCGGCGACCAGTTCTTCGCCCCCCAACTTCCTCAACTCATCGATTTGACGGCTTTGCTCGCCTTCCCCGTCTTTCTTTTTCGGCGATGGATCCCAACCCAGGTCCTCGGCTGTATCCTCGGGATGCTCAAGACTCCACCTGTCGAACGCCTCTTTGAGGTCTGCAATCCGGATCGGCTTGGCGATGTATTCGTCCATCCCCGCCTCCAGGCAGATCTCTTTGTCGCCATGCATGGCGTTTGCGGTCATGGCAACGATCTTTGGCCCCCCGGGCCGCGGCCAGAGCTTCCGCACCCGCCGCGTGGCATCCAGACCGTCCATCTCGGGCATCTGCACGTCCATCAGAATCAGGTCGTATCGCTGCCGCCGCAGCGCGTCAAGAACCTCATATCCGTTACCTGCTACATCCGCGCGGTATCCAAGACTGGTGATCATCTTCACCGCAACCTTCTGATTGATTGGATTGTCCTCGGCGACCAGGATACGAATGTGCCGGTGCGGAGCGTCGAACTGACCGGGGTGAAATGGCTTCGGGACCGGCACCATCGGAATCGTACTGCTGAACAGGTTGGCAAACAGAAAGTCAAAACTCGCCGTCTTCACAGGCCGGGTAAGCCAGCCGGCCGGCTTCAGCATCTCTTCGATCTGCTGGTTCCGTTGTCCAACTGTACCTAGCAGAACAACCGGCGGATCAGGGCGCCGCGCACTGCGAAGGGCGTCTCCCAGCAGGTCAACATCGCTCGAGGCAAGCGACTCGCCTACCACGACAGCATCGAACTCCCGCTCCTGCAATGCCACCTTGGCCAGCGCGGGATTGGCGGCTGTGTGAACGCTGATTCCACGCCGCTCCGCCAGGTTCCTGAAGGTCTCGCGGAGGATACTCCCATCTTCCGCCAGCAGGAGTGCGGTACCGGTAAAGTCCGGAGCGCGGGACCGCTTTCTACGGTCTTCGTCCCGGGCCTTCAGGGTGAAAAAGAAAGTTGAACCCTTGCCTGGCTCGCTTTCAACCCATATCGTGCCACCCATCAGTTCAGCAAGCTGCTTGCTGATCGCCAACCCCAGCCCCGTGCCTCCGTAATGGCGAGAGATGGAACTGTCAGCCTGAGTGAATGGCTGGAAGAGCCGGTCAATCCGGTCCGCTGCAATGCCGATGCCCGAATCCTTCACGCTGAAGCAGAGTTGAACGAGATTGCCTTCCTGGTGGTCCACCTTCAAGGAGACAAGAATTCCTCCCTGTGCGGTGAACTTCACTGCGTTGGCCAACAGATTGACCAGTACTTGCCGGATACGTGTCGCATCTGCGACGACGCATCCCATTACTTCGCTGTCGACTACGTAGCCGATCTCGATATTCTTGGCCGCGGCCGACGCTGTCACCATGTCAAGGGACTCTTCTATGCAAGTACGCAGGTCAACGAATGTTTCTTCAAGATCCAGCCGCGCTGACTCGATCTTCGAGAAATCAAGTATGTCGTTGATGATTCCCAACAGGCTCTCGCCGGACAAACGAACTGCTTCCGCGCACTCCGCTTGTTCCCTTGTGAGTGATGTCTCCAACAGCAGCCCCGTCATGCCGATAATCGCGTTCATCGGCGTTCGGATCTCGTGGCTCATGGTCGCCACAAAATCTCCCTTGGCCCGGTTCGCCGCCTCCGCCGTCTCCTTTGCCTGCTGCAGTGCCAACTCCGCCTCGCGGTTCGTTGTTATATCGATAAGCGTGCCCGAGGCTCCGGAACTCTTCCCCTCAAGGCCGTCTACCTGCCGGGCGGAAGCCTCGACCCAGCGAGATCCTCCGTCTTTGGTCAGGAAGCGCAGTTCCGCAGTGCAGGCTGCAATTTGGCGCTGCATCAGTGGGCCCAGCTTCATTTCACAAAGATGCCTGTCGTCAGGGTGTACGTAATCCGCTATTGGATTTCCCAGCGATTCTTCCACATCGAATCCCGTAATCTCGGCCCATGCGGGATTCACGAACGTCAGACGTGAACTCTCGTCTATCTGGAAAATCACTTCCTTAACGCTATTTACCACCGAGCGGTAACGGCTCTCGCTCGCACGCAGTGCTTCATTCTTCGCCAGCCGCGTGCTGATGTCGTGCAGCACACCTGTAAATCGGATATGTCCGCCTGCCGACGATTCCCCGATGGAAAGGTACAAAGGGACAGACGATCCGTCGCGCATCTTCCCCACCACCTCGCGGCCGATGCCGATGATACGCGCATTCCGGTCCTGCAGGAACCGCTTGATAAAACTGTCGTGCTTATCCGCGTCCGCCTCGTGCATCAGGCACGTGACTGATTTCCCTGACAACTCGCCGGCCGCGTATCCAAACAAACGCTCCGCAGCCGGATTCGTCTGCTCAATCACGCCATTTTCATTGATGGTGATGATGCCGTCAGGCACGGTGTTCAGAATCGTCCTTGTTAGCGCCTGTGCCTGCTGCAGCTCTGAATACTGTTCCTCCAGACGCTTGTTTGCCTCTGCCAAAAGCGAACTCTTCTGTTCCAAAACCGCAGTCAGCCGGTTCAGATCCTCCACCGCCCGCGACATCGACTGCAACACGTGCAGCAGGTCCACCACCGGATCGTGCAACGCAAAGTCCCCGACGGTCAGCCCCAGCCTGCGAATTGCTCCCGGCTCCGGGAGCCATGGCGAGCACAGATACACAAGCAGGTCCCGCTTGCGCGAATACACCATCTGGCCGCGCAGCAGGAGCTCCGAGCCGCGGTGCCTCAGGACAAAAAGCAAGTTCATTTGATTCGCGATTGCCTGAAAGGAATCAAGCTTGGCCGGAGTCCTGACCTCAAACAGATCAAGAAGGCCTTTTCCCGTCTCCACGCCTGGACAAATGCGCCGGATTACCTTGCCGGTATGTTGAATCTTCAAGTCGCCGTCAAAGGCTAGGTGAAAGGGAAACACCGCGTCAAAGACCTCGGTGGAAATATTCAACGCCGGTACAAATGGACTCATGGCTGAGGCTGCTCCCACTCCACCAGAAACAGATCGTAATCACGGTCGGGGCCGGCACTTCCTTCTTGCAGCACCCGCACAGGTGTTTTAAACATGTCTCCCAAACCCTCCAAAAGTCCTACGACGAATTGCGAGAGTCCGGGCCGGTCGGAATAATACCGCAGCCGCAGGGAGGTCGCGGTTATGTCCTGGCAACTGAACCCCGGAGGTTGCAAATGAGAAAAAATCAGTGAGATCCTGGTGTGGAAGGTAGGCAGGTTCTCAAGAAACTCCGGCAGGTTGCTCCCGCCCAGATTTAGTAATTCACCATATCCATCCCGCGCGGTTTTTAGAATCCAGTACTGACCGAATCCCCGAAGAACTTCCTCCGTCGTCATCCCCAGCGTCCGGCTCGCGGCCCCGACAAGGGAATAAGTCATCTGATCAGGATAGGCGTTGCTGGTAATGAAGACTTCGACGTTTACGCCAGCCTCTTTTTTGACGTTCTCCCATGCTGGTCGGCCAAAGCGCTCGATCAGCATATCTTCCAGTGCCTGGTTCACCATTCCGTACACGGAGACTCTCCTTCATCGTGCTATCGCGTGGCTCTTAGGCAGTTTCCCTCTGGATGCCCACTCAATCTTCATACTTTGTACGAACTACTTCTGCCGGGTTTCCAGATGCTGGATTATTCTCTGGCCACAACAGAACTGTCAATTTCCCGGCAAAGTACCTTGGTAAGGGAAGGGTCATGACAATTCGAGGATTGGTATTCCTCGAAGGCAATACCCAAAGTTGTCGCCATCATCAGGGAGCCGCAGCCTCGCGCGAATTCTGCCTGGGTACACTAATCCTGGAATTGCTCCAGGCTCACTCGTAACACCTGTCTGAACCCGTTTCGTTTTGTGCCGCTCCCCGTTCGAGTATTCGCCTACGCACCGTTCCCGCCCCTACATCCCGAGGCGTCCGCCTCTCATCTAAATGGATTAATAAAAGTCACATGAATCGCAATCGAGCACTTGGAAGACCGCGTGCAAGTGTCCCAACAAGGACTACTCTTAACCCTTGGAGGACTTCGGCTGCTTGCACATCGTTGTCAAATCCGCTGGACATCTTGAACCTGAAAACGCAATCACCGGCAGAACCGCCGTCCAGGGCTTGCCGAGTCTCCCTCCATTCTTCCGCTTTGCCCTGCAAAGAGGGCACCGAATACTGAAGTCAAAGAACCTCAGTGTCAATGCGCCTGCCGCGATTCTCGCCGCGATCTTGGTCCTTCAGGGAGCACCATTTGCCAGCCCCGCATCTCAGCTCCCGCTGGAGCTCCACTATCGCATCGCACCGCAACCGTCGGCCCGCGGCGTACCCCGTATCGGCGTCAATCTAGGAAGCCGCACTTATTGGGGAGCCGAGCAACTCATGGCCAACATCCTGGCCAACCCCGGCTTCGAACCCACAATTGATGGTGCGGTCGTCTCCGTGCGCGCAGTCAGCGGTTCGGAGTTCACAGATGACACTCCGTGGCTTGCCCGCCCCACCGGTTTCTGGACCGGTGCGACCTTTTCGGTGCGCACCGGCCACCTTGCCGGGCTTAGCGGCCGCATTATCGACTCCGGACTCTGGCAGGGTTATCCGCACTTCCGGGCTGGGCAATCGCTCTCTGGTCTCGCTCCGGGCGACATCGTAGCCCTCTCGCGTTCCGGTAGCCCTGAACTGCCCGCTCATTGGTGGTGGCAGAACCCAACCCGCATCCACCCCAGCCCTTCCCATCCCACACCGTCTTCAGGCTCGCAATCGCTGCTCATGGCGCCGCTGGGCGAGCAGCCAGTGGCAGCCCTCTCATACGTGGATATGCTTAGTGCGCGTGCCGGCCGATTGCTCCCTCTTGCCGGGGAATGGGAGGTTAGCTTTTGGGCCCGGTCTGAGGCGGGCGGTCGGCTCACAGTCCAGCTTCGCCGCGAAAACGCCCCACCATTCCTGCGCCAAAACACTGTTCCCACGGCCACTTGGCGCTTATTTCGTTTCCGCTTCACACCGCACGACGATGCGCCCCCCGCTGGTCTTGAATTCCGCATTGAGGCCCAAGGCTCCGGTTCCCGAATCTGGATAGACGATGTGTCCCTTGCCCCAGTCGCCACGGCTGCTTCCGGCTTCCGGCCAGAGGTTATCGCCACACTGCGCCAGCTTCATCCGGGCTACCTGCGCGATTGGCAGGGACAGCTCGGCGATACCTTCGCCAACCGGCTCGCCACGCAGGCCGCTCGCCGGCCCTTTCGCTACCGCCCAGGCGACGAATCCGCCTTCGGCTATTCTCTCCCCGAGTTTGTGGAACTCTGTCACCAAGTGGACGCCCGCCCCTGGATTGTCCTGCCAACAACCCTGAACGATGAGGAATGGAGAGCCGCCGGGGCCTGGATGCGCGACACCCTCAAGCATTACGGCTTCAGCGAAATCGTCGTGGAGTTCGGCAACGAGAACTGGAACGCCCTCTTCCGCCCCGCTGGGATAATGAACGCCGACAGAATGGCAGAAGCGGCTCAGCGCGGGTTTCGTCTCCTCACTGAGGCCGCTGGCCACGATCCCCGCATTCTCCCCGCGCTTGGCGGACAGTCTGTTAATCCATCACCCCTCGGCAAGGCTCTCTCCGCCGCCCCCGCTGCCCGCTTGGCCGCCTTCGCCCCCTACTATGCCCGCGAGATCCATCTGGGCGACCGCGAGCAGGACGAGATCGCGCAACTCTTCCTCATCGACAGCGCCGAACTCGACGCGGCGTCCCTCATGGCACAGAAGACCGCCACCCAACCGGCCATCTATGAGATGAACGCTCATAGCCTTGATGGCGACGCCCCTCCCGAAGAGGTGTCAAGGCTGGTGGCGAGTCAGGCCGCAGGCTCCGCCATCCTCTTTCACGCATTAGCCGCCATGGAAAGCGGAATCAATCGCCAGTGTCTCTACGCCCTGGCCAGCTTCGATACATTTCGCCAGGATGGCAAGCTCGTACGTCTCTTTGGACTCACACGTGACCTCGCTTCCCCCGGCCGTCTTCGCCCCACCGGATTGGCCATGGCGATGGCGAATCAGGCTATCGCCGGCGATGCCTATGCGCTCACGCCTGTCTCCAGTGGCATTGCTGGCCAATCGCCGATCGCCATCCGTGCCTTTCTTTCCAATGGCCGCTGGAGCTTCATAGCCGCTTCGGCCTCGCCCCGGGAACTTGAGATCTCAATCGAGATTCCCTATGGAGCAGCCCGGCCCCCCAATACTCTCCTCGAGCTCACCGGCTTCTCGCCACTTTCAACGAACGAGGATGCGGCCTTGGTCGTTTTGAAGCCCCAACCGCTTACCGTCCAGTCAGGCCGTATCCGCTTTCACCTTGCCCCCTATGGTGCTGCGGCAGCATACACCGAGCTACCCAGTGTTCCGAATCGAAACGGGTCAAGCTGGCACGCGTCTCGCCCTATTCCGTCGACATCAAGATAAAGCTATCTTTTTCAAATAGATGCAATTTGGCGCTGTTTTGCACCCCGATTGCACTAGTACGGCCAGAGGAAGAATCATGTCTGAGCATCAACAGGTTCGTGGAAAACTTCTGCGCAATATCCGCAGCGAAGCTGGCGCGCGCGTTTTCTATCTGGCTACCCGCTTCTTTATTCCCCCCTTTGTGCTCGCGCACATCGGCATGCAGGCCTACGGCCTCTACGGGACCTTCTTCATCCTGGTCGCCTATATAGGCATTTCCACCGTCGGCTTCTCCAGCGCTTACATCAAATACGTCGCGGAATTCGCCGCTGGCAGGCGCTACGATGAGGCCAACCGCCTCCTCTCCGCCGGTATCTTCATTACCACGCCGATCGCCTTGACCGTCTTCACCGTTTTTGCGCTTTCCTGGAACTTCGTTGCGGTTCGTATGCAGGTTCCACCGGCCATGGCCTCTGACGCACGCTTCCTTGCCTTTACCATCGTCGGCAGCTTCCTCATGTGTCTGGGCCTCTCCGCCTACCGCGATGCCCTTAGCGGCTTGCAGCGCATCAGAACGGTGCAGCGTATCTGGATCACTTCCTTCGTTGTCGAGTCCGCGCTGATCTTCCTGCTGGTCGGCCGCGGATGGGGACTGCGCGGCATGGGCATAGCCTTCGTCGCTCGCTCGGTCATCGACCTTGGCTGCAGCGCCGTCGTTGCATATCGCACCATTCCCTGGCTCCGCGTTTCTGTGCGCCTCATCGACCGGCCCGCTATGCGCCGCCTGCTCGGCTTCGGCAGCATCGTTCAGATAAACAGCCTTCTTGCCATCTTCCTCAATACAGTCGAACGGGTCATCGCCACGCCACTTTGCGGACTAGCCGCCGCCGGTCTGCTGGATATCAGTACCCGCCTGCCCTACATGGCAATCTCGGTCCCCAGTTCATTTGTCGGCGCCGCCCTCCCCTCCATCTCTGACCTTCAGGGCCGCGATGGTTCCGGCGAACTGAAGCACGACCTGGTCCGCCACGTCTACCTCACCTGCACCCGTTATATGAACGCCATCTCCGGCTCATTGCTCGGCTTCATCGCAGTCGTTGCCATCCCAGTCCTCGGCTTCTGGCTAAAGCAGGTGCCTCTGGGCTCTCCCCTGATCATGATCGCCTTCGCCATCGCCTGCCAGTTTCACCTCATGACCGGCCCAGGCACCTCTATGGTCAAGGGAATCGGGAAACCCCGCATGGAGTTCCACTATAGCCTCGCGAACATCGCGGCTCTTTTCGTCACCGTGCCCCTCTCGCGCCTCTTTTTCGGCTCCTGGAGCGCCACGAGTGTTGGCGTCGGCGTCGCCGCCGCTACCATGATTTCTGCGGTCTACTTCATCTCCGTAGCCAACCGTACTCTTCAGATTGGCGGCTCCAACTTCCTCCGCCACTCCGTCCTTCCCGGTGTCCTGCCCTATGTGGCCGCCTTTGCCTCAGGCGTTCCGATGCACCTGATCGCCGTCCCCCAGGGCCGCATTCTGCTGGGCCTGTGGCTCGGCTGCCGGTTCGCAATCTTCGCCGCCGTTCTTGTCCCTCTTTGGTGGTTCTTCACAGCCAGCACCAATGAAAAGGCCGAGGTCATGAGGCGCGTTTGGTGGCAGAGACAGGCTCTACCCGCCCAAGCCTGAAGTCGTTAACCATGCCGTCGCGGGAACAGCCCCCTTGGCTGCAGTGCGCCCGGTCCACCAGTCCCACGCGAGTTTCGCAACCAACCGCCTCAATTGGCGACCAAGAGGAGAACATGCCAGCTTTCAACCTATCGGCGCTTTCTTGCAGATTTCGCGCCCTTTGGAGCAGCCAGACAACGCCTAACTCCGTGCCGGAGACAATCACCGGCGGCGGAGGCTACAATGGCTATATTCCCACCCTGGATGGCTGGCGGGCAGTTGCGATTCTAGCTGTGATATTCCATCACGCCATGCTGCCGCTGCTGGACGCGCATCACTGGCTTCTATTCAGTGAACAAGGCGCCTTGGGTGTGGATATCTTCTTTGCCCTCAGCGGCTTCCTTATCTGTTCGCGGCTATTGAATGAGCGCGACCGCTTTGGCTCCATCGATCTCCAGGCCTTTTACCTGCGTCGCGCCTTTCGCATTCTTCCGCCTTATCTGACCTACCTGGCCGCTCTCTTTGTCCTCATCCCTTTTGGTTTCGGCAGCAGGCATCTAGAGGAGTGGATCTCGTGTCTCACCTTTACGCGCAACTACCTCCCCAACCAGTTCTGGACATGGAAGACTGGGCATTTCTGGTCTCTGTCGGTAGAAGAGCATTTCTACTTGCTGTTTCCGGCTGCATTGGTGATGCTGGGCGCGGGACGCCTCCGCCGCTTCCTTCCCTGGTTCATCGCTGCCTCGACTGTATGGCGCATGGCCGATTACCGCTTTCACCTCTTCGACCGCATTTTTCCGGGCATTCCGTATCCGTATCGCACTGATATCCGGGTGGATGGAATCGCCATCGGCGCATTAGCCGCTCTGCTTCTGGCCGTGCCCAGCTTCAAGGCCGCGATTCGAGATCGTCTAACGGCTACACGCATCGCCGCCGGAGCCACGATCTTGCTGGCCATCATCTTCATTCCCGTGCCTATGGGAGTTCTGTGGCAGCGTCTGCTCATCGCGGCTGTTATCACAGCCTCCGCGCTGCGTCCGGAACTAGCAGTCACGCGGTGGCTTGAAGCAAAGTGGTTGCGCCACATAGGACGCCTTTCGTTCAGCCTCTATATTTGGCAACAGATGTTTTTCGTGCCGACGCAAAATTCCATTGGAAGGGCTTTGGCGCGCATTCCCGCGCTGCAGTCGCTTATCGCAGACCCGTCCGATCGCGCCTGGATCCTGCAGTTGCCCCTGCTTTGCGTAGGGACTGTCACTATGGCAGCATTGAGCTACTACTTGGTAGAACAGCCCGCGCTGCGCTGGGGAGCCCGCTACCTGAAGGCACGTGCCGAAGCAAAGAGCTCGGCAGTCGTGAGTATTCAACCCGAATTTGTTGAGGCGGCTCGGGTGGCCTGAGGCTGGATCTTTTCTGAAAACCATCCTAGGCAAATAGCGGAAGCCCGATGCAAATCGGGCTTCCGCTATTTGAGGTCAATACTATCTCCCAATCGCCAGGTAAGGGATTGGCTTTTCTTTTTGAGTGTCAGGGTGCGGATGCCGGTTTGACGGGGGAGGTCTTTGCGGGCTGAAGCTGAACCCCGGGAGAGGTCGTTCCCGTCAAAGCCTGCTCCCCACGTTCTAGGCCGCAGGACGAGCGCGAGGCCTTGCACTTCTCAGGTATCACACTCGCGCGCCTGTGATTTATGAGTTCTCTCGCAGCTTCAACCCGGGAGTCACCAGGACGCGCCTGACTCTCCGGCCAAGGTTGATGAGCCAGCCAGCCAGCGGCAGGCGGTCATACCATGCGGAGCTGATGTCACTCCTCGAACGCCGTTGGAAACCCAACCGGGGCCGCGCGATAAGAGTCCGAACATCCGGGTTCTGCTCCCTGAACATGCTCAGTGCCCCATCGAAGTGTTGCGGCCCGCCCATGGGATCGCCCTCCTCCCGCGCCTGCACCTCTTCCAAGAATCTGACCAGCCGGGGCAGCGCGCCCCCGTTGACTGCATAAAAGTAGGCTGTCATCTGTCGCTTGGACGACAACTCGAGCCGGAAGGCGCCCTGCTGATCCTCCTCCAAGTGCCCCAGGTAGAGCAGATCCCAGTCCGATGCCGCTATCTGCGCCATCGCCTCATCCTCCATTTGTCGGAACGCCGTGCTGAAGTCCAGGTCGTCTTCCATCACCAGCACGTTCCGGACCCCGGCCTGCAACGCCCCTTCAAGAACTCTGAAGTGGCTCTGGAAGCAGCCCCATGCCCCGGCGCTGGGCCAGTTGCCAGCCTCCAAAACGCGTACAGCGGGGAAGAACGCAGCATCCAGGCCCGCCCGATTCAGTTGTGATTTCATCTGGCGGCGTCGGTCGCGCCGCTCAGGCAGGTTGATCACCTGCGCCTGTTCAAAGAAGTCGTTGAATTTCATACCCAGTGACTGTTGCACGCCCCATGCCAGAAAACCGCCCCGATTCCATCCTTTCGCTATCATGTTCTGGAACAGCGATCCCCTGCTTGTTCTGTTTCAGACCGCCTGGCATGCTAAACACGCGGCAAAACAGGCCCAAACTCTGGCACGCAAAATGCATTGTCATGGGTGACATGAAACTGCGCATCGCTTATCTCGTCAGCCGCTACCCAGCCATCTCGCACACCTTCATCCTGCGCGAGGTGCTCGCCCTCCGCCGACGCGGATTTGAAATCCACACCGCATCCATTAATCCTCCCAACTGCGCCCCCGAAGGCCTCACAGATGAGGAACTCCACGAAGTCGAGACCACCTTCTATATCAAGTCCGTCGCAGTCCCCCGAATTCTCGCCGCCCTCCTGGGTCAGATGTTCCTCTCCCCACTGCGGTTCTTCGCAGGCTTCCTCTATGCCCTTCGCATAGCTGGCTCCGACCTGCGCGCCATGCTCTTCAGCGTCTTCTATTTTGGCGAAGCCGTACTTCTCTCTGCCTGGATGCGGCGCAAAGGGCTCAGCCATGTCCATGTCCATTTCGCCACTCCGGCAGCCACTGTGGCCCTCATCGCCACCCGCATCGCCAAAATCGAGTTCTCCGTAACCGTCCACGGTCCCGACGAGTTTTACGAGGCAGGCCGCTACCAACTTGCTGAAAAGCTTCGCCGCGCCCAATTTGTTTGCGCCATCGGTCAATATTGCCGAAGCCAGCTCATGAAGCTCAGCGCCCAGGAACACTGGCACAAGTTCGAAATCTCTCCTCTCGGCGTCGATCCCGAGGTTTTTAGTCCGGTTCAACACAAGCGGGTTGCTGGTCAATTTCGAATCCTCTGCGTTGGCCGCCTGGTTTCAGCCAAAGGACAGGCCATTCTCCTTGAAGCCGTCTCGCAGCTTCTCCGCAATCGTCAGAACGTCTTCCTCACCCTCGTAGGGGACGGACCTGACCGTGCCGGATTGGAGCGTTTCGCCTCCGGCCTGGGCATTGCCGCTCACGTTCGCTTCGCCGGTTCGGTCAACCAGGATTCCATCCGCCTTCTTTACGGGCAATCCGACGCTTTTGTCTTGCCCAGCTTCGCCGAGGGAATTCCTGTTGTCCTCATGGAAGCCATGGCCATGGGTATCCCTTGTATAAGCACCACCATCACCGGCATTCCCGAACTGATCGTCTCCGGGCGCGAAGGAATTCTGGTACCGCCTTCAGACGTGGCACTGTTGGCTGGCGCCATCATGCTTCTCAACGACGCTCCGGCTCTGGCGGCCCGGATTGCCGCACGCGGCCGCGACAAGGTTCACCGTGCCTACAATCTGGATACCAATATCGACAAGCTGGCCGCGATATTTCAACGCCGGCTCAACACTCTCAATCCGGCCCCGCTCCACACAAAGGTGATCGCTTGAACTTCGCAACCATCCTCAATTCCCTCGCTGCCGGCGCGGCATTCGCCTCTTTGCCTGGCTCGCTTGAACTCGCCCAGCTCACCTTAGGCTCGATGCTGCCGGTCCGTAAGCAAGAGGCCGGGCAAGACAAGATCATCCGCCTGGCCGTCATCATTCCCGCGCACAATGAGCAGGACGTCATCTCCGTTTGTCTTGACAGCCTTCTGGCCTCAGGCGCTTCAGAAAGCCCTTGCGACGTCTTTGTTGTAGCCGACAACTGCACAGACCAGACCGCAAGTATCGCCCGCGCCAAAGGTGTCAGCGTCATGGAGCGCAATGACGACACCCGCCGCGGTAAGGGGTTTGCGCTGGAGTTCGCCTTCCACTACCTCCGCCGCGGCTATGACGCGTTCGTTGTTCTGGATGCCGACTCCATTGTGCCTGTCGGATTCGTCGATCACTTCCGCCGTGCCTTCAGCAGGGGAGCGAAGGCCGTGCAGTGCGTTTATCTGGTGGCTAACCCTGACCAGTCCAGCGCCACCCGTCTCATGGATCTCAGCCTGCGCGCATTCAATAAAATACGCCCCAGCGGACGTCAGCGCCACGGCCAATCCGTCGGCATCCTCGGCAACGGCTTTGCTCTGAGCCGCGGCACCCTGGAAGCAGTCCCTTATGTCGCAAAGTCTGTCGTGGAGGACCTGGAATACCACCTTGAACTCCTTGACGCCGGCATCCGGGTGGAATTTCTGCACGATGTTCAGGTAAACGGCCTCATGCCTGCCCAGGGCAGGGCGCGCAGCACCCAGCGCGCACGCTGGGAAGGAGGCCGCCTGCGCATGATCCGGGAATTTGCGCCTCGTCTTATGGCGCGGGCTCTCGCGGGCCGCATGGAGTGCCTCGAGCCCCTGCTCGATCTCCTCTTGCTACCGCTCAGCTTTCACGCTTTGCTGCTTGCTTTCGCCGCCTTCGCCGGTGCCGGCGTATTCCGCGGAATCGGACTGCTGGGCCTGGCCGTGCTACTCCTCCATCTCTGTGCGGCCATCGCCGCCGGCTCTTCTCCCCTGCGCGATCTTCGCGCCATCGCATCAGTCCCTTTTTACATCGTCTGGAAACTCACTCGCGTGCCCATGATCATGGCCACGTCACTTCGCGGCGCCGCATGGGTGCGCACTGATCGCCCCGTCAAGGAGGCAGCATGATCAGCCAACCCAGGAATCCTGACATCTCCGTTGTCATCGTCAGCTTCAATACTTGTAACCTTCTGCGCGAATGCCTGCAGTCGGTCTTTTCGCAGACGGGCCCCAGCTTCGAAGTGATCGTTGTAGACAATGCCTCACGCGACGGCTCGCTGCAGATGGTCGAGCGCGAATTCCCGTCCGCAATCGCGATTCAGGCCGGGGCCAACCTCGGCTTTGCCGCCGCCAATAACCTGGCTTTCCGCAAAGCGAAGGGTAAGTATGTTGTTCTGCTCAACTCGGACGCCTTCTTTGCCCCTGGCACCCTGTCAAGGGCTCTCGACTCGATGAAGGCATCGCCCGCCACCGGGCTGGGTGGAGGCCTGTTGGTCGGTCGGGACGGCGGATGGCAGCCTTCTGCACGTCTTTTTCCCTCCTTGCTCAACGACTTCCTGAGTCTCAGTGGACTTGCTGCCCTCTTTCCCAGATCTCGCTTCTTCGGACGCACCGACCGCACCTGGGCAGATCCCCGGCTGCCGGCGGATACCGACTGGGTCCCGGGCGCCTTCTCCATCATCCCGCGAGACGTTCTTGAGCAGGTCGGCTACTTCGATGAGAACTTCTTCCTCTACTACGAGGAAGTCGATCTGTGTCGCCGTATTCGCCTGGCCGGGTATAGAGTCTCTTATTGGCCGGAATTGGAGGTCGTGCACATCGGCGGCGAGTCCTCCCGCCAGGTCAAGCGCCTCTCACTCTCCTCCTCTGGATCGCAGCTGACCCTATGGCGGATGCGCAGCGCGCTCCTTTATTACCGTAAGCATCACCATGCCATGGCTTGGCTCGCCATGACCATCGAGACTGGCTGGCACAGGCTGCGCCTCTTGCGAAATTCGTTCCGCAACCACGAAGATAAACAGGTACGGATCGCGGAATCTCAGGCGGTCATCCACCTCTACGGAAAGGCGTGGAAAGAAACCCATGGCGGGCGTCTTTCCCCTGCGCGTCCCTGGTAAGACCCATGTTTGAGAACATTGCCGAAGATTTCAGAATGTACGATCGGGAGTTTTCCCGCCAGGGCATGTGGGTCATGGTGGCCTATCGCTTCGGCCGCTGGCGTTACTCCATTCGTCCGCGCCTGCTGCGCCTGCCGTTTTCCTTCGTCTACCGCATTCTGAAGCTTCTCTCGCAGATTCTCACTGGGATCGATCTGCCATGTGAGGTCAAAGTCGGCAGACGCTTGCGCATTGAACACTTCGGCGGGATCATCATCAGCGGCGATACCGTTATCGGCGACGACGTCATCATCCGGAACGGCGTCACAATCGGACTCAGGAAGATTGGCGAACCAGGCGCGCCTATCATTGGCGACCGCGTCGAGATCGGCGCAGGTGCCAAGATCCTGGGACGCATTCGCATTGGTGACGATGCGCAGATTGGCGCCAACGCCGTGGTCATCCG
Source organism: uncultured Acidobacteriaceae bacterium (assembly GCA_903828675.1). Taxonomy (GTDB): domain Bacteria; phylum Acidobacteriota; class Terriglobia; order Terriglobales; family Acidobacteriaceae; genus Telmatobacter. The sequence goes on from CAIKND010000225.1 coordinate 15,593, forward strand.
TGACGTTCCGTCTGGTCACATCGCAGTCGGCATTCCCGCCCGCAACATTGCCCGCAAAGATCTCGGCCCGACCAGCTGAGGATTCAGGGAGAAACACCTGTTCCGTTTCGTGCCGGACCGTCCGGCACCTGTCGCAGATTCAGCATTTGGCGATTTGGCGATTCCCCCTTGGCGCGCTAAGTAAGTCATTTATTTATAGATATTTATGCTGGGAATTGGTTTGGCGGCCCAGTTGCAATTACAGTTGCATGGGATTCCTCCACAAACTCGTTGAAAAAAGGCAGCTAAGCCGCCCCGCTATGCGGGTGGTCTGGGTTGTGCTCCTTACATCTGTGTCCTGCCTTTCTGCCAGGGCGCAGGATGCGGCCACCTCCGGCTTTGCTTCACCCCAGGTTGAACACGCCCCAACTCCTGCGGATATGCTTCGCGAGTTCGATGCAGAGCCGGAGTCCGACTACCGGCTTGCCGAGGGCGACGAAATCCGCATCGAAGTGTGGGCGAGACCTGAACTCAGCGGTAAGTTTGTCGTAGGTCCCGATGGAAAAATCACCCTCTCCTATGCTGGCGCGCTGAAGGTTGTGGACCTGACACGCAGCGAAGTCGAGGCTGTTGCCGTAAAGCAGTGGAAGGACTATTACGAGAATCTGAAGGTTACGGTCAGCATCGAGCATTACGAAGGCAATCGAATCACCGTGCTCGGCCGGGTGGCAACGCCCGGTGTCCTGCACTTTGACCGCCAGCCCACGCTGCTTGAAGCCGTCGCCCGCGCCGGTGCAATGCCCACCTACGGATCGGCCAAGGAGAAGCAGGGCCTTACCCGCTGCATCCTTTTCCGCGGAACCGACAAGGTGGCCTGGATCGATCTCCATAGCCTGCTAACCGGTGGCAACCTGGCCCTCAACATCCACCTCCGCCGCGACGACACGCTCTATCTGCCCGATGGCAACGACCAGCTCGTATACGTGATGGGAGAGGTTCTCCGCCCAGGTGCTATCAATCTCACCCCGAACATGACATTCATGGATGCGCTTTCCCAGGCTGGCGGACCTACCAAGGATGCGGGTTCAAGAATCCAGCTTGTGCGTCACTCCGCCGGAATCGAACGCGAAATTGCCATGAGCCAGATCCTCCACCGGGGCCCCAGTCCTGATGTCGCCCTGCAGAGCGGGGACATCATCTACATTCCGCGCAGCGGCCTGGCAAAGGTCGGCTACCTCATGCAGCAACTCAGCCCGGCCACCTCTTACGTTCTTTTTGCCAGCGGAGTAAAAAACTTCTAGCCATGACCCACGAACCCATCAGTAAACAGGAACAGACCGATCAGCCCACCGGCTCCGGACGCGCCATCGACATTTTGGGCGCTCTCCGCAGGCACTGGATGAAGGGGCTTGCCGTCTTCTTCATCGTCACCCTGCTTGGCTCTCCCGTCGCATGGAAGAAGGGCAAAGCCTCTTATCGCAGTGAGGGTGTCATCTACATCTCGCCGCACAACTGGCGCAATCTGGACGCGGATGAGGAACAGCAGATCCAGTCCAACAACCAGTTCCGCGAATACATGGAACAGCAGGTTCACACCATCAATCGCTACGACATTGTCCTGCCTGTGGTGCAGGGAGATTCTGCCGGAGCCCGGTTCTTCCGCAAAGCGAATGAGGATGACCGTCACGTCACCGATCGCCTTCGCGGAGCGCTGCAGATTGCGGCCGTCCCAGATACCTACCAGATGACTGTTGCCCTCGATGGCGAAAAGCCGGACGGACTTGCCGAAGTTGTGAATGCAGTTATGGAAAATTTCATTCAGATAGCCCGCAAGGAAATGTTCTACGACAGTGACTCACGCCTCAAGAATCTGGACGAAGAACGAACCCGCATTCAGGACGAAATCGCCCATGCAGTAGAGCAACGGGACCAGATCGCCGAGAAGCTTGGTACAACCCTCTTCAATGGCGGTGTCATCAACAACTACGAGAAGGTGGCCGGGGAAAACATGGCCGCGCTGATGGATGCCCGCCGCGAGCGGATTACTGCTGAGGCATCCCTCGGCGGTCGAGCCGGCGAAGGCGATATCGAGCAGGGAATCCAGGCTGCCGCTGCAGCCCAGGCCGACCGCGATCCCGCTCTGGCCAGCTACCGGTCTGCGCTCATCAATCGCCGCGCGGAACTCGTCCTGCGCATCCAGGGGCTTGCCCCCCGGCACGAAGGCCGGATTGCCGCCGAGAAGGATATCGCCGCCATCGATGCCGAACTGGAGCGCGCCACCACAGAGGCCAAAAAGCTGGCGGCTGGCAACCTCCACAGCCTGCAACGCGGCAAACTGGCCCAAAGCTCGGCTCTTGAAAGCCGCCTTTCCGAGCAGGCCAATCAGATTCAGGTCCGGGCCAACGAATATATGCGGAACTACCAGTTGGCGATCAGCATGGGGGACGAACTTGACCGCCTTCGCAAGCGCCTCAATGCCACTGAGGACCGCATCAGTACTTTGCAATTGGAGGTCAAGGCGCCCGGCAGCGTGCGCATCTTCTCTGCTGCCATGACGCCTCAGATTCCCGTCTCGGGCGGACGCAAAAAGCTCTTGATCATGGTTCTTTTCGCTGCCCTTCTGCTGGGCTTTGCAGTGCCAGTCGCCATCGACTACCTTGATCCCACAGTACGTTCCGCGGGCGAACTCGAGGCTGTCCTCGGCCTACCGGTCACCGGCTGGTTGCCCCGATCCAGCGGCGCGGACCTGCTCTCCAAGGAAGTACTTCGTCTGGCCGTCACCGTGCGTCGAAACATCAACAACCTCACCTCGGGGGCCCTGGTTGTCTCTGCTCTTCGACACGGCTCGGGTTCCAGCACCATTGCCCTTGCCATGGGTAAAGCACTTGACAAGCTCGGGATTCGCACGCTGGTCATCGAAATAAATCCAAAGACTCCCGATGAACGGTATGTCGAGGGCGGAGCCCATCCCGGATATGTGCAATGGATCGCGTGCCGGGCCAGCCTCCAGGAGTGCATCAATCCTGCCACTTTCGAATTCCCTGCGCGCATCGCCACCGGCCACGGCGCGAATGAACTGGAACTCATGGCAGGCAGCATGACGCGCCTTCTCATCGACGAAGCCCGAAAGGAATTCGACCTCGTACTCATTGATGCGACACCGGTTACGGTTTCACTTCTTACCGAGGAACTGATTCGTGATCTCGATTCCGTACTGCTCGTTTCCCAGGCTCACGTAGACAAACGCAAAGAGATCAAAGCTGCAATAAAAACCATCGAGCGTCTGCGGCCGCGCACCTTCGGTTCGATTATCAACAAAGTCGCATTCGGAAATCGAAAGGAATCCTGTGATACCCCTGCTTTACTCGCTGCATAGCGGCAATCTCTATGGAACAGAGCGCATGGCGTTGGCCACTGCGCAGGCCCTTGGGCCGGAATTCCAGGTAGTGATCATCGCCCCCGAGGGGCCGGTACACGGCGAAGCTCGCCGGTTGGGGTTTGAGACCATAATTTACCGCAGCCCGCTGCAGTATCTGTGGGCCATTCGCCCCTACTTCGCGGCTCACCTCCGGGTGCTCTCCATCAACACCCGCGTCCTCCATTCACTTGCTGCCGCAGTCTGGGAACGGCTTTACTGGCGCAAATCGGCCAACCTCCAGGTCGTCCACGGTGGCGCACAGGAGCACCTCAGCTACGGACGCAAGAAACTCCTTCGCTATTTCGGAGTGAAACAGGTGGCTGTTTCGAATTACGTCAAGGAACGTCTGATAGCCAACGGCTCCGACCCCGGCGGCATTCGCGTGATCGAGAACTTCCTTACCGATCAGCGCGCCAATCCTGAGATCATCCGGCCCGTGTTCACCCAATCCGGCGTTCGGCGCGTGCTCATCGTCTCCCGCCTGGACCCCATCAAGCGCATCGATCTGCTCATGGACGCAATCGACCTTGAACCCACTTTGCGCTCTATCGAATTCCGCATCCTGGGTAGTGGCGAAGACGAGCAACGCTTGCGCCAGCGCGCCTCTGAGGGATATCCCAACGTACATTTCCTCGGCTTCAGGTCTAACGCCGCTGAAGAAATGGCCGCCGCCGACATGCTCCTCCACCTCTGTTCCGAGGAGCCCTTTGGCCTGGCGATCCTCGAAGCCATGGCCGCCCGATTGCCGATCCTGGTCCCCGACCGGGGTGGTGCCAGCGACATCGTGGTCTCTGAAGTTTCCGGAATGCACTTCTATTCCAACGACGCACGCAGTTTGGCATCCCAATTGCACTTCTTTAAATCGGCAAGCGCCGATCGACTCAATCAATTCGCGCAAGGGGCCGTGAAAAGGCTCCTGTCCAACTACTCCGCCTCATACGGCGCTCGACAGTATCGCAAGCTGATTAAGGAATGCTGGGCATGAACAGAAACGTATCCATAGTGATCATAGGCAGGAATGAGGGAGCACGCCTCGTAAGGTGCCTCGAATCGGTCCGGGCGATGGTGGGCCGGAATTCCGCCGTGGAGATTGTCTATGTCGATTCCGGATCCACTGATGGCAGTATTCACTGCGCCTTGCATTTCGGCGCGAGTGTTGTTTCGTTGACCGGCCGCTGCTCCGCCGCCCGTGCCCGCAACGCTGGATGGCTCGCCGCCGATGGCGAGTGGATTCTTTTCTTGGACGGCGATACCGTGGTCCATCCCGGGTTTCTACAGGCGGCTCTCAAGCACACGGTCAATCCCCGCATCGCCGCCGTCTGGGGACACCGCCGGGAGCTTCATCCAACCGCCAACTTTTATCATCGTGTTCTTGATCTTGACTGGGTCTACGCGCCCGGCCCCAGCGAGTTCTGCGGCGGAGACGTGCTGATGCGCCGCACTGCCCTCGAACAGACAGGCGGCTTTGACGATGCGCTGATCGCTGGCGAGGAGCCGGAATTGTGCGCCCGTTTGCGCGGACAAGGCCTCGAGATTCTCCATATCGATGCCCCTATGACAGGCCACGACCTGGCCATCACGCGGTTCTCTCAGTACTGGAAGCGCGCCGTCCGCGCCGGCTATGCCTATGCCCAACTGGAACGGATAACCCGCGATTACCCACAACCTATGTGGCACGGGGAGACTACGCGCAATGCTGTTCGTGCTTTCACGCTGGCCGGCCTTCTCCTCCTCTTTCCGGTCTCTTCAATCCTTCTTGGCAATTGGATTCCTCTAGCCCTCGCCATAGCGCTGGGACTCGCGCTGCTGGTGCGTAGCGCCTTACGTGCAAGCTGGAAGGCTGCCAGTTCGTTTACTCTTCTCTGCTACGCAATGCACAGCCATTTCCAGCAGTTTCCGATTCTTGCAGGCCAGATCGCTTACCGGCGCGATATGGTTTTTGCCCGCCGCCGCGACCTGATCGAGTACAAATGAACAACCTCTTCAAACGCTCACTCTCCGCGGCAATGATCGCCGTTCTCCGTCCCGCCACTGGCCTCCTTGATGCCGCGACCCGACTATTTGCCTTTGCACGCTTTGCCGCCCGCCTTCACTCGCCACTCGACGCGTCGGTTGTGGTCCTCGGCGCGCCTGAAGTGCGTGGAACCGGCAACATCATTCCCGGTCGTGAGTTGTATCTCTATCCAGATCTCTACCTTGAGACACAGGAGCAGGGACGAATCGACATCGGCGACGATGTCGTGATCTCCCGTGGCGTTCACCTTGTGAGCTATTACTCGATCAGCATCGGAGAGGGTGCCATGATCGGCGAGTATGTGAGCGTTCGCGATGCAAACCACGCCTATGGGTCAGGCCTAATACGCTCCGCAGGACACACGGGCGGCCCTATCGTCATCGGACGCAATGCCTGGATCGGGCGCGGCGCTGCCATCCTTGCGGGTGTGACCATTGGGGATAACGCGGTGGTCGCTGCAAATGCCGTCGTCAACCGCGACGTCGCCCCCGATACGGTAGTCGCCGGCGTTCCCGCCCGGCAGCTTCTTCGGGAGCGTGCGGCATGAAGCGGATTCTGCTCAGCGCATACCAATGCGCCCCCGGCGCAGGCAGCGTCTCGCAGATCGGGTGGGAATGGTACTCCCGGCTTGCAGCCTCGACGCACGTAACCCTCGCCACCCACGTTCGAAATCGGGAAGCGTTGGAGCGCGCCGGGGCTCCACTGCCGAACACCGAAGTCATTTACATTGACACGGAATGGCTTGCTGGTCCGCTCTATGGCTTGGCAAAACGGCTCTTTCCCAACAGCGAACACTCGGTCTTCCTGCTCTCATCACTTGATTTCTTCGCCTACGATGCCGCCCTTGTTTGCGAGGCGCGCCAGCGTATGCGCACGGGAGCAGCCTGGGATGTGGTCCACGCGGTTACGCCTGTCTCGCCTTCCTCGTTCAGCCGCCTGCCTGCTCTCGGATTGCCTGTAGTCCGTGGCCCCTTGAACGGCGGCCTGAGAACCCCCTCCCAGTTCCCGGAGCTAATGAAGGCCGACAGTGCCTGGCTCTACTCTCTGCGCGACCTCACCCGCCCACTGCGCGCTCTGCTCGGTCGTCGCGGCGCTGGCAACGTAATCCTCGCCGCCAACAAATCCACCACGAGCAGCCTCACTCGTCAGGAACGTGCGGTGGCCCGCCCCATGATGGAGATTGCCGTAGACCCCGCGCAGTTTGTCGCGACCCCTTGGCCAGCCGCTCCAACCGTGGACAATCCTCTGCGGCTCGTCTTTGTCGGCCGCCTGATTCCCGCCAAGGCGCTTTCGCTCCTGTTCGACGCCATGATCGAGCTCAAAAGCGAATTCCCTGTCCATCTCACAGTCATCGGCGATGGTCCCATGCGTGATACATGGGAGCGCCACGCCGCCCCACTTGGCAACGCCGTTCAGTTCACCGGCGCCCAGGCAGCAGCCTTTGTCGCCAGCGCCATCGAGCGCTCGCATGCGCTGTGCCTTCCAAGTGTCCGCGAGTCCGGAGGCGCCGTTTTGCTTGAGGCCATGAGCTGCGGCCGGCCTGTCATCGGCATCGCTCATGGTGGTCCGGGAGAGATCATCACTCCCGAGGTTGGCTGGCTTGTCCAACCCTTCAATGTTCGCGCAGTCATCGAAGGACTCAAGGATGCGCTTCGCGATATCTTTACCCATCCGGCCGCATGGAGCCAGCGTGGACGCCGTGGACGCGAGTTCGCTGAAACCAGCCATTCCTGGGATGCTCGCCTCAGCCGGATCGGCGAAATCTACAACGAACTTGCCCCCCTCGGGGCTGACGGGAGTGTCCGATGAACTCGCCCATTAACTATCTTCTGGTCACGCATATTCCCTTTACCCGTAATGCTGCCGGGGAACCGGTTGTAGACAGACTCTGGGCGCGCGATCTCCTTGCGCTTGCTCAGTCATTCGGCTCGGTTCGCGTGGCCGCGCCAGAGATTCCGTACTCCGCCGACTTCCAGACATGGGGTCCCGACGCCGCACCCCTTCCTCCCGGCTGCGGGGTCATATTCGCCGGCTTTCCAGCAATCCGGTCGCGGCTCGATGTATGGAGATGGCCTTTCATTCGTGGTGTCCTGCGCCGTGAAGTCCGCAAGGCTGATCTCGTCCACTCCTCCAATCCCTTTGCCCCATGGGTCGGTCTGCGCTACGCTCATGACCTTGCCGTAAAGCTCCGCAAAAAAACCTTGGTCGTCGTCGCCGAGGACTTTGTCGACATGCTTTCCTGGGAATGGCTGCGCACCGCGCCCTCAAAGTTTCAGCGCTTGCGCCGCGCCTCACAGCTTCGCGCTCTTGAGAAGACAGTGCGCCAAATGGTGGCCACTGCCTCGCTTACATTCCTGCACACTCCCGCCGCTGTTGAACGCTTCCGGCTTTCCGCTGCCAACGGTATCGCCATCCGTCAGGCTCTCCATGACGAATCGGAAGTAATTTCCGTTAAAAGCGTCGAAGAGCGCATTGCTTCTCTCGCTGCCGGCCGACCGCTTCGCATTGCTTCAGCTTGCCGCCACTCAGGTCTCAAAGGGCTTGAGATGCTCATTCTCGCCATCGGCTTGCTCAAGGAACGCGGTATCCGCGTTGAAGCCGCACTGTACGGAAGCGGCCCGAATACCGAAAAGCTCAAGGCCCTCATCGAGTCTCGTGGCCTGGCGGACCAGGTGGCTCTGCCCGGTCCTGTCTCCCCCGGTGCGCCCCTCTATCAAGCGCTGGCTGCGTTCGATCTCTTCGCCATGGCGCACAGGACCACGGATTTCGGACGGGCTTTCTGGGATGCCATGGCCTGCGGCCTGCCAGTAGTCGCCTTCCGCACACCCGCCTCGCAGGATACGGTGAGGGACCGCGTGGACGGATTCATCACCCCCCTCGACGACCCGCAGAGTCTCTCCGAAGAACTCGGATACCTCAATGAAAATCGCCAGATGCTTGGTGATGCTGCTAAGGCCGCTCGGCGTCGGGCCCTCGAAAACACCCGCGGCGCTTGGTTCAATATGCGTGCGCAATGGATACGTGATCTGTTTTTGCATGGTTGAGATTTGGCCTGAGCAACGCACTTCCCGCCTGTACCCGGTTCAGACGCTGCGCAGCTCAAGCTTGCCCACCAATGCCTGCCAAGTCTCGATCGATGCGGCAGCAGCCGCCCTATCGCCGGCTTTGCACTGCATCTCCAGAGTTCGCGCCAGTTGGCCCAGTTCTGTCAAATTAAAGTAACCGGCCGATCCCTTGATCTTGTGCGCAATCCGCCCCAGATCCTCCAGGGCGCCGCTCTCCAGCAGTCCGGCAAGCTGCGCACTCTCCCTCAGCAGGTTCTCTTCAAACTCCGGCAATAATTCTTCGAAAAACGGCTCCACCCGTTCCCGCCAATGCTTGTCCACTCCCTGAATCCTCTCTTCCGAGCGGGCCCGCCCTTTACCTAATTCCCTTGCCGCAGTTCGTCTATCTTCCCTTCTAGCCCAAACCTCTTCAGCATCCGGTAGAAGCGCGTTCTGCCAATATTCAACTCGCGCATGGCAGCCGATGCATTGCCGTCATGCTTGGTCAGCGCATTCACCAGCAGGCGTCGCGAGAAGTCTTCAAGCGTCGTATCGTCTGTCTCTTCAGGCTCGGGCGCTGGTTCGCTGTCGTTGGTTTTTGCGACGGCGCGAACCCGCTCAGGCAAATCCTCAAGCTGGATCTCGGTCCCGTTGCACATCACCACGGAACGCTGAATCAGGTTCTGCAACTCCCGGATGTTGCCCGGCCAATCGTAGCGCATCATTCTTTCCAGCGCGACCGCAGACACGCTCTCCACCCGCCCTTCCCCCATCTGCTTGATGAATGTACGGGGAAGCGCTGGTATATCGTCGCGCCTCTGGCGCAGCGGGGGCAGTTCCAGCTCAAAAACCGCAAGCCGGAAGTACAAATCCTGCCGGAAGCGCCCCTGTCGCACTTCTTCCTCAAGGTTGCAATGCGATGCCGTCACCAGGCGGAAATCCGAGGAAAGCCGCGCGCTGCCACCCACCCGCTGGAATGTGCGCTCCTGAAGCACCCGCAGCAGTTTCACCTGCACTTGGTGCGACAACTCGCCAATCTCGTCCAGAAACAGCGTCCCCCGGTTCGCCTCCTCGAAGCGCCCCACTCTCCGGTTCACGGCGCCGGTGAATGCGCCTTTCTCATGCCCAAAGAGCTCCGACTCCATCAGTGTCTCCGGCACCGCCGCCAGGTTTACGGCAACAAATGGCCCCCGCGAGCGGCTTCCATAGGTATGCATGGCACGGGCAATCAGTTCTTTCCCTGTTCCGCTCTCGCCATGGATCAGCACCGTCACGTCGCTCACGCAAAGCCTGTCCAACTGGCGGAAAACGGCTTTCATCGGCGCCGAGTTGCCCACTATGCCCTGGTAACCCTTCCCCTCTGCTTCACGCTCCAACTGCGAAACACGCATGGCCAGCCGGCCAACCTCCACCGCGTTGGCGATCGTAGTCAGCAGTTTGGTCTGATCCAGGGGCTTGGTCAGGTAGTCCCGTGCGCCCAGGCGCATCGCCTGCACCACGCTGTCCACCGCATCGTCCGAGGTCAGCACAATCACCGGCAGCATCGGATTGTGGTCGTGAACCTGCTCCAGCGTGTTCATGCCGCCAAAGCCCGGCATATTCAGGTCAAGGCATATCGCCGAAGGCAGTTCTTCGCTAAGCGCTTCCAAACAAGCTTCGCCACTCTCCAAAAGCACTACCTCGTAGCCCTCGCGCACCAACCACCGCTCCAGAATCATGCGCTGGGTTGGGTCGTCGTCCACAACGAATATCGGGCCTGTACCTTCGTCGCTCATGGTGTTAGGAAACTCGCAGCAATTCTATACGGTGCGCGGCATAAGGCCCAACAGCTTATTCGGAAACCTGCCGTTTCAAACCGCGCACTACGCTTTCAGCCATGAAAGCAGTACCAGGATGCCCCGGCCAGAATCACGCAATCTCCGGTGTCCAACTCGCGCCCTAAGCTGCTCAGGCTAAATCTCCGCTGCCAAAAAGCGACACTCAGAGCGCATCCCGCAATTTCGCTTTCAGAATGACCTCCGGGCGGCACGCGTCTGCCCCCGTCGAGGCATATTAGCCAAACCAGAAAGGCTCGATTCTAGGATCGTTGGAGGAGAAAAATTGAAACTGCCGCAGAACAAACAACCCCGTAGTTGCGTCCTGGTCACCGGAGGATGTGGCTTCATTGGGACCAATTACATACTTCGCGAGATTGAGCGCAGAAATGTGAAGATCGTAAACCTCGACAAATGCGCATATTCCGCAAATCCGCAGAATCTGGCCGCCGCCGAAAAGACTGACCGATACACGCTGGTCCAGGGTGATATCTGCGATATCGATCTGATGGGCGACCTGCTCAATGACGTGCGTCCCGCGGCCATCGTGCACTTCGCGGCCGAATCGCACGTTGACCGCTCGATCTCCGGCCCGGAGATTTTCGTGCAGACCAACATGGTTGGGACATCCCGATTGCTCGAAGCGACCCGAAGGCACTGGTCGAAATTGGGGGCTGAAGAACAATCGTCGTTTCGATTTCTCCACGTCTCCACCGACGAGGTTTTTGGCTCGCTCGGTGCCGACGATCCCGCATTTACCGAAGAGACCCCTTATGCGCCCAACAGCCCATACTCGGCCAGCAAAGCGGCGTCGGACCACATGGTGCGCGCCTACCACCACACCTACGGCCTGCCGACCCTGGTCACCAATTGCTCCAATAACTACGGACCATTCCAGTTCCCAGAGAAACTGATTCCACTTATGATCCGCAACGCCATGGCAGGTTTGAAACTTCCCATTTATGGCGATGGGTTGAATGTGCGCGACTGGCTCTATGTAGGCGACCACTGCGATGCAATTGCAACGGTTCTGGACCGCGGGCGCTGCGGCGAAACCTATAACATTGGCGGCCACGCTGAGCGTACAAACCGGCAGGTCGTGGAAACCGTTTGCCGGCTTCTTGACGAGCGAGCGCCGTTGGGGCACGGCAAGTGGTACTCAGACCAGGTCGCGTTTGTAACCGACCGCCTCGGTCATGACCGCCGCTACGCCGTTAACACCGAAAAGATCGAGAGAGAGCTCGGATGGAAGCCAACAGTCAGCTTCGAACAGGGCATGAGTGAAACCGTGCAGTGGTATCTAGACCAACGGGCCTGGGTTTCATCGGTCACAACCGGGGAATACCGAAACTGGATCAGCAGGCAATACGAGAGTCTTCAAACCGCATAGAAATGCAATATTCAGGCAGCAGTTTGAAAGGGCGCGGCTTTTGCCGCGCCGCACGTTGTTGAAAGACACGAGACGGCGTTACCCCCGGAGGATGCGCTTCAAACTCCTTGCTCCATATCAGGCGCCTTTCCCGTGCATCCCTATCCCGAGCGATCAAGCCCCGGCGCACCGCAGATTCCCGTAGCATGGAAGACGGCGTCCATCTTGCCACGAGCGGCGGCGCGCATCAGCGTTTGACCGCGAGATTCTCGGTTTCGATGCGCCTCAAACGCGAACAATCGCTGTTCGATGAGGACATATCTCCCGATTCGCCGGGTTCAGCCGGCAGTTGTGCAACAGGCCGTGGCATCAATGGCGGCCTGCAGGGAATTCAGCTACTTCGAATAGCCATGAAAAGCGAGGCCTGGAGCACGCCAGAATCGTCGCGGATGGCTTGGCACTTTACCTCTGGACCCGATGCAGAACTAATGGAATGCTCGCAGGGGGACGCACGTTTGGATTCCTCGACGGATCTGAACCATCCGGTGGCGGCCCAATCGCCGGGCGCGACCCTGTCGGCTCCGAGGGACGGCTTTGTGGTTGAGATGCCGGGTCAGCCGTTCGCTGTAACTCGATCTGATCTCCATTCACCTTGCCGGAAAAGACGCCGTTTCCGGCCTTGAAAGAGACACTGTTGGCGTCGATTTTGCCCTCAGTGATCAGGATGGGCGCATCGCTTCCGCCAAAGCCGCCGCCGCCGGCTCCTTCCATCCTCCCGGTCAGGCTGCTGCCGGTCTGTCGCAATGTGAATACCGTTGCATTGGAAGAAAAAGGCGAAGCCGGTCCTGGAGCCACGGAAGCTCCCTTTACTGGCCTCCACAGGCCGGTGATGCCTGACCCCTTGGGCACCTCAGGTTCCCAGCCTGCAACTTGCGGACGCAGGGTCGCCATCTTCGACGCAATAGTCAAGCTGGCCGTGGCAAGCCCCGGAGAAGTCGCCTCCACTGTGACGCTTCCAGATACTTTGGTGGACTGGGCGAGGGCCATGCAAAAGCCCGAGAAGGCCTTTCGCGATGTGCCCTTGTCGGATTCCTGGTTGGTGGGATCGCCATTGCCGGTGCCTATCAGTCTCCCCTCACCGGAGACACGGAACGTAACCTCGTTCTCGGTAATAGGCACGACCCGACCTTGCGCATCGTGTACCTCGACGGCAAAAACGGCCACGTCCTCGCCATCGGCGGAGATCTCATGGCGGTCGGCATTCATCACCAGTTTGGCCGCGGGTCCGGTGGTTTCCCGTTTGGCGGACATCACCTGCTTATCGCCCTTGAAACCCCGCGCCTCGATCGTGCCCGGAGCATACTTGACGTTCCACGCCAGGTGCGAGTCCTTCTTCATCTCTTTGGCGCCGAGGCTCTGGCCATTCAGGAGCAGCTCCACCTTGTCCAGATTGGAGTAAACCCAGACCGCGATCTCCTTGTCCTCCATCCCCGGCCAATTCCAATGTGGAAACAGGTGCAGCACCGGCTGGGAGGTCCACCAGGATTGGTAGTAGAAGAAAGAGTCCTTGGGGAAGCCGCAGGTATCGATGATTCCGTACTGCGAGCTGATGTTGGGCCAGCCGTTGGGTGACGGTTCTCCACGGTAGTCGAAGCCGGTCCATACGAATCCTCCCGAAAGCCACGGCCGCGAATTGCAAAAGCTCCACCAGCCTTCCGCGGAGGCCCGGCCCGTGGTGGTGTAGGGATCGTATGAGCCTACAAAGCCCTTGTCGAAGTCGGTTACGTAGATGCCGCGCGTGCCGACCGCGCTCACCGTCTCGGTGCCAACAACGGGCTTGTCGGGATGCGCTTTGTGGTAGGCTTCGGCGCCGGGGTCCATGTAGTTGTACCCCATGACGTCGCATTCGACCAGCCCGCCGACGCCAATCGCGTGGATGGGAGCGATCGACACGGGCCGCGAACCATCGTACTTAGCCGCGACGGCCTTCATTGCACTCAGGATATTCAATCCCTTGTCGGTGTTCGCCTGCCCTTCTTCATTCCCCATGGACCACATAAAGACGCTCGGATGGTTGCGGTCGCGGCGGACCAGGTTAGTGAACTGGCTGAGGCCTTCAGGATTTGAGGACATCATGCGCGTCTCATCGAAGACCAGCATCCCCAACTCGTCGCAGGCATCAAGTAGTTCCGAGGTGGGAGGGTTATGGGATGTGCGGTATGAGTTGCAGCCCATTTCCTGGAGCTTCCGGACGCGGTAGTACTGTAGGGCGTCGGGGAGAGCCGCGCCGACTCCAGCGTGGTCCTGATGATTGCAGGTTCCTTTCAGTTTGACCGGCTTGCCGTTGAGAAAGAAACCCTTCTCCGTGTCGAATTTCACAGAGCGAATGCCGAAGGGCGTCTCGTAACGGTCGACTACATCGCCGCCAGCGCGCACTTCGGACACCAGCCTGTACAGGTTTCTCAATTCAAGGGACCACAAGAGGGGCCGGCTGACGATCATCTCCTGGGTATAGGTCTGTTCCCCTCCCGCGGGGATTGACGCGGGGCTGGCTGCTGCTCTTCCCACTTCCTTTCCGGAGGGATCGAGAATTGTGGAGACCACGCGGACGTTTTGCGCGGTCCGGCCCTTGTTATCCACTTCTGTTTTGATCGTGAGGGCGGCCTCGCTCGTCCGGACCTCGGCGGTCACCAAAGTCCCCCATTGCTTCACATGAACCGGGTCTTTTTTGACCAGCCAGGCATGGCGATAAATTCCCGCGCCCTCGTAGAACCAGCCATCACTCGAGGTTGCATCGACCCGCACCAGCAGGACGTTGGGCGCGCCCGGAGTGGCAAAATCGGTCACGTCGAAGCTGAAGGGGTCATACCCCCCGCTGTGCCGCCCGATATAGAAGCCGTTGAAGATTACCATCGTCTCCCGATAGGAGCCATCAAACTCAAGGGTGATCTGCTTGGTTGCGTCCGCTGCGGAGAGTTCAAAGACACGGCGGTACCAGCCGACGCTTGTGGCCGGGTAGCTCCGACCCAATGGGTAGAACCCCTTATTGGCAAGCGACGGGTCGTTTTCGAACGGCAACTCGACAGCCCAATCGTGGGGCAGATCCACGGCCCGCCAGTCAGCGTCGTCGAAAGCCAGAGAGCCGGCAGGAAGAAAGCTTCCCGTCTTCTGGAAGCTGCCGGTCCTTCCACTCCCGAATCCAAAGTCCTTCGCCGGATCGTTGGCATCTCCAAAGTGGAATCGCCAACCGAAATCCAGCAGCAGACGCTCGCGCCCGGCACCCGACATGGACGATTTACGCGGGGCGCTGGCGGCAACCGGGCCAGTCCCCTCCCCGGCGACCTGCATTGCAGCGCCGATGGGGCCCATTCCGTGAGCCGCTGCCACGGCAGGCGCAAGCAGGCTGGTCTTCAAAAGATCGCGGCGTGACAAGGTTTTCATTTCTGACTCCTCTAGAGGATTCCGAGAAGGGAGTTTGCCTGCAGCATCCCAAAAATGCCGCATCGTCTCCAGCCGGAATCAAATGATATGCCAGTATACGTTTCCCTTCGCGGTTCCGCGACGGCTCTGCATTCCGTTCCGAGACCGAGGCCTTTCCGTTGTCGTCCGCAGGAATCTTGATGACCATGCTTCTCAGCGTCGTGGGATGGTCCATTTCAACGACGGCGCTGATACAGGAGGTGTGGTCCCGTATTATTCTGGACCTTCAGGTTTGAGACAAGACATGTCCACAGATCCGCAGCTCGACCGCATCCGGCGCCGCCGGATGCGCCACGCAGAACGCAAGCTCAAGGAGGCGCAGGGGCGCCTGGCGCGAACAGAGCGCAGCATCCGCCACTGGTCCCGCATCCTCGCAGACCTAAAGCATGAGCGAATACGGGCCGTTCAGCCGCCCCTTTGGCCTGAAGAGGAAGCGAGAGAAGAACACTGAGCTGCGATTGCGAGGTCGCGTCAGCAGGCGTATGCCGATAGTCACTGCAGAGACTCCGGGGTACATCGCGAAAGAGATTTCCCGCCAATTGAGAGCCGTTTCGCTCCGCATCGTTTGCCATCGAGAGCTGGTCATTGCGGGTAGTTTGGACTAATCCCAGCCTTTCTGCAGACCTCACGAGATGGCTTCATTCACCAAATCGCACGGGATTTAGGGTCGGGTCAGCCCTCAACTGGTTCGCTGCGCCTCCTCGTACTCAACTCCAGCTTCTTTAAGCATGGCTTGCGCAATCTCGCATTCCTTCATCCAGTGCGCCGGAGTCGCTCCTGCAATGGTGACGACCCTGACGATTCCTGCCTGAATCAGCAACGCCGCGCATTGCGGACATGGGCAAAACGTCACGTAGGCCGTGGCGCCCTTCAAGCCGTGGCCGTTGCGGGCCGCGGCGGCAATGGCGTTTGCCTCGGCGTGCACGATCAGCCGGTATTTGACCTCCCGCTCGTGAAGCCGTGCGTCGTCGGCAATGCCGCGCGGAAATCCGTTGAACCCCTCCGAGAGCTGGGCATGGTCAGAGTCCGCGATCACGCAGCCAACCTTCGTTGACGGGTCCTTCGACCAGGAACTTACCAGCACGGCCATTTCAATAAACTTTCGATCCCAACCGTTCATCATGCCCCCCACGCGCGTTTGACCATCCGCAATGCTATGCGCCTGCATCTTCATGCACCGCATGAACTCTTACCGAATCATACTTTCCCGGCGCCCCGGAAAATGCTGTCCGAGCCAGTAACTCCCAGGCATTTCGGTTCCAACCCTCCGTCCCAATCGACGCCCGTATCCGTTGCTGCCCTTCCAGCCACTCCGGCGAAAATTGCCTCGCATAGCCGGTGTACAAAGTCCGCGTCACCCGCAGGCCAGCCATGCCCAGCGCCGCCCGCAACGAGCCTTCCGTGAAAAAGTGCAGATGCCGCGGAATGTCCGCGAAAAACCACTCCGGGCCGAGCATCTCCGCCGCTACCGAGCCGTTGTTGGGCACCTCCAGGATCGCAGTGCCATCCGCAGCCAACAACCTCTTCACGCTTCTCAGTGCCGAAACCAGATCGATACAGTGTTCCAGAACATGCGATAACAGCACAACATCGAACTGCCTGCCCCCCAGGGCGACCGGCGATGTCTCTGCGGTTCCCTCAAGAACTTCGCCATTTTTGGACGCAATCGCACGCGCCGCCGCATCCGGTTCAATCCCCACCACCTGATAGCCCGCTTGTTTGAACTTCGCCATCATCAGTCCCGCGCCGCATCCCACATCGCACAGCGCCGGATGCTCCTTCGTCCGCGGAACCTCATTCGCAGCCAGGTCGAGGCCACGGTCTCTTCTCCATGCCAGATGAAAAAGCAAGCGGTCAAGCCAGAGCGTCGGCTTGGCCGGCGCGTCCGTCTCCTCGTGCGTGTGGTAGCCGGAGGTATAGAAGGACGCCACTTGGTCCGCCGTGAACTCGCCAACAACCCGAGCGTACCGGCAGGCGCGGCACAATTCAACTTCGTATTCGGTCTCCATCTCCGGCCGCAGATGATCACGCACTTTGAACTGAAAAACCATAGGCATGCCGCATAACAAGCATGTCGCCATTCAAGTGCTCCTTATCGGTCGGGCAGCTAAGCGCCGCAACTGCAATTGCGGGGAGAAATGCACTGATTTCTATTCGTTTCAAATCCATCATATCCTTGCGCAAATCAAAAGGGGCGAAGCGCCATGCGCTTCGCCCCTCTGATTCAACCTGTGCCAACCGTCAATACAAGCGGAAGTTCACTTCGACCGTCATCATGACCGGCACGGGCGTCTTGCCATCCTTCATTGCCGGCTTGAACTTGAACTGCTTGATCGCCTCAAGGGCCTTCTCGTCCAGCCCCATTCCCAAAGCCCGAACGATGCGCGGGTTCTGCGGGTTGCCTTGCGCATCAACGATGATGGAAATCAGGCAAATGCCCTGGTACTTGGCGCGCCGCGCTTCGTCTGAGAATTCAGGGTCCACGCTGTGAACCAGCACCGGCTGGGAAACGCCGCCACCGATGCGATACAAACCACCGCCGGTGTTACCGCCCGTACCCGGTCCATACCCATTGCCATTGCCGGAACCAAGTCCTCCGCCCGAACCTGTTCCCATGCCGCCGCCCGAACCCTGTCCGTTGGAGAGAACGACGTTGATGCCGCTCTTCATGCCGATATTCGGCAGCATCGGATTGTCAGGCAGCGTAATGTTCTTCTGCACATCGATAGCCGCATCCATCACCAGCTTTGGCTTGTCAAAGGTCTGCACCTGGGGAGGCACAACTGGATTCTTCTCCAACTTTGGCAGTTTGCCTTTGGTCGGGTCGATGATGCTGTGGTCGCCGCCACCGCCGCCACCGCCAGCCCTGATGTTGGACTTGAGCGCCTTGAAATCGCTCACGTCGATGTCCGTCGCGATGACGGCAGGCTTGTATGTGTCGATGATCTTCTTGCCCACAAAAAACAGGGCAATCAGCAGAATTGTGAGGTTGATTGTCGTCGAAATGCCGATTGCCCAGGGGTTGGGCTTTACAGCCATTCGGTCCGGCACCGGAATCGGCGTCGACGTCAATACCAGGGGGGGCAGTTTTTGAGGGAAAAAGACATCGCGGAGGCTCTCCCACAGACCCACCCAGATGGGCTTTTCTTCAAAAGCCCTTCCCATAAATGCGTCAAGAAGTTCGCTGCCGTCCGACAGGACAGCTACTGCTTCCGATTCCGTACCCGCCTGTGCCAGTAAGTTGTCTGCCATAGTTGCTGCTGGTTCTGTTACCTTTGGCTGCCTCGCGTGCAGTTCGCACGGGAGCTTTCCTTCGTCCTGACCTATTAGACCATTATGCTTGACCGCGCCTGTCCTTGTCTCGGAATCCCGGCTGTTTCGTTGCCGAGACTCGAAATCCAAGCTTCCATATTCCGGCCTGTCCATGGCTCCCATAAACAATAGACGGCTAGTTCCCCTACTTTGTTACCCGAAAAATGTTGCTTTGCCGTTTACACTGGTTAATGAACAAGTTCGCACCGTCCCACGGAGTCAAAATGTCCCCAGCGCCGGAGTTGAAGGCGACCCTTACCCTGCCGCAGACCACTTTTCCCATGAAGGCCAATCTGCCCCAAAACGAGCCCCTTCGGCTCGCCCACTGGGCCTCAATCAGCCTTTATCAGGAACTGCGCAAGGCCGGTCAGGGTCGGCCAGCCTATCTGCTCCACGACGGCCCGCCGTATGCCAACGGACCAATCCACCTGGGGCACGCTCTCAACAAGGGATTGAAGGACTTCGTAGTCAAGTCAAAGACGATGGCGGGCTTTGATGCCCCCTACGTCCCCGGATTCGACTGCCACGGCCTGCCCATCGAGATCAAGGTGGACGAGAAGCTGGGCCGCAAAAAGCTCGAAATGCCGGTCCCCTCCGTTCTGGAAGCCTGCCGCGCCTATGCGCAGAAATATGTCGACCTGCAGACCTCGCAGTTTGAGCGCATCGGCTGCTTCGGCCGCTGGCAGACCCCTTACAAGACCATGTCCCGCGACTACGAAGCCCGCACTCTGGAGGCCTTTTACGGCTTCCTTGAGAAGGGATTCGTCTACCGCGGGCTCAAGCCGGTCTACTGGTGCATCCATGACCGCACCGCCCTGGCCGAGGCCGAGGTCGAGTACGACATGCACACCAGCCCCTCGGTCTACGTGCGCTACCGGCTCACTTCGGCCCCCGCGGCAATCGCCCCCGCCCTCGCGGGCCGCGATGTTTCCACGATCATCTGGACCACCACCCCGTGGACTCTCCCCGCGTCCCTCGCCGTGGCCTTCCACCCCGACTTTGAATACGTTGCCCTGGCTGCCGGTGAAGGCCCCGACGCGCCCGTCTACATCGTCGCCGCTGAGCTTGCCGCCCAAACCGCGGCCGCCTGCAAACTCGATCCGGTCACTGAACTGGCCCGTTTCAAAGGCGCAGTGCTCGACCGCGTCACCTTCCAGCATCCCTTCCTGGACCGCAGCATTCTGGGCGTCCTGGCCACCTACGTCACCGCCGACACCGGCACCGGCGCAGTCCACACCGCGCCGTCCCATGGAGCGGACGACTTTTACACGGGCCAACGTTACAATCTTGATTCCACCTGTCGAGTGGACGCCTCCGGCCACATCCATGTGGACCCAGAAGCCTGGAACCACGCCTCGCCGCCCGCCTTTGACGGCCTGAAGGTATGGGCAGCCAATCCCGTCATCGTCGCCATGCTTGAGGAGTCGGGCGCACTGCTGGCCGGGGCTCCCCTGGTGCACTCCTACCCCCACTGCTGGCGCTGCCACCACCCCGTCATCTTCCGCGCCACCGAGCAGTGGTTCATCGGACTGGAGACCCCGGTCAAGCGTGCCGACGGATCAGAGACGACCTTCCGTCAGCTCGCAATCGAAGAGATCGACAAGGTGATCTGGGACCCGGCCTGGGGCAAGGAACGCATCACCAACATGATCGCCACGCGCCCCGACTGGTGCATCAGCCGCCAGCGCATCTGGGGCGTGCCCATCGCGGTCTTCCTCTGCGAAGGCTGCCAGCAGCCGATTATGTCCACGGAGCTGAACCGCAAGATCACCGGGCTCTTCGAACGCGAAGGCGCTGAAGCCTGGCACACCACCGACGTGGCCTCGCTGCTCCCCACCGGAGCCGCCTGCGCCCACTGCGGCGGGACCGAATTCCGCAAGGAAACCGACATTCTAGACGTCTGGTTCGACTCCGGCACAAGCTGGTTCGCCGTCTGCGAATCCGACCCGGAACTGAAGCCCGCTTATTCAGCCTTCCAGAATGGCAAGGGCACAGAGTGCCTGTATCTGGAGGGAGGCGACCAGCATCGCGGCTGGTTCCACTCTTCCCTGCTCACCTCGGTGGCCTTGCGCGGCCGTGCGCCTTACTCGCATGTTTCCACAGCCGGCTGGACCCTGGACGAACAGGGTCGCGCCATGTCGAAATCGCTCGGCAACGGCGTCGATCCGGTGGACATTGCCAACCGCATGGGCGGCGAAATCGTCCGCCTCTGGGTCGCTTCCGTGGACTTCCGGGAAGATATGGCGGCCAGCGAAAACCTGATGCAGCGCTGCGCCGAGCTTTACCGTAAAGTGCGCAACACCTTCCGCTTCCTGCTCGGGAATCTGGGCGGCTTTGATCCCATCCGCGACCGTGTTGCAGAGGCCGACCTTCTGCCCCTCGACCGTTACATGCTGGCCCGCACCCGCGACCTTGCCGAAAGGATTCTCGGCTGGTACAAGGACTTCGAGTTCCATCGCGTCTATCAGGCCGTCAACGAGTTTGCCATCGTGGACCTGAGTTCGTTCTATCTCGACGTGCTCAAGGACCGCATGTACACCTTCGCGCCCACCAGCCAGGAACGCCGTTCGGCGCAGACCGTCCTGTGGCAGATCGCCGAGTCGCTGGTTCGGTTGGTTGCGCCCATACTCAGCTTCACCGCCGACGAAGTCTGGGAGCATCTGCCCTCTGTCGAAGGCCGCGAAGCCAGCGTCCATCTCGCGCTCTTCCCCAAGCCGGAAGAGATTTTCTCTGAAGATCCGGCGCCGCTGTTGAATGAGTGGAAGCAGCTCTTTGAAATCCGCGATGTGGCAATGCAGGCACTCGAAGGTGCTCGCCAAGAAAAGAAGATTGGTAAAGCCTTGGAAGCTGACGTGGAGATTCGAGCAATAGGTGAAACGTTAGATCTGCTGCGCTCACACGCAAATGGATTAAAGGAAATCCTAAATGTCTCACGTGTCACGGTGCTTGATGGCGCCAAGTTAGAGCGATCTGGCGCGGACGTCTTTTACACCGTTTCTCTCGCTTCAGGAACCAAGTGCGCCCGCTGCTGGAACTTCATGCCCGAAGTCGGTGACTACGGCATCTGGCAAAACGTCTGCACGCGCTGCCAATCGGCACTCACGGAGATGGGCATCGCCCCGCCCCAGCCAACGGAGGCAGCTCAATGATGGGTCTTGCCGGCTTCACTCTGCCTCGCCGCCTGCCCTGGCTGCTCTCCATCTCCGCGCTTGTCATTCTTGCCGACCGCCTTACCAAGATATGGGTCGGCAACCATGTTGTGCTGGGCGAAGCTATCCCCATCATCCCGCGGGTCCTTCGCATTACGCATTGGACCAACGAGGGCGCGGCCTTTTCCCTGTTCGCGGACTCGGCCTCGCCTAACGTGGTGCGCTGGGCACTGATCTGTTTCTCGCTGCTCGCCGCGCTTGTGGTCCTCATCGTGATGGTCCGCATCGGCAACCGCTTTACCCTCACCACCATCGCCCTGGCCCTGGTGCTTGCCGGAGCGCTCGGCAACGTTCACGACCGCATCGCTTACGGCTCCGTTGTGGACTTTATCGAGGTTCACATCTTCGCTTACCACTGGCCCGACTTCAACGTCGCCGACTCGTCGATCGTGATTGGCGCATGCCTGCTTATGCTGGATGCTTTGTTCGCGAAGAAGGACCCCACGCCCTGAGGTCCGGAATTATCCGCTCCTCACCGAGTCGGTTTTCGCTCTACCTTTCAGCAACGCTTTTGCCTGTGCCCGCCTCAGCAGGAATAGATAGATCAAAGCCGTCAGCGTGGAGATGGCCGTAGCCAGATAAACAAGCGGCCTGAGTTCGGGGCCGAACAAGTGCGCGTTGGGGCTTTGCGGTACGGAAAAATACAGAAATGCGATGACGGCCAGCATAAGCATTGTGCCAGCGCAACTGCCGAGCCCAAGATAAACCCAGAGTCGCCAGCCATAAACGTGTCTAGCCAGTAGGACAACAGGAACCGAAAGAACCCACCCGAGCGCGCAGAAAAACGCAACGAATCCGCCCGTAAAGATCAGGTCGCTGGCTTGAACGTTCCCCCGGTGCCACGGCAGCGCACCTTGAAGCAGCACGTATGCCAGGCAGACCAGGGCTGCCATAACCACGCTCGCCAGGGACAACAGAACCCGCTCCCACCACGAGACCATTGCGCCGCTCAGAGCAACTCCAGGATGACCGTACCCTATCAAAATTCATGCGAGGTTGCCGCTCCCTGAGGTTCGCGGCAACTTTGTGTCGTGCCTTCGCGGTTTACCAATCCTGGAATTGCTCAGCCTCCGCCGCTCATCTTACTCCAGGCACTGCCCCGCGTGCGGAACCAGTCTCAGCTCGATTGCGTATCCTCTGCCAGGCCGCTCGCTCGCCTACAATGTCATAGTCGGATGAATCACCGTCTCAAGACCTGACGGCGTCATTCCGGCTCTCATCCCGTTCTCACCGGGCCGCTCAGGGCGACCGTTCGACAATGCCGCACCATCCCACGAGGATTCAATGAAGATCAGCTTTTCCGCTCCTTCTCTGCGAACTGCCTTCTTTGCCACCGAGCTTGCCTGCCTTCTTCTGACCTCGCTCGTTACGGCAAGCGCCCAGCGCCTGCCCGCGACTGTTCGCCCCGACCACTATGACCTCGTGCTCACGCCCGACCTTAAGACAGCTACTTTCTCAGGTGTTGAGACCATCGATGTAAATGTGGCCGAACCCACCAGCTCCATCACTCTCAATGCCATCGAGATAGCCTTCCAGACCGTGACCGTGTCGGCCGCCGGTCAGCAGCGGACCGCCGTCGTTTCCCTTGACAGCGACAAGCAGCAGGCCACCTTCAACTTCCCGGCCAACATTCCCGCCGGCAAGGCCACCCTCTCCATCGCTTTCACCGGCATCCTGAATAACGAGCTTCGCGGCTTCTATCTCTCCAAGACCGCCCGCCGCAACTACGCCGTTACGCAGTTCGAAGCCACCGACGCCCGGCGCGCCTTCCCCTGCTTTGACGAACCCGCGTTCAAGGCCACCTTTGACGTCTCCCTCGTAGCCGACGCCGCTGACACTGCCATCTCGAACGGCCCCATCATCTCCGACACCCCGGGCCCCTCCGCAGGTAAGCACACCCTCAAGTTCCTCACCACGCCCAGGATGTCCACCTACCTGGTCGCCTTCCTCGTGGGAGACTTCCAGTGCACCGCCGGGGAACAGGACGGCGTCTCCATCCGCGTCTGTTCCACGCCCGACAAGGTGGCGCTCACGCCTTACGCGGTCGATATCGCCAAGTACGTGCTCCACTACTACAACGACTATTTCGGCATCCCCTATCCCCTCAAGAAGCTCGATCTCATCGCCCTTCCCGACTTCGAGGCGGGCGCCATGGAGAACTTCGGTGCTATCACCTATCGCGAGACCGCCCTCCTCGTTGATCCCAAGGCCGCATCGGTAGGCGCAAAGAAGGAAGTGGCCCTGGTCATCGCTCATGAAATGGCCCATCAGTGGTTCGGCGACCTGGTAACCATGCAGTGGTGGGACAACCTCTGGCTCAATGAAGGCTTCGCCACCTGGATGGAGAACAAGCCGCTGGAAGCCATGCATCCGGAGTGGAACATCGAGCAGAGCGTGGCCGATGGCGAAGGTGGCACCTTGAACATCGATGCGCAGCCAACCACCCGCGCCATCCGCGCCAAAGCCGACACGCCAGAAGAAATCAACCAGATGTTTGACGGCATCGCCTATGGCAAAGCCGGCGCGGTGCTGCTTTCCGTGGAAAACTACCTTGGCCCGGAAACCTTCCGCAAGGGCGTTCACGCTTACCTCGCCGCCCACAAATACGCCAACGCCACAGCGGAAGACTTCTGGGGCGCGCAGACCGCTGTCAGCCACAAGCCCGTGGACAAGATCATGGATTCGCTGGTGGCCCAGCCCGGCGAGCCGCTCATTACCTTCGGCGAGCCCGCGAGCGGCCAGGTACCCGTGCAGCAAAAGCGCTTCTTCCTCAGCCCCAGCGTTCCAAACAGCCCCGCGCAAAAATGGACCCTGCCGGTCTGCTTTAAGGCCGGCGTAGGCGCACAGGACTGCCAGATCCTTACCCCTGAAAGCGCATCCCTCAAGGTTCCCGCCTCGAACCTCTTTTTTGCCAACGCCGGAGGCAAGGGCTATTACCGCAGCGCCTACCCATCCAGCGTCTACAACGCCCTCGTGGCCGCCGTTGAAACCACCCTCACCCCGGTCGAACGCATCAGCCTGGTTGGCGACGAGTGGGCACAGGTCCGCTCGAATAAGGCTACCGTTGGTGACTATCTCAATCTCGTCACCGCCCTCAAAGCCGACCCCAACGCCCCGGTCGTCTCCAGCGCCCTGGGAGGCGTGAACACTATCCTCGGCCAGGTAGCCGCCACCCCCGAAGAAAAGGCCGCGGTGGCTGCCTGGATTCGCCGCACCTTCGCCCCCGAGTACGCCAAGCTCGCGCCGCCCTCGCCTGATGACACGCCCAACACCCGCGAACTGCGCGCGCAGCTCTTCGGCCTGCTCGGCTATCACGGCAAAGACCCTGCGGTGCTCGCCGAGGCCGGACAGATCGCCCAGAAATACATCGCCGATCCCACCTCCGTCGATCCCACTCTCGGCCAGACCGCGCTCGCCATAGCCGCCCGCAACGGCAATGCCGGCCTGTTCGATATGTTGCAAAAGGTCTCTGAGACCTCAACCAACCCCGAGTATCAGGTAGGCGCACTGCGCCTTCTGGCCCAGTTTTCAGATCCCGCGCTGGTGCGGCGCTCGCTTGACTACGCCGCCTCCGGCAAGGTCCGCAATCAGGACGCCGCCATTCAGTTCGCCATCGGTATGCAGATTGACGCCTCCCGCGACATCACCTGGAACTACATCAAAGCCAACTGGGACAAGGTGCAAGCCCAGCTAACCACCGAGATGGGCGCAGCCCTCGTCGGTTCCACCAGCGGCTTCTGTTCCACCGATGCCCGCGACGACGTAAAGGCCTTCTTCGCCACCCACAAGGTGCCGTCCTCTGACCGCTCCCTGCGCCACGCCGTCGAACGCATCAACGGCTGCATCGAACTGCGCACCCTCCAGGAACCCAACCTCAAACAGTGGCTCGCCACCCAGCCCGCCAAATAACAGTTCATCTCCGCTTCCATTCGCAAAAGTGAATCCCAAGTCCGGCTCCTCGAACCTGGGATTCACATACGATTAGTGGTCTGCATCTATGACGGACTCCGCCGTTTGTGCAAATGGAGTATATTTCTTGCGATCCCATTTCACCGGCAAAGAACGTGATACCGAATCAGGAAACGACTACTTCGTGGCCAGGTACTACGCCTCCAGCATGGGGCGCTGGTTAAGTCCTGATTGGTCGGCCAAAGCTGAGCCTGTGCCGTACGCAAAACTGGACAATCCACAGAGCCTCAATCTCTACGCTTACGTTGGCAATAACCCGCTGATTCACATTGACGCTGATGGACACTGCTGGCCGCAGTCGCTTTGCAATGCGGTAAGCAATGCTTGGAACAATACCAAGCAGGCTCTAAACCAGGCAGGAAGCTATTTCTACGCGAAGGGTTTCAAGGGTACCGGCGAGGGAATCAAGGTCAAGCTGGGGCCGGTCAAGGTTGAGATCGGTGAGAGAAAGGGTACAGAGGTTGAAAGGCATTTGAACGGCGATAAGAAACAGGCGGAGATCAAGGATGAAAAGAAGCTCAAGGTAGAAATTGGTCCCGCATCGGTCGAAGTCAAGCAAACGCAAACGGGTGACCAATCTAAGCCTGAGTGGAGTGTTTCTGGAGAGTGGAACGGCGTTGGAGGCTCAGGTGGCCAAGTTGGCGTTGGGGCTGATTTTTGCCATACCGAGTGCAGTTCGATAGAAGGTGGAGTAGAGGCAGGCAAAGCCTTGAATGATCTGATTAAGAATACCCCGCCTCCACAGCCAGGTTCCTTGGATGAACTCATGACAATTGCCCCCAAATGATACGGAGTACCCTCTCAGTTTGCTACTGCTAGCGGTTGGACCGGTGACCATCGACGAAATCTGTCAGATTGCAGTTTATGAAGGTGAGTTAATGAGATTTAAGTGGCTCGAATCGAAAGCAGTTTCCAGACTGTTCTTTTGTTCCGCTGTCGCATTCTTAACCCTTTGTTCGTTTACATCCTTGGCCTTGATTCCAGGGGTTCAGCAAATAGTGAACACTTCACGGATGGCTAATCAGCTTTTTGTGATCCCATTCTTTGCGGTGGCCGCTGTGGCAATTCCGTCGATGATTGCTATTTTCTGTGGGATGGCAATTTTCTGTGCGTGCATAGACCATTCGATCCGTACAAAGGTGTTCTGGTTTCTCCTGTTTTTTGGGACTGGACCCATTGGATCAACTGTGTATTACTTCGCGGTGTATCGAGGTTATATCAAGAGGAAAAGGGAGGGTGGTGGCGGGTGGCCCCGGTCCCAATGATCGTTCCCAACCACGCTGAGGGTGCCCCCGGTCCCTCGCTCTTGGGGACCGGGGATACCACTACGATTTGCACCGGCACACGTATGATGAGCTCGACCACTCGCACAGCAGAACACGCACAAATGCGACCCCACTTCACCGGCAAAGAACGCGACTCCGAATCAGGCAACGACTACTTCGGGGCTAGGTACTACAGCAGCGCCATGGGCCGGTTCATGTCGCCCGATCCGTCCGGACTTCTGGCGGGTGGCCCCGGTCTCGATTCTGAGACCGGGGATTGATCTACGACGGAGGTATCCACATCTATGATGATCTCCGCCGTTTGTACAACCACAACACGTTTTTCGCCATCCCGTTCTACCGGCAAAGAACGGGATACCGAATCAGGCAACGACTACTTCTCTGCGCGCTACTACAGCAGTGCAATGGGACGTTTCATGTCGCCCGATCCGATCATCATGAATGATCTTCGGATGATCAACCCGCAGCGGTGGAACAAGTACGCATACGTCATCAATAATCCGCTGATTTTGACTGACCCGACGGGCAAAGATGCGGCCTACGTAAACTTCAGTGGCATGGCGCACGGTTTTGGTCATGCCGGGGTTATGTCCATTCATCACGATGGAAGCGCGACGTTTTCATACAAGGATGGGGATGGGCGGGTGGCCCGGGTGCCGGGAGTAGTGACCCCAGCCACTGAAGTTGGGTGCCCCAGGTCCGGGGTCCCCGCGGACAGGTCTTCGTCCGTGGGGTGGAGGTGCCTCGCATTTGGGCACCTGGGAGAGCACGGACCTTAGGGTGTGGTGGTTCAAGCGGACACCCATCAAGGCGAATTTGTCATCAAAACATCAATCACAAGATCGCCCCCGTACCTCACTCCATCAAGCCTTCCAAGTCGCGCAAACGCTCAATGATCCACCCTTGCTGAAATGTGCCGCGCCAGTCTTGACACCTCGCGGGGCTGGCTCTACACTAGCGAAACGAATTCAAGCACTTACCCCCAAGTGCTAGCGTTTTGCTTTCCCAAAAACAAGGAGGATCCATGCACGTCGTTGGCAAGGCTACGGCTTTTGCTCTTTTCCTCGTTCTGCAACCAACCCTCGTTACCGCCCAGCACGATATATCCGGCGCTGCGGACCACCCACTCGTGTCCCGCTACCCCGGTTCCACGATCTCTGTCTACAACGTAACCGACTTCGATGAATTCAAAGTGCCTCTCAGCCGGCCCGACGCGGGTGTCCCGAAGACCCAGACCATCGAAGGCAAAATAACCCGCATCGTTTACGACACTCCAGCTCCGCGCTCAGTGCTTGAAATCTACAGAAATTTCGAATCCGCCCTTACCCATGCCGGTTTCAAGCCACTGTACTCCTGCGTCAATAACGATGGGTGCGGGAGTGGCGGTCCGACCCAGCTCTCATCCGTCGGCCGCGAGGACTGGAGTTGGGGCGCAGGCCATCGCTTCCTGGCAGCCAAGCTGGAACGCTCCGGCGGCACTGCCTATGTCACGGTCCACGTGGGCCAGTGGAGCGACCTCTCCCGCGGCACACAAACGGTCCTCTTCGTCGTCGAGACCAAGGCCATGGAGAAGGACCTCGTAACCGTCGATTCCAAGGCGCTCGGAGACGACATCGCCACCCAGGGCCACTCGGCCGTCTACGGCATCTACTTTGATACCGGCAAAGCTGAGGTCAAACCTGAGTCCGACGCGGCGCTCAAGCAGATAGGCCAGCTCTTGCAAGAGCAGGCTTCGCTCAAACTCCTCGTCGTGGGACACACAGACAACGTTGGCGGCTTGGCGTCCAACATGGACCTCGCCCGCCGACGCGCGGATGCGGTGGTGAAAGCCCTCACCCTGCAATACGGCGTCACTGCTGCCCGCCTTTCCGCGCAGGGCGCGGGGCCTCTGGCCCCCGTGGCCAGCAACCGCAGCGAGGACGGCCGGGCAAAGAACCGCCGCGTCGAACTGGTGGAGCAATGACAGGCGGGTAACCCACATCCTGCCTTCCACAAATGATCGGGTGGCCCAGGTCTCGACTTTGAGACCTGGGATTGTAAGATGATCGCATGCCGAAAGGGCTTGTGGCGGGTGACCCGGGTCCCGGTGATCTTTTCAACCTAAGTTGAGGGTGCCACCGGTCGCTCGCAGTTGGGGACCGGTGATCTCGGTACGATTCAGAGGGAGCGACTATGACGGAACCCCCCGTGTGTACATTTCACGTGTGTTTTTCGCCATGCTACTTCACCGGCAAAGAACGAAATACCGGACCCTCTACTTCAGGTCCCGCCAGTTCGGCCCAAAGCCCAGGTCGGCCACCAGTGGCACATTGAGCTTTACAACCCCCTCCATTTCCGTCCGCACCAGCGTCTCCACTTCCGCAGTCTCGTCGGTCGGCACTTCGAAGATCAGTTCGTCATGCACCTGCAGAATCATGCGGGTCTTCAGCTTGCGGCTGGTCAGTTCACGATCGATGGAGATCATGGCTAGCTTGATCAGGTCGGCCGCCGTACCCTGCAGCGGCGTATTGATGGCCGTCCGCTCGGCAAATCCCCGCTGATTCTGGTTCCGGCTCTCAAGGTCGGGAATGGGGCGCATCCGCCCAAACAGCGTGCGCACGTACCCATCCCGCCGCACCTGCTCCAAAGTGCTTTCAATGAACGTCTTAACCCCTTGATAGCGGGAGAAATACCTCTCGATATAAGCCTTCGCCTCGCCCTGCGGAATGCCCAGTTGCGCCGCCAGACCGAAGGCCGAGATCCCGTAAACAATCCCAAAATTCACCGCCTTGGCCCGTCCGCGCGTCTCCTTGTCCATCGTGTCAGCAGGAACGCCGAAGACTTCGCTTGCCGTCAGGGTATGAATATCGATGTTTTCCTCATACGCCCGCATCAGCAGCGGGTCGCGGCTGAAGTGAGCCAGCAGACGCAGCTCAATCTGCGAATAATCCGCCGAAAGCAACTGCGTGCCCGGCGAGGCTGTGAACGCCGCCCGAATCTCCCGTCCCAACTCCGTTCGAATAGGAATGTTCTGCAGGTTGGGGTTGACCGACGACAGACGCCCCGTGGCTGTGTTCGCCGCCTGGAAGGTTGTGTGCACCCGCGATTCTGCGTCGGCAAGCAGCGGCAGCGCGTCAATGTAGTTCGACTTGAGCTTC
This sequence comes from uncultured Acidobacteriaceae bacterium, assembly GCA_903828675.1. Lineage (GTDB taxonomy): Bacteria > Acidobacteriota > Terriglobia > Terriglobales > Acidobacteriaceae > Telmatobacter. Next base: position 45,624 of record CAIKND010000225.1, read on the forward strand.
GACAGGTGACGGTATTCAAGCACGAGCTTGGGAACTTCGTTATGCTCCGCCAGTTGCTCCAGCACGTCCTGAGCGGTGGAAACTGCCTTGCCTTTGCCCCGGCTCGGCGGCGCCGGAAGGCCCAAGTGAGTAAACAGCACCTCGCCAAGTTGCTTCGGCGAATTGACATTGAACCGCCGCCCGGCCAGTTCGAAGATGCGCTCGCCTACCCGTTCCAGTTCCAGGCTGAATCGCGTCGAAAGAGCGCCCAGAACCCCGGAATCGATGCGCACCCCGGCCTGCTCCATGCGAAACAGCACCGGCGTCAGCGGAAGATCGATGTCCCGGTAAACAGATTCAACAGCCGCCTTTTTCAGTTCGACCATCAAAACGGGCACCAGGGCGTGAATGGCTGAAGCCCCGGCTGTCAGCGTGGCCGGAGCCAACTGCCCATGACGCGCCGCCACGTCAGCCAGCGACTGCGTGGCGTGAGTTGGATTCAGCGCAAACGAAAGCAACATGGTGTCATCGCATGAGCCGCGCAGTTGAACGCCCTGTTTATCAAGAAGATGCAACGCCAACTTCAAGTCATGCGTTTGCTTTGGCACGGATGAATCTTCGAGCAGCAATCGCAACGCAGCCGTCAAGGGAATACGCAACGCGATGGCTGAATCGGCACACACACCCAAACTGAAGCTGGCCTGTCTCTCCGCTGCCTCCGCCACGTCGAGCAGCGAAAACATCCGGGGCTGCTCTTCTTCGGCCTCCTCCACAACGGGCGCCGCATCCAGCGCGAATGCAAAGCCATGCTCCCGGGCTGCCGCATAGAAGGCTGCGGATTGTTCTTCGGTCGGCTGCTCAAGGAGTTCGACAACGGGCGCAGTTTCGGATGGGGCCAGATCGCGAAGCATCGAGGTGAATTCAAGTTCCGTGAACAGCTCGCGGCATGCCTCAATATCCGGCGGCTGGGTCTCCATAGCAGCCAGATCCAGCTCCAGCGGCACATGGCTGTCGATGGTGACCAGCTCTTTTGAGAGCAGAACGGCGTCGCGATTCTGCTCCAGCGACTCGCGGTAGGTCTTGCGCTTGACCTCAGCGGCTCGGTCCAGCACCGCCTCCACAGTTCCGAATTCGAGAATCAGTTCCACGCTGCCTTTGTCGCCGATGCCGGGCGCGCCGGGAATGTTATCCACAGCATCGCCGCGAAGAGCCATCACGTCCACGACTTTTTCCGGCGGCACTCCGAGCACCTCGACCACCTTTTCCGGATCGAGAATCAGGTTGTCTTTTTGCGGATTGAGGATCTTCACCTGCGACGTAACCAACTGCATCATGTCCTTGTCGCCGGAGACGATGAAGACCTCATGCTGCTGCTCGGCAGCCTCGCGGGCCAGCGTGCCGATCACATCGTCAGCCTCAAAGCCCTCAGCTTCGAGGATGGGAATCCGCAGTGCTTCCAGAGCGCGGCGAATGTAGGGAATCTGACGGCGCAGGTCCTCGGGCATCGACGCACGATTGGCCTTGTAGCCCTCGTAGTCAACTTCGTCGAAGCTCTGCGTCTTGCCGTTCCATTTCTTCAGCGGCCCCATGGTGCGCGCCCGCTCGTCCCGGAATACCTCACCGCTGACGTCGAAGACCGCCGCAAAATAGAGCGGCGAGAAGTCCTGGCGCAGCTTTTTGATCATGTTCACGAAGACGTAGACGGCCGCCGTGGGCAACCCGCCACGCGTGGACATGGGGCGGCTGCGCTGCATCGCATGGTAAGCGCGAAAGATGAACGACATGGTGTCGAGCAGGAAGACGGGCGGTTTGGCTTGGTCAGGCACGGTTCCGAGTTTACCAGCCCGGTCAGGAAAGAAACATACAGTCCCCGTAGCTGAAGAATCGGTATTGCGCGTCGACGGCGTGCCGGTAGGCCGCCAGCACCGGCTCGCGCCTGGCAAAGGCGCTTACCAGCATCAGCAGGCTCGATTTGGGCAGGTGGAAATTAGTCAGCAGCGCGCCCACCAGGCGGAACTCGAAGCCGGGCGAGATAAAGATCTCCGTCACGCCAGAATGCGCCAGCAACTCGCCGCCCGCGGCCTGGAGCGCGCAATGTTCCAGAGTCCGCACCACGGTGGTGCCAACCGCCACGATGCGCCTGCCCTCGCGAATGGCCCGATTGACGGCATCCGCAGCGGAGGCGCTCAACGTATAGCGCTCGCGGTGAAGCTTTACTTCGTCCAACTTGTCAACTCTCAGCGGGGCAAATGTGCCCAATCCAGCATGCAGGGTAACCCGCGCAACCTCGACGCCCTTGGCGGTCAGCGCTTCCAGCACATGCGGAGTAAAGTGCAAGCCCGCCGTGGGCGCGGCCACCGAGCCGCGCTCGCGCGAAAAAACGGTCTGATAACGTTCGCGGTCCGCAGCCGCATCATCACGCCGGATGTAGGGAGGCAGGGGCATGTGGCCGATTCGGTCCAGCACACCAAAGAAGTCTTCAACCGGCGAAAACCGCAGCAGCCTTTCGCCAAACTCGCCGCGCTCCAGCACCTCAGCATCCAATTCGACTTCGCCGGAGCTGGACGAAAACGCCAGCCGCTCACCGACGCCTACCTTCTTCCCTGGCTTGACCAGAGCACGCCAGCAGTTGTCGCCGGCCGGTTCGGTCAGCAGTACCTCGACAAGGGCGGTGGGCTGCTGGAGATGAGACACCGGTTGAGGTTCGTGGTTTCCCACCCTTGCGCCAGAAAGAAGGCGCAAGGATGGGGCACGGAGCAGTTGTGCGGCGTCCGGCGCAGGTTTCATTCCAGTGCGCTGGGCATAGAGCCGCGCCGGAATGACCCGGGTGTCGTTCAGCACAAGCAAGTCGCCCGGATGCAGCAACGAGGGAAGCTCCGCAAAGCTCGAGTCGCTTACAACGCCTTTTGCCCGGTCCATGACCAGCATGCGGCTCAGTCCGCGCTCAACGGGCGGCTGCTGGGCGATCAACTCGGGCGGCAGATGAAAGTCGAAGTCGTCGACGCGCAGGCCGCTTTTGGATTGGGCGGCTTCGCTCATGCCACCGGCTTTCCGAAATGCGCTAAAGCGCGCAGCCGGGCGCGCTCGATGGCCGCATTCAACTCTTCGCGCTTCGGCTCGAAGTCTTCGTTGGCCAGGCCCGTGGGAACATGCGTCCACTGCGCCCAACTGACCACGATCCGAGTAAAGGGCTTGGGCACCAGGAACCGGTCCCAGGAGCGCATGGTCCAGGCATGCTCAGGCTCCAGGTGAAAGGCTCCAATGGGCACTCCGGTCATTTGCGCCAGCTTGATGGGGCCCGCCTTGGTGCGATAAATGGGGCCGCGCGGGCCGTCAGCGGTAAAGATGGCGGTACGGCCGGTCTCGATCACGTCTTTCAGTCCCAGCAGCCCCTCGCGCGCACCGCGAGAGCTGGACCCCCGCACCGCGCCGAAGCCGAACATCTCGAGAATACGCGTGATCAGCTCGCCGTCAAAGCTACGACTGATGAGGATGATGGCTTTTGAATGGCGGAAGTAGACCGTACACGGCAGCACGCATTGGTGCCAGAAGCAGAACACCTTCGCCGGAGATATCTCCCCAAACACAATCGGCGTGACGCCCTCTTCGGCTATGACCTCAAAGCGCCAGGTGCGGCCGATAACAGAAAACAATGCCCACACGAGACGCGGGATGATGGCCAATACAAGGCGCTGGACAACGGTAAACTTGGGACGGGCTTCAGTGGTCACTCATTCGATTTTAGCTGTAACGCAGCCAGCGCAACAGTTCGGGCAGTGTCGCCCGCTTGCCATACATCAGGATGCCCACGCGATAAAGCCGCGATGAGAACCAGAGCGTGGCCCAGATGCTCAGCAGCAAAAGGCCGATGGAGACCGCGAACTGCCAGGCCGGCGGAATCTCCGAGGCCATGCGCAGGAACATGACGATGGGCGCGGTGGGCGGAAAAAATGAGGCCAGCATCGACCAAATCGAATTCGAATCGTTGATGATGAGCACAATCATCGCGAAGCTGAGCCAGGTGGGAGCGGCGGCCAGCGGCATGTACATCTGCAGTTCCTGCTCCGTCTCGCAGGTGGCCGCGAGGCCTGCAAACAGCGAACTGTAGAGCAGGTAGCCAAGCACAAAATAGACCGGAAACAGAATGCCCTCGGTCCACGAGAAGTGAATGGCGAAGTCCCCTGTGAGCATGGCGGCGGCAAATGGGGTGGCAACGATAACGGCCGCTGCTACCACCCAGATGACAATCTGCGTCAGGCCCACGGCGCCCACTCCAATGAGCTTTCCGGCCAGCATGTCGCTTGGCTTTACGGTCGCGAGCATTACCTCGAAGATGCGCGAAGTCTTCTCCTGAATGATGGAACGCGCCACGTTCATTCCGTAGATCAACGTGGTCATCGAGAGCAGGATCGCCATCACGTAGCCCTTCCAGAAGGAGGCCTGCGCATTGCTCTTGACGACTGAATCTTTCTTTACCTGAAATGTCTCAATCTCGATGCCTGTCACAACTGCGTCAGCATCGCCTTGCTTCATTCCGGAGCCGGTCAGCTTTTCATGTACGAGGCCGTCGTTCAGCGCGTTTCTGAGGCGGCCCGTGGTCATAAAGTCGCCTGCGGCCTGCGAAATGTAACTGGCGCTTGGTACTGCTCCTGCGGGCGTCTCGATCCACAGCACGCCGTCCACGGTCTTGGCGCGCATCTTTTCGATAAGCGCGGCGCGAGACTCCGGCGTCATCTCGGTCACAAGATCAACATTGCCCTTGCGGCCCTTGTCGCTATGCAAATGATCGCGCACCTCAGTAGCCAATGCGGTATTGGACGATGCAATGACCAGATGCTTGCCGGAGCCGAGGCCAAGGCTCGATAGATAGCCCACACCGATAATTACCGCGAACAATGCCGGCAAACCAACGGTCGACAGCCGGAAGGCCTTGCCCCGAATCTGCTCCAGATATTCGCGCCGTGCAATCAGCATGGTGTTATTCATTGGGCTTGCCTCCCACGGTCTGGATAAAGATCTCTTCGAGTGACGGCTCAACCAGTTCGAAACGATAAATCGTCGCTACTGCCGACGCGTCATGCAGAAGCTTCTGCGCATTTCCATGCGGCTTCAGCTTGATTTCGGCGTGACCTGAGAAGTTTTTGGCCTCGGCAATCTCCTCGCTCTTCAGAAAAGCGTCGCTGCCTTCGAACTCTACGATCACATGATTGCGCTCGTAGCGACTCTTGATCTCGCGCACCTTGCCGGTCAATACCGCCTTGCCATTGTTGATGAGGCAGATTGCGTCGCAGAGCTTTTCCACCTGGTCCATGCGATGGGTAGAGAAAATGATCGCCTTGCCCTGATCTTTGAGTTCAAGCAGCGTACGCTCCACCAGCACAGCATTGACCGGATCGAGACCGCTGAAAGGCTCGTCCATCACGATGAGGCCGGGATCGTGCATGAGCGTGGCGATAAACTGGATTTTCTGTTGCATCCCTTTGGAGAGCTCTTCGGTCTTTTTGTTCAGTGACTCGTCAATCTCCATGCGCTTGGCCCACGCAGTCGCCCGCGTACGCGCCTCTTCGGCCCCCAGCCCATGCAACTCGCCGAAGAAGACAAGCTGTTCAATGACCTTCATCTTCTTGTAGAGGCCGCGCTCCTCGGGCAGATAGCCCACACGGTCCAGGCTCTTGCGGTCGAAAGGCTTGTCGAACAGGTTGATGCGGCCCGAATCCGGCATGGTGATGCCCATCATCATGCGAATGGAGCTGGTCTTCCCTGCTCCGTTCGGACCCAGCAGCCCAAACATCTGGCCGGCTTCAATGGATAGGCTCAGGTCATCGACTGCGACCTTGTTCTCGTAGGCCTTGGTCACTCCCGCGAGTTCGACTACTGGCATGGATTCTCCCGCCACTTTCTCTGTGCAATTGCGTTTGCGATTTACCGGAAGGGGCCGGCCACTCAGAAAAAGTGTAGCAAAGAGAGCCGTGAGCGCACTCTACCCTTGCTTTCAATACGCGTGAAAACAGAAAACGGTTCCCGGCATCTGAAGAATTGCCGGGAACCGTTTCATACCCATCGGACGGTTTGTCCTTGAGTCTCCTACGCCAGCTTCATTGCATCCGGGTCCCACTTGATGACTTCGCCCTTTTCGATGCTGAGATTGCTGAGCAAAGCTGCGCCGGCTGCGCGGAATCCGAAGACGGCGTCTTCCACCACTGGCTTGCGGCTGCGAACCGACCCAAAGAAGTTCTTGAAGTGGTCGTAGCTGTCCAGGTAGCCGTGCGGAGCTACATACTTCTCCGATCCGCCCAGGGCGTCCGAACCTGTATGCGCCGGGTACTTCACCGCATAGTCCGCAAGGAAGCTCTTCTGCATCGCCTCCGTGAAGGTGTCGATCATGTAACCCGGAGCCTTTTCACGGGGCACGCGGCTTACCGTCACGGCTCCCCCGCCGATTTCCATGGTGCCCTCAGAGCCGGTGAAGATGAGGCCTTCGCTCTCTTCGCCGCCATCGACAAAATTGACGCGCAAGCTCAGGTTGAAGCCTTCCTTGTAGTCGAACAGGCCCAGCATCACGTCGGGTACATCGCGGCCATCGTTCCAGAAGCGCAATGCGCCAGTAGCCATGCCGCGCATGGGACCGTGTGAACCGGTGATGAAATGGGTTCCGCTGAACAGGTGCACGAACAGATCGCCGGCCACGCCGCTTCCATAGGCCTTCCACTTGCGCCACTGGAAGAAGTGCTCCGGGTTAAACGCAATCTTCGGCGCGGTGCCCAGGAAGCGCGGCCAGTCGCAGGTCTCCGGGGAGGCATCCGAGGGAACCGTGTAGCTCCATGCGCCCATGGCCGAATTGCGGTCCCAGCGCGCGGTAACCATGTTGAGCTTGCCAATTGCGCCCGCCTCAAGCAGTTCCTTTGCCTTGATGTAGAGAAGCGAACTCACGCGCTGGCTGCCCACTTGGAGGATGCGGTTGGTCTTGCGCGAGGTCTCGATCATCTCCGGGCCATCTTTGTACAGATGGATCATCGGTTTCTCGCAATACACGTCCTTGCCGGCGTTCATGGCATCCACCGAGGCCTGTTTGTGCCAGTGGTCGGGCGTGCCGATGATGACCGCGTCAATGTCTTTGCGCGCCAGAATCTCGCTGTAGTCGCGCGTGGTAAAGATATCGTTGCCCCAGATCTCTTTGCTGTGCTCCAGGCGTCCGTTGTAGCAGTCGGCCACGGCCACCAGTTTGACGCCGGGAACCTGCACCGCTACCTTGGTGTCGAACTGGCCCTGTCCGCCCGCGCCGATGAGCGCGATCTGGATGTGGTCGTTGGCTGCAACCGGCTTGCCCGGCTCGCTTTGCATGGCCGCCAAAGCATGCATCCTTGGCCCCAGTAATGTCCCAGCCGATGCCGCTCCAGCAACCCTCAAAAAGCTCCTGCGATTCAATTCGTGCATTTGAAACCCCTCCAACCTGCGAGTTTTACGTCGCATATAAACATACACGCGCGTGCCGGGTCCTGTGCTACGCGATCCGGCTTTGTTTGTCCTGTCGGACTCAAGCCATTTAGCATCCTCAGTGTGCCCGGTCTCGATACTCCAGTGATGTATGTGCGCGGCGTGGGTCCGCGCGTGGCGGAAATGCTCGCCGCCAAAGATATCCAGACCGCCGAGGATCTGCTCTACCACCTGCCGTTTCGATATGAGGACCGCCAGAACCCCCGCAGCCTCGACGAGTTGCAGACCGGCGAGATGGCCAGCGTCATCGCCGAGGTCCGTGGCTCCATCCTGCTCCGCACCCGCAAGGCGCCCATATTTGAGCTCACCGTGGGCCAGGGACGGCTGGCTCTCAAGTGCATCTGGTTCAACGGCAGCTATTTGAGCGGCAAATTCCACGCCGGGCAAACCGTGGCGGTCTACGGTCGGGTCGAGCCGTCACGCTCTTCCAGCAACCTGAAGATGATACAGCCCCAGTTCGAGGTGCTGCCCGATGCCAGCGACGACGCCGACACGCGGCTGCTCGAAGTGGGCCGCATCACCCCGGTCTACGAATCGCTTGGCGGTGCGCGGCTGGCCTCGCGCTGGCAGCGCAAAACGATCTTTAACCTGCTGGAAGGCGTGCGCGGCGCGGTGCCCGAATGCCTGCCCAAAGAACTGCTGGCCCGGCTCGATCTGCCCGACCGCGAGACCGCATTGCGTGAGGTTCACTACCCGCCAGAAGGCACACCCTTTGCCCAGTTACAGGCGGCCTCGACACCCGCCCACCGGCGGCTGATCTTCGAAGAGCTGTTCTTTCTGGAACTGGGACTGGAACTCAAGCGCCGCCGCGTGAGGAAACGAACCGGCATCGCTTTCGCCACCAGCGACAAGGTGCGCGAGGCACTGCGGGAGGTGCTTCCCTTCCATCCCACCGTGGCGCAAAAGCGGGCTCTCGGCGAGATTGTCACCGACATGCGCAAGCCCAGCCCCATGCGCCGACTGCTCCAGGGCGATGTAGGCTCCGGCAAGACCATCGTCGCCTTCCAGGCCATGCTGGTGGCCATGGAGAACGGCTACCAGGCCGCCTTGATGGCGCCCACCGAGATTCTCGCCACGCAGCATTTTCTGGCCGCGCGCAAGCTGCTTGAGCGGTCCAGCCGCAAGCCCCGCATTGTTCTGCTCACCGGCTCGCTGGACGAGGACCGCAAGCGCCAGACCCGTGCGCAGATCAACTGTGGCGAGGCGCAACTGGTCATCGGAACCCACGCGCTGATCGAGGAAAAAGTCGAATTCGACCGCCTCGGCCTGGTAGTGGTGGACGAGCAGCACCGCTTCGGCGTTTTGCAGCGCTTCAAGCTGATGAAGAAGCCCAATCAGGCCGAACCTGACGTGCTGGTCATGACCGCCACGCCTATTCCGCGCACCCTGGCGCTTTCGCTCTATGGCGACCTCGACCTGAGTGTTCTGGACGAGTTGCCCCCCGGCCGCACCCCCATCGTCACCCGCCGCGTTGCCGGCGAGCGCGCCGAAGAGGTATGGGATTTCGTTCGCAAGCAGGTTGCTCAAGGCCGCCAGGCTTACATCGTCTATCCGGTCATCGAGGGCAGCAAGGACGACCAGCCGGAACTGGACTTTTCCCACGACGAGCCCGAGACCGCTATCGAGCCACCGCCCAAGAAGCCAAAGACCGCTCGTAAGGGCAAGACCGCCGACCTGTTCCCCAAGACCGCACAGGAGGCCAATCCGGGCGCAAAGTCCGGGCTGAAGTCGGCCGTCGAGATGCACGAAAAGCTGCGCTCTGGCCCGCTCTCCGACTTGCGTGTGGGCCTTCTCCATGGCCGCCTTGACGCCGACGAAAAGGAAATCATCATGCGCCGCTTCCAGCGTGGCGAAATCGACGTGCTGGTAGCCACTACCGTCATCGAGGTCGGCGTGGACGTGCCCAACGCCACGGTCATGGTCGTCGAACATGCTGAGCGCTTCGGCCTGGCGCAGTTGCATCAGTTGCGCGGCCGCGTAGGCCGTGGAGAGGCCAAGAGTTACTGCATTCTCATGACTGGCCCCCGCGTCTCCCCGCTGGCCGAGGAACGGCTCAACGCCATGGTCCGCACGCAGGATGGCTTTGAGCTGGCTGAGTTGGATCTCACGCAGCGGGGTCCCGGCGAGTTCTTCGGAACCCGGCAGGCCGGACTCCCCGAATTCCGCGTAGCAAATCTGGTGCGCGACCGGCAGTTGCTGGAAGTGGCGAAGATCGAGGCCGAGAGTTTTGCCAATAACGCCAGTGCGCAGGTGACGGAGGCCGAGCGAACGCGGGTATGGGCGCGGCTCAAAGATTCATGGCAGCGAAGGTATGGGCTGGTTGAGGCTGGCTGAACGAGAAAATTCCAGCAAAAGGCCCGCAGTCAGGCTGCCTGGGATGTCTGTAATCCGCTCGCTCTTTCAACTGGAAACGTCTGAATCTCCAGGTCGATACTGGCAATTTCTGCCCCGCAATCCCGCTGGTGGCTGCGGGTGCACTGGCAAAGCTCTGTAAAGCGGATATGCCCGCTCTGGCTGAGTTCCAGCCCGGCAGCAATCAGTAAGCTGTAGATATCCACGCAGGCATGGCGCTCGAACTCGAATAGCATACTGACTGTGCCCGTGTCGTTTGCGCCGCGGCTCAGTACCCACCCGCCGCAGCCGAGGATCGCGCCCGTAAGGGTCTGGACCAATCGCCCCGGTTCCTCAATCGAGACAGCCTTCATCTGCATTGCCCAGGGTATTCTCATCGCCGCTCCCGTGCTCTTTTCCAGCATGGCTCGCCTCATAGTCGTCCTATCGGACCGGGATCTTGCAGCATAATGTCTGTTCAGGAGTTGCACGCTTTCTGCCCTGCTTTGAAACAGATGCGCCTGCCCGACGATGTGGGCGCCTTCCCTTGGCAATGGGACGTGGATACGCCTCCTGGTCAGGCCACCCCGCCAACCATCAGCGGCCAAGCGAAATCAGGTAAACACAACCAGAGCGGAATGTTGTAGGTTGGGAGACAGGATGATCATCGGGTCTGGAATCGATCTGGCCGAGATCGGCCGCATTCAGCAGTCCATTGACCGCTATGGAAACCGCTTTCTCGACCGTGTCTTCACCGCCGCGGAGCAGGCCTACTGCCTCAGCAAGCGCAAGTCTGCCGAGAGCTTTGCCGCGCGCTTCGCCGCCAAAGAGGCCGGAGCCAAAGCCTTGGGAACTGGAATCAGCCACGGCGTAAACTGGTTGGAGATCGAGGTCGTACGGGAGGCAAGCGGTAGGCCTACCCTTAAGTTTCATGGACGCGCCGGCATCATTGCAGCCAAACTGGGAGTTGTTCGCGCCGCGCTCTCAATCACACATACAACAGAACTTGCCGCTGCCAGCGTGGTGCTTGAAGACGGGCATTAAAACCGCCCCTTCTGCTATTCTCTAGGCGTTATAGCAATTCTAGGATTGGTATACCTATGAGGCAGTGCGCAAAGCTGACGCGACCATCAGGAAGCGGCAACATCGCATGAACTCTGCCACGGTACAGTAATCCTGGAATTACTCTAGCCGCCTCATTCAAGCCAGAGGAGTGTCGTGCCAAGCCGCAAAGAGATTCAGTGGTCGCAACTGAGGGTTGGAGCGTTGGTCCTGGCGGCCATGGCCGTGCTCATTGGGCTCATTTTTCTCATGACCGGCTCAACCGGTGGGTTGTTTGCGCGTAAAGTCGTGCTCCGGTCCTATTTTCAAAACGCCGCAGGGCTCAAGAACGGAGCGCCGGTCACGCTCGAGGGCGTCACCATAGGCAATGTACGCCGCGTCCGCGTAATTCCCGATCGCAACCCTACCCCGGTGGAAGTAACCATGCAGGTGGGCTACGAGTTTCTCGGCGGACTGCATGTGGACTCAACCGCCTCCATTGCCCAGGCGGGTGTCTTGGGCGACAGTTATGTCGATCTCGATTCGGCCCGCGCCTCCGGCCCTCCCCCGGCCAATAATGCTGAACTCAAGGCCGCCGGATCTCCGAGTATTCAGGACGTCATTCGCACCAGCCAAGTCTCCATAGAGGAGATATCCCAACTGATTCGGAAATTGCAGACCCTGACGGACACGCTCAATAGCAAGCGGGGCACAGTCGGCCAGCTGATCAACGATCCCGAACTCAGCCGCAAGATCACCCACATCGCCACGGACCTTGAGACCATTACGGACGCAATCAGCAGCGGCAAGGGATCGCTCGGCAAGTTGGTCAACGACGATACCCTCTATGCCCGTGCCAACTCTGCCGTCGAGCGGCTCGACAAGATCACCACCGATCTCGATGAGGGTAAAGGCAGCGCCGGAAAACTGCTTCGCGACGACGCTCTCTATAACAACATGAACGCCGCCGTTTCCAACGCCAATCAACTGGTTGCCGAAATCAACGCCGGCAAGGGCGCCTTGGGCAAAATCGCCAAAGACCCCGCCTTCGCGCAAAAGCTCGACGACACCGTCACCCGCCTCGATTCAATCCTCAAAGGCGTAGACGAAGGCAAGGGCACGCTCGGCCAACTGGTACAGAATCGCGCCCTCTACGACCATGCCGACCAGACCCTCGATCAGTCCCAGCAGTTGGTCAAGAGCATCCGCGAAAACCCCAAAAAGTACCTCGTCATCCGCCTGAAGCTGTTTTAGTGCCCCACCGGCCTTGTCGACCCGCGAGAGATGAAACAAACTCCCGTGCCCATTTCCGGAGGGAGCAGAGGCATTCATGCCCCTGCATTGATCCTTTGATTTCCACGCCTTCAGGCGCGGACTTTCGTCTTCTTCCCCTTGACGGCGAACAGAACCAAGGCCAGTTCCAATTAGGACACGACTTTAGAGCCTGATCTGAGCAACGACTTCCGAATAGCCGACGATACGACCAGAATGTCCGCCCGGCACCATCATCCTCTACCCACAGCAGTGTCATCCTGAACACAGTGAAGGATCCGCGGTTGCCTTTGAGAGTTTCAAAGTGGCGTTACTTCCGAATAGCCGACTATGCGGGAACGGTGTGTTGTATGCTTGGGATTGAATTGAGCCCTTTCTTTGTTTCTATGAACCTTGCAGAGCAGATTGAGTCGCTCGAAAAATCCGGTTTTGGCGGTCCTTTCCCATACAAAGACTGCTCCTTGATATCGCATCTGTGCGGTGTTGAAACAGCGGAGCTGATCCCAGAACTGGACTTGTTCTTCGGGGACATTGCGGGGTGGAGTAGTTCTGCAACCAGGCTCGACCAAGGGCCAATCCAAGAGCTTCTAAAGGCTCAATCATGGTTGTCAAAGGGCGGCTTTTTTGAGCGACGTCCTCACCTTGCCGTCTGCCGCGATGCCATTACACCGGAAGAAACGCCGGACCTCTTCCGCCCCATGCATGTGGCGGAAGAGCTTCGCATCTCCCTCATGCTTCTACTGAATGAGATGAACCTTCGAGAAGGATAGTCGTGGTCGTGTGACCGCCTATTCGGACAAAATGCAATCTCAAGTCTCAGAACAGAGACCCTGGATTCGATTTCAGCGCCGTTTGCAGTCATGCAAGGGCCTCGCCGCACCCAGAAACCAAACAAAAATGCGGCTGATTTTCATGTTTCTGAATTTAAATAACTTAGCCGCCATTCGAACTGCAGATAATTACGCCCCAATAGCGCACAATCATCTTATGGTCACCTTCCGCCCAACTGAATCCCTCTTCGCGCGAACGGCTTACAGACGTCGTACCCAAGTACCCTCTACCCCTCGACCCCCCTCCCTACCCCTCCTACCCACCCCCCCCTCCCTCCTATAAAACTGTGAAAACTCACCACGTTCGCCTCCCGTTGTCGATGTATCGGCCATTGTTGCGCTTCGGCTGCAAGGCCTTATACATTTGAGAATCGTCGCCTCGGTCGATTTCTCCGCCACATCCTCCAGAGCGCCTCGAAGGTCAGGACGATCAGCATGGCAGACACGGCCCAACCCGAAGCGCCAGGCTCGCAGGCATCTTCGACCCGCTCTCTCGCCTACCTCGTCAGCACCTATCCAACCCTGTCCATGATCTTTGTCCTCCGCGAAGTTCTCCAACTTCGGGAACTGGGCTTCCGAATTGAGACAGCCTCAATCAATCCGCCGGATCGCGCAGCCGAAGACCTCACAGAAGATGAAAGGGACGAGTACTTCCACACCTCCTACGTGAAGAAACTCGGCCCGGCAGGCGCGACCAAAGCCCATTTGAGAACGCTCCTGCGCAATTTCGCCGGCTACTTCCGGGGATTGCGGTTGACCCTCAGCTTGAGCGGGCTGGACCTGAAGCGGCTCTTCTTCAACCTCATGTACTTCACTGAGGCGCTGATGGTGGGCCAGTGGATGCGGCGAAACCGCCAGAGCCACCTGCACACCCATCTTGCCCAGCAGGCCGCCACTGTCGGCCTCTATGTGCACCGCATATTCAAATTTGGATTTTCGATCACCGTCCACGGCCCCGATGAGTTTTACGACGCGCAAGGCCAGTACCTTGCCGAAAAGATCGCTGCTGCCGACTTCATCGTCTGCATCACCTCGTTCGCACGCAGCCAGATGATGAAGCTGTCGCCCCACATCTACTGGAACAAGTTCGTCGTTTCTCCGCTCGGGGTCGACCCACAGGTATTCTCGCCCCGCCCCGCGAGAACCGCACCGGAAACCATCGAAGTCCTCTGCGTAGGCCGCCTGACACCGGCCAAGGGGCAGCACCTATTGATTGAAGCGGTCGAGCGACTCACCGCCCAGGGCCGCAGTGTGAGGCTCCACCTTGTCGGCAGCGGCCCGGATGAAGAGTCTCTTCGGATTCACACCGCACGCACCGGCCTTACCAATCGCGTTGTCTTTGAAGGCGCTGTCAATCAGGACCGCATCCGCACCCTCTACGCCGTAGCGGACCTGTTCTGCATTCCCAGCTTTGCCGAGGGTCTTCCAGTGGTACTCATGGAAGCAATGGCCATGGAGATTCCCTGCATAACGACATACATCACCGGGATTCCAGAATTAATCCGCGACGGCATCGACGGTCTGCTGGTGCCGCCTTCCGACGTTGAGGCACTTGTCGATGCGCTGGCAAAGTTGATCGACGACGAGCCTTTGCGCCTTCGATTGGCTCGCGGCGGTCGCGCCCGCGTACTTGAAAAGCACGACCTGCGGCGCAACGTCGAAAGGCTCGCTCAAATCTTCGCGGACCGAGTGAAAACCTAATCAAGTGCCTTGTGAAAGCGGAGAATTGCGACGGTGAGCAGGCTTAAACCAAGTCCTGCCATGGCCGCCATTTGCGGCCACAAGATATCCATTCCAACGCCCTTCAGGTAAGTGCCGCGAAGCACAACAAGAAAGTAGCGCAAAGGGCTCAGGTAAGTAAGGTATTGCAACCACTGCGGCATGGTGACGATGGGAAATCCGAATCCTGAAAACGTGATAGCCGGCATGATAAAGAAGAACGCTGTGACCATAGCCTGTTGTTGTGTGGATGAAACGGTGGAGATAAGCAAACCCACGCCCAACATACAAAGAAGGAATAGCACCGAACCGGCCAGCAACACTGAAATATGGCCGCGAAACGGCACCTGAAACCATAGAGTTCCAACCGTGGCAATCAAGGAAACATCGAAAAGGCCAATAAGAAAGAACGGCAGCGTCTTGCCTAGAATGAACTCGGCCGGGCGAATGGGCGTGACCATAATCTGTTCGAGCGTACCAATCTCGCGCTCGCGCACCACCGCAAAGGCCGTCAGCGTAATGACCAGAACCAATGTCAAACTGCCGATAACTCCTGGCACAAAAAACCAGCGACTGCTTAGTTCCGGGTTATACCAGGGGCGCTGCTCAAGCACGACGGAAGGAATTTGGTCGATTAGTTGTGGAGCAATCCGGCCAATGCGGTCTCTCTGATAGCTCTGCGCAAAGCCGAGGGCAATCTGCGAAATGTAACTCGACGCTATCAATGCGGTATTGGAATTAGTCGCATCTACGATCACTTGCATGGGCGCTGTTTCACCCTTGCGCAGCTTCTGGGCAAAGCCTGCATCGATCTCCAGGCCGATGGTGGCATCTCCGCGGTCGATCAGTTCACGCACCTGCCTTGACTCCGTCAACTGCCTCTGAACATCGAAGTACGGGCTGGATGTAAAACGTGAGATCAGTTCTCGGCTCTCCTGACTACGATCAAGATCCAGCACCACGGTCGGAACATGATGAATCTCAAAAGTAGCCGCGTATCCGAAGACCAGCATCTGGATGATGGGCGGGCCAATAAGAATGAAGCGCGTCCGCTTGTCGCGGAATACCTGAATGAACTCCTTGATGAGCATTTGCTTTAGACGCCCAAACATCGATGGCCTCCTTTATTCCAGCCGCTTATGGAACGAGCGGGTCGCAATGAGCGTCAACAGAACCGCAAACACTGCCAGCGGTATCAGATCGGCGTAAAGCATGGCGGTGGGTGTGCCTTTGAGGAATATCTTCTTCAGTACAGAGACGTAGTACCGCGCTGGCAAAATGCGCGTGATCCACTGCAAGACCTGGGGCATCTGCTCAATCGAGAACAGAAACCCCGATAGCAGGAACGCGGGAAGAAACGTAATCAGCAGTGCAATCTGGCTAGCCGCAAACTGATTCCTTGCGAGAACAGAGATGAGGAACCCGAGCGAAAGCACGACCACCATAAACAGCGCTGAACTGACGGCGAGCGTGACGTAGGAGCCACGAAATGGAACATGAAACCACTTCACCGCAATCCATACGCAGACAGCGACGTCGAACATGCCGAGCACGAAGTAGGGCGTCAACTTGCCCAGCATGATCTCCATCGCGCTGACAGGGGTAGAGATAAGTTGCTCCATCGAACCGCGCTCCCACTCGCGTGCAATCGTGAGTGAGGTCAGGAACGCACCGATTACCGACATGACAAGGGCAAGGACCCCGGGAACGATGAAGGCACTGCTCTCAAGGTTCTCGTTGTACCAGGTCCGCGTTTGCACGCTCACCGGAGCCGGCTGGATCGTTTGCCCGCGCTTGCCGAGCCAGTTGAGTTGAATCTCAGACGAGTAACCCTGCACCACGGCCTGAGCGTAGCCGCTGAGTACGTTGGCCGTGTTGTCGTCGGTCGCATCGACCAGCGCCTGCACGGGGACAGGACCGCCCTCCTCCAACCGCTCAGAGTAATCCCACGGGATTACAATTCCCATCTTGGCCTGGCCATCATCCAGAGCCCTGGTGAGCGCAGGATAGTTATCCACGACGCGCGCAACATGGAAATACTCATTCGACTGGAATCGCTTGAGAAGATCCTGACTTCGCTGGCTGCCGTCGCGGTCGTATACATATACTGGCATTCCCTTTAAATCGAGACTGACACCGTATCCGAATAGCAGCATAAGCGTCACCGGCATGATGACGACAATCCCCAGGCTGCGCGAGTCGCGCAGGATATGAACTACTTCTTTCCTGGCCATGGCCAGCAAGCGCGTAAAGCTCATGGTTTATGCGCCTCCACCGTGTTGCTCGCCGTGGTAAGTGAAACAAAGACATCTTCAAGCGTGGGCCTTATCTTCTCAATTCGGCTCACGGTCACTCCGTATTCCGAAAGGTACTTTCCAATTTGGGCCACGGCAGCGGCCGCATCCGGCACAACCAGATGCAAAGCGTTGCCAAAGACGGCCGCATCCATCACGTCCGGAGCCGACTGCAGCGCTTCTACGGCGCTGCCCAGCGGCTCGCACTCAATCAAGAGCAGTTCCCCCCGCATCGAGTCTCGTTTCAGTTCAGAGGGCGTACCTAGAGCCACCATCTTTCCGCGAAAGATCAGCGCAAGACGGTTGCAGTACTCCGCCTCTTCCATATAATGAGTTGTCACAAAAACGGTAACTCCCGCTTCTGCCATCTGGTGAATGAGATCCCAAAACTGACGCCGCGACATGGGATCGACACCGGAAGTTGGCTCATCCAGAAAGAGGATGCGCGGCTGGTGCAGCACCGCGCATCCCAGCGCGAGCCGCTGTTTCCATCCACCAGGAAGCGTCCCGGTAATCAGATTCTCCTGACCTTTTAAATTGGCCATTGCCAAAGCCCATTCGATCCGGGCATCGAGGATCTTCGAAGGAACACTGTAAAGCCCGGCAAAGAGGCGCAGGTTCTCGATCACCTTCAGATCGTTATAGAGTGAAAATTTCTGCGACATATAGCCAATGTTCTGGCGCACCGCCTCAGGGTCGCGGCTCACATCGTATCCGGCAACCGTTGCAAAACCGGAAGTCGGCTTCAACAGTCCGCAAAGCATGCGAATGGTGGTCGACTTGCCAGCCCCGTTCGGCCCCAGAAATCCAAACACCTCGCCCTCGCGAACCGTAAGACTGAGCCCATCCACAGCCACAAAGTCTCCGAACCGCTTGACGAGGTTCTCCACCACGACTGAATTCACTGGCTCAGGCATGGTGCGGCGCCCCACCTTCCACCGCATCCACAAACAGGTCTTCAATGGTCGGCGCGACTTGCTGAATCGCGTCGAAGGCCACATGGGCGCTCTTCAGCAAGGCTTCGAACTCCGGGATGCGGCGCGCGGCATCGTCCACTACCACGTGCACTCCATCGCCAGTCTGCACCAAGCTTGAGATTCCCTCCGCGTGCTCCAGTTGGCATCGCAGTGGACGCGGGTCGGATGCGGTAACCGACAACACCCCTTTACCCAGTCCTGCCTTCAGATTTGCTGGGGTATCACAAAACAGCAGCTTGCCCTGATGCATCAAAGCGACACGATGACACCGCTCGGCTTCGTCGAGGTACGCGGTCGAGGTGAGAATCGCCACGCCATCCGCTACCAGTTCATAAAGGATCCGCCAGAAGTCGCGACGCGAGACAGGATCGACGCCAGTGGTAGGCTCATCGAGCAGAATCACTTTAGGCCGATGAATGAGCGCGCACACCAGGCCGAGCTTCTGCTTCATGCCGCCGGAGAGTTTACCTGCCAGGCGCTTACGGAATTCGCTCATGCCCGCAGCCTCGAGCAATTGAATGGAACGTGCCTCGCGCTCCGCCTTCTTCACACCGAATAAGTCGGCATAAAAGCGGATGTTTTCCTCCACCGTAAGGTCTTCGTAAAGTCCGAAGCGCTGCGGCATATAGCTCAGAGCGTGTTTAGCGGATTCGGGATCGCGCACAACATCAAACCCGGCCACAGTGGCTCTACCTGCATCGGGCGGCATGATACCCGCCAGCATCCGCAACGTGGTTGTCTTCCCTGCCCCGTCGGGACCGACCAGTCCGAAGATCTCTCCGGGGCGCACGTCAAAGCTCAATGCGTCTACCGCGCGCACTCCGGGAAAGCTCTTGGTAAGCCCCTCGGCCACAATCGCGCATTGGATTTGGTCCATCATTTCTTGTTGGGCGCGGTTTCCGATGGGTGCGTCTCCGGCGCGGCCGCGGTCAATTCAATGTGAGCGTCCGCAGGCATGCCTGGCTTCAGTTCATGATTGGGGTTGTCGACATCGATCTTGATTCGGTAAACAAGCGTAACTCGCTCCTTGGCTGTCTGCACACTCTTCGGCGTGAACTCTGCGTTCGACGAGATGAACGAAATATGGCCGTGGTATTGTTTGCCAGGATACGTGTCGGTGGTGACTGTTGCCTGCTGGCCCCAATGAATCCGGCCCAGATCGGTCTCGGCAATATAGGCCCGGAGCCAGATGTGTTCCAGATCCGCAAGCGTGACCACCGGTGAGCCAGGCGCAACAACTTCTCCGAGTTCCGCCTGGCGCACAGTGATCACACCGGCCGCAGGCGCCTGCAGAGTTGTGTAGCCCATGTTGATTCGCGATAAGCCAAGGCTCGCATGTGCGGCGCCTAGATTGGCGCGCGCAATGTCGATGTCCTCCTTGCGCGTCCCCTCAGCGGCCTCGTTGTAACGTTGTTGCGTGGCTTTAGAATTCGCCTCGGCCCGCTTCAGCGCTGTTGCCGCCAAGTCCCGGTCCTGCGCGGAGATTTCGTCTTTTGCGAAAAGTTTCATTGCACGGTCATTGTCGAGCTTCTTCTGATCGAGTTCTGCCTGCGCATCCAGTACCGATTGCTGTGATGCCTTCACCTCTTGCTCGCGAGTTCCCGCCAGCCTCAGTGCAAGGTCCGACTCACGTACATGTACGCTGGCTTCGTCAATTCGCACCTTCTGCTGGTAGTCCGCGTCTTCCAAACGCGCCAGCAAAGCGCCTTGCTCGACCTGCTGACCTTCTTCAACCGGCAGCTCTACGATCCGCCCTTGCACCTTGAAGCTCACCAGGCTTTCGTGCGCTTCAATGTTACCTGAAAGCATCAGTTGGTTCGTCAGCGCTGGCTTTTTCGTCAGACGCGGATAATAGTAGACCCCGACGGCAATCGCCGCGGCCAACACAACAAGGACAGGTATAACCCGTTTCATAGCATCAAACCTCGTGAACGGAAACCCACGTTAGTGATCCTCATCGAAAGACCGCTTAAGGGTTCCCCATAAACCGCACAATATTCTTTTCTGTGTCGCCCATGGCACCGGCGAGCGCGCACTTTGCATCCACATGGCTGGAAACAGCCAGGATATAGTTGTCCTTCGCACGGGCCAGCTGATCCTGGGCAGTTACTACTTCAACATTGTTGGCAGTGCCCGCCTGAAAGCGATCCTGCGCGAGTAACAGTTCGCGCTGCGCCAGTTGCTGACCTTCATTCGCAACCGCCACTTGCTCGGACGCAGAATCCAAATTCAAAAGCGCCTCGCGGATCTCTTCATCCACCCCACGCCGAAGATCGGCAATCTGATCGTCGATGCGTTTTATACGACTGACAAGTTCCTGCGCCTCACCGTTGCGGTCCCGGTCGAAGACCGTGAAGTCGATCTGACCTTGAATTATCCCTGTGGTCTGCATACCACCGATGCTGCGACCTATTTCGCCGATATTGCCGTTGACACTGAGCTTCGGATAGGCGCGAGCCCGGCTGGCGCGCTGCTGCTCAACCAGGCTCTGGCGCTGGTTTGCAAGCGAGAGGTAGTCGGCCCTCACGAGCACTGCCGCGGACAAGAGAGCCTCTGCCTGACCGTGCTCGATCGTCTGGTACCGGAGCTGCTCGGCAAGTTCAAGGGGCGTGCCGGGACTTATGCCCAGATTGCGCTCAAGGACCAGTAGTGATTGCTTCAGTTTGTTTTGGGCCACCAGCAAGGCTTGCCTGTCGTTGGCAAGTTGCACCTGGGCGCGCAGTACATCCACCCCTGTCGCCGTGCCCGCGTCATGCTTATCTTCAGCCAGTTTGAGCAAAGTGGTCGAATCGGTTACACGCGAGCGTACGGCGTTAACATGTGCATCTGAGGATTGGGCGTTGAGATAAAATCCGGCGGTAGAACGAACGATCAGGTCCCGCACCTCCCGCTCATCCATCTTGCTGGCGTCAAGTGAACGCTCACTCGCCTTCAACGCCCGATAGCTCCCCAGGTCTATAACGTTCTGCTGCGCATAAACCCTGATGTCATAGTTTGAAAATGGACCGACCACCTCAGGCGAACCGGGTAACGTTATACCGAATGCACGCAGGTTGCGGTTTTGAGCATTGGCGTAAGTCTGCGCGCTCACCCGAGGAAGCAGGGCTGCTGACATACGCCGCATCCGTGTGCCATCAGCTTCCTCCACCCGCGTTCCTGCAACAAGGACGTTGAGGTTGGCTTGGAGCGCCTTTTGAATAGCATCCTGCAATGTGAGCCGGTATGGCTCCGATTGCTGCGCCCTGCATATCGAACTCGGAATCAAAAGGGCGATCATGCTTACCGGTAAAATGAGCGCAGCACGACGAATATTGAACTTCATGATTCCTGCTCTTTCAGGAGACTGCGATCGATCTCCAGAAGTGCTGAAAACTGTCTTCGATCCATACCGCCAGCGCAGGCTCCTCGTGCAATGACCAGAACAAAACAGTGCCCATGAACGCCTGCAACACTTGAATAGCTACCTTTTCCTTCTTCAGATCAGGGTCAATCTCTCCGCGATTCTGCCCTGCGGACACAATTTCCGCGATCATCCTACGGCCCTCTTGCATATTGCGCGCAATCAGCTTGCGCACACCTGCACTTGTCAGAAACGAGGAGATCAGGGCACGTGCAAGATCAGGGCTGCGCCCCGGTTCTTCTGCGGCACGCAGAAAGAGGCGGTGAAGCACAGCGTGAATCGATTGTGTTAAGTCTCCGGCAAGCACTAGGGACTCCGCAACTTTACCAAGCTGAATCTCGGCCATAACGCCAAGTACGTGATCCTTGGTCTCAAAGTAGTTGAAGAAGGTTCCCTTGCCGACGTCCGCGGCTTCTGTAATGTCTTCCACCGTTACGTTAGGAAAGCCGCGTTCAGCAAACAGAAGGAGCGCGGAACGAAACAACCGCAGACGCGTTTCTGCAGCCCGGCGTTGGCGGCGCCCCATATTGGAAGGATAGCCTTGGAACGCACCTCCGGCATCGTTGACATTAGTAGAGACAGAACCGCGCGAAATGCGACTATCAGCCATAAACGACGTAAAGCCTTAATTGACCATCGGTCATATATTTACAATAATTGGACAATCTGTCAAGAGGTTTCACTGAGACTCAAGACGGACAAAGATACTGAAACGAGAGAACCATTTGCCTCACAAGTGCGATGTCGTTATTAGGCAGCAATTGGTACTGCCAGGCGGTCTAAATAGCTCAGACCACGTTGAGTCCGCCCACTAGGCTGAAGAGCGTAGTAAAAAACCTTCGTTCGAATTTGCGAAGGCCGTATCAACGGGGCGGAGATGTGAATGCGGCCCTGTAAATGGAACTGTCGACAAGGCTCCACCAAACTCCAAACGCAAAGCAGGCGAGTTAGCGGACGATAGGCCACTACATGTCGAAGGCATGATTGAGCAGGTCAAGAGCATGGTTGAGAATGCAGTGCAAGGCAAACAATGTACTGCAGTTTGATAAAACACCTTGGCAATATGCGCAGTAAGCGAGGCGCACCATGAGAACGCTCCGCCGGATGAACGCACAAATTACCTAGCTATGCCGATGCAGAATCTACTGACCATCTAGTTCAGGCCGTAAATCAGGTTGCATTGGCATGAAAACACGCACGAAGAAGGATCGATATGTTCAATTCATGCTCATTTACTCGCTTTAGCCGGATGCCGGTTTTAATGCTGATCTTGGCAGCAACAATACTTTCCGGCTGTAAATCCAAGCAAGACCTTGCACTGGATCAGGCAAAGAAGCAGGCGGCCGCCACTGGGCAGGCGCAGCAGGTCGTATCGATCGACAAGAACGGAACCACGACAACGACCGTTGTACAACCTCCAGCTGCAGGGCAAACGAGCGAGGCAATTACAACAGTGGTTACGCCCCCACCATCAGGAGTGCCTGTTGCAGCATCCACGGGGCCAACCGTTTCCGCAGTGCCCCTGCCGCCTCCGGTTCCGCTCGATGTGAATATCCCCGCAGGTACTGTACTAACGATCCGAATCGATCAGCGCATCAGCGTCAAAACGAGCCGCGCGGGCGACAAATTCACGGGTGAGTTGGTAGAACCGGTAATGGCAGGTGACAACACCTTACTGCTACCGAAGGGCGCTCCAGTGGGTGGCGTTGTAGATGCATCGCATCGCCGTGGACATTTCAAGGGAAGTTCGCTGCTGCAGTTGCGTTTGACGTCGCTAACTCTGAATGGCAAGGAATATCCGTTGGCAACACGTGACCTGGCGCGGAGCAAGAAGGGCAAAGGCAGGCGATCGACAGCCATGATTGCCGGGGGGTCGGGATTGGGTATGCTCGTCGGCGGGTTGGCAACAGGTGGGGTAGGGCTTGTAGTCGGCGGACTGGCAGGTGGTGGAGCAGGGACAGCGGTCGCAGGATTGACAGGCAACAAGGATATCGACATACCAGCGGAGTCCATTGTGCGCTTCAAGCTTGCGGACGATCTAATCGTCCAGCCGGCGCCATAGGGTTCATCAGTGAAGGAGATTCCCTCATCACGCTGGATTCGATCAATATTGAAGGCACTCGGCCCCGGAATCATCACCGGGGCCGCTGACGATGACCCCTCGGGTATCGCCACATACTCTGTCGCCGGCGCACAACTCGGCACCAAACTCCTGTGGACAGCACTCATAACTTGGCCCCTGATGGCCTCTGTCCAAATGATGTGCGCTCGTATTGGTCAAGTGACTGGTAAGGGTTTAGCAGGAAATCTCAGCCAGCGCTTTCCACGTTGGCTGTTGCTTCTCTTCGTCGGCGCGCTCTTGACGGCAAACACTATCAACATCGCGGCCGACCTCGCAGGCATGGCAGATGCCGCTTCGATGCTTTCCGGGATCAACTCTCATTGGTTTGTCATAACCTTTGCTCTTCTGATTTCCTGGGCAACCGTGAAGCTCCAATATCGCCAGATTGCCAACGTTCTCAAGTGGCTGGTGCTAGTACTATTCGCATATCCCATTACAGCCTTCATAGTAGGCGCAGACTGGGGCCAAGTGCTGCACGACACTCTCATTCCATCGATACCGCATTCTAAGGATGAATGGGCGACGCTGGTCGCAATCCTCGGCACGACAATCAGTCCGTATCTATTCTTCTGGCAGACAAGCGAAGAAGTTGAAGAAGAGAAGTCGGCAGGACGAAGCACCCTCGCCCTGCGCAGGGGCGCCACAAGTCAGGAGCTTGAGCTTAGAAGCCTTGATGTGGGCATTGGTGCGTTCTTCTCAAATATGGTCATGTTCTTTATCATCCTCACTACTGCCCTTACCCTAAACCGCCATGGCATAACCCATATCGATACCTCGCGCCAGGCCGCTGAAGCCCTCAGGCCTTTTGCGGGCAACTTCGCCGCAGGCCTCTTCACCGTAGGCATTGTCGGCGTCGGATTTCTGGCAATTCCAACACTGGCGGGCTCAGCAGCCTACGCCTTTGCTGAAACGCTTGGATGGCGTCAGGGGCTGAGTAAGAATTTGAAGCAGGCCCGCTGGTTTTATGCCCTTATCCTTGTCTCAACGGGAGTTGGCGTAGGACTTGACTTTGTTGGCATTAACCCCGTAAAGGCACTCTATTGGACTGCGATCGTCAACGGCTTGCTGGCGCCCTTCCTTCTCGTTGCCATCCTGATTGTCGCTTCCGACAGGAAGCTGATGCAAGGGCAACCGAGTTCAAGGTTGGGATGGGCCGTTGTCGCCTTCACAACAGTTTGCATGTTTGCCGCAGGCGTAGCGATGTTTGTTGTGTAGGCGGCATGCAGAGGCCTGCGGGCGGTAACTCAATCCATAGGATCGACGCAAATCGCAGTTCCCCATGCATTTTTATTCCGGGCAACTGCAGCGCGCCGCCTCATATGCCTTGGCCCATGATGTTCACAGCTTCCAGAGGAGGGGGTAGGGAGGGGGTGGGTGGGGAGGGGGGTCCTTGCCCCTACTCTTGCTCCATACCTTTAAGAGTGATGAGATTCCCCACTCTCTCGCTAGAAGAAGGCTCAAGAAATGGGCCACGAGACTGCGGCATTCATGGGCCAGATCAATAGCGCAAATCCAGTATTACCTTACCCTGGCAGGATTCATCCGAGGTTGTAGCTCCCTGATGGTCTCACCAACATTGTGGATCGCGTTCAAGGTATACCAATCCTGGAATTGCTATTGCCGCGCACAGGGCTGAGCACTTGCAATGCCCTGATTCCAGGGTAGCAGGAATGTAGAAATAATCTGCAAAGTTGAGACATTTAGGTCAGTTGAATCCGCATGGATCCTTCCCATCGCAGTGTTTCAGGGCTGAGCCGGGTCTGGTCTAGCCAGATAGTCATTGATCCTGTGGCCCGTAAACGGTGGCGTCCCATGGCATTTCCGCCATTCAGTTGATGCGAGCTGCCTCAGTCAGTGGCTTAGCTGCCAACGACCTTTTGTGCAAGCACCACTTCATCCAATTCTCCCTGGATGATCTTGTTGTGCAGGCAATAGAGGGCTAATTCAAGGCGGTCAGAAACGCCCAGCTTGTCATAGATCTTGCGCAGGTAGTTTTTGATTACCTGCTCGGTGGTGCCAAGCTGGAAGGCAATTTCCTTGTTGCGCTTGCCCTGCGTGATGCAGGTGATAATAGCCATCTCCTTGGGGGAGAGGCGGGGCTGGTTGCGCGGACTGACTAAGGCGGCGGCCTGGGATCGATAGGCTTCAATGACCCAATTGACCGACTGGTTATCAATCCATGTTTCACCGGCTGCAATCCTGCGCACGCATCTAACCAGCAGGTCGGGGGATATGGAGCGGGAGATGATGCCGCGAACACCGCGACGGTAAAGCTCCACTGTGTG
This sequence comes from uncultured Acidobacteriaceae bacterium, assembly GCA_903828675.1. Classification (GTDB taxonomy): domain Bacteria; phylum Acidobacteriota; class Terriglobia; order Terriglobales; family Acidobacteriaceae; genus Telmatobacter. The sequence continues at coordinate 71,368 of CAIKND010000225.1, forward strand.
GTTTTCGTCGGCCGCAACTGCCTGCACGATCAGCTTCACGTCGGGCGCTGCCAGCAAGAGGTCTGGAATGACGTTGGCCGTGCCGGCCAGCAGACCACCTTCAAGGAGCACAATGTCGGTGGGGTAACGTTCTATGGCCAAGCGAAGATTCTCGAGAGAATCAGCTTGTGCCACAACGCGGAGATCGTCTTCAAGTGCGAAGACCTTGCGGATGCCTACACGGTAAATCGCCTGGGAGTCCGCAAGAATAATGCGAACGGTCCCCGGCTTGACCGGAGTGTCAAGAATCTCGCCATCAGAAGAATCGTCCAGGAAGTCCATAATTGGCTGCCGCCAACCCACTTAGGCTCTCATTGCTCCGCAAATTGATAATCATCGATCGTGGACGCAGCGAGATACTGAGATTGGCTTAGTGAGCAGCGTACCACACGTCCCTTGCAATGAACCAGCACATCATGTGGAGTTCCCAGGATCGTACGGGGCATACGCAGGGTAAAGCTGATGCAAAGTCCCGCGGGCAACTCACGATCCAATTCAAAAAGCACTCCACTGGCAGAGACGTTCCGGGTTAGAGCAGTAAACTCCCCGTTTCCGCTCGACAACACCACCGGCAATCCGAGAGGGAAACGAACTGCGCATCTAACCTCCTCCCTTGTCTTGGGCGGAGGAGAAGCAGCAGGCTTACGAGATAGTCCCGACTTTGAAATGTTCATAGAGTGTTCTTCTTGCACCAGATTTACTTCCTTCGCCACTTTAGCGGACTTAAGAGGTCCTACACACAGCACCAAAGTTTTCAGAATGGTAACCATCTCATTCACGCATCGCTTCTCACCCTGAAAGTGTCGGGAAAAGCACTAAACAACCCCTTCTATTTTCCTTTCAGTCAATAACTTAGCGTCCATTTCAGCCATACCGGAGGGCAGTGTGCGCTCATCAATATTTACTCCCCAGGTACCACAGATGACCCCTTCGGGAAAAACGCCGCAGAGGCCCCCACCCACTCTTGGTTTTTGTTGTGATCCACACCCATCATCTTTCCTCTTCCCAGGCGAACCAGCGACAAAACAGGCGTCAAGCTGGCATTGTCCGGCCAGAGATAGAGAATCCTGATCTCCGCTTGGGTAAGCCCGTGAGGGGTCTCAATGGTAGGAACAAAGCTCATGCGCTGCTGTAGCAGAAAGTCTGCGCGCCTGGCAACCGGAATTTGAAGCAACTGGGCGCGTGTGGGATCAAACTGAATTCCTTTTCCCGCAAAGGAAAACAAGGGCTTAATTAAAAGTTCGCTGTAAACCGTGTCAGGCCCAGTACTGGCCGGAAGCGAGACACCAGCCTCCTCGAGTTCCTGCTGACCCGTTCCGTCAAGAAAATCGCTCAAAAAAACTGCTGGAGGTACCACCGGGTGAGCTCCGAGTGAACGCGAAAGCCATGGGATCGAGAACTTGCTGATTAGGAAATACCAGTTCGGATGGCCCGCCCATTCCACATCCCAGTTGTAAGTGAGATCGAACGGCAAGTGAACATTGCGCGCCATGAGTTCATCGGCGATGGCACGGTTGTAGATGCGCTCAATGGGAATCATCCGGCCTGCGGCGTTGCGATAATGCAGTTTGCTTTCATGCGCTTCCAGGTGGCGAATATCCACAATCGCAATACCCAGGCGGCGAGCGGTTACCTCGAAGTCGGGCCGCGTTTTCTGGCTGACAGGGTCCAGTTCCACCAGCACTACGCTTTCCGGGTCGTGGCGGCCAATCACCGTTTCGGCCAATAGCTTCCAATACGCTTTCTCGTCCAGTCCGGACAGGAAACTGCCGAGACAGCTATCCAGCCCGAATACATCGCGGTATTCGGAGCACAGAACCGTCTGAAAGCCGTAAAGAGATGGGAATGCTTGGATCTCGACGAGTTTCGGAGCGAGTTCTCCCGCCGGATTCCGAACCAGCGCAAAGTCGGCAGTGAGAAAGTTCGGGTGGGGAGTTTCGCCCGCCACGCGATAGCCCTGCGGAATGGCCTGCCGGGCCGCGGCAAGGCAAGCAGGATTGCCCAAAAGAGCGGCGGTCAGTCCGACGCCAGCGCCAGCCATCTCGTTCAGCAGACATTCCGAAACAAAAACAGGTGTTTCGGCGACGCGAAAACCTACGCTGGAGCCACTATGCTGTTCGAGAAGGTTCAGCAGCAACGAATATTTCTCTGAAGTAAACCGCTTGTTGAAGCTGGTGCGGAACTTTGAAATCAAGCACTTATCCTCCCAAGAGAGATTAAGTAACAACAGGGCGGAAACCCTCCAAACTACAATGCCAAAGCCACGCGCGAACGGGAAATACCGCCCACTCTGCCCACTCTGTACCCGGTCAAGACCGGATACCTACCATCTTGCCCTGCAACGACGGCCTGTCAAGGACTTAACCAAAGCAATAAATCATCCTCCTGTCAATCTGGTTAGGCTTCTGGCATTGCAAATACGCGTAGTAGCACATAAATGGCATAAAAGGTTACTTTTGTGGTAGATCTGCTGACCAATTTGGGTTACTCTTTTCGTGCATCGATTTTTTTTACTTGTAAGGAGCGTACGTTCATGCTTACCAGATCTTTGATGATTCGCAGTGTTGTTCTTAGTTTCGTTTTGGCGGTTTTCGCAATTGGACAGGCTACGGCTTCTCCAGTCAATCTACTGCCACCCTTTCCTTCGGGAATGCACAATTATGCAGCATTAACCTCGCCGGTTAACCCGCTGCCACCTATGCCTCCGGGAATGAGCAATTTCGCCGCATTGACCTCGCCAGTCAATCCGCTGCCACCTATGCCTCCGGGAATGAGCAATTTCGCCGCATTGACCTCGCCGGTTAATCCGCTGCCACCTATGCCTCCGGGAATGAGCAATTTCGCCGCATTGACCTCGCCGGTTAACCCGCTGCCTCCTATGCCTCCGGGAATGAGCAATTTCGCCGCATTGACCTCGCCGGTTAATCCGCTGCCACCTATGCCTCCGGGAATGAGCAATTTCGCCGCATTGACCTCGCCGGTTAATCCGCTGCCACCTATGCCTCCGGG
>CAIKND010000226.1 GCA_903828675.1 uncultured Acidobacteriaceae bacterium
CCATCGGAGAATACATCGATGGTCACAATCAGAATCCAAAACCCGTAATCTGGACGGCAAAAGCCGCGGACATCCTCGAAAAGGTCACACGGGCTCGGTCCACCCTGAATAAATGACCATCTGTGGGGCGGACACCACTAGAATGGATTCGCTTCAGGAAATGGTCCGCCCAGCGCGCGAAAATCACGTCGTTGCTGCCAGTCTGCTTCCCATCGCCGAGTCAAAAAGGATTTGAAAATGGAAACGATTACAGAAAATGCCTGCTCCTGGTGGCTTCGCCGCTGCCTGCTGGTTGTCCTTGTAAGTTGCGCAGCCACTCTGGCACTGGCGCAACAGCGCCCGCCCGCCGTGCCCCTCGTGGTCTACAACCCATACTTCAGCATCTGGTCCGAAGCCGATAAACTCACGGACCAGGATACGAAGCACTGGACCGGAACCCGCCAGCCGTTGGCCGGCCTCGCGCGTATCGACGACAAGACCTACCGTTTCATGGGGGCACAGCCGCGCGACGTTCCTGCCATGGGGCAGGTTTCGCTCGAGGTTACCCCCACGCACTCGATCTATGTGTTCAAGGCCGATGGCGTGAGCCTGACCGTCGACTTCTTCACTCCGTCCTTTCCAAAAGATCTTGACGTGCTTTCGCGTCCCGTTACCTATCTCACCTTCCGGGCCGCAGGCCAGGGCGATCACGATCTGTCAGTCCTCATCGACGTGGACCCTCTGATTGCGGTCAACACCCCGGATGAAGCCGTTACCTGGGGCCGTTCGCGCGCGCAAGGGCTCACCGTTCTCAATGCCGGCTCGCGCGATCAGCGCGTGCTCAATCGCCCTGGAGACGATTTGCGCATCGACTGGGGCTACTTCCGTCTCGCTGTTCCCGATGCGGCGGGGGCGTCGTTTGCTGAGTCCCACGATGCACTGAGCAGCTTTGCCGCCACCGGCAAGCTGCCCGAGGCCGACGACCTGGACATGCCGCGCATGCCTCGCGAGCATGCCGCGCATCTGGCCGTTGTGCTGCCCATGGGCAAAGTCTCCGCAACGCCGGTTTCCCGCCACGTGCTGCTCGCTTACACCGAGGACTACGCAATCGAGTATCTCGGCCGCAAGCTCCGCCCCTACTGGCAGCGCAACAACATATCCGTCCAGCAGATGCTGGCCACTGCCGAAAGCGAGTACCCGAGCCTGGAACAGCGCGCGCAGAAGTTCGACACCGAACTGACGGCTGACCTGGAGAAGGCCGGTGGCAAGGCCTATGCGCAACTGGCGATTCTGGCCTTCCGCCAGACGCTGGCCGCCCACGGGTTTGCCGCCGATTTCGACGGAACCCCCATGCTCTTTCCCAAGGAGAACTTCTCCAACGGCTGCATCTCCACCGTGGATGTGCTTTATCCCTCCGCGCCCTTCTTTCTCTTCTTCAACCCCGCGCTCATTGAGGCGCAGTTGAAGCCGGTGCTGGAATACGCCGCCCTGCCGCGCTGGAGATGGCCCTTCGCGCCCCACGATTTGGGTACTTACCCGCTTGCCAACGGCCAGGTTTATGGCGGTGGCGAAGCGACCGAGGAGAACCAGATGCCGGTCGAAGAGAGCGGCAATCTGCTCATTATCGTCGCTGCCATGGGGCAGGAGCAGGGCAGCTGGGAGTTCGCGCGCAAGTACTGGCCGCAGTTCACCAAATGGGCTGAATACCTGCGCGACAAGGGCCTTGATCCATCCAATCAGCTTTCGACCGACGACTTTGCCGGACACCTGGCTCACAACTCCAACCTCTCCATCAAGGCCATCGAGGGCTTGGCCGCCTACGCGCAAATGGCGCGCGGCGTGGGCAAGCCGGAGGTGGCTCAGGAATATGCGCGCGCTGCTGCGGAGATGGCTGCCAAGTGGCAGACGATGGCCTTCGACGGCGATCACTACAAGCTGGCTTTCGACAAGCCGGGAACCTGGAGCCAGAAATACAACCTGGTCTGGGACCGTATTCTCGACTTCAATCTCTTCCCGGACAAGGTTCGCCAGACCGAGATGGCCTTCTATCTCCAGCACCTGAACCAGTACGGCCTGCCCCTGGACAACCGCAAGGACTACACCAAGCTGGATTGGCAGATCTGGACCGCTACCCTCGCCGACAGCCCCGCAGACTTCAACGCCCTGCTGGCACCCATCGGCCGCTGGCTCAACGAAGGGCCCACCCGCGTCCCTCTCACCGACTGGTATGACACGAAGAACGGGAAGGAAGAGTCCTTCCAGGCTCGTTCAGTCGTCGGCGGAGTCTACATCAAGGTTCTTGCCGACAAGCAGCTTGCCGCCAAGTGGCGGGACCGGATCGAGCATTGATACTTGTTTACTGAACTGGAGGCGAGCGCTTTCTAGGCATGCGCTCGCCTTCAGAGGCCTCGGTTTGTTTTTGCTTTTGTACTTTTGCATATAATTACCTTCTCTTGGCGCACAATAGTTCATAGAAGGTTGTTTATGAAGCCCGCCGTTCAGCGAAGCACCCACCTGCAGGGCAGCGACCGCACCTGGCACACCCAAATGCAGCGCCGATCTCGTACCACCCTCTGATAAAAAGCCGGCTTCAACTCGGGATTTTCCTCTGATGAGCCGTTTTCGACCGTAAGTTTAAGCAAGCATTAAACATAAATCCAATTCGCACCTACCCCACTACCCCCTACCCCACCCCCCTCCTCCCTCCCTCCCACCCCCTCCCCCCTCCCAGACGAACTTAAAGCGAAAAGCCTGTCAACTTAAGGAATTGTGTCCATTGCAAGATTGGTCTTCGGGGGTTCGGCCTCAGTTGCGGGAATCGGTTTAATACTCGTCGAAATGAATTTGCACGGAGCTCAAAACCGCTCTAACCCTTTAAAACTTGAGAAAACAGCGATTCATTCAAATGCCCGTAACATTGCTTGTAGACAATGGGATGCGGTAGTGAAAATTTGCAAGGGAGCATACAGTGAAAAAGACGTTGGTTGCCGTTGTGTTGTTGATGTTGGTCATGAGCGCAGCTCAGGCCCAGAAACTGACCGGGGCAGGCGCAACATTCCCGTATCCGATTTATTCAAAATGGTTCACCGAATACAGCGCGGCTCATCCCGGCGTTGAAGTCAACTACCAGTCGATCGGTTCGGGTGGCGGCATTCGCCAGGTAACCGCGGGTCTGGTCGAGTTTGGCGCTACGGACGGCCCCATGACCGATGAGCAGCTGAATGCATCCAAGATCAAACTGGTCCACATTCCCACCGTGCTCGGTGCCGTGGTTCCGGTATTCAATGTTCCTGGCGTGGGCGAACTCAACTTCAGCCCTGACGTGCTGGCTGACATCTACCTGGGAAAGATCTCCTCGTGGAGCGACCCGCGCATCGTCAAGGACAATCCCGGCGTGCACGTGCCCGACCAGAAGATCATTGTGGTTCACCGCTCTGACGGCAGCGGCACTACCTACATCTTTACCGACTACCTCACCAAGATCAGCAAGGATTGGGCATCTGGTCCCGGCAAAGGCAACTCGCCAAGCTGGCCAGTAGGCGTGGGCGGCAAAGGCAATGAAGGCGTTGCTGGCCTGGTTCGCCAGTTGCCGGGCGCAATCGGCTACGTCGAACTGATCTACGCTCTGCAGAACAAGATCAGCTTTGGAGCAGTCAAGAATGCGGCTGGTAACTGGGTTAAGGCCTCCATCGACGGTGTCACCGACGCCGCGGCCAGCGTCAAGCAGATGCCGGCTGACTACCGCGTCTCCATCACCAACGCGCCCGGCGCGGAATCCTACCCAATCTCCAGCTTTACCTGGCTGCTGATTCCCACCCACCCCACCGATGCCGCCAAAGCCAAAGTCCTCAAGGACATGCTTAGCTGGATCGTCACCTCCGGCGAAAATGAAGTTTCGGCTCTCTCCTACGCGCCGCTCCCCAAGAGCGTTGCTGAGAAGGTTCTCAAGACTATTTACGCGTTGCAGTAGAAGTTGCAGTAAAAGATGACAAGGACGGTCCGGCTCTTGCGCCGGATCGTCCTTGTTCGTTTCCGGCAAGCCTGGAACAAGGATTCTGCTAGCCCTCGAGATGCTCTCCGATAAGCCGGTCGATGAGAGGCGCGAGAACCTCGCCCGTACGCGGCAGGACAAACGCCGAGGCCGCCTCATCCCAATCCAGTTTGAAGCTGGTGGAAAGCGCCGAAATCCAAATCTGGCGAATCGGTGTGTTGGGCGTGATTACGAACTTGCCTGCGGGCTCTTCAAACAAAACGTTCAGAACGCCGTTCTGTTCTTCAACCTCGAAGCCGGCGTCGTCGTCTTCTTCGCGCTTGAACAGGTGCTGCTTGAGCGCTTCCAGGGCGACTTCGGCATGGCGGCGAAACTCCAATTCATCCAGCATGGCCCAAGTGTAGCAAGTCCGGTTCCCGGACCGCTGTGCCTATCGGTGCTTCGGAACTCACTTGGTGCGTGAATTCTAGACAGAGTGTGCGGAATTCAGACAGAGATTATTGGGAATTGATTAAAGTCCGCTGCATTTCGGACGATAGGATTCAAAAGGATCAGCCTCAAGCGAGGAGCCAAAATGGAGATCGGCCCAATCACAGGAATTCGCGCATTCCCGGTCATGAAGATTCCGTCGGGGGAGCCTCAGCTCTCCGCGATCTTTGATATCGAGAACTCTGCGAGTGCGGGCGACGACAGCTACTCGGGCGGTGGCAAAAAGTCGTCTGGCGGACAGAATGATGAGAACGAGGATCTGGACGAAGTCAGCGAGGGAGAGTTAGGGTTGCGACCCGTCGAATACGGCGCGGGCACTCGGGTCAACTATGTTGCCTGAGAAGACTCGATAGCAGCCTCTTGACCCGCTGCGTTTCGAAAACCCCGATATCCATCGTTCCTTTCAGAATCAAGGTCCTACAATGTCCGCTTGAATAGCGGAGTTGCGATCAACAGCGTGCCCATTCCGAAGACGAAGAGGAAGAGCAAGTCGTATTGAATCGCTACAAAGCCGCCGTCTTTCAGAATGATGGCTTTGAAGCCGTGAATGGCGTACGTAAATGGGTCAACGACCGACAGAGCGCGGAGCCAGGCAGGAAACGCCGAGATGGGGTACATTGCGCCGGATGGGTAAAACAGGAGCAAATTGAGGACGCCGAACATGGCGCGTGGGACGAGGGGGTCGTCTACGCGGACCATGAGAAGAAACATCATCCCGTTAAAGGCAATCGAGGTGACCAGGATTAGTGCCAGGAGTTCGAGCAACGCTTCGGGGTGAAAGATGATCCCGAGGCCGGCCATGAGCGAGCCAATTACGGTGAGCGAAATGCCGCTCAGTACGGCCTTGATGGCTCCGGCCAGGTTGAGGCCCATAACCAACTCCAGCTTGGTGATGGGAGTTACCAGGTAACCCTCATGTACGCCGCGTGCCTTGTCGTCGATGTATAACATGCCGCCGCCGATCATGACGGAGATATACATGGCGAGAGCAATGCAGGCTGGCAGCAGGAACTTCATGTAGCCGACATATGGATATAGTTCGACGATCTCGAGCGCGATGCCGGCAGCGACCCGGGGTTGGATGACCGGTGCGCTCAGCGCCGAGACCAGGGCCTGCATTTCGCCTTCGAGACTGCCAGAGGTGAACTGGTCGGAGTTGTCCACGACAAAGCCGATGCGCGGCGCGTCATGTGAGTAAACACGGCGCGAGTATTGGGCAGGGATAACAACCGCACCGTCTACCTTGCCGGTGCGCACGTCTTCGCGCGCCTGCATCTCATCGGTGTAATTGACGGTGGTGAAGGTCTTGATATTCACCGCGATGGCGTCGAAGCCTTCGCGGATCTTGACGGCTTCCGGACCGTGATCGTTGTCGACAACGGCGACGCGTGCACCGACGATCTTTCCGCCGAAGGCGTTGCCCATGATGATCAGCTGCAGAATCGGCATCATCAAGGACATGATCATGAGCGTGGGCGAGCGGAAGAACTTGCGCATCTCGCGCTCGACAATGGCGGACATTCTGTTCATGGCTGTGCTCCCGGACGGGGCGGCAAGGTGAATGCCGGCGGCTTGACCTGCTCATCGCGGAGTTGGCGGCCCGTGTAGTGGACAAATACGTCGTCGAGCGAGGTGTTCTGAACGCTGAGGGAGGTAATGGTCTCGCCGAGCGAAGAGGCCAACTCGACCAGTTGCATTGTCGTTTTAGATCCCGAAGATGTGAGTACACGATAGAAGCCGGCGCTCTCGGCCTGTACGCTGGTGACTCCCTCGAGCTTTTCAAGGCGGGCTTGCCATTCGGCGGTCTCGCGGTCGAAATGGACTTCGACCACATTGGCTCCGGGCACGCTGTGTTTGAGTTCAATGGGGGTGCCCAGGGCAACCAGCGTTCCGTGATCCACAATGGCGATGCGGTCGCAGAGCTTGTCCGCTTCCTCCATGTAGTGGGTGGTCAGCAGCATGGTCAGGTGGCGGGTTCTTCTCAGGTTGTCCAGCATCTCCCAGACCGCAATGCGCGAAACAGGGTCGAGTCCGGTGGTGGGCTCGTCCAGGAAGAAGATATGCGGGTTGTGGACGAGGCCACGGGCAATCTCAAGCCTGCGGCGCATTCCGCCGGAGAGTGTCTTGGTCTGGGCGCCGCGCCACTTGGTCAGATCCACGGCCTCAAGAACTTCCGCGATGTTCTTTTTGCGCTCCGCCTTGGGGACGCTGTAGAGCTTGGCGTAGATGCTGAGGTTCTCCTCGACGGTCAGGTCGGGGTCGCTGGTGAGTGCCTGGGGGATGACGCCGATGACGCGGCGCACTGCATCCGGCTCTTTGGCCACGTCGTGGCCTGCAACCACGGCTCTGCCGCCTGTGAGGGGAATGAGCGTGGTCATCATGCGGATGAGAGTGCTTTTGCCCGCGCCGTTGGGCCCAAGCAGGCCGAAGATCTCGCCCTCGGCTACAGAGAAGCTCACGTCCTTGACCGCCTCGAAGCTGCCATAGCGCTTGACGATGTGCTCGACCGAGATGGCTTCGGGGCCACTTGGCCGGCTGCCGAATGTGGAAGCCGCGCTCACTGTTTCACCAGCTTGTTCTTGGCGATGTAGACCTCGGCAGTCATGCCGGGTACGAACCGCTCGCCGGGGTTGTCGATGAGCATCTTCAACTGGATGGTTTTGATGTCGCGCTTGCGGGCGCTCACGTCGCGCTGCGTGGCAAAGTCGGCCTCGGCGGCCTTGTTGATCACCTTCCCCTGGATGGTTGCGCCGCTCGGCATTACCACGCGCAGACTGTCGCCAAGTTGGACGCTGTCGGCCTGCGTCTCCGGCAGCGGAGCGTAGATCCAGGTCTGGGTCAGGTCCATGATGGTGACGATGGGCGCGCCTGCTGCCACCACCTCACCCTGCCGTGCGGCCCACACGTTGACCCTGCCGCTTACCGGCGCAACTATCTCCGCATAGCTCTTCTCCACCCTGGCTTGTTCGGCCAGAGCGCGCGCGTTTGCCACGGCGTCACGCGTTGAAATCACGGTCCGCGCGGAGACAGAGGCCAGCAGCTCATGGGCTCGCGCCTGGCGCAGGTTGGCCTGAGCAGCGGAGAGACTGCTGCGTGCCGCCTCAACGGCCGCCTGCCCGGCCTGCAGGCTGGTAGCCGCTTCCTCGCTGGCCTGCGCGCTCATGATGCCCTGCTTGGCCAGCGCCACGGTCCGGCTGGTGTCGGCCTGTTGGTGTTCGAGTTGGGCTTGTGCCTGGGCCAGCGATGCCTGCGCAACCTTGACTTGCGCTTCGGCGCTCACGGTAGCGCTCGTGGTTTCGCCTCGGTTCTGGCGCTCCGTTTCTACGGTTTCGCTGAGCTTGCCATTCTGGCTGGATGCATTGGCCTCGGCGGCCTTGAGCGCCGCGTCCAGGTCGTCGCTCTCGATGATGGCGATCAACTGCCCTGCCTTGACGGTGTCGCCTTCCTTTACGGTCAGCGTCTGGATGCGGCCCATGATGCGGGCGCTGACCAGCACCTCGTTGGCGTCTACTGTGCCGATCAGTTGCATGTCGCTGGTGGGCTTGACAGTAACCAGATACCAGACGAGGGAACCCAGGGTCAGCAGGGCCAGGATCAGAAAAACTCGATTGCGTGCGTTCACAGGTGCCTCACTTTTTCAGACTTGTTCTTTCGGAATTCGGGAGTTGGCCGGGGTGGGATTCCGCCATTCTCGGGCATAGGCGTTGCCGAAAGTACCTGCGCGGCAACCTTAGCTCCATGCTTCCGGTCTCGAAAGATCGACTGTCCTAGAAATTCGATGGTCAATTTACGTCGCAACCCCATTGCGCCGCGTTCAAGCGGGTCCGTCCCTGAAACCATGCGCATGAGCGGGGCGGAAAGAAAGTAGAGAACGTTGGCTCCCAGCGTCGCATAGCGGATTTGCGACGGATCAACGTCAATCAACTCCCCGGAGGCTATGCCCTCAAGGAGCACCTCATGCATCCGGGTCGTAAGTGGTTTGAAGACTGTCTCGACCAGCGGGGTGAGGGCATGGGCCTCGCCCCGATGCAGACGCACCATTTCCTGTTGCATCAGGCTTTGGAATCTCCAGTTGGTATGGATACGGTCAAAGTGTTCAAGCGCCGATTTGAGGAACCGCTCCCCAGCCGAAGCGTTGGCGTTGAGCGTTGCCAGCCCAGAGGCACGTACCCCCACAGCAATCGATTCCAATGCCGCGGCATACAGCCCCTCCTTGCTCTTGAAATAGTAGTAAAGAAGCGCCTTGTTTACTCCGGCGGCTTCTGCAATTTGTTCAGTGCGGGCTCCTGCGAGGCCGTTTTCGCTGAATTCATGGATAGAGGCGTCGAGGATGCGGGCACGTGTCTGGTCGGCGCGTTCTCTTTTGGTTCGGATTGATGGACTGGCAGTCATATTTAACTAACTAGTTAGTAAAATAATCCAATCGAGAGACCTGTGGCAAACCTCTCGTGTGAGAGGCACTTGATTTGGCCTTGGAATCTCGCCATTTGTGGCAGGTGGGCCAGAGTTCTGATCCGACTTAGCCATGCTTGGTCATCAGCTGCCGCATCGGCTCATTGTCGGCGTACACCCGCCATTCCGCTATTTTGCCGTTTTCGATGACTGCCCGAAAGGCTGCCGGTGTCATCCAGCGTTTGTCTGGTTTGAGCTCTACCTGAGGTGCGTAGGTTCCTTGCGCCGAGCCCAGCATGGCAACGACGGGCCCCTCGCAGAAGGATTCTTCGATCACGATGGTGTAGTCGGGAACCAAGCGGAAGTACGCTGTCCAACCCGCACGCATCTTCTCCCGGCCTTCGACGGCGTTGTCAAGAGAATCGATGAAACGGTGGCTGGGCGTCATGAGTTCAGTCAGGGCTTCCACGTCCTGCCGGTTGATGGCGCGAACAAACTCTTGAGCGACGGCCATTGTCAGATTATTCATAGAGCGCTGTTCTCCATGGCCTGCAGCAGAGCAACGGCCATACGGTTCATCGGCGTCGGAATGCCGTGCGTTTCGCCCTTGCGGACAATCGCGCCGTTGCGGGCGTCGGTCTCCATTGGCCGGCCAGCCAAACGGTCTGCCAGGAGGGAATTGACCGAATCCGCAGGATGAGCCCGGCAGAGGGCCATTACCTGATCGGGCATCGTGTCGTCGAGTTGTGCGCCTTCTGCGCGAGCCACCCTAACGCATTCAGCGACCATTTCCATCGCAATGCAGGTCATGGCTTCGCCCCAGAGTACGCGGTCCGGCTGGAGGGTGATAGCGCAAAGGGCACCCACTGAGTTGATGCACAATTTCCACCAGGCTGCTGACGTGAAATCGTCTACCAGCAAGATCTTCGCCGGGCTTGCCGCGAACAACCTCGTGAACTCCTGGCCGAGTTGGTTATCTTCCACCTTCATCAGCGTGTCGCCGCGCACCATCACGGTTCCGTCGGGTCGCCGTTCCGTGGGACAGTCGATGACCACGGGCAGCAGCCGGTCAGATCTTACCCAGGGAGCAAACCGCTCGCGATGCTCGACACCGTTCTGCACCACCGCGACTCTTGCACCGTTGGCGCACAGGGCAGGGAACCACTTGGCCGCTCCCTCCGAATCGTAGGTTTTGGTGGCCACAATCACCCAATCCACGGCTGGAGCTGCGGTCGGGTCAGTAACATTTTGAGCCTTTACCTGCACAACACCTTGCGGCGTATGGACCGTCAACGCCTCGATGGGCCGCCGTGTACACAGTGTGAGTTCATGGCGGCCGGCGGTCTCAAGAAGGCCAGCCAGCGCTCCTCCAATTGCTCCTACGCCGACGATTGCGATGCATGCCATCTATCGTCCTCCAAAGACAAACTCAATTCAAAAACACAGGTGTAGCCGCCTGGCTGGGTGTATCGAGTTTGTTCAGCTGTGGTTTCGCACGCAGGCGCACATGGCGCGAATGTTCTCGGCGGGTGTATCGGCCGGGAGGGCGCAGCCGGCATTCAATATGAACCGCGGGCTGTCCGCGAATACGTCCAGTAGTTCTTCGGTCTTCTGTTTTACGAGCGCTGGAGTTCCACGGGCCAGAACCTCGCTGGGATCGATGTTGCCGACGAAGGTGATCTTGTCTTTCAGCAAATCGTGCGCCAGTTGAATATCGGTCTTGAAGTCGATTTCCAATGCTTCGGCTCCAATGTCCGCCATCTGTTTGAGAATCCGGTCGGTCTTGCCGCAGATGTGGAGCAGATAGGGCAGTCCCAGTTCATGACTGCACGCGGCTACCTGTTGCTCATAGGGCAGCGCATAGACGCCGTAGAGACGCGGCGAGAGCATGTCAGGGCCGGCAGGGCTATCCCCATTGGAGAGCATGTGCGCGCCGGTTTTTGCCATCAGCTTGAGAAACTGGCAGGTGACGCCGGTGCAGTAGTTCAGGAGTTGGTGGACCAGCTCATCGTTCTCTCCGGCGGCGACATCCATCAGCCACTGGTCCAGGCCGCGCATTTCGCCTGCCAGCGTAAATGGCGATTGATCGCAGTTGCCGCGAATGAAGAGTTCGTGCCCATATTCGCGCACCAGGATAGCGACTGCTTCGGTCCAAACCTGAATTCGCTCGTAGCTGGAGATATCAACGGTCTTGAGGTCACGCACGGCGTCCAGTGTCGGCAGGCAGGAGCCGTGCGAGCGGGCCGGATTATCTTCGGGAAGGTCGATGGGAACGCCGACCGCCCCGGCTAGTGTGACTGTGTCCACATCCACCATGATGCCGTCGAGGCCATAGCGCTCGGCGGCCTGGCCAAAGCAGCGCGCCATCACCCGCGGATCCTCGCGGAACTGCCTCATGGTGACGCCGGCTTCGCGCGCGGCCATCATAAAATTGTGGAGCATTACCGGCGTGCGGTCGGGCCGATGGCCCTTCAATGCCGCTTGGATTCTCTCTTTTCCATTCATTTCGTGGCAGCTCTCGTGTTTGCACCCCATTGTAGAAGGCTGACATCACGATTGGGCAAATGGAGACTCAGGCTGGAACGGAGCGGCGTTCGCACTGTGGCTTGAAACTGCCTCTTGAGCGGGATTCTCAATTTATCTTTGTATGTACATGATTCTTAGTATGTTAAATGGAATCTGCCGTCAAGGGAGGATGTGGATAGGAGGGTAGGAGGGGGGGTGGGTAGGGAGGGTGGTGGGGGGTGGGTGGGA
>CAIKND010000227.1 GCA_903828675.1 uncultured Acidobacteriaceae bacterium
ACGTCGGACGTCACGCAGATTGAAAAACTGAATCGCCCTACAAAGCCCGCAGAGCGATCGGTAATGCCTCAGTGAGGGTTTTGGTATTCCGATATTTGCCACATTCCGAGACCTCTAAGTGTTTTTCAACAAGTTCTTAGATGTAATACGGGCACAATGACTTGCAATTAAGGATAGGCAGTTTCTCGACAGATCCCTATGAGCAGACTAAAGACTCCACAGCAGAAGAAACTCGCGAGCCTCGCGCTGGACCGCCGTAACGTTTATGGGGAGAATGCCAAGGCAAGCCGGAAGCTGATTCCGCGCGGCAAGCAATCGAGCCAGCAGACGCTACGCAGTGCAGCAAAACGACCTTTACTCAATACGGAAATGCTCGCCGATGAGGATGTGGCAAGCCGTGCAGAGTTCGACGTTCAGAGTGCTGTAATTCAGGCAAAGAGGAAGAGCTTCAAGAAAGAACCGGATGCACCGCTCGGTGCAGTCCTAAGGGCCAAGGCTGAGCCGCACGTTCCCCCGTGGCAGGGCGGCGACCGTCTTGGTGTTCATAGAGAGATACTCGATCCGAAAAAGCGCAAAATCGACCGATCCTAGACACTCGGCGAAGCAGACAATACAACTCGAGCAGGGATTAGACTGCATCGATTCGCTGGTAGAGGAGATCGGGACACTCTACTGGGAGTCTAGTGAGGGATGTTGAAGATTCCAGGATTTGCGACAGAAGCAAAAGAAGCCGTGTGGTGGCAGTCACACGAGGATGAGCTGCTTGATGAATTCAAGAAAGCCACTGCTGAGGGAAGAGTCGGCGTTGGTACTCTTGCCAAGCGCACAGCACTGCCTTCTACGACCATTCGCAATGATCCCGACGACACAGCTAAGGCACCAAGTTTGCAGGCGTCGGAGCGGAACCGCAAGTCTGTAGCCAGATGACTAGAAAACAGAAATCAGCGGAGCTTCGGATCTTCTGAATCCGAAGCCCCGGATTATGTGCGGTCAATTTACTTCTTACATTGATGTTGATGCGACGTTGGTGTCGTGGCAGGTAGCGGCGGCAGGCGGGGACTTATGCGCGGTGGTGTTGGCGGGTGCGCCGGTGCTCGATACATGCGCGCTCTTCATCTCATGGAGCAGCTTGACGAGGCGGGTGAAGCCCTCCTCGCGCGCTGTCTTGTTGCCGGGGACGGTGTTGCCGGGATCTTCACCTGCGCGCATGAAACCGTGCCCCGCACCGTCGTAGGTGATGGGCTCGTACCTCTTGCCGGCGGCCTTCATCGCTTCGACTGTAGCGGGAAGCGTGGCTCCGATGCGCGCATCGTTGCCTGCGTAGAATCCGTAGACCGGTGCGGTGATGGTGGAGACATCAGCGGGGCCGGGGCCATAAAAAACGAAAGCTGCCGACAGATCTTTGCGGTGATTTGCGAAGGCGAAGGACTTGCCCCCGCCCCAACAGAAACCCGCAACCGCGATTTTGCCGTTGGCGGCGGGAAGATGCTTGCCATAGTCGGCGGCTGCGTCGAGATCGGCAGTGACGACATCGGGATCGAGGCCGGAGACGGCTTTGACAGTGGCGTCCTGGCTGGGGAATTCGCTTGACCCGCCCCCGTTTGGACCGAAGCCCGTAAGCAGATCGGGAGCGATGACAATGAACCCTTGCGCCGCCAGTTCGTCGGCCATCTCCTTGGCCCAGTCGCTGAGGCCGAATATCTCGTGAATGAGGATGACGACCGGAGCCTTGTCCTTGATCTCGGGGTAGACGACGAAGGCCTGAACAGTGCGGCTGCCGTGCTTGAGGGGGACATATTCGCGGTGTCGCGGTGACGCTTCAAGGCGAGCCTTGGCCCAGTCCTGTGCGGTGGTGGAACTGGTGGCGATATTGAAGAGCGCAACGCCTGCGACGAGGGGAAGAAGGTGACGCGTCGACCATTTCATGGGCCTGAGTTTAATTGTGGGGATGACTTGGTGGCAAGGGATTGTTTGACTGTTACGAACTGCCGTATCCACAGTCGCTAGTACACTCGCCAGGGTTGCCGCGCGCTTTACTCATGGCCGCGAAGAGATCGCGCGCAATCGCGGCGTTCGCATTAGTGCTTGCGTCGTGAACTGATGCCTTCAAGCTCGAGAAGAGTGCAGAGACCTGGACGGCGAGTAGGGCTAATTGAACCGGAAAAGTCGGCAGGCTGCCCAGAGGAAACAGGCTCCGATTCTCTTCGAGGAAGGTGGCGGCCTCCTTCACGATCCTGTGTTGTTCGCGGCCCGCTTCATTTTCATAATCGAAGGCCCACTCGCTGACACGCTGCGCAATTTCAGGCTGCACCTGTCGGTCAGGGGCAACGCCGGTTGCTGCAAACGCCCGGCAATCGTAATCGCGGCAGGTCTGGGGGCGGACTTCATAAATGGAGCATCGGTCGTCAATCAGCATGGGGCATTGCCCGCGGTCGGAGTAGCCCATGAGCATGTGTCCCCTGGGCAGGCCGGGGGCAGGAAACAGCAGCGCTCGGGGAATGCGTTCCAAGGTTTGAGTTTCTTCCGGCTTGATATGGATAAACATGGAGGAGCGGCAGCATCCCTTGCAGGAACCGCAGGGGACATCCGCTTGTCCGTTTCCCGATCGCAACGAGGCCTGGGTGCCGCGGAGCCACTGCGAGAACTCGCCTGCGGACAGGACGGTGAACGTGGCGATATTCTTCAGGCCTTCGGGATGATTGTCCATTGCATATGTCCTGCATCCAAGCATGAACGAAGAAGGACGCTCTGCGCCACTTTTGTGCGCGAGGGTCAGTTGTTTGGACAGGAACTAATGCCGAATTGGGAGGAGGCCGCGAGGGTGAGGGCTGGTTGGGTTCAAACGAGCCCACCCTTTCCACGATGAAACTGCGGAAAGGATGGGGCACCCAGTTTGTGATCGAGCGGCTGATTCCGCGCATACATGGTGGTTATGCCATGGCTTCGCGGGTCATGGGCTCGAACTGCAACTGGTTTGACTTGCGGTCCACGCCGATCTTTACGTGCGCGCCGTGCAGGACTTCGCCGTTGAGGATCTTGATGGCGAGGGGGTCCTGAACCATGCGCTGCAAGGCGCGTTTCAACGGACGTGCGCCGTAGGCCGCGTCGGAGCCGGCAGCCAGGATGAGCTGGCGCGCGGGCTCGGTGAGTTCGAGCGAGATCTGGCGATCCTCCAGCAGCTTGGTTACTTCGTTGAGCCGCAGGTCGAGGATATGGCTCATCTGCGCCTGCCCCAGCGGACGGAAGATCACAATGTCGTCCACGCGGTTAAGGAACTCGGGACGGAAGTGCTCGCGGAGTACGCGCATGACGGACTCGCGGGCCATGTCGAAATCATGCTCGGTCTTGAGCGCATCGGTAATGAGCATGCTTGCGCCAAGGTTCGAGGTCATGATGAGAACCGTATTTTTGAAGTCGACAGTGCGTCCCTTGGCGTCGGTCAGGCGGCCGTCGTCCATGACCTGTAGCAAGATGTTGAAGACGTCGGGGTGCGCCTTTTCGATTTCGTCGAAGAGGATCACCGAGTACGGTCTGCGGTGCACGGCCTCGGTAAGCTGGCCGCCTTCGTCGTAGCCAACGTATCCGGGAGGCGCGCCGATGAGCCGCGCCACGGCGTGCTTCTCCATGTACTCGCTCATGTCGATGCGGATGAGGGCCTGCTCGTCGTCGAAGAGAAACTCTGCGAGGGCGCGTGCAGTTTCAGTTTTGCCAACGCCGGTGGGTCCTAGAAAAATGAAGCTGCCGATGGGGCGGCGTGGATCGCTCAATCCCGCGCGGGAGCGGCGAATCGCGTTGGCCACAACGGTCAGCGCAGCATCCTGGCCAACCACGCGCTCGCGCAGGCGCTGTTCCATCTCGACGAGTTTTCTGACTTCGCCTTCCAGCATGCGGGAGACGGGAATTCCGGTCCACTTGCTGACGATGGCGGCGATGTCTTCCTCGTCCACTTCTTCTTTCAACATGCGGGCGACGCCGGTGTTGCCGGCCTGCGCCGCGTCCAATTGCTTGAGTTCCTTCTCGAGCTTGGGCAGTTCGTCATATTGAATCTTGGACACGCGGTCGAACTGGCCCTTGCGGGTCTGCTCCTCGGCCTCGAAGCGCAGGGCCTCGATCCGCTTCTTGATCTCGCTGATGCGGCCGATGGCCTCGCGCTCCTTGGTCCAGCGAGCCCTGAGGGTGGTGATCTTCTCGCGCAGCGCGCCCATATCGCGCTCCACCTTTTGGCGGCGCTCGATGCTGTTGGCGTCGGTCTCGCGCTTGAGGGCAGCGCGCTCGATTTCCAGTGACGTAGCCTCGCGCTCCATCTGGTCAATCTCCGTGGGCACGGATCCGATTTGGATGGCTAGGGAAGCGGCGGCTTCGTCGACGAGATCGATGGCCTTGTCAGGCAAAAAGCGGTCGCTGATGTAGCGATGCGAAAGCGTTGCGGCGGCGACGATGGCGGCGTCCTTGATGCGCACGTTGTGGTGCGCCTCATACTTTTCTTTCAGCCCGCGCAGGATGGCGATGGTGTCTTCGACGTTGGGCTCACCTACGTAGACAATCTGAAACCGGCGCTCCAGGGCGGCGTCCTTCTCAATGTACTTGCGGTACTCGTTCAGCGTGGTTGCGCCGATAGCCCGCAGTTCGCCGCGCGCCAGGGCCGGCTTGAGCATGTTGCTGGCGTCGATGGCGCCCTCGGCCGCGCCGGCGCCGACCAGGGTGTGCAGTTCATCGATGAACAGAACGATTTCGCCGTTCGATTCTTCAATTTCCTTGAGTACGGCTTTGAGCCGGTCTTCAAACTCGCCGCGATATTTTGCGCCGGCAAGCATGGATCCTAGATCGAGCGAGATGACGCGCTTGTCACGCAGACTCTCGGGCACGTCGCCCTTGAAGATGCGCTGGGCGAGACCTTCGACGATGGCGGTTTTTCCCACGCCGGGTTCGCCGATGAGCACGGGGTTGTTTTTGGTGCGGCGGCTGAGTACCTGGATGACACGGCGAATCTCTTCGTCACGGCCGATCACTGGGTCGAGCTTGCCGCGGCGGGCGAGTTCTGTCAGATCCTTGGCGTACTTTTCCAGCGCCTGAAACTTGCCTTCGGGGTTCTGGTCGGTAACGCGCTGGGAGCCGCGCACGGCGGTGAGCGCCTTGAGGATAGCCTCGTGGGTTGCGCCCGCTGCGGCCAGCGCATCGCGTGCCGGGTCGCCCTTAAGATGGGCCGCGCCCAGCAGCAAGTGCTCGGTGGACACGTACTCATCCTTGAAGTTGGAGGCCTCTTTGAATGCCTGGTCGAGGACCTTGGTGAGTGCCTGGCTGGGGCCCGGTTGCGCGGCTGCGCCGGCAACGCGCGGCAGTTTTTCCTCGATGACGTGCAGTTCGTGCTCGAGCCGTTCGGTGGGAACGCCAATTTTTTCAAGCACAGCGGGAATGACGCCCTCGCGGTCCTCGACCAGCGCCAGCAACAGGTGCACGGGCTGGAGTTCTGGATTGCCCAACTCCGCTGCCCGCGCCTGCGCCTGCTGCATTGCCTGCTGCGACTTGACGGTGAATTTCTCCCAACGAATAGCCATGTATACCCCAGTTCAAAATTGATAGTTCTTAGTTCGTAGTTGCCGGTTCACGGCTTGTCCGTTCACAGTCCCAGTTAGCGGGCTCGAGGCAAACTGAGAACTGTGAACTGACAACAGTGAACTGTTCTTATGCCGCCACGTTGATCTTGATCTGCCTGGGCTGGGCTTCGGGCTTCTTCTTCAGCTCCAGCTTGAGCACACCAGCATTGTAGTTGGCCTGCACATTGTCGGTCTGGATCGTCGAGGGCAGCGTGAAGGAGCGGAAGAAGCTACCATAGCTGCGCTCGATGCGGTGGAAGTTCTTCTCCTGCTCTTCGGCCTCGAACTTGCGCTCTCCTTTGACGGTGAGCGTGTTGTCTTCAACGCGGACGTCGAGGTCCTTTTGGTCAATGCCGGGGATTTCGAGCTTGAGGACGAGTTTTTGGGCATCCTCATAGATATCGACCGGCGGCACAAAACTGGCAGCCGCGACGGGGCTTTCCCCTTCACTGAGGTTGTGGAACAGGGAGTTGACGCGATTTTGCAAGGAAACTGCTTCCCGGAACGGGTCCCAACGAGTGATTGACATAGAGCTTATCTCCTGATGGTTTCTTGATGACGGGGCGGGGTGAGTCCCGGCCACTCAATCAATCTGAGAAAATAGTAGCACAAATGATTCATAAAATGTGCGTGTAATTCGCTCATATTTACACAAATCAATCATCTATATCAAATTAAATGACTTAGCGATGGAAAAGTGGGTTTCCGCTCTAGAATTCGCCCCCTGCGATGTGGAAAAGGCCCGCGCAACCGCCGCTCCTGGTGCGTCTGGACCTCAAAGGCGATGGACCGAGTCAGCCTTCTACAATAGGGGCAGATGACCCTGCTTTCCGGCCTCCCCTCATACATGGACTGGCACTGGCTGTGGCTTACGGTGGCCGCCTTTTTGGCGGGTCTGCTGAACGCCGTGGCGGGGGGTGGGTCGTTTCTGCTGTTTCCGGCCATGTTGAGCATGAAGATGCTGCCGGTGCAGGCCAATGCCACCAACACAGTGGCGCTGTGGCCGGGCCAGCTTACGTCCGTTGCCGCCTATCGTGACGATGTTCGCAAGAACCCGCGGCTGGTGTGGCCGATGAGCCTGGCGGGATTGCTGGGAGGCACTGCCGGTGCGGTGGTACTGCTGAATACGCCGCAGATGACCTTTCTGCACCTGGTGCCGTGGCTTCTGCTGACGGCCGCACTGATCTTTGCAGTAAGCGGCCCTGCCTCGCGCTGGCTGGCTCGCCGCAGGGGATCTGTTGTCGGTCAGACGCATATGCCGCGCCGCCTGCCGCTCTTTTTTGCTACCGCGGGGGTCTGCTTTTATCTCGGCTATTTCGGAGCCGGGGCGGGCTTTTTGCTGATCACCGTGCTTTCGCTGTTTGGCTGCGAGGATCTGCACGAGATCAACGCCCTCAAGGTGGTGGCAACCACGTTTGCCAATGGCACCGCCTTTGTCGTTTTTGTCTTCAACGGCCAGGTGGTGTGGCGCTACTGCCTGGTGGCCATGGTTACAAGCGCGATCGCCGGTTACACGTCCGCCCGCTTCGCCCGTTTGGTTCCTCAACATATACTGCGCGGGCTGGTGGTGGTGATTGGCCTTTCGATGGCTGCGTGGTTTTTCTGGAGAAATCCCTAAGGAGCCTCTGATTGAGTCTTATTTCACGCCGAGCATTCCCTCACGGGCTAGGTGAGTGTTGGGCATAGATTTGTGACGGAGCCTACAGCAGGGTCGTTGTGTTCTGTTTTAGGTTCGATTCATGGGCCAGAACTTCATTCCTGACACGGTCAACCAGACGCTTCTGTTTCCCCCATCGCTTCACGAT
>CAIKND010000228.1 GCA_903828675.1 uncultured Acidobacteriaceae bacterium
ATCGACCGCATCGTCGTAGGTGATGGTAAAGCTGGCGAAATCACCAAGAAGATCGCCGACGAGTTCTTCGGCATCGTCAACGGCCTCAAGCCCGACCGTTTCGGCTGGCTCACCCCAGTCAAAATCTCCGCCACCGACCCGGTTGTCGTTTAATCTGCACAAAAGTTCCGTGCCCCATCCATTCCGCGTTCTTTGCGGAATGGGTGGGACAGAACAACACTCAACCGGGCCGTTCATGAGGAGCCAACGGGGCCCCGAACGCTTTCCGGGGTGGAGTTCGGGGGTGGTGAGCGAAGAGTCTGCGTTTGTTCTTTCGCGCGTTTTACAAAGAACTTTTCAGACGGGACATAGCGGATATTGACTATTTTGAAACGATTGTTTATTTAGAATCGCTCTATGGGATCACGTCGTAATTTTCTGCGGGCCTTGTCTGGTCTTTTTGCCGCTCTTTTTCTTGCCTGTCTTCTTCCCATTTCGGCTCCGGCTCAGGTCTACGCCGGCCGTCCCAAACTCATCGTTCTCGTCGTCATCGACCAGTTCCGCGGCGACTACCTCAACCGCGATCGAAGCGAGTTCAAGGGCCGCGGCTTCCGACTCTTCATGGACCAGGGTGCTTGGTTCACCGATTGTTACTACGACTACGCCAATACCAAAACTGCGCCCGGCCACGCGACCATCGGAACCGGTGCCTATTCCGATGGCCACGGCATCGATTCCAACGAATGGTGGGACGCTTCGCGCTCGTACGATCACCAGGTTACTGCGGTCGAAGATGAGCGCTATCAGTTGGTCGACATTCCCGCCGCTTCAATCCCCGCCAATCAGCCTGGCGCCCCCGCCGATGCTCCGCGCTTCATCCTCGGATCTTCTCCACGGAACCTCCGCGCTACCACCATCGGCGATGAGCTTCGGCTCGCCACACAGGGACGCTCTCGCGTCTACGGCATTTCTCTTAAGGACCGCGCCGCCATTCTGCCTTCCGGCCAGGCCGCCAACGGTGCCTTTTGGATCGACAATTCCAGCGGCCAGTTCACCACATCCACCTACTATATGGATCACCTTCCAGAGTGGGCGCACGCCTTCAATGCCGGCACGCGTATAGCCGAGGCTGCCCGCGAGTCCAGCGTTGAGGGCACCACGCAGTTTTTCGAACTGGTCGGCAGAACTCCGGCAGCCAACCGCTACGAACTCGATTTCGCCAGGGCGCTTATCTCCGGAGAGAAGCTCGGTCAGAACGGCGTCACGGACATGGTCGTGGTGTCGCTTTCGCCGAACGACATCCAGGGCCATCAGTTCGGACCCGATTCGGACTCAGAGGAACAGATGATCCTTTCCCTGGATCGCGATCTTGACGGCTTCAATTCATGGCTCGACCAGACCCTCGGGCTCAACAACGCCTGGTTGGCTCTGACAGCGGACCACGGTGTTGCGCCTGTTCCTGGTGATGCCGCCAAGTTGGGCATTCACTCGGCAGTTCTCAACATGGAGAAGCTGTATGCGAAATTGAATGCCGATTTAAATGCCCGCTACTCGCCGGGCGGACACATCCAATACCTGTTGCCCGGCTCCGACCTTCCCTACATTGCGCTCGATCGTCGGGCCTTTGCGAAGGTCAAAGTGGACGAAAATGCAGCCGAAGACGCAGTGGCCGCGCTCTTGCCCGATGCAGTTGCAGGCCAGGCTCCTCCAGCTAATGGACCGTCTCCTGTGCAGCAACGTCTTCCGCCCGCGCAGGCCGTTGCGGGTGTCTACACCCGCCTCGAACTGGCTCATGGACAGTTGCCCCCTTCCGAATGGGGCCGCTTGCTGGCGCATAGCTACACGGAGCACGGCAACTGGTTCGTCATGCTCCTCCTCGACGCCTACCAGATCACGGGAACCAGCGCCTTCGGCGGAACCACGCACTTCAGTCCCTGGTCTTACGATCGCCATGTGCCGCTCGCGTTCTACGGAGCGCCGTTTATACCGGGCGAGTATCATGGACGTGTAGCCCCGGTAGATTTGGCGGCCACCCTGGCCTCGATGGCTGGAATCAATCAGCCCTCAGCAGCAGTAGGCCGCGTGCTGACCGAAGCCATCAAGCCGGTCTCCAGCAAATAAGGTGCCGTCTAAGCAACTGGCCACTGTCCACTGATAAAGGATGATTCCCGCGCGTGAAACCCGACATGAAAGTGAAGTTGGCCGGCCTCGAACTGGTCAACCCGGTGATAGCCGCCAGCGGCACCTTCGGCTACGGAATCGAATTTGAAGAGATCGTCTCCCTCGAACGCATCGGCGGATTCGTCACCAAGGGCATCTCCATTCTGCCCATGGCCGGCCACCCCGCCCCCCGCATTGTGCAAACTGCCGCCGGCATGCTCAACGCCATCGGACTGCAAAACGTAGGAGTCGACGAGTACATCGAGCGCAAGCTTCCTCCCCTCGCGCGTTACCCAAGTTGCAAGGTCATCGTAAACGTCTTTGGCTATACCGTTGGAGATTACATACAGGTAATCGAACGGTTAAATCACGCCGAAGGAATACACGCTTACGAACTCAATGTCTCCTGTCCCAATGTTCACGCCGGAGGCATGGCCTTCGGGGCAGACCCTGGCTCACTAGAATATCTGGTCAGCCGCGCCAAGTCCGCCTCTACCCGCCCCCTCTTCGTTAAACTCTCGCCCAACGTCACTTCCATCGCCCATATGGCGCGCATCGCGGCCGAGGCGGGTGCGGATGCGATCAGCTTGACCAACACATTTCTTGCCCTCGCCATCGATGCTGAAACCCGCAGGCCACGCCTCAGTAACATCACCGGCGGCCTTTCCGGGCCGGCCATCAAGCCAATTGCTCTGCGCATGGTCTACGAGACTGCGCACGCTGTTAGAATCCCGATCCTTGGAATGGGCGGTATCGTCACCCCAGAAGATGCCGTCGAGTTCCTGCTTGCGGGCGCAACTGCAGTCCAGGTTGGAACCGCCAGCTACGCCGATCCCCGGGCTGTCGAACGTCTCGCTCGCGGCCTTGAATCCTGGTGCCGAAGCCACGGCGTTGAAAAAGTGTCCAGCCTCACCGGCGCACTCGAAATTCCGCGCGACTGATTCCATCTCAAATCGGTTTAAAATAGTCCAATTCATTTAAATTGTGCTCTGTAAGGAACCTACAGTACATCTCTGCCCTGTCTGCGATGCCGGGTGTGATTTGGGCGTTGACTATGCCGGTTTTTCGAGCCGAAAGAACACTTTGAAACATGTGTGACGTAGCTCACAGCGAGCCGCTATTTCCGGTGCGTACCTTCGCTCACATTAGTTGGCGAGATCCTGGACTTCTCTTCCCGTTCTTCCACCTCCGGGATATCTCCGCTACCTGCACAGCGAGCGAGGTATGGCATGGGGCTTTCTATTTGGCAGTCAATGCAGCAGAAGGGCTACAGCCGCAGAGATTTTCTCCAATTCTGCGCTGCCGCCGCAACCGCAGCCGGGCTTGGTCAATCCGCCGTAGGCCAGGTCGTCTCTGCGTTTGAAAAGAAAGAAAAGCCGGCAGTGGTCTGGATGCACTTTCAGGAGTGCACCTGCTGCAGTGAGTCGTTCATCCGTTCCTCTCACCCCATCGTGGTTGACGCGCTTCTCGATGTACTGTCGTTGAACTACACCGAGACCCTGATGGCCGCCTCCGGTTTCCAGGCGGAGAAGAGCCTCAACGACACAATCAAGAACAACAAGGGCAAGTACATTGTCCTTGTTGAGGGGGCCGTGCCTACCAAGGACGGCGGCGTCTATTGCATGATCGGCGGCAAAACTGCTGAGTCGATCCTGCAGACTGTGGCTGCCGATGCGGCCGCCGTGGTTGCCTGGGGAAGCTGCGCCTCCAATGGCTGTGTTCAGGCCGCTAAACCCAATCCCACTGGTGCCACACCGATTCACAAATTGGTAGACAAACCAGTCATCAACGTGCCCGGCTGCCCGCCCATTGCCGACGTCATGATGGCCGTGGTGACCCACCTCCTGGTGCTGGGGCAGGTCCCCGCGCTCGACAGTCTGGGCCGTCCCAAGGAGTTCTACGGACGCCGCGTTCACGACACCTGCTATCGCCGCCCCAATTACGATGCCGGCCTCTTCGTCGAGTCCTTCGACGACGAGAACGCACGCAAGGGATATTGCCTTTACAAGATGGGCTGCCGCGGTCCGGTCACCTACAACGCCTGCTCGGTGGTCAAGTGGAACGAGGGCACAAGCTATCCCATTCAGTCCGGTCACGGATGTATCGGATGCAGCGAGGAAGGTTTCTGGGATAACGGACCGTTCTACCAGCATCTGGCTTCGTTCCCCGGCTTCGGCATCGAAAGCACGGCGGATACGGTCGGCACGGTGGTAGGCATTGCTACGGTCGCTGGAGTTGCGGCCCACGCGGTGGTCACCAACATACGCAAACGGAGCGTGATTGCTGAAGTGCACGCCGAAGATCAAAAGGAGTCGTGAGAGCCTATGGCACGCGTAGTCGTCGATCCCGTAACTCGTATTGAAGGCCATCTGCGCATCGAGGCAGTGGTCGAGAACGGCGTCATCACCGACGCTTTCAGCGCAGGCACCATGATCCGTGGTCTTGAGAAGATCCTCATCGGCCGCGATCCTCGCGATGCATGGGCTATTACCGAGCGCGTTTGCGGCGTTTGCACCACGGTGCATGCGCTGGCCAGCGTGCGCTCCGTTGAAGACGCGCTTGGCATCGCGGTCCCTCCCACAGCCGAGCTTATCCGCAACATCATGATGGCGACCCTCTATGTGCAGGACCATGTGGTGCACTTCTATCATCTGCATGCCCTGGACTGGGTTGACATCGTCAACGCCCTCAAGGCCGATCCGAAAAAGGCTGCGGAACTGGCGCAATCGTTCTCCAAGTGGGACAAGAACACCCCCGCCTATTTCTCCTCAGTGCAGGATAAGATCAAGTCTTTTGCGGCCAGCGGACTGGGCATCTTCGCCAATGGCTACTGGGGCCATCCGGCCTACAAGTTGCCGCCCGAAGTGAACCTCATCGCTGTGGCTCATTACCTCGACGCCCTCGAATGGCAAAAAGAGATTGTGAAGATCCACGCGGTGTTCGGTGGCAAGAACCCGCATCCAAACTACCTTGTGGGTGGCGTCCCGTGCTCCATCGATGCCGATGAAGTCGCAGCCATCAACTCCGAACGCCTCAATCTCGTCGCGCGCCTCATAAGCCAGGCCGATGAATTCGTCAACCAGGTCTACATTCCCGATCTGCTCGCAGTGGCCTCCTTCTACAAGGATTGGGCCAAGTGGGGCGGGGGACTCAAGAACTACCTCAGCTATGGCGAGTATCCCACCAAGGGATACGGCCAGCCCGAGTCCTTCAAGTATCCGCGCGGCGTAGTCCTCAATCGCGATCTGAGCCACGTGTATCCCGTCAATCCGCGCGACTCGCAGGAGATCAAGGAGTACATTGCCTCCTCCTGGTACAGCTACGATGGCGGAAACGATGTTGGTATCCATCCCTGGGCAGGCGAAACCAAAATCAACTACACCGGACCAAAACCGCCCTTTGAGACACTCGAAGGCTTTGCGAAGTACTCCTTCCTCAAGACTCCGCGCTGGAAGGAAAATCCGATGGAGGTTGGCCCTCTGGCAAGGCTGCTGGTTGCCTATGCCTCCGGTCACACCGACGTGCAGGAACTGGTCAAGGACACGCTCGGCAAGCTCAGTGTGCCCGTCGACGCTCTGTTCTCCACGCTCGGCCGCACTGCGGCGCGCGGTCTGGATGCAGCTCTGGCAATGATCTGGCTCAAGGAGTTCTTTGCCGAGTTGATGGGACGCGTAAAGACCCGCGAGACTTCCACATTCAACGGCGAGCGCTGGGAGCCAAAATCATGGCCTGCGGAAGCCGAGGGTGTCGGGCTCGTCGAAGCGCCCCGCGGTTCGCTTGCCCATTGGATCAAGATCAAGGACGGCAAGATCGATAACTACCAACTCGTGGTTCCGACCACCTGGAACGGTTCGCCACGTGATGCCAAGGGGCAGCGCTCGTCCTTCGAAGCCTCGCTCATCGGCACCCCGGTGGCCAATATTGAGATGCCGGTCGAGATCATCCGTACCATCCATTCCTTTGACCCGTGCCTGGCCTGCGCCGTCCATCTGTACGATCCGCAAGGCAAGCACCTTCACCAGGTTTCCTTCGAGTGATGCCCATGAGTACTCCGAATATCGGTGCTAGCACTAGCGCAGGCAGCGTTTTACCGGATGCTCAACCGCAACCGGTAGAGTACCGGCGGATCTATGTTTGGGAACTGCCGGTACGCGTTTACCACTGGATCAACGCGGTAGCTCTGGTTGTACTCTGTGTTACCGGCTACCTCATCGGGGCGCCCCTCCGCGTTTTCTACGCAGCTGAAGCCTATCAGCAATACTGGTTCGGCTGGGTGCGGTTCCTCCACTTCCTCGCCGCGTTTATTTACCTCTTCAACTTCGCGGCGAGAATCTATTGGGGCTTCGTCGGCAACAAGTACTCTCACTGGAACGCCTTCTTCCCGATCAAGAAATCGCAGAGGCAAGAGATCGTCGACGTCATTAAAGCGGACGTTCTCGAAAGCCAACTGCACGGGCCCATTTCGACCGGGCATAACGCGCTTGCTGGCTTGATCTACTTCTTTACTTTCCTGGCGTTTGTCGCGCAGACCATCACCGGCTTCGCGCTCTACTCCAGCATGAGCAACTCGTGGCTCCCCAGAATGTTTGTCTGGATCGTCCCCCTCATGGGCGGCGAATTCGGCGTGCGTTTCTGGCACCATCTCTTCCTGTGGTTCTTCGTCACGTTCATCATCGTTCACATCTATCTGGCCTTCTATCACGACTACATCGAGGGGCGCGGCACGGTATCCTCGATCATAGGTGGTTGGAAGTTTGAGCGGGAGAAGCGTGGTAAATAACCAAAATAAGACGCTGGTGCTGGGGTTGGGCAACGTTCTGCTAGGCGATGAAGGCATCGGCGTTTACGTAGTCAGGGAATTGGAAAAACACACGCTGCCGGCCGCCATTGAATGTCTCGACGGCGGCACCGGCGGTTTTGTTCTGCTCGATCCCCTTGAGAACGCCGCCCGCATCATCATGGTGGACGCCGCGGCCGATGGCAATCCGATCGGCACCGTCACCCGCACCACGCCCCGCTTCTCGCGCGATTACCCACCCACCCTCACCGCCCACGACATCGGCGTCAAAGACCTCCTCGACGTCTTCCACATGCGCGGCAGTGACCACGAGGTTGTGCTCTACGCCATCACAATCGATCCGCAGCAGCCCATCCGTATGAGTCTCTCGCCAGAGGGCGAAGCAGCCGCCGCAGAAGCCGTGCAGCGGATACTGGCAGAATTGCAAGCCCAGGCTGCAACATAGACACGTTTCGTCCCTCCACCTCGAAATTGCGTCTCTCAACTTGCCTGAGTTCAGCCCTCCATGAATAATGGGAACCGCTTGCGATTCCGTTGAACCACGTCGCCAAGCGAGGAGATGGGATGAACAAGTTCGTATGCAAGGCTGGAATGCTGGCTGTGCCGGTGTTCGTTATTGCGCTTACTTTAACCCTCCAGGCTCAGAGCGCAGCAAAGCTGACCGCCGTACCTCTTCCTCCCATGGGCTGGTCATCGTGGAACAGCTTCTCCAATACGGTGGATTCTTCGATAATCGTTGACCAGGCAAAGGCCATGATTTCGACTGGAATGCACAAGGCCGGCTATCAGTACATCAATATCGACGAGGGCTGGTGGCTTGGGCAGCGCGATGAGCAAGGGAACATCGTGGTCGATCCAAAGGCTTGGCCTGCGCTGGCTCCGGGAGAGCGTGCTGGAGATATGTCCAACATTGTTCGCTATATTCACGGCCTCGGACTGAAGGCCGGCATCTACACAGACGCAGGAAAGAACGGATGCGGCACGGAGTTTCCAGACCTCGGCCCAGGCTATCCTAATGAAGGAAGCGAAGGCTATTACAACCAGGACTTCCTGCAATTCGCCAAGTGGGGATTCGACTATGTAAAAGTCGACTGGTGCGGTGGCGACAAGGAGAACCTTGATCCCGCGATTCAATATGCTGAAATAGCCAGAGCCATCCACAGGGCAGAGGCTATAACCCGACGCCCTTTGTACTACTCCATCTGCAATTGGGGAAAACAGAGCCCCTGGACCTGGGCACCGAACATCGGAGGTGCCCCCGTGGACATCTGGCGCACCAGCGGCGACATTGTCGATCCGATCGTAGCTAACAGTAAGAACGGCAGCCGCAAAGCGAACTTTGTTAAAGTGCTTTCGAACTTCGATCAGGGCATTCATCCCGCCGCGCAGCACACCGGTTTCTACAACGACCCAGACATGATGGTGATTGGCATGCCGGCTCTGACCGATGAGGAAAACCGCGTGCACATGAGTCTCTGGGCTATGTCGGGAGCGCCCCTCCTTGTCGGCGCAGACCTCACGAAACTGAGTGATGCAACTCGAGCCACCCTCACCAATCCCGCCGTGCTTGCGGTCGATCAGGATGCCCTCGGCCTTCAGGCCGTTAAGGTTGCCGAGCAGGGAACCGGCCTTGAGGTATGGTCAAAGCCTCTTGCGGCGTCAGGCAGCCGCGCGGTCTTGCTGCTAAACCGAAATGCCTCTCCGGCAACCATTGCTGTCCGCTGGGCCGATCTCGGGATCCTCGACGCCTCTTCGGCCACGGTAGAAGATCTCTGGGCCGGCAAGGAGTTGGGTGACTTCAAGTCGCCATACTCTGCACAGATTCCGGCCGGAGACGCATTCCTCCTTCTCGTCCACGGGAGCGAAGGCAAATTAATTACCTACAAAGCAGACAGCGCCGGAAACCAGACGCCCGGCAAGCAAAGCGGCCTCGTCGCGAAAGCTAGCTCACTTACCTTCAAAGATGTGGCCTCGCGAAGCCGGGTTGCCAGAATTCAGATCGCCTACACCAACCCCGACAAGAAGGCCCGCATCGCCGAACTCCGCGTGAATGGCCAGGTCGCCACCCGCATCGCCTTCCCACCCACCGGAAGCGGAACAGGCGCCGTATGGCTTCAGGCCGAGTTTGATCGGCCGGGTGCAAAGAACGTACTCACGTTTTCCTTAGCCAACGATCCAGGCCCCGCGATCAAGTTCATCGCTGTCGATTGAGCCGGTCATAAGATCAAGACTCCGCCAACCAGGACTGGATAACCGACAACCTCAAATAGCCCTCGCGAAAGCCCCGGCATAGCTTGGCTACCTGCGAAATAATAGAACGGATGCAGACAACCAAAAATCAGCTGGATGCTGTTGGGTTCGATTTCGGCACCACAAACAGTTCGGTCGCGTTCTTAAAGGATGATTCCGAGGTGCAGTTTGCTTCGTTCACGTCGCTTGGAACGCAGGTGGAGTCTTCCCGCTCGGTCCTCTATCTTGAACAATTCAAAACCGCAAGCGGTGCCCGCAGAGCGCATGTCTTCACAGGCCCGGCAGCTATCGAGCATTATCTTCAGGCCGAGGAAAAGGGCCGCCTCATTCAGTCGCTCAAGTCTCACCTTTCCAGCCGGTCGCTTACTGGAACTGAGGTCTTTGGCCGCCGCTACAAGCTTGAAGACCTCATTGCCCGCATGATCGGCGATCTACGCAAACAGGCCGCGTCGCAATTTGGAAGGCCCGTTCACTATGCCATGGTAGGCCGCCCCGTTCGCTTTGTTGGCTCAGAGACACCGGAGGACGACGATTTTGCCGTTTCACGCTTGCGTGAGGCATTTGCGGCTGCGGGTTTTGAACGTGTGGACTTCGAGATGGAACCGGTCGCGGCCGCCTGCGCCTATGAGGCGACGCTCGACCACGATGAACTGATTCTGATTGGCGACTTTGGCGGCGGTACCAGCGACTTTTCGCTGCTGCATGTCGGTTCAGGTGTGCGCCGCCGCGGCCGTACTCCCCAGGATTTGCTCGGCAACAGCGGTGTGGGCCTTGCTGGTGATGCCTTCGATGCCCGCATCGTCCGCAAACTCGTCTCGCCGGCACTGGGATCGGACTCTGAGGCGCGCTCACTCAATAAGCTTCTGCCCGCTGTTCCTGCATGGATCTACGCCAACCTCGAGCGCTGGCATTATCTGTCTTTCCTGCGCACCAACAACGTTCGCGAAATCCTCAAAAGCGCGCACATCCGGGCGCTGGAGCCGGAGAAGATTCAGGCTTTGATTACGATCATTGATGAAGACCTCGGCTACCAGCTTCACCAGGCTGTGCAGCGGGTCAAGTTTGAACTGTCGCGCGGCCATAGCGCCGAATTTCGCTTTCGCGACAGTAGTTTGGATTTGCGCATACCCGTCACCCGTCGCGAGTTTGAATCGTGGATCGAACGTGATCTGCAGGTCATCGAGAATTCGATTGACAAGCTCCTCACCGCCTCCGGCATCCATCCAAAAGCAGTCGACCGTGTATTTCTTACCGGCGGCAGCTCATTTGTTCCCGCTGTGCGCCACATCTTCGAGACCCGCTTCGGTCAGGAACGTATTCGTGGCGGCAACGAATTTACCTCTGTTGCTCACGGTCTCGCATTGCGCGCGGCGGAGTCATTGAGCCAGACTTCCTAGCGACTGCCGGAGCCTCAAAATCGTCCGCCTCACATTTTCAGGTTTTTTAAAGCGAAATGACTTAGCCGCCATTTCAACGGCAGGAATCCGAGATTGTTCGATTCATAAACGAGAGCTCCGTGTCCCACCCATTCGCCTTCTTTGGGCGAATGGGTGGGACAGCAACCAACTCAGCCCTGCGCCTTTCTATTCCAGGCTTCCAGGATTTTCATTCCTGGTATTTGAAGTCCAGGATGGGGTGCCGTAGCCCAAAATGACAAAAATGCAGCTGATTTTCATGCTTCTCAATATAAATGACTTAGCCGCAAATTTAAGTGCAAATAATTACCCGTGCATGGCGCACAATAGTAAATAGAGCACGAAAGGTCAATCCGCACAGTACCACCCATTGCAAACCATGCGCAAAAAGGATGGATCGGCGCCGCGTTCACCAGATGTAGACCTTCCCCCCATCCTCTCCCTCCCTGTACCCCCTCCTACCCTCCCTCCCACCCCCCCTATCTCCGGTGAAACGGTGCACGTTCAGCCGGAGGCCATAGCGCCTGCTTCGGTGGTCCGCAGTTGCGTTTCTTCAGCCTCGCAGATATCATCCAACTATGAACGGTCACCTCTGTTGTCGCTTTTGTCCGCTGCTTCGCGCGCACAAGTGACCTGGGTCTGAGAGTCTGATCGTAATTCCAAGGTTCCTGATTGCCCGCGATACAGCCATGCTGTCGCGGGTTTTCTGTATCTGTCCCCAAAAAGGAAGACATGACTCAAATTGCTGAAGTAAAAGAGACCAAGGCCCAAAAGGCCGAGCGCCTTAAGCGCGAAAAGAACCCGTGGGCCGCCTTTGACGAGGTCCGCGCCTTCGCCCGCGAAGGCCGCTCCAGCGTTGTTCCCGACTGGGCCGCAACCTACTTCAAATGGTGGGGAATCTACACGCAAGGCGACGGCGTTGGCGTAACCGGGGGCAAAGGCGGCGAGGGAGTCACCTCCGATTATTTCATGATGCGCATCGGCATTCCCAACGGCATCGTCTCTTCCAGCCAGATTCGCGCCATCGCCGGTCTCACCCGCAAATACGCCCGCAATCTGGCTGATATCACTGTGCGCCAGAACATCCAGCTTCACTGGCTCACCATCGAGTCCCTGCCAGAAATCGTCGATGCGCTTGACGCCATCGGCATGTCGCCCAAAGGTGCCTGCGGCGACGTGGTGCGCAACGTAACCGGATGTCCTCTGGCCGGTGTCGCCGCAGACGAGCTGATTGACGCTGCGCCCATCGCTATCGAGATTTCGGATCTGCTCAAGGCAAATCCCGAGTTCTACAACCTGCCGCGCAAATTCAAGATCTGCGCCACCGGTTGCCCATCGTGGTGCAGCTATCCAGAGATCAACGACATTGGCTTCACGGCTGTTAAACACAACGGCCAGGTGGGCTTTTCCTTGCGCGTTGGCGGCGGCCTCTCCAATGAGCCGCACCTTGCCGTTCGACTTGATGCCTTCGTTCTCCCCGACCAGGCAGTCCGCGTGGCGCGTGCCGTGGCCGAGATTTTCCGCGACCAGCAGGGCCTCCGCGAAAGCCGTGACCGTGCCCGCCTTAAATATCTCTTCATGAAAGAAGGCTGGACCAGCGAGCGCTTCTTGGCGGAACTTCAGTCGCGCCTCGACTTCAAGCTCCTTCCCGGCGTTCCCGAGCAGGTGCCCGCCGACATTCTCCGCGACCACACTGGCATACATCCCCAGCGCCAAGCGGGTCTCTGCTACGTGGGCGCCTCCGTCCTTCGCGGCCGTCTCACCGGTGAACAGCTTGAGGCCGCAGCCGATCTCGCCGAGCGTTTTGGCAGCGGAGCCCTTCGCGCCACCGTATCGCAAAATTTGATCTTCATCGACATACCAAAGGCCAAGACTGCGGAACTCGCACTCGAACTGAACAAGATCGGTCTTCAGGTTGATGGCTCACAGTTTTGGCGCGGTGCCGTCGCTTGCACTGGTACCGAGTTTTGCAAACTCGCCATCACCGAAACCAAGGGCTTTACCCGTTGGCTTGTGGATGAACTTGAGGAGCGCTTACCTCAATTCGACCAGCAACTTAAGCTTCACGTAACCGGCTGCCCGAACGGTTGCGGCCAGCACTGGATTGCCGACATCGGCCTCGAAGGCAAGAAGATTAAGCACGACGGCAAGCTGACCGATGCTTATTACTTCTGTCTCGGCGGAGCCGTGGGCCAGGACGCAGCTATCTCCAGGCCTGTAGGCTATCGCTGCCCCGCCCCGCTCATTCCTGAAGCCATCGAGCGCCTCCTGCGCCACTACCTGGCAGGCCGCAAGCCAGAGGAGAACCTGCGTTCCTGGTTCGGCCGCCACTCCAACGACGAACTCCGGGCACAACTTGCCGGCGAGGTTCTCGCTGCAGTCAAGCGCGATTTGCCGGCGGGCCGCGTACCTCACGGCGCGGCAGATTGAAGGTCGACTCATGAGCCTATTGCCCATCTTCCTCAAACTCGAAGGTCGCCGCTGCCTCCTGGTTGGTGCGGGCACGGTGGCGCTGGACAAGATCGGCTCGCTTCTCAAGACAGGGCTGCGGTTGCGGGTCGTCGCGCCGGAGGCGAGGCCGGAGATCCGTCAGCTGGCTTTGGAAGGGAAGCTCGAATGGATCCAGCGTCCGTTTGAGTTCGCGGACCTCGGTGGCAATTTCCTGGTGATCACGGCGACCGATTCCCACCAGGTCAATGCCGAAGTCTATCGTGCAGCCGTCGAGCGCAACATTCTCTGCAACAGCGCGGACGACATTCCCAACTGCGACTTCTTCTTCGGATCGGTCGTACGCCGCGGTGATCTGCAGATCGCGATTTCCACTGCCGGACAAAGCCCTGCATTCGCCCAGCGCCTACGCCGCGAGATTGATGAGCAACTGCCCGAGGACCTTGGCTCATGGCTGGCCAACCTCGGCCAGCTTCGCCGCGACGTTCTGGCAACGCACTTTCGTAGCGAGGACCGCAAAGCTCTCCTGCACCAATTAGCCCAGCGACACATCTGCGAATCGTCAGCTTGCCCGTCGCGCAAGCTGGCCTCGCCGCCGCAGACGAATCAGGGCAGGGATGCCGCCGCAGGCCGCGTTCACCTCGTAGGAGCAGGCCCCGGCGATCCTGACCTGCTTACCGTCAAAGCCCAGCGCCTCATCCAGGCCGCGGACATCCTTTTGCACGACGACTTGGTTCCGCAGACGATTCTCGACCTAGCTTCGCCAGGGGCGGAAATCGTCAACGTTGGCAAGCGCTGCGGTGTCAAGACCATTACTCAGAGCGAAATCAACGCCTTGATGGTCGGGCATGCCGTCCAGAACCACAATGTAGTTCGCCTGAAAAGCGGGGATCCGCTCCTTTTCGGACGTGCAGCGGAAGAAATGGCAGCCCTCACCGAGGCAGGTGTTCCATTCGAAGTCGTCCCCGGCGTCTCGGCTGCCTTCGCCGCTGCTGCTGCCATTGGATGCTCTCTTACGGATCGCGGCTGGGCGTCGAGCGTCAATTTCTCTACCGGACATCACGCCAATTCCCACGACAACGCGCCTCTGCCGGAACTCGAAAACACCACCCGCGTTGTTTACATGCCCGGACGCGACCTGCATCTGCTCGCCCAGGAATGGCTCCAGCAGGGCTTGCCGCCCGACTTCCCCTGCGCCATCGTCTCCCGCGCAGCGCAACCCGGCCAGCAGGTGCTGTACACCACGCTAGCCGCGCTTGGAGACGCCGCCCCTACGCATGCACCCAGCCTGCTGGTCGCCGGGTGGACCGTTCGTCAAATCCCGATGGCGGATCGATTGTCCGTGGACACTCTCTCGGTTAGAGCCTGAAACCTGCGAGATTGTCTCCTCGTGAATTACGTTGGTGTTCAAGAGCCGTCTATGTTCAGTAAGAAGCTGATAACCTAAAAACATGAAATTTGGAGTCTTGGTTTTCCCCGGTTCCAACTGCGATCACGATACATACCATGTGATCGCTGAAGTGGCTCACCAATCCGTCACGTTTCTCTGGCACGACTCTGAGGATTTACAGGGGGTGGATGCGGTTTTGGTTCCGGGTGGGTTTGCATATGGCGATTACCTGCGTACTGGCGCCATCGCGCGCTTTTCTCCGGTGATGCAATCGGTCAAGCGTTTTGCAGCGGGTGGTGGGGTCGTCCTCGGCATTTGCAACGGCTTTCAGATTCTGACCGAGGCCGGTCTGTTGCCAGGGGCCCTGATGCGCAACGCCGGGCTCAAGTACATCTGCAAGCAGGTTCATCTGCGCACGGAGACTGCGGATAGCCCGTTCACCAGCCTTCTCACCAAGGGTGAGGTGCTGCAGATGCCGATTGGCCACATGGAAGGCAATTACTTCTGCACCCCGGATGAGTTGGAGCAACTGCAGTCTGAGGATCGGATCGCCTTCCGCTATGCCACGGCAGAGGGAGAGATCACCGCCGAAGCCAATCCCAATGGCTCCCTGAGTAATATTGCGGGCATTCTTAATGCGGAACGAAACGTTCTCGGAATGATGCCTCATCCAGACAGATCAAGCGAACAATTGCTGGGTTCTGCGGATGGCTGGAAGATTTTTGCCTCGATGGTCGAGGTCTTGGCGGCACGCTGAAGTCTCTGTCCGTGGATATAGAGGACCTAACCGATGATCGATATTCACCATCACTTAATCTACGGCGTAGACGACGGGGCGCCGGATCTTAAAACCTCCTTGGCCATGGCGCATGAAGCCGCCAGGGACGGTGTAACACATATCGCGTGTACGCCGCATGCGAGCGATCGATATCCTTTTGAGGTCGAGTTGGTTGAGGAGCGTCTGGGCGAGTTGAGGGAACTGCTGAAGGGCGTCGTCGAATTGAGCCTTGGCTGTGAGATGCACCTATCCGCCGACAATATTTTTGCGGCTTTGGCCAAGCCTCTGAGCTATTCAATCAACGGTAAGGGTTACCTGCTGGTCGAGTTTCCCAACATGACTATCGCTCCGCAGTTGACTGACGCCCTGTTCAAGTTGCAGTCCGTTGGCAATACACTGATCGTCGCTCATCCGGAGAGATGTCCAGCCGTGCGCAGTAACCCCGAGTTGCTGGCGGACTGGATGCGCAAAGGGTGCCTGATTCAAGTGACCGCCAACGCTTTATATGGGCGCTGCGGCAAGATGGCCGAGGCGCTTTCAAATGAGCTTCTGAATCGGAACTGGATTCACTTTCTGGCGACGGATGCACACCGGATGGAGTGGCGTCCACCCCATCTGAAGAAGGCCTACGACTATGTGGCTAAGCGAGCCGGCGAAGAAACCGCTCAGCGCTTGTGCTTGACCAACCCGCAAGCGGCAGTCGAAGGTAATGAGTGGCCTGCACAACCTGAAGCGGTTGGGCTTTGGGAACATATGCCGCTGGAGTTTGAGGTGAAGCATTTTGCCACTACTTCAAAGTCGGCTTCTTCGGGAAGCCGCGCCGCTGGTTCCAGCAAGGCTACTCCCCGGACGGGAGCTAAAGGCTTTTGGGAGCGCCTGTTCGCGAGGTAGAGGCTCAGATTCGAAGGCTACAGTCCCAGTCCGCCGTCGACGGACAGAATCTGACCAGTAACAAAGCTGGCACCGGCGGCGAAGAAGAGTACGGCTTGGGCCACATCTTCCGCTGTTCCGTTTCGCTTCATCGGAGTTTTGGCCGCTAAACGCTGCGATTGCTCCCCGTCGCTCTCTTGAAACTCAATCCAACCCGGCGCTACGCAGTTGACGCTCACCTCCGGCGCAAATGCCTTGGCCATGGTCTGCGTCAGCATATGCAGAGCGGCTTTCGACGCACAGTAGTGAGCATGACCGGCCCATGCATGCATACCCCCCAATGAACCAATATTTATGATTCGCCCGTGAACAGCACGCAAATGGGTCAAAGCCTCTCGCGCCACAAGAAACGGTCCCCGTGCATTGGTCTCGAAAACAGCATCCCATTGCTCCAGGCTGATGCTTTCCAGAGGAGCAGATCCAAAGATGGCAGCGTTGTTGACCACCATGTCCAGTCTCCCAAAGTGGCTGACGGTCGCGGCTATGGTCTTGCGAACTGAGTCTTCAGAACGCACATCGCATTGCAACGTCAGCGCGCGGCATCCGAGAGACTCAACCTCGTGGGCTGTCTGATCGGCTTCAGCCTGGGAGGTCCGGTAGATGACTGCTACGTCGGCCCCGGCGTTGCCTAATGCCAACGAGATCGCTCGGCCAATGCGCCGTGCTCCCCCGGTTACCAGTACCGATTTGCCGCGGAGAAGGTGGATTGGCATGGCAGATCAAGCAACTTTATCAGGCGGCCGTTGTGCGTGTGTCGTCCTGGAAACCCTACTTTGCTTTTGGTTGAGACTCACCTTGGCTAGGCGGCTGACCGGTTGAGCCAGACGGCTTCTCCACGGGTGCTTCCTTATTATCGTAAATGGAATACTGTCCGCCCGGTCGCTTTAAGCGGATACTCAAGACAATGTCAGGTCTGTCAACCTTGAAGTCCTCACCGTACGTCTGGAAGCCCCGGGCAATGATCTGCAACCGTACCGTATCCCCAATAGGAAGCACGTCGATGATTGCCTTACCCTCCCCATTGGTTTTTAACTCCATGACACCTTTATCTCTTTCGCCCTCCATGGGATGAAAGACGACGGCGGCATTCTCGACAGGCTTCCCATTGATATCGCGGACGACAGTGATCTCGATGCGCGCCGCGAGTGGCGGAACTTTCATCTTCCGCACGTGCCGGGAATTGTCCTGCTGGGCGCTGACGGCTAACGAACTACCGGCCAGACAAAAGCCGGCCACGAAGACACTAAGGCGAAAGAAAGAGCGGTGGAACATAGGCTGCATTATAAATGGTTTGACGCGGAGTGTGACAGGCAGTGAGCGCAAGTGGTGGAGCAGCGGCCTGCAAACAACGTCGTATATGTTTCTGAGTGCAGGATGCTCATATATTGACCGAAATCCTCTTGACAAAGCTCTCCAGCTTGCCTATCTTTAGCAATTGGAAGGCGAGAGTGCTAGCACATTGCTGGTAGGACTGCTCGAATGGGTCCGCCGCCCCGATCTTAAGGGGTGGTATTTCGCAGCTTCAGAAGCTCTTTTCTTGAATATCACTCAAATCCCGCAGCAGGGGCTCAACCCTTTTTGCGTGTGAAGGAGAAGCGAAGCAATGGCATCAACATCCGTAGCGACCACATTCACACCGCTCCATGACCGTATCCTCGTCCGCCGTTTGGAAGAGGGCGAGACCGTACGTGGTGGAATTATCATCCCCGACAGTGCCAAGGAAAAGCCCCAGGAGGGTGAAGTCATTTCCGTGGGCAAGGGCAAGTCGAATGACGAAGGCAAGGTTTTCCCCCTGGACGTCAAGGCGGGCGACAAGATTCTCTTCGGCAAGTACTCCGGAACCGAAATCAAGATTGACGGCGAAGAGTTCCTGATCATGCGCGAAGAAGAAGTCCTCGGCATTGTCAAGAAGTAGGCGCTGAAGCGCCGGTTCACAGTTCGCAGATCACGGTTAGGATGTGGCTGCATGACGAGTGTGGACCGATTTGCCGGAAGCTCTCAACTACGAACCAAGAACTGAAGCACTACGAACTAGGAGAACAAGAATGGCAAAGCAAATTCTGCACGGTGAGGAATCCCGTCAGGCTATCCTGCGCGGCGTGAACACGCTGGCGGACGCTGTAAAGGCGACGCTTGGCCCCAAGGGCCGGAACGTTGTAATTGAGAAGAAGTTCGGTTCGCCCACCATCACCAAGGACGGCGTGACGGTGGCCAAAGAGATCGAGCTTAAGGATCCGATGGAGAACGTCGGCGCTCAGCTGGTGAAGGAAGTAGCATCGAAGACCTCGGACGTTGCCGGCGACGGCACGACGACGGCGACGGTACTGGCGCAGTCCATCTTCCGCGAAGGCGTGAAGACGGTGGCTGCCGGCGCGAATCCGACAGCACTGAAGCGTGGCATCGAGAAGGCAGTAGTGGCCGTGATTGGCTCGCGCGACAAGGACGGCAAGTGGACCGAGGGCGGTGCTCTTGGCAAGCTGTCGAAGCCAGTGAACGAAGGTTCCGTGGCGCAGGTAGGCACCATCTCGGCGAACGGCGACGTGGAGATCGGCGCCATTATCGCCGAAGCAGTGAAGGTTGTGGGCAAGGACGGCGTGATCACCATCGAAGAGTCGAAGACCATGCACACGGGTCTGGAGACGGTGGACGGGATGCAGTTCGATCGCGGCTACCTGAGCCCGTACTTTGTGACCGACGCGGAGCGGCTGGAAGTGGTTCTGGAAGAGCCCTACGTTCTGATCTACGAGAAGAAGATCAGCGCGATGAAGGATCTGCTGCCCTTACTGGAGCAGGTTGCCCGCGGCGGCAAGCCGCTGTTGATCATTGCCGAGGACGTTGAAGGCGAAGCGCTGGCGACCCTGGTTGTGAACAAGTTGCGCGGCACCCTGAACGTGGCAGCCGTCAAGGCTCCCGGCTTCGGAGACCGCCGCAAGGCGATCCTGGGCGACATCGCCATTCTGACGGGCGGCAAGGCCATCACCGAGGATTTGGGCATCAAGCTGGAAGGTGTGAAGCTCGAGGATCTTGGCAAGGCCAAGCGTATCACGATCGACAAGGACAACACGACTATCGTGGACGGCGGCGGCAAGGCCTCCGAAATCGAAGGCCGCGTCAAGGAGATCCGTACGCAGATCGACAAGACCACCTCCGACTACGACAAGGAAAAGCTCCAGGAGCGGTTGGCAAAGTTGGTTGGCGGCGTTGCGATCATCAAGGTTGGCGCAGCCACCGAGACCGAGCTGAAGGAGAAGAAGGCTCGCGTTGAGGATGCGTTGCATGCAACCCGTGCGGCGGTCGAGGAAGGCATCGTCCCCGGCGGCGGCGTGGCTCTGGTTCGGGCCATTCCGGCGGTTGACGCGCTCATCAAGACGCTGGAAGGCGACGAGAAGATCGGTGCGCAGATTGTGCGCCGTTCACTCGAAGAGCCACTGCGTCAGATTGTTGCCAATGCCGGCGAAGAAGGCGCGGTTGTCGTGGCCAAGGTTCTTGAGTCCAAGGACCAGCACTACGGCTACAACGCCGCAACCGGCGAGTTCGAGGACCTGGTCAAGGCCGGCGTCATCGATCCCACGAAGGTAACCCGCACGGCGCTGCAGAATGCAGCCTCGATTGCCGGTCTGCTGCTCACCACCGAAGCTCTGGTGGTTGAGATTCCTGAGGCCAAGTCTGCCCCTGCGGGCGGCGGTCACGGCGGCGGCATGGACGGCATGTACTAAACCAATTGCGCTTCGGCGCATTGACAGAAGGCCTCCAGCTTCGGCTGGAGGCCTTTTTGCGTGCGTACATCCTCAGGGAAAATCATTTTAAGTAGTTTAATATCAGTTATATGACTAGATCGATGTCTTGACAATGCCTTGATTTGAGTTGGGAGTGGAGGTGGAGGGAGGGGGGGTGGGTAGGAGGGTGGTAGGGGGGTGGGGGTAGGGTCCCAGGAGGGCTCTGGTGGAGTCGAGTTCGATTGGACGGAGGCACACCATAGAACCATTGTGCGCCAATCGGCGGTAATTATATGCAAAGCAGCGGCAAGAATTAAAAACGCGGCGGCCGAAGCCGCCGCGTTTCGAGTGCGGGTAAAGCAATTGTTTAGAAGTTGATTCGAGCGGCGATTTCAATCTGACGCGGAGAGTAGGTGAAGTTGCTGCTGTTGGAGTTGTTGACGACCTTGAAGCTCTTGGCGGAGACGCTGCCGGTTGCATCCTGGCCATTGTAGGTGGCCGTTCCGCCCGAGAGACTGTACAGGTAAGTCGCCTTGAAGCCAGTGGTGTTCTGGTGGTTCGCTATGTTGAAGGCATTGAGAATGAGGTCAACGCTCTTCACGTACCTGCGGTCACCGAAGACGATCGCTTTCTGGAGACGCGCGTCGTCGACGATGCGACGTGGATAGCGGAAGGTGTTATAGCCGATCTGCGGGATGATGGAGGGGCCACCCGAACCGTTCCAACTGGTGGCAATTGCCGTCGAGACGGGCTTGCCGCTGGAGCCGGCGGTGAAGGGCAGTCCGTTCTGCATCGTGACGCTGTCGTTCAGGCTCCAGTCGTTAATTAAGTACTTCACAAAGCTTGACGTGTGAAGGTTGGGGAGCTTGTAGAGAGCATAGGCCACGAAGCGTTGTGGGATATTCCAAGCCGAGTTGCCGTAGTTGACGTGTGGGCTGCCGTACGGGTCGTACCAGGACATCGCGGTTCCCTGCGTGTTGGCGTTTTGAGCGAAGTCCAGCGAGTGCGACCAGGTGTAATTGGCATCGAATTGGAGTTTTTTGAACGAGCGGTTCTGGATCTCACCAACGAGTGCGTTATAGCTGGAGTTCACGTTGGAGATGAACTCGGTGACAGGACCGAAGTTGGCAGCGCCAGAGCCCAGGAGGGCCGTATTCCCGTATGAAGTGTATATGGGAACGGTGATCTGGTTGCTCGTGGGGCCCAACGGTCCCTTGCCATTGTCGTCGCCGGCGACGGTGATGACGGTGTTGGTCACCGAGGAGGGATTGAGGTTGACGTTGAGGAAGTTCGGTAGACGGCGACCGAGGCCACCCAGGTAGCTGACCGAGAAGATTGTGCCGTGCGGGAGTTCCTGTTGGACCAACAGGTCGAACTCCTGAACTTCGGGCAGTTTGAGGTTTGGCGCCATGAAATAGGAGGCGGGGCAGGCCGAGGTTCCGGGGGTGCAACTGGCCG
The DNA here is from genome assembly GCA_903828675.1 of uncultured Acidobacteriaceae bacterium. Classification (GTDB taxonomy): domain Bacteria; phylum Acidobacteriota; class Terriglobia; order Terriglobales; family Acidobacteriaceae; genus Telmatobacter. The sequence continues at coordinate 21,323 of CAIKND010000228.1, forward strand.
TCGAAGCCGAGGAGATAACGGTCGGGAAGACAGGCGCTCCGGAAGTGGTGGTGTTCCAAGTGCGCTGAAACTGTCCGTTCGGGCTGCCTGTGTTCAGCAGAACGTTCTCGATATTGCCGTTGGTGAGCCGTCCGAAGTATATGCCGTAACCGCCACGCAGCACCGTCTTACCACCGCCATAGACATCATAGGAGAAGCCCATGCGGGGACCAAAGTCGGTTTTGTCGTTCGGGTTATTGGCAATTCCGGTGTAGGGCACGAATGTACCGCTGGCGGTAGTCAGTTTCGAATCCGGGCCGGGCTTGGATTCGTGATCCCAGCGGATGCCGAGCTCGAAGGTCAGCCGTGGCGAGAACTTCCAGTTATCCTGGGCGAAGACGCCGAAGTCTGTTGTCGCGATCTCGTACACGGGGCTGCCAAAGCCTTGGGCGAAGCTGCTATAGCATGGATTGGCGCCGGTCACCGATGTCGCGGTCTTGGAAATGCCGGAGAAGTTCTGCGCGGCTGAGGAGTCGCATCCCATCTGGTTGGCTGTCGTTGGCGCTACGCCGTTGCGCTTGTTGAGCAGGTCGTTATACAGGTTGCCAACGTAGCCGTAGCTGAAGGTTCCGTTGCTCTGATAGGTGTTGTTCATCAGGTCGTCGTTGTGAACGGAATCCACACCGAATTTGAAGCTGTGGCTTCCCTTGCCCCAGTAGAGGACGTCGCCGATCTGCCACTTGCGCTCATCGGGATAGGCAACACGGTAGGAATAATAGGGCGAGCCGGCGTTGAAACCGTAGTTGGAGCCGGCTGCCACATAGGGCACCGAGCCGTTGGTGGCCATGAAGTTGGCCTTGGTGTAACCGGTGTAGGGCTGCTGTGTCTCGAAGTCGAGCTCGCGGCCGTACTGGAACAGAAGCTCGTTGCTGATGGAGTTGGTGATGAGGCTGGTGAGCTTCGTGACGCCGTAGTCGAGTTTGACGAAGTCGTTACCCTGCGCATCCTGGGAGTAGTTATCGGAGGCAGTGGTCTGCACGCCGCCCGGCGAATCCCAGCGAAGGCGGTGGAAGAGAACGCTCCAGTGCTGGCGCGGGGTGATCTGCCAGTCGACTTTGGGGGTATTGATCTCCTGGTACCCAAAGCGCGAAGAGGGGCCGATGTCATTGGCCAGACCGAGATCGGTGATGGGGGTGGCGCCGGAGTAGCTGGCGGCTGTGACTGCGGAACTGCCATAGGTCATAGCGGCCCAGTCATAGGCAGCCTGCACATAACTGATGTGTTGGCGGGCGGCCAGGGCACAGGCGTTCTGGTCGTTGAAGGCCGCGCTGGGTGCGCCCGCAATAGCGCCAGTGGTAGTGTTGCAAGTTTCACCGGAGGAGAGCGCGGCTTGCGGCAAGGTGTAGAACTGCGACGGGTTGCTCGGCACGCCAATCACCGGAAAGACGTGTGAATGCTGATCGTAGGTGTAGATCCAGAAGAGCTTGTCCTTGATGAGTGGGCCGCCAACCGTGAAGCCGTAGATTTTGCGCAGATCCTTCGGCTTGATTGTGTTCGTCACGGTACTGCCATTGACGAAGGAACTGACTCTGGTCCAGTTGTTGAAGGCGTTCCAGTTGCTCTCTTTGTCAAAGAAGTAGGCTTCGCCGTGAATGTTGTTGGTTCCGCTCTTGGTGACAGAGGTAACCACGCCGCCGGCGGCGCGACCGAACTCTGCCGAGTAGACGCCGGTGTTGACGGCAAACTCGCGGACCGCGTTACCGGCCGTTGAATAGCCTTCCCGCGTGCGGCCACGCTCTTCGGAGAAGAAAGCCTGGTTGTCGTCGGCTCCATCGATTTCGACATTGTTGAGAATGGTGCTGATTCCGCGAACGCTGATGAGACCATAGCCGCTTGCGTCTACCGTGACACCGGGGGTGGTGAGAGCCAGCGCGGACCACCGCCTGTTGTTGATCGGGATGTTCTGCATGGCAACCGAATTCAGGGTGGAATTGAAGTCGGGCGACTCGGTGTTGACGATCGGCGTTTGCTCAGTCACAACCACTTCCGATGAACTGGATGCCAGCGCCAGATGTGGCAGGAGGCTGGTGACCTGGGCGACGTGAACGGTGACGTGATCCGCCTTGTAACTGGCGAAGCCATTGGCCGTAACGGAAACGGTGTAGACACCGGGTTCAAGCAGTGGAGCCTTGAAGAAGCCGTTTCCGTCGGCGACCAAGTTAACTTTGAAGCCGTTGGCATCGTTTTGGATGATGACGGCTGCTCCGCCGACCACAGCACTGGTTGGATCTTCGACGGTGCCAGCGATGGATCCTTGCGTGGATGATTGCGCATATGTAGCAACTGAACCTACACATGCGACAAGAGTAATTATCGCCAGGCACAGAATGCTCAAGCGGATTCGATTGAATGTCATAATGGCTCTCCAAAACGTAAATTGCGCTTATCATTTGCTGCGTTGGTGTATAGCGGCGCTGCCTTGCGAGTATGCATTGAAGTTGGCAGCGAGCTACGTCCGTCGGGAACTCCTAGTGGGAACTGGAGTATTCCAGACCCAGGAATCGCCCGTATCTTAGCGGGCGCGCAGGTTCCCCAAAAATTCAACTCTAGAAAATGTTGATGAATAGCCTGTAAACCGCTGATTCGTCTTGCCGTGGCATGGAGCATGCGCTTCGGAATGAGGTTGTCCGACGGCGTTCCCAATGGCGCATACGGGAAACCATTGAAGGCAATTTGCCGATCTTGAATCTCTTTTTCCATGCCGTTACGCGGACTAGGCCCATCTCAACACTCCTGAAGCCGGGCACTGACTGCGTCAGTCGTGATTCATCGCTCGCTGAGTATAGCCCCAGTTTCAGCGGGTGTTGAGTCGCAACTATTCCGATATACAAAAGTATGGGCCAGAAGCACCTACTTTCCCAAGCGAAAAAGGGCACTTTCACCCACTTCTGTGGCATGAAGTGTGGAAAAGCAGGGACAAATCCACATTAGAGAGCAACATTCATTATGCGCCGGCTTCCTGAGCGTTGGCGGGTTCAGAATCGCGAAGGCTTTCAGGCGACAGGCCCATAAGCGTGCTGGATTTCAACTTCATGCGAATGGGATCGTTTTAGTGGCTGCTTCCACCCCACTGCATGCGCAGGCCGGTTCGGAAGTTCATGGGCAGGCTGGGGTAACCAATTGGCGCGATATGCTGGTTGCTCAGCAGGTTCTCCCCCTGGATGTAGACGCCGAGCCAGGGGAGCAACTGGTAGCTGCCGCCCAGATCGAGTTTGGCGTATCCGTAGTCGAGATTCCGGTTGGGCAGTAACAGGCTGTTGCCGCCGCTGGCATCCGCGTATTCGAGATAGGTGGAGTCGTCGCTGCGGCTGGCGAAGGCCGAAGTGAATACGGCAGTAAATTTCCGGTCCGCATAGCTGGCAGTGAAGAAGCCGGCATGCGGCGGACGGCGGAAGGGACGCGCACCGACGAGCGGCGAGTAGGCACCGATGGGAATGCCTTTGTAGGTCGGGGCATAGCCTCCCAAAAGCGCTTCGTTGTCGCTGCTGAAGGAGCGTTGCACCACGTCATCAAGATAGGTGTAGCCGCCACGGAGAAAGATGGAGCGGCCGATACCGCTCTCCAACGTGGTTTCAATGCCCTGTGCGCGAAATGCCTCGGTGTTGACGGTCAAACCGTAGTCGTTGGTGTAGTAGTAGCCAAGCGCAGTCTCCAGCTTAGCTTGATCCGCTGCAGAAAGGCCGGGAATCAAGTTGGGCAGAAGCCTCGCGCCTACGTATTCAATCTCCTTGCCGAACTGATTGTGAAAATAGCTGGCGCGGAAAAAGATGCGGTTGCTGAATAGGCCCTGCTCCATGCCGCCTTCATAAGTGCGAACGGTGGGTGCGGACAGGGGAGCGATGTTGAGTTGCTGTTCAAGCGATTGATAATTGTGGGTTGCCAGGAACTGATAGAGCGAGCCGAACTGATCAGTGAGCCCAGGCTCACGCACCGCATCGCCGAAGTTGAAGAGGATTCGCGTGCCGCTGAATGCGCCCTTGCGTGGGCGTAAGGCGTAATAGGAAAGCCCGGCGCGGGAGGACGTCTGCGTTCCGAACAGGGAGTAGCGCTCGAGGCTGCCACCGAGCGAGTAGAAGAACCGGCCTTTGAAATCGCCATGGACGGAGGCCAGGTAGTCGTAGTTCGTTCGCCCTGCTACCTCGTGCGTGGCGTACGAAGGGACATCCTCCAAACCTCTCTCGTTTTCAAAGCGAAATCCGATGAGCGCGGCGAGATGAGGGGTAAACCGGTAATCGCCGTTGTAGACAACCTGGTCGCGATTGGAAGCCAATTGGTACTGGTAGGGATAGTTCTGGGCATAGTCGAGCACGGCTTGCCCTGTGGCCGCATATCCGTTGGCGCCCGTGATTGTGACTACGCGGCCAAGACTGTCGCCATACGCGTCGAATTGCCCGCTGCCACTTTGCTTCCACAAGCTGAATTGCTCGCGTTTACGGGTGAGCCCGTAGCGCACTGTATTGTGAAAGCCTCCGGTGGTCTGGTTATCGGCCGAAGCGCTGAGGAACAGGTCCTGATCTTTCTCGGTGGCGTTGTCGGCAACGTGGTAGAAGTCCCAGGCGTTAGGAATCCCGGTCGCATCCACGCCATAGTGGGCGGTGGCGCGAATCTGGGTGCTTCCGGAGGGCTGCCAGCCTACGTTTGCAGCGGAGGTGGCCACGTGATACTCGTCCATGGGCAGGGCATTGCTGGTTTGGAGCCAACTGAAGGCGCCGAGATAGTCCAGCCTGTTGCGGGCACCGGCAACTTCGAGGCGCTCGCGCGAAGTGTGGAAGTTGCCAGCATCGCCCTGGAAGAGGACCGAAGGAAAGCTGGTGGTGCCGTGCGGAGTAGTCAAGCTGATCACGCCACTGTCCGCATCGGCTCCGTAGAGGTTCGAATTCGGGCCACGGTAGACTTCAACGCTATCGACGGCAGTGGTGGAGAGGGGTCCAAAATCGAAGCGTCCGCCCAGATCGCCAGCACTCACGCCATCCACGAGAATCTTGTTGGCATCGGAATTGCCGCCGCGGACGAAGAGTGAAGTTTGCGCGCCCAGCTGACCCTCCTGTACGGAGACCGCGCCAGGCACCAGGCGCAAGGCGCTGACCAGGTCAGTGCGCAGAGCCAAATCGAGCGGAGCAAGTACGCTGGTTGCAGAACTGGTCTGTGCTTGCGGCGTGGGGATTCCGTTTGCTGTCACAACGATAGACTCGCGCACCCACTCGGGCTCAAGTACGACAGTGCGCTCAATGCTGTCGAGGCGGCCGGCGTAGAAATCAGGCGTCTCCAATTGACGGAAACTCTTGGCTGAAACAACCAGGAAGAAGCGTCCCTCATCGCCGGTCAGAATTTGAAAGCTGCCGTCAGCCGTGGAAACGGCAGTGGCAATCACCTTTCCATTGCTGAGGAGAACTACGGTAGCGCCGGTGACCTTGGCGCCGGAGGTGTCGGTGACTGTTCCGCGAATGGACGCGGCGTGGGTATGGGTGGCAGCAAACAGGATCAGGATGGCGGGAAGAACGCGCGTCAGGGTGCGCAGATATGCGGAAATGAACATGATGGCTCCTTCGTCCCCCTCGGAACGCAAAGCGGTTGAAGACGCCGAAGACCGGTCTCCTGACTTGCGCCTTTTTCAGCTACCTTCCCAGAGACGAACTAGCAGTTCGTTACCAGTGGTTGATTGTGGCCTTCCGGGATGGGCGGAAGAGCCCTGCTGAATTGCTGCCCTCATCCGAACATTTTGATACGACGGGTGAGGAGACATCGGCGCTCACAGTTGCGGGGCAGTTGCGGAATTTCACCGCATTCCCGAGCATCCTTGGCGATAGTTTTTGTGAACTCAACTACACCGATGTGGAGCAGTCGTGATGACATGGAACGTATTTCCATGTCATCAACTTTTATAGCTGTAGTAGGGCATGAAGTCAAAGGCCCGCTTTGACGCCTTTGGCTGAGATAGGATTGCATACCAAAAGACAAAAGGCAGGAGAAGTGTGGTGACCCCGGGCTGATTCGAACAGCCGACCTACGGTTTAGGAAACCGACGCTCTATCCAGCTGAGCTACGGGGCCACGTTGAATACATTGTACTTATGTAAGTGTCTAAATGGATCCTACGCTATCGCTCTCTCCTGACGGATTCACCAAGTTTCTCGGCGCCTGAGAACGAATGTGGCACTGCTTATCGTGAGCGAACGGATAGCAGCATCAACAGGTTACCATCCGCAAAGTGATTCGTGCGAGTGGCTTCGCCTGATGTCTGCAATTGAAAAGAAGAGGATGGCTTAAATTGGAAGATGTAAAGCATTTATTTTGAGTTAGATGATAGCTAGACAATAAGGCTGCTCATAGGGCGGTTCCTGCACAATTTACCTCGCGGACCGATCGTTCGAATAGCCCGAGGAAACCACCAAACTCGACGCTATCAAGGTACACATCGGCGCACGATTCTGAATTGCGAATGCAATCTGGAATTCCTGATGAATGAATGGCGAGGGGGCTTCCTCTGCGCCAAACAAATCTGGTATACGTAGGCTAAGCATGGAGTTATTCCTCAATTTCGCATGGATCGTAGTGGCTGTTGCCATTGTGTGCTTGTGGATGCGGATTGAGAATCGTCCGGGTGCGGAGCGCCGTCTTCCGGTCGTTGCCCTCTTGACGCTCATCGTCATCCTGTTCCCCGTGATTTCGGTGAGCGATGACTTGTGGTCGATTCAAAACCCAGCCGAGACCGACACGTGGCAACGTCGTAACCATCTGGCATGCGGCCCGCACACCATTTTTCCGGCAATAGCGGCTCTCTCCGAGCCTGGCTTTGCTTTGCCGAGATTTGGCAACGGGCATTTCAATGCGCCCCATGTTCCCCATGTGCGCGCTGTAGAAAACCCGGCTCTCCACGCCGTACAAAATCGCCCCCCTCCCGAAGCCTGATCTCGCCCCTCGTACAACAATCCAGGTTGTGCTCCAGTTTTCCCTCCTGAAATCGCCGTCTAGAACGCGGCGGAAGGGATGCGTATGAAGCAGATATTCCGTTCTGGGGCGTTGTCCCCGGTAACTTCGCTGGTCTTGCTTTCGGCAACATTTTGCCCGGCGCAGCAGAGCCTCACTTGGGAGCAGGTGAAGGCACGTTTTGAGGCTGCCAACGCTGCGCTCAAAGCTGACGCCCTCAACGTAGACGAGATGCATGCCGCAGAGACAACGGCCTACCTTCGGCCCAACCCACAGGTAGGTTTGGCCAGCGATGGACTCCAGATCGCTCCGCACACGACTCCTGGTTTGGGATCCCACTGGCTGCCATTGGCCGGGACGCAACTTGTGCCCAGCATCAACTACCTGCACGAACGCGAGGCCAAGCGCGAGTTGCGATTGCAAAGTGCCAAAGAGGGCACGGAGATTGCCGGCTCTCTGCACGAAGATTTGAAACGAAATCTTCTTTTCGATTTGCGTTCGTTGTTTGTCCAGACTCTGCAAGCCAAGGCAGTTCTAGAACTGGCGAAGGCCGACCTGGCTTACTACGACAAGATTATCGAAATCAGTCGCAGCCGCTTCAAAGCCGGCGACATTGCCCAAATCGATCTCGACCGCATTGAACTGCTGCGGGTGCAATACGAGGTAGAAATCCAAACCGCGACTGTCGACCTGCGTACCGCGAAGATTCAGCTAGAGCAACTGCTCAATGACCGCACCCCAATTGAGCAGTTTGATGTGACCGGTCCGTTCGATTTTTCCGAAGAGCTGAGGCCGCTTGAAGAGTTTCGTCAGGTTGCCCTCGATCTACGTCCTGACCTGCGTGCAGCGATTGAATCCGCGCAACAGGCGGAGACCAACCACAAGCTGGCCATCGCCAATGGTTCCGCCGATCCAACCTTGAGCACCTGGTACTCCTATAACCCAGCGTTCAACAATGCCTTTGGCCGCTACACGGTGGGAGCCAGCGTGAGCGTGCCGCTGCGCATCTTCGATCGCAACCAGGGCGAAAAGCAGCGAACGCTCATCGATATCGACCGCAATCGAAAGCTCACCGAAGCCGCGCGCTCGCAGGTCTTCAGCGACGTGGACTCGGCCTATGCGCAGGTAGAGAGCAGTATCGCGTTGCTGAAGCCTTATAAGGCGAAGTACAAAGATCAGGCCCAGCGCGTGCGCGACACTGTTACTTACTCGTATGAGCACGGTAGCGCTTCGCTGATGGATTTTCTGAACGCGCAGTCCGACTACCGCACCGTGCAACTGGCCTATTTGCAGCTATTGGGGTCATATCTGACGGCGGCTGGGCAACTGAATCTTGCAGCTGGACGCGAGGTAATCCAATGATGTCGAATTCTTTGCGAAGTTCATCTCCCATTGCGTTTCTGGCGCTCTCACTGACTGCCTTTGTAGGTCTGGTGCTTTCCGGTTGCAGGGCAAGCCAACAGGGCGATGGCGCACCACCGCAGGCCAGGGTCATCCAGGTTGCAGATATGAACCTGATTACAGTTGATCCACAGGACGCAGGCAAATTTTCTCTCGTGTCCGCTGAGAAAATTGAGTCGGCTGAAAAGGTGAATGCCACTGGCGCGGTCTTCCCAGACATCTCTCGCGAAGTTCCAGTGATATCGCTCGCGAATGGCCGCGTGGTTGACATCAAAGCCCGCTTGGACGACAGCGTGAAGAAGGGGCAGCTCTTGATGAAGGTTCAAAGCCCTGACATCACAAACGCATTTGATACGTATCTCAAGGCCGCGAATGATGAACAACTCGCAGGCAAGGCCTACAAGAGAGCGCAGGATCTTTTTGAGCACGGTGCTGTATCGCAAGCCATGGTTGAGCAGGCCGAAGACAGCGAGATGAACGCGAAAGCAGACGCCATGGCCGCCGAAGAGCAGCTGAAGATACTCGGAGTAGATAAGAGCCATCCCAGCAGCATCGTCAATGTATATGCGCCCATTTCTGGCGTCATCGTTGCGCAGAATGTAACCAATGCGGCTGCCGCGGGCATTGGGCTTTCCGGGTCGGCCACAGCCTTTACCATCGCCGATCTATCACGTGTCTGGATCGTCTGCGACGTTTACGAGAACGACATTCCCAAGTTGCAACTCGGCCAGGAAGCGAAGATCACGATCAATGCCATGCCCGATCGCCCGCTGAAAGGACGGATTAGTGATATAGGCCCGATTCTAGATCCCTCGCTGCGAACGGCCAAGGTGCGCATCGAGGTTGCGAATCCAGGTTTCTTGAAGCTGGGAATGTTCGGAACGGCAACGTTTGAAAGCCGCACCAAGACTACGCACGCAGTGGTTCCAGCCGATGCGGTTCTTCATTTGCATGATCGCGACTGGGTCTTCCTGCCGGCTGGCGGCAACCAGTTCAAGCGCACCGAAGTACATGCCGGCCAAATGCTCAACGGCAGCCGGCAGGAGATTCACTTCGGCTTAACGCCGGGCCAGCTAGTGGTCGCTAACGCACTGCTTCTTGAGACTGCGGGGAACCAATAGATGCTGCGCGCGCTCGTCAATTTCGCACTTGGAAATCGCTGGCTGGTACTTGGCGCCGTCTTGGTGCTCACTGGTTGGGGCGTCGTCTCGTTTCGCAGCCTGCCCATCGAGGCCTATCCCGATGTCGCCAACAACTACGTGCAGATCATCACGCAGTGGCCAGGCCGCAGCGCAGAAGAGATCGAACGCCAAGTTACGGTGCCGGTTGAGATTCAGATGGCGGGCATTCCGCACCTTACTCATTTGCGCTCTACTACGCTCGCTGGTCTATCCAGTCTCATGCTCATCTTCGACGACGACTCCACAAGCGATATCAATCGCGAACACGTGCTGGAGCGGCTCGCTCAGGTGAATCTACCCGCGGGACTGGTTCCGCAGATGGGTACTGATTGGAGCCCCGTCGGCCAGATTTACTGGTACACACTTGAAAGCACCAATCCAACCTACGATGTGATGGAAAAGAAATCGCTCGAAGACTGGACACTGGAGAAGTCTTTCAAGGGGATTCCTGGTGTAGTGGATGTATCAAGCTTCGGCGGGCCGATCAAGGAATATCAGATCAAGCTGGATCCCGGTAAGTTAGTTTCTTATGGCCTTTCGATTGGCCAGGTGGAGCAGCAGCTTGCCAACAACAACACCAACGGCGGCGGCAGTTTCATTGAGCAGGGTGCACAGCAGATCAATGTGCAGTCTCTTGGACTCTACACGAGCGTGCAGGACATCGAGAACACTGCGGTCAAGACCGCGAATGGCGCGGCGATTCGCATCAAAGATATCGCTACCGTCGCGCAGGGCCCCAAGATTCGCCTGTGCCAGATAGGCCGCGCGACTCATCGTCTCGATGGCGTTATCGTCGATAATCCCGACACTGTTGAAGGCATTGCTCTATTGCAGAAGGGCAGCGATTCCGATCCTGTTCTTCAAAGCATTCACGAAGAGGTCGGGAAACTTAACAAGGGTATTCTGCCCAGGGGAGTCAAGATCGTTCCGTTTTTGGATCGTTCCGACCTGGTTAAATATACGGTTGAAACGGTCGAGCGCAACTTGACTGAAGGCGTGCTGCTTGTCTCGATCGTTCTCTTCCTGTTTCTTGGCAATGTGCGCGGCGCTATTGTCGTCGCGCTTACGATTCCATTCGCGCTACTGTTCGCCGCCATTTGCCTTGACCTGAACCATATTCCCGCCAACCTGCTTTCACTGGGCGCGCTGGATTTCGGCATGGTCGTCGACGGTTCGGTGGTGATGATCGAGAACATGGTCCGCCATCTCTCGCTAAAGGATGATCCGCGCACCGTGGCGCAGAAGATTCGCGATGCGTCACATGAAGTACAGCGGCCGGTCTTCTTTGCACGCGGCATCATCATCGCGTCCTATCTGCCCATTTTTACGCTTCAGGCAGTCGAGGGCCGACTCTTCAAGCCAATGGCCTGGACTGTTACCTTCGCACTGATTGGTGCACTGGTTTTTGCAATTCTTGTGGCGCCGGTCCTGGGAGGCATCGTCTTTAGAAATGGTGCCAAAGAGTGGCAAAACCCGATGATGTACTGGCTCACAGGCCACTACCGCACCGCAGTTCGTTCGGCTATTCTCCATCGCAAACTTACGTTGGGTATCTCTTTTGCATTATTTGCGATAGCCATCTACCTGACTTTCGGCGGGCCGATAGGCTCGGAATTTCTGCCTCATCTCGACGAAGGTTCCATCTGGGTGCGCGGCACATTGCCACCCAGCGAAGGACCTACGGCCAGTATTGAATTCACAAACAAGGCACGCCTGGTGATGGCTTCTTTTCCAGAGGTCACGCAGGTCATCAGCCAAACTGGGCGTCCCGACGGCGGCACGGATACAGCGGGCTTCTTCAATACTGAGTACTTTGTCGATTTGAAAAGAAAGGAACAGTGGCGTCCCGTCTTTCACCAGGACAAAGAGGCGTTGATTGCCGCTATCGACAAGCAACTGGAACAGTTTCCAGGCGTCATCTGGAACTACTCCCAGCCTATCTCCGACAACATGGAAGAGGCCGTCTCAGGCGTCAAAGGCGAACTTGCCGTGAAGCTCTATGGCGACAATCTCCGTACTCTGGAGCACACGGCGGAGATAATTCAGGCGCAAATGGCATCCATCCCCGGCATCGAAGATTTGGGTATCTTCCGAATCGTTGGGCAGCCAAACCTGAATTTCACGGTGGACCGCGAGGCTGCGGCGCGATGGGGCATCAATGTCGCGGATATTCAGGATGCGATTCAGACAGCAATCGGCTTAAACACAATAACCCAGGTGCAGCAGGGTGAGGCGCGCTACGACGTGACGCTTCGCTATCAGCAGCAGCATCGCGACACGCGGGAGGCGATCGAGGCCGTGCGCCTGGTGGCGCCTTCTGGCGAGCGTGTATCTCTTGCGCAATTGACAAAGGTTTCCACCGACGACGGCGCAGAGCAGATCAATCGCGAGGGAGGCCAGCGATACATTGCGATCAAGTACTCAGTCCGCGGCCGCGACCTGGGCTCAACTGTGGAGGAGGCGATCAGCAAAGTTGAGCACAGTGTCAGCTTGCCTGCGGGTTACCATCTTGAGTGGGCCGGAGAATACGCCAGCCAGAAGCGGGCAGATAAGCGAATGGCACTGGTTATTCCTATCACGGTTCTCGCCATCTTCCTGATTCTCTACACCATGTTTCGTTCCTACAAATGGTCCGCGCTGGTGCTGGCGTCGGTGATCATGGCCTCCGTCGGCGGTCCGCTGGCGCTGTTCCTCACTCGTACGAACTTCTCAGTCTCGTCTGCGGTGGGATTCCTGGCGCTCTTTGGGGTCTCGGTAGAGACCGGAGTAATCCTCATCGAGTTCATTAACCAGTTGCGCTCTCGGCGTAGGGGATCGGAGAGCTTCAGCAAGGAGCAGGTGATTGATGCCGCAGTCGAGGGTTCAGTCCAGCGTCTTCGTCCCATCATGATGACGATGCTTGTCGCGACGTTGGGTCTATTGCCTGCAGCGCTTTCACACGCCATCGGCTCTGACTCGCAGCGTCCGTTCGCCATCGTCATCGTGGGCGGCTTGATCGCCAACCTGATTATCGGTGTTTTTCTGATGCCAACTCTTTATGTCTGGATGGCGCGCGAGGACGACATTCTCCCGGCAGTCGAGGTCAACGGGGAGGCCTGACAACAAGTTGTCCTTTGCCAGTAGGGATTTTAAACGGCTGATTGGTGGTACCGAATAAATAGAAGAGGCTATCTTGCATAGCAGCAAAACTGCCATGCAAGATAGCCTCTTCGCTTTCAGATGTATCTAACCGGAAATCTTTACGAGTTCCTGCGCTTCATGGCGGGCTCCGAGAATCGAAATTCGCGGAATCCGTCCACGCACCATTGCTACTTCATCGCAGCGGTGCAGGCGCGGGCAATTCTGGCAGTCTTTGAAGACCTTGTCAGGCAACTCGGACTTGTCTTCTACCGTGCGGAATCCGTATTTGAAGAAGAAATCCGGAATGCGGGTGAAGAGGCAAACGGACTGAATGCCGTGCTCTTCGGCCTCTTCGATAAGCCCGGCCAGGATTCTTCCACCAGCTCTCTGACCCTTTGCCTCAGGCTTTACCACGATTGAGCGCACCTCAGCCAGATGCGGCCCATAGAGATGCAGCGCGCCGCAGCCGAGGAAGACACCGCCATCGGATTCGGCAAGGGTAAAGTCGCGAATGTTCTCGCAGATCTCAGAAAATGCGCGCTTCAGCAACGTGCCGTCGCCTGAGAGCGAATTCACCAAGTCGTAAACGTTGGAGGCATCCTGGAGTCGAGCTTTACGAACCAGCATGTGCAGCCTCCCAGGCGCGGAATGCCGTCAGCGATGCAATGCGGTCGGTTGCGATGTCGAGCGCATTGCGTACCCTTCGACGCGCCGTTCCTCCCGTCACGTCGTGGCAGTCCAGCGTCGCTGTCAGAGTCACGGCAGAGAAGAAGTCCTCTGCAAACTCAGGCCCGAACGCGCGCAATTCTTCCAGGCTCAGATCGCCCAGTTCCACGCCCTTTTCCAGCGCGAACCGAACGGCATTGCCGATCTTTTCATGTGCGGTGCGGAAGGGAACTCCCTTATGTACCAGGTACGTGGCCGCGGCCATCGCATTCAGATAGCCTGACTGCGCCGCCTCGTTCATCCGTTCGCGATTGAAGGTAAGCGCAGCCGTGAACCGCGCCACCAGCGTAAGCATCTGCGGCACAAAGCCCACTGCAAAAGCCGGCTCCTGAGTCTCCTGCATGTCCTTATTGTAGGACAAAGGCAAACCCTTCAGTTGCAGCGTGACGGCCTGCGCGGCTCCGTGAATGCGGCCCACCTTGGCCCGAATCAACTCCGTCAAGTCAGGATTCTTCTTCTGCGGCATTGCGCTTGAGCCTGTAGAAAAAGCCTCGGGCAGTATCACAAACCCATACTCCGCCGTGGCAAATAAGGTGATCTCTTCGGCAAACCGGCTCAAATGCAAACCCACAAACGTCAACGTCTGCAAGTACTCAAGAACGAAGTCGCGATCGCTGGTAGCGTCCATCGAATTCGCGGTAGGCGCCGTGAACCCCAACTCCTGCGCGGCGATGGTCCGGTCCAGCGCCAGGGTTGCGCCTGCCACTGCACCAGAGCCCAGCGGGCAGTAGTTCAGACGTGCCGCGCAATCGCGCAACCGCGCCGCGTCGCGCAGCACCATCTCAACATAAGCCAGCAGCCAATGGGCCACAAGTACAGGCTCTGCACGCTGCAAGTGTGTGTAGCTAGGCATCACGGCATCATGAGCTGCGTGCGCCTGCTCTACAAGAGCGGCCGCCCATGCGGCCAGCCCTTCCACGACCAATTCGATCTGAGTCCGCACATAGAGGCGCAGGTCGGTGGCGATCTGTTCGTTGCGGCTGCGCCCGGTGTGCAGCTTCAGTCCCAGCAATCCGATTCGTTCCACGAGTTTCATCTCAACAAAGTGATGAATGTCCTCAGCCGATGGATGATCGCGCACTTCGGCTTTGCCCGCGTCGGAGGCGTGCGCAGCGGCAATTGCATCCAAGGCTGCGCGCAGTTGCGCCAACTCCACCGCATTCACTATGCCAGCAGCCGCGAGCGCCGATGCATGAGCTTTGCTGGCTGCAATCTCCTGATTCAGGAGCTGCCAGTCAAAGACAATCGACCGCTGCCACGCTTCGAACTCGGCGTCCAACGGCTCGCGAAAGCGACCGGACCACATCTTCACGGGTTGTTGCTGGTTCGACACGCTACTCCTTGTCTCTATTTCTTTTCTGGTGCGCTGCTCAACAAGGGCATCTCGTTGCCGGTGCTGAGGGTGAGGAGGCCGGTTGCGGCGTAAGTAAGCAGCTTGTCGCGGGTGTCGGCTATGTCGAGATTGCGCATGGTAAGTTGGCCGATGCGGTCGCGCGGGGAGAAGGTCGATTCGGTCTTCTCCATGCTGAGGCGCTCGGGATGAAAGGTGAGGTTGGGCGACTCGGTGTTGAGGATGGAGTAGTCGTTGCCGCGGCGCAGCTCAAGGGTGACTTCGCCGGTGATGGGTTTGGCGACCCAGCGCTGGGCGGATTCCCGGAGCATGATGGATTGCGAGTCGAACCAGCGACCCTGATAGAGCAGGCGGCCTAGTTTGCGGCCATTGTCGCGGTACTGCTCGATGGTGTCCTCGTTGTGAATACCTGTGATGAGGCGCTCGTAGGCGATGAAGAGCAAGGCGAGGCCCGGCGCCTCATAAATGCCGCGGGACTTGGCTTCAATAATACGATTTTCAATTTGATCGGACATGCCCAAGCCATGACGACCACCGATGCGATTGGCCTCGAGAAGAAGCTCGACGGGGTCGCTGAATTGGTGGCCGTTGAGGGCGACGGGAAAGCCCTCTTCAAAGCGGACGGCGACCTGTTCGCGCTGGATCTCAACATCGTCGCGCCACGAGGCTGCACCCATGATGGGGACAACTATTTTGATGGAAGTGGAAAGATGCTCCAGGTCCTTTGCTTCGTGAGTTGCGCCCAGCAGGTTGGAGTCAGTGGAGTAGGCCTTCTCGGCGGACATCTTATATGCAAAACCTGACCGCTGCATGAAGGCGGACATCTCGGCCCTGCCGCCGAGTTCGTCAATGAAGGCGGCGTCGAGCCAGGGCTTGTAAATCTTGAGGCTGGGATTGACGAGCAGGCCGTAGCGGTAGAAGCGCTCGATATCATTGCCCTTGAAAGTGGAGCCGTCGCCCCAGATGTAGACGTCGTCCTCCTTCATTGCGGCGACGAGCATGGTGCCGGTGACGGCGCGGCCTATCGGAGTGGTGTTGAAGTAGGGAACGCCTGCAGTGCTGATGTGGAAGGCGCCGGCCTGAAGCGCTGCTATGCCTTCGCGAACAAGCTGGCTGCGGCAGTCGATGAGTCGGGCCTTTTCAGCGCCGTATTCGAGGGCCGCGCGCGGGATGGCGTCGTAGTCGGTTTCGTCGGGCTGGCCAAGGTTCGCCGTGTAGGCGTAGGGAATGGCGCCCTTCTGCTTCATCCAGTGCAGGGCGGCAGAGGTGTCGAGCCCGCCGGAGAAAGCAATGCCGACTTTCTGGCCGACGGGCAGGGATTCGAGAATTGCAGACATGCTTTTGGAACCTCGGAAACTCTTGGTGTTCGTTGAAAAGGGACTAGGAACTAAGGGACTAGGGACTAAAAACCACCCCACTCTCTCATTGGTTCATTTTTTAGCTGCCTTTTGCGCAAAAAAGAAGACAACATCCGGGGCGGTCAACGGGGCATAAGCACGTTTTGCATCGGGAACCCGAATAACCTCCGCAAATTGACGCTTTTTTGTGTTGATCCAATCTGGAATGCGGGGCTGGTGCTGATAAAACACCAGAACATCTCCATCCGACAATGAGTTCCAGATCATTTCAAGTTCGCCTTCGAGAACGTGCTTCCGGTTCGGACGTCCATTCCGGGGTTCTAGTCCAGTGTCGGGATCAAGAAATACAATTTTCTTAATTCTTTTTCTGGCCTGAATCTCCCCAGCGACATATAGCTGATATCGTTCTCGATCAGAAAATGTTTCGCCCAATACTTGCACCGGTACAGACGAATTCAAGTTGCAGATTGATTTAGGGTCTCGAAAATGTTGTATTACTTCGTCTGGAATGGGCACGGAGTCTCTGTCGATTTCAATCGGATTCCAAATGTTTGAACGGTGGTACAAGACCTGAAGAATTTGCGCGACCTGGTATTTGCGCGCCAGTTCAAGCAAAGTTCCCCATTTCACTAAATCGCGTTTATCTCCGTACCACTGAGCTTGCATTGGGAGTACCCTTCCTATCAACTGGGAATGTCAAACGCATTGCTGCACGACTAGTCCCTAGTCCCTCAGTCCCTAGTCCTTTAGTCCCTGCCTACTGAAACTTCTCCACATTCGCCAGCCCGCCCAACAACAACAGCAGCAACGCCTTCTGCGCATGCATCCGGTTTTCAGCCTGGTCGAAGACTATCGACTGCGGCCCGTCCAGCACGGCATCCGTAACCTCAGCGTTGCGACGAGCGGGCAGGCAATGCATAAACACCGCGTTGGGCTGGGCTTTCTGCATCAGAGTCTCGTTGACCTGGAACGGCCTGAAGATAGGCGCGCGCTTGGTCGACTCGTGCTCCATCCCCATGCTCACGCAAACATCGGTGTAGATGGCGTCCGCGCCCTCGGCGGCGGCGGCAGGATCCTGCAACAGGCGCAGCTCGCAGCCGTTGGCCTGCGCAATATCCCGCGCCAGCGTCACAATCTCGATATCGGGCGAGTAGCCGCGGGGTGTGGCGATGGTGACGTTTGCGCCCAATTGCGCACCGGTCAGCATCAGCGAGTGGCATACGTTGTTGCCGTCGCCGACATAGGTAAAGTTGATGCCGTTCAATGAACCGAAATGCTCTTCGAGCGTCATGAAGTCGGCCAGTGCCTGGCATGGGTGCTCAAAGTCTGAAAGAGCGTTAATCACCGGCACGCGAGAATTTGCAGCCATCTCGGTAATGGTGTCGTGTGCGTAGGTGCGCAGGACAATTACGTCCACCCAGCGCTCCACATTGCGCGCCACATCGGCAATGGACTCGCGCTCGCCGAGAGGCGAATTGGTCTGGTCCAAAAAGATGGCGTTGCCGCCCAGCGTGTTGATGCCGGTTTCGAAGCTCAACCGCGTGCGCAGGCTGGCCTTCTCAAACATCAGCACCATCTGTTTCGCATCGAGCGCATGGCGGTAGTCACGCGGGTTCCGCTTCACGTCGTGACCGAGCTTGAGGATCGCGCGAACTTCGGCGCTGGAGAGATCGGCGATCGAGCATAAATCCTCGCCTGCAAGCCGCGCTGCGGCGGCAAGAATATCGGGGTCCTTCTGCACGGGAATTTGCAACTCCCGGGGTTCCATTGTTGTTCTGCTAGCCACGAGTGTGTCCTCCTGCGGTTGCGGCTGCGCCCTGCGCTGCCGCATATTCGGTAAAAATTTCGTCCAGCGCGGCAATGGTTGTGTCCACATGCGAGCGCTCAAGAATGTAGGGCGGCAGGAAACGCAGCACTGTTTCGCTGGTGCAGTTGATCAGGATGCGCCTCTTGAGCATCTCGGCGACGGCGAGCTTGGCAAGTTCAGCCGAATCGAGTTCCGCCGCAACCATGAGGCCCTTGCCTCTTACATCCACAATCGCTTCGTGCCGCTTGGCGAGCCCGCGCAACTGCTCCTGGAAGTAGTCGCCCACTTCCGTTGCATGCGCCAGGAGTCCTGTCTTTTCAATCTCGCCGATCACGGCAATGGCAACCGCGCAAGCCAGAGGTCCTCCACCGAACGTGGTTCCGTGCATGCCGGGATGGAACGACCGCGCCACCTCTTCAGTGCACAGCACGGCGCCCATGGGAATGCCGCCCGCCAAAGGCTTCGCGAGGGTGGTCACATCCGGCTGAATGCCGTAATGCTGATACGCGCACCACTTGCCGGTGCGGCCCATTCCGCATTGAATCTCATCCGCGATCAACAAGGCGCCAGTTGAGCTGGCCAGTGCGCGCGCCTCGGCCAGGAACTCCTGCGTCATAGGACGCACGCCGCCTTCGCCCTGAATTGATTCCACCAGGATTGCGCAGACTTCGTTGGAAAACTTGGCGCGCAGATCTGCCACATCGTTGAAGCGCACGAACTCCACGCCCGGAACTACCGGCGCAAATGGCTCGCGATACTTGTCCTTGTAGGTTGTGGCCATCGAGCCGAATGTGCGGCCGTGGAAGCTCTGCTCCAAGGCCAGAAACTTGGTGCCGATGTTGACGCCTTCGCTGCGCAGCACGCCGGCATGAGCACGCGCCAACTTCATTGCGCCCTCCCAAGCTTCGGTGCCGGTGTTGGCGAAGAAGCAGCGGTCCAATCCTGTGCGCTCGGTCAGCAGCAGCGCCAGTTCCGCCCCACCCTCGTGGAAGTAGAGA
Source organism: uncultured Acidobacteriaceae bacterium (assembly GCA_903828675.1). GTDB lineage: Bacteria > Acidobacteriota > Terriglobia > Terriglobales > Acidobacteriaceae > Telmatobacter. The sequence goes on from CAIKND010000228.1 coordinate 40,230, forward strand.
TTCGATGTGTGAATCAGGGCTTTGCTTTGGCGTGCAATCGCTTCCACAATCACGGGGTGGTTGTAGCCCAGCGCATTGACGCCGATTCCGCTCAGCAGGTCAAGGTAGCGATCGCCTTGTTCGTCGATGATGTGCACGCCTTCGCCACCCACAAAAAGCAAGGGGTTCCGGTCATAGGTTGAAAGCAGAAGCCGCGACTCGGCGGCCCGTATCTGATCCAGTTTTGTCACCTTAATCTCCTCAGGCCACCATCACTTCGGTGCCGTGGGCTACGCGGGAACTGCACAGGTCGGGAAGGGAACCGGCAGCCTCTGCGGGCAAAATCCTTACGCGTTTCACGCCGTTTAAAAGAGCCTCGCGGCAGGCGCCCAGCTTGGGCAACATGCCGCCGGTGATCACGGCGTTCTTCGCCATCTCGGCAATTTGATCGATGCTCAGCCATCGGAGCACCGCGCCGGTTGCATCTTTCACTCCCGGCACATCGGTAAGAAACACAAGGGCATCGGCGCCGCAGGCAATGGCGCATGCCGCGGCCATTTCGTCTGCATTGATGTTGTAGTACTCGCCGTCAAATCCCAGCGCCATGGATGAAAGCACCGGCACGCCGTTCAATTGCCAGATGGCTTCAAGCCAGCGCGGATCGCTGGCAGCGATCTCACCCACAAATCCAAGGTCCGGCGCAGTCCGTTTCTTACGCGCGCGAAACAGCAACCCGTCTCCGCCCGACATTCCAATCGCCGGCTGTCCCAGTGCGCCCAATGCGGCCACCAGGCCCTTATTTACCTTGCCCGCCAGGACCATCAGCGCAACATCGCGCGTCTCGGCGTCGGTGACGCGGAGGCCGTTGATGAATTCGCTCTGCTTGCCCAGCGCTTTTAGCATGCGTGTCAATTGCACGCCGCCTCCATGCACAACGGCCACCTGGTTGCCGTCGCGCACCAGGTCAGCGATGGCGCGCACGCAGCCCTCAAGCAGCGAAGGATTCTCCAGGCCGGCTCCACCCAATTTCACGACGTACTTCATGCGCGATCCTCCGCGGCGATTATCATTCGAGACCTTCCGATTCCGGCCAGCCCTGCATCACGTTGAAGTTTTGCAAGGCCTGCGAGGACGCGCCCTTCAATAAGTTATCAAGGCAGCTAACGATGACCGCGCGCCGCCCATCTGAGTCGAGCTGGAAGCCGATGTCCGCATAACTGGTCTTCACTGAATACTGAATCTGCGGCAGCGAATGGTCGTACAGTCGCACCATGGGGCTTCCAGTGAAGAATTCGCGATAGACGCGTGACACGCTGACTCGTGTCTGCGGCTCCTTGAAGTGCACGTAGATGGTGGAAAGAATCCCCCGCGGAATCGGCAGCAGATGCGGTGTGAATACAATTTCGCCACTATCTACGCCGATTTGTTCGAGCAACTCGCCTGTATGGCGATGCGAAAATACGCCATACGCCGATAGATTGTCGGCTGCATACATGTAGTGCGTCTTGGCGGTGGGCGCTTTGCCCGCTCCGCTGACACCGCTTTTTGCGTCGGCCACAATTCCACGTTGCAAATCGACCAGCCCCGCGGCTACAAGAGGCTTCAGCGGCAGAATGACCGAGGTCGCATAGCAGCCGGGGTTCGCGACCAGCTTCGCCTGCGCAATCTGCTTGCGATGCAACTCCGGCATTCCGTAGACAGCTTGCATCTGCGTGGCTTCGGCCAGTTCGGCGTCGTCGTCCTCAAATGCATACACGGCGCGGTTGGCCGCTTCGGTCAGCCGCCACGCCCCGCTCAGGTCAATCACCCGCAGACCGCGCTTCAGCGCCTCCGGTACCCATTCGCGTGACTGCTGGTGCGGCGTGGCCAGGAATAAAACTTCAACGCCCAGATCATCGAGCAATTCCCATGAGAACGGCTGCTGAATCAATTGGCCGCTGCCTTTGCTGTCAACCAGTTCGGGATGAATCTCGGCTAACGGGACCCCGCCCCGCCCCATATCCTTTGGGTCCACGCGCCCGGCAAAGACAGGCGCCTTGCCCTTCAAACGGGGATGCCGGAGCAAGAGCCGCGCCAACTCGGCGCCCGCGTATCCAGTAACACCCACCACTGCCGTCTGCACTGTATTTGTCATGATTCCAACATCGTCCTCAACCGGGATTCCACTTCGCCTGCACGGCGCGGGTCGGGACAGATCACCAGCACCGTATCATCGCCGGCTACCGTGCCCACAATCTCCGGCCATTCCTCGTAGTCCAGTGCAGCGGCCAGCGGCTGGGCACCGCCCATCACCGTTCCCACAACCACCTGGTTCATGGCTTGCCGCACGCGCATGCCGAAGCTCTCGATCATTTCGGCAACAGATGGAGGACTGTCGTCTTCAACCGTAGCTGTTGTTCCATTTCCCCTGTGTCCGCTAGGAAGCGAATAACCGCCCGGGCCTTTGGAGAGTCGCAATTCGTGAATGTCCCGGGAGAGGGTGGCCTGTGTAACCTCGATGCCGCGGAGCCGGAGTTTCTGCCGCAACTCGTCCTGGTTGGCCACCAGAGACTCGTTTAGCAATTCGCGAATCGCATCCAGGCGCAGGTGTTTCATTTCCGCTTCCTTGTTTCCCGGGTAAAAAAGTGAAGGCGCGGTCCGCAAGCGGAAACCGCGCTCGTATAAATATACGTCATAGGCGCATAAGTATGCAAAACGCATCGATATTAACAGTGGAAAACTCGATTTCCCAGCGTGTGCTCTTCATCACGCTCATTTCGATCCGTTTCCGAATTCTGGACAGGCTGGCGTGGGCAATGTGAAGCGGGGAACGGGGAACTGGAGAGTAGATTTCGCGGCGCCATGGCTGGCCAGCCTGCTGCAAGTTCCCTTTCAAGGAGCGGGTCTTCGCCGTCTTCCAAGCCCAATTAGCCCCTGCGCTGGTACACTCTCGTCTGGTCGCGCGTTAAAATTGTGCTCGCCCCCTGATAATCAAAATGACAATGATCGCTCCAATTTCCACCATCAATGACCTCTTCAGCCGCGTAGCCGCGGCAGCCAACCCTCGTGCCGTGCTCTGGCAGGACGAGTTTGGTCAATGGCAACCCATTTCCTCCGACCAGATCTACCAGCGCGTCCGTGCGCTGGCTGAGGCCTTTCTGTCTTGGGGCGCGAAGAAGGGCGATCGCATTGCTCTAATTAGCGAAAACCGCTGGGAGTGGGCGATAACGGACTTCGCCGCGCTCGCCATCGGCGCCGCCGATGTACCTATCTACCCCACCCTCACCGGAGAGCAGGTGGCGGCCATGGTGGCGGATGCAGGCTGCCGCATTGCGGTCGTGTCCACCCGGCAGCAGTTTGACAAGCTCAACTCGGTCCGTGGTCTTACCCAGCTCGATCGGATCGTCATCATGGATTCGCCCGCGCCCGATGGGGCGGTTGCCTTCAGTTCTTTGATGGTTGGCGCCGATGCGCGCGGTTCGGAGCACGATCCGATCTTCGACGCACTGGTCCGTTCCGTAGAGCCCAAGGATCTTGCCACTCTCATTTACACCTCAGGCACCACAGGAGAGCCCAAGGGAGTGGCCCTTACCCACGGCAACATAGCCCACAATCAGGTTTGCGCAGTCGCCGATTTCCCTTTTGGCGTCACCGATGCCTGCATCTCTTTCCTGCCCCTCTCACACATCACGGCCCGCGCCCTGGACTACGTTATGTACTACTCTGGCTCCCAGGTTGCTTACTGCTCCCAATTCGACAAGCTACCCCAAGCCATGCGCGAGATCAGGCCCACGGTCTTTGTTGGAGTGCCCCGTGTATTTGAGAAGATTCGCCAGGAAGTCGAACGCCGCGCCGCCCTCTCGCCGGTAAAGAAGCGTTTGCTCGCCTGGGCGATCGGCCTCGGCACAGCCCATCGCGACACCGTCTACGACGGCCGCAGACCTTCCTCGTTAATGTGGAAGCTGGCATCCAAGCTGGTTTATTCCAAGGTTCGTGAAGCCTTCGGCGGCCGGGTCCTTGTCTTTGTCTGCGGCGGAGCGCCTCTCGGTCTCGACACGGCCAAGTGGTTTGCCGCAGCCGGCATCGCCCTATGGGAGGGATACGGCCTTACCGAGACCTCTCCTGTGATTGCTCTCAACACACCCATCAGCCACCGCATGGGTGCGGCTGGCATGCCCTTGAACAATCTTGAACTCAAGATCGCCGAAGACGGAGAGCTGCTCGTTCGTGGCCCTTCAGTTTTCAAAGGCTACTGGCACAAGCCAGATGCCAATGCCGAGTGCTTTGACGCAGGGGGCTTCTTCCGCACCGGCGACATCGGCCACATCGACGCAGACGGCTTCCTTTTCATCACCGACCGCAAAAAGGAACTCCTCAAGACCTCCGGCGGCAAGATGGTGGCTCCTCAGCCGATCGAGAACAAGCTCAAGAACAACGCGCTTGTGGCCCAGGCCGCGCTGGTCGGCGATAAGCACAAGTTCATCTCCGCCCTGCTCTCGCCCAATTTCGCAGCACTTGAGGAGTGGGCCCGCCAACACGGCATCCAGGTGAGTTCCCGCGCCGAACTTGTCGCAGATCCTCGCGTTATCGCGCTCTACGGCGAAATCGTCCGCGAGGTCAACGGCTCGCTGGCCAACTTTGAAGCTCTCAAGCGATTTCGCGTGGTTGCCGATGAATGGACGCAGGAATCCGGTGAGCTAACCCCCTCGATGAAGCTCAAGCGCCGTGTTCTTACGGCGCAATACGCGGCGGTAATCGCCGGACTTTACGAGGACGAAGCAACCTCACGTGGCGCATAGGCGAACTGAACCGGCCGAGCCCCTTGCCGAACAGAACGCCCCGGCTCCACATTCGCTCGAGTCCCTGGAAGAAGGGCGCCCCCCAGGCGCCCACTGCCAGCAGGCTTCCAAATAGAATGATGGCGTCGATGCTCAACCGGCCGGAACTTGACCAGTAGGCATCCGGTTCCAGATTCAGCCAAAGTGCAAACTCGTCCAGCGTCAGCGCCGCACCCGCCCCGTAACTCACCGACATTAGCCGGCTGAAGAAAATCGACAAGGGCGAGTGCGACCGCCCCAGATCCATCAGCCACCCGTAGCCCACCAGCAGCAGGATCATGATTCCCCATACCAGGTGGTGAATATGCATTCCCCGCACCACCACCCACTGGAAGTGGCCCTGATGGTTCACGATGCGATGGACAAGGACCCGAACCCCAATAAATGTAATCAAGAACGAAACCGACGCGATGAACATGCGCCGCCGCGGCCGGTCCGGGATGGTGGAGCGGATCAGGAACCCAAGCCGGGTCAACTGCAGCAACACCAGCAGAACTATCACGACCAGGCTGGCAAAGGCCAGTAAAAGCAGCGCTCCAATACCGGGCATATATCTTATTGAACCACTGCCGCCCGATCTTCCCAACAGGGAAATGCACAGGCGTAAAATCCTCCGGATGCGTGAGCCCGGTCACGATTTTCCTTTACAGCGACGGAGTACACTGGATAAGGCGTCGAGACCGGCAATTTCTCTGTCCTGGGCGCGGTTTTCAAGCACAGTTTCCGGCCCGGCCACAGCGTCGCGCCAATTCTACGAGGAGATTTTACGATGCGAGTTGCTTTGTTGACCGGTGGCGGCGATTGCCCCGGATTGAATGCCGTCATCTACGCGGCTGTCAAAAAAGGCATCAACCACTACGGTGACGAGTTCATCGGCTTCCTGAACGGCTGGCGCGGCGTACTCGACAACAACTTCATCCCCCTTACCCTGGAGAACATTGACGGCATCCAGTTGAAGGGCGGCACCATTCTCCACTCCTCGCGCACCAATGTGAAAAAGATCCCTGGTGGCATCGAGAAGGTTCAAGAAGTCCTCAAACTCAACAACATTGATGCCCTTATCGCCCTCGGCGGCGACGACACCCAGTCCGTCACTCTCTTCCTGAGTGAAAATGGCGTGCCCTCGGTCGGCGTTCCCAAGACTATCGACAACGACATCAGCGGCACCGACGCCACTTTCGGTTATGACACAGCCGTGATGATCGCAACTGAGGCCATTGATCGCATCCACACCACCGCCGACTCGCACAACCGCGTCGTCGTCGTTGAAGTGATGGGGCGCGACGCCGGCTGGATCGCCATGGCTTCCGGCATCGCCGGTGGAGCACATGTGGTTCTGGTTCCTGAGAAGGAAATCGACATCGATCATGTCTGCGCCCTGCTCAAGTACAACTACGATCACGGCAAGCACTACGGTGTCGTTGTGGTCGCGGAAGGCTGCCATCTTCCAGAGGTTGGTCAGGTTATTGGTTCCGCCCAAGTGGACTCCTTCGGCCATGCCCGTCTGTCCGGCATCGGCGAAGCTCTGGCCGAGCTGATCGAAAAGAAGACCGGCTTTGAGACCCGCTCCGTGAACCTGGGCCACACCCAGCGCGGCGGCGTGCCCACGGCTTATGACAGGCTGCTAGGCCAGCGTTACGGCCTTCATGCCATCGACATGGTGCACGACAAGAAGTGGGGCCGCATCGCCGTCCTCAAGGGCACCGACATCACCGACATCACCATCAAGGAAGCGATCGCCACCAATCGCCGCCTTGACCAGCGCTTCTTTGACGTGATCACCGACCTCGAAGCCAAGGTCTAGCCTTTTGTCCTATCGTTCCAAGTAAGAAGCCATCCTCCATGCGAGGGTGGCTTTTTGTTTCTCTCATCGCATAGAGTTGAGCTGTGCTCTACCGCCTATTCCGTCCGGAAGACTTCACTCAGCTTTATGCCATCGAGCAGGCCTGCTTTGAGCCCCCTGTCCGTTTCGGCCGCCGTTATATGCGCGCACTCATCGATGGCATCAACTCCGCCACGTGGATTGCCGAAGATAACGGGCAGATGGCCGGCTTTGCCATCGCCGACTGGACCCAGGAAGCAAACCTGACCGTCGCGTACATTCAAACTGTTGAAGTCTCTCCCGGCAAGCGCAACCAGGGTATCGCCTCAGAACTGCTCAACCGCATCGAGACTTCAGCGCGAGCTGCGCATGCGCAGTTCATTTGGCTTCACGTTGCAGAGCAAAACAGCGCTGCCATCCGCCTGTACGAGGCTCGGGGATTTCTCTCTCAGGGCAGGGAAGAGAACTACTACGGCTCCAGCCACCACGCACTTATCTATGCCAAACCCCTTGAACGCATTCCAGCCGTTTGAATCTCGAAGGAATGAGTTCACGCTGGAATAGCAGCTCTAGTGAGCTGCTCCGTCGGAGTGCTTGATGAAGGCTGCCACGCGGTCATGGAGCTGTTTGAGGCACTCGTCCCTCACGTAAACCATGTGCCCCGACTCATACCAGTCGTATTCAATGTTCTTGGCCAGGGACTGCGGAATGGGCAGATGTTTTTCTTCGTACATGGCTCCAAAAAATGTTGTCGCCAGGTCGTAGTAGCCGCCATTCAACATGACCCTGAGACGGGGATTCGTCTTCATGGCGTCGGCCAGATCGCTTGAGACGTTCAGGCCGAAGGAGTTGCCGTTGTGCTTGAAATTCCAGTGGCCGGCTCCCCATACATCGGCGGACGGCAGATAGGTTTGCCCGTCGCCATACTTCAGGTCGCGGCGCACATAGTCATTAAGCAGAGCGACGTAGGCCGACGAAATCGCCGCGCTTTGCGGATCGTAGTCTGCCTGTTGGCTCAAGGGGTCAATCGTGGGGCCGGAAAAGCGCGTGTCGTAGCGGCCGATCGTGAGGTCCGCATCATCCTGAAAAGTCTTTTCGAACTCGCCGCCATTCACCCGCAAATTGGCCTTGAGCAGGTAGGCCACAGGCAGGCCGGTATATTCGTGGAACTTCTCCGCTACCGACTGCTTCTCAGCCGCGGTCAGATCCGTTCCCAGCGCCAGGGCGTGGGAGTAGGGACCGGTCGCGAACTCTTCCACTTCTTTCAGAAACGGTTCAAGCGCGGGCGGTTGTTGGGGCAATTTCTTGTGATACCAGGCGGTGGCTGCGTAGGTGGGCAGAGCCAATACATAGGGCAGATCCACGCCGGGGTTTGCACTCGCGCCGTCAATAAACGTGCTGAAGTTAAGGATCTGGGAGAGCAGGATCACACCATTCAAATCGATGGACTTTCGCTCCTCCAGCATCTTGGCCAACACGGCCGAACGAGTGGTTCCGTAGCTCTCGCCGAAGACGAACTTGGGTGAGTTCCAGCGGCTGTATTTGGCGATAAAGCGGGCAATAAAACGGGCGAACGCTGCGCCATCCTCATCCACGCCCCAGAATGCTTTTTCGGCATCTTTGCCGACAAGCCGGCCAAAGCCTGTGCCGGGTGCGTCGATGAAGACCAGGTCGCTTACATCGAGCAGGGAGTTGGCGTTGTCGACGAGATTATACGGAGCAGCCGGCAGGTGCTGGTCGCCGTCCGTGACCACGTGTTTGGGGCCCAGAGAACCCATGTGCAGCCAAACCGTCGAACTGCCTGGACCGCCGTTGTAGAAGAACGTGATGGGCCGGTCCTCGGCCTTCGCGTCTTTCTTGAAGTAGGCGACATAGAACATCTGAGCAACCGGGGCCGCATCCGCTGGCTCCTTGGGCGCCGACAGTGCGAGTTGACTGCCCGGCTGGGGCTTTCCGTCGGAGCCGAGCTGGGCATCCTGAGCGTCGGTTCCGCCTACGGTGAGAATGCCCGCAATGGCGTTGTACGCAATGTGCTGCCCGCCCGCATTCACCTCGCCCTGCGTGGTTACGTCGGCTGGAGGGGCGGGTTCGGCGGTCTTCTCCTGAGCCGCCGGCTTTTGAGCGGATTTTGCGTCTTCGGCGCGGACGCTAACCGGCAATACCAGCAGGACAGCGGCGAACAAGGCGGCAAACAGTCGAGGTGCTGAATTCATTTCTGGATCTCCAGGGAGGGAATCGAGTTAGAAGCAAGTATAGAAGGGAAAACAGGCGGGCTTGGCGCGCCCGCGCATTCTCCCTGTCCTTCGCTTTCGCCTTTTCGCATCAATACCGCCAGCTGGTTAAATCAGCCCCCGGCGGCGCGGTCATCTTCATCCGCTCCAGAATCTTCGGCAGATACTGCGTGTCGTAGTGCAGTCGGGAATAGGCATTCGGCAGCGTCGGATCACCGTTCCAGCAGTGCTCCGCCCGCGGCCCGTAAGTGACTTCGCCCCCATAAGGAGGGTTCTTGGTCGAGTTCAGGAAATCCTCCATTCGGTACACCGCGTCGTTCAAAAAGTACGTATCGTCCGACCCGACGTAGATGTGAATCTTTCCGGCCAGCTCCGGGCCAAGCTTCTCCCAGTCCCGCTCCAGAATCGCTTCCAGATCGTAGTGCCGGCGCCAGTACTCAGCCACCGAGTGGTCAATCTCGCCCGTCACCTTGTCGAAGATCGGCGCGGGATAGCCATCCGCTCCCACCGGCCCGTAGACCGCCTGCCAGATGTCGAACTGTTCGCCCGAGCGCCCGTGGTCGCCCAACGCCAACTCGTAGGCATTGTTGTCCTCGGTCGTGATCAGGGTGTGCCCCAGGTAGTCGCGCATGGCCGGCTGCGGAACCCGCTTGTGTGCGCCCTCAAGGTAAAAGGCGTTCTTGTCGTTGTATAAGTCGATGTTGGTATAGGCGTGATAATCGACCGGGTCAGGGCAGGCCGCAAACGCGCCGTTGTAGTGGTCGGGATAGAACACCTGTACGGCCAGCGCCTCCCACCCGCCGGTCGATCCCCCGTAGGTGAATCGCGCCCAGCCCTGCCCGATCCCACGAAACTGCTTTTCAATCGCCGGGATCAGCTCGTTCTCAATTGCATCGCCGTAGGGCCCAACGTTCGCCGAGTTCACGGCGTACGAATCGTCATAGAACGGGTTGGCGTGCTGAATTTTCACAATCAGCACGCGCGGAAACCCCGGCGCAATCCACTGCTGGTAGAACTTATACGCTTCCTGCTGCTGAATCAGGTTGTACCCGGCCAGATGAAATCGTTCGCTGTAATCAGGCTTCAAGTCCGGGTCGGGCGGCGTTGTGCGGAAATCGGTAAATTCAGACGCAAAATGATCATGGAAGATCATCAGTGGAAACCGCGCATCGGGGTGCTCGTCAAACCCTTCCGGCACCAGCACAATTGCGCTCACAAACATCGGCTGGCCCCAGAACTTCGTCAAGGCCGCGCTCTGAATCCGGATGTGCCGCACGTACTTGGTGTCACCCGGCACGATGATGGGCGGAACCACCTCCGTGAGCGAGACCGCGATCGCCGCGCCGCCAGCTTTCACCGTGATTTTCTGCGGCTTCGAGTAGAGATTACCCGGCGAAATGTTCCAGTGCTGTCCCTCGCCCTGGTCAGCATGCAGCTTTACGTTCTTGCCGTCGCTGCGATGAAAGGTGGTGTACTTGTTCAGGACTACCTGCAGCGTGTAATCGCCCGGCGGCACGTCATTAATGCTGCGGACAGGGTAACCCCACGCGCTCGCGTCCACCAGCGCGGCCTGCCCCGGCTTCCAACCGTCCACCGTCAGGCCAAACACCATTTGTGACCTTGGCGTGTCGTCAATCTGATTTCGCGGCTCATCGCTGGGATCAGTAGACAGAACCAGCAACAGCCGCCCGTCCAGTGCCTGCGCGCTCACTTCTTTGGGAAACGTAACGGTGAACGATTGCGCCGCAACCGCAAGAGGACAGAGGAGAAACAGAGCAAATCCTAAGCGCTTCATAGAGCCAACTATATAACCCCAGGAGTAGCCAGGTGAACTCCGCGCCCTCTACTTATCGAAAGGCTGCCTCTCGATAATTCGTGGCCGATTCTCCGCCTGCAACTGCTTTGAGACCGCCTCGACCTCCCGGAACACCCTGAGCAGATTTCCGCCTAGAATTTTTCTGCAATCCTCGGCTGAGTAGCCCCGCTCGATCAGCGCCGCCGTGATCTTCGGCAGGTCGGCAGGCGAGTCCATTCCCTCAGGCAACTGCCCCATGACTCCGTCGAAATCCGATCCGAGCCCTACGTGGTCCACCCCCGCCACTTTGGCAATGTGGTCGATGTGGTCGATGAGTACGGAAAGCGGCGGCCGCGGAATCCGGTCCGCCATTTCCTTCTGCAACTTCTCAATTTCCGCGGGAGCCGCCTCGCGTCCCTCGGCCTTCGCCTTGGCCTTCAGCGACTCGACCGCCTTCTTGGTCTCAGGCTCCATCGCCTTCAGCGCATCCCGGTACGGCTGCGAGATGAAACCGGAGAAGAAATTCACCTGCACCACGCCGCCCTTCGATTCCGGGCCACCGGAGTTCACAACCGCCCGCAGCATATCGTCGGTCATATTCCGCGGCGAATCACACAGCGCCCGCGCCGCGGAATGCGACGCAATCACCGGAGCCCGCGAAATGATCAGCGTCCGGATAAATGTCCGGTCCGACACGTGCGACACGTCCACCATCATGCCCAGGCGGTTCATCTCGTACACCACGTCTTTGCCGAACTCGTTCAGGCCTTCCTTGGTGTGCGTCACGGTCTTGTCGTCGATATCGCCTGAGCTGTCCGCCCAGCCGTTCGAGTTGGCCCAGGTCAGTGTCATGTAGCGCACGCCGAGCGCGTAGTACTGCCGCAGCAGGCCCAGAGAATCCTCAATGGAGTGACCGCCCTCAATGCCCATCAGCGCAGCCAGCTTATGCTCGCGGCGGGCCCGCTCGATTCCGGCGGCGGAGGTTACCAGTTCCATCTCGCCTGGGTGCTTTGCCACCTGTTGCTTTACAGCGTCAATCAGCTCCAGTGTCCGCCGCGCATAGTGGCCCTTTTGCGACTCCGGCTCTACCCAGATGGAGAAGAATTCCGCGCCCAGGTTACCTTTGCGCGCCGTCTCCAAGTTGAAATTTCCGCCTTTCAGGGGGTCGCTCAGGTCGAAGTTCTCGTCCAGAAAGCGCTGCGGCGTATCGGCATGCGTATCGATCACAATCGCCGACTGCTGCACGGCGGCGGCATTGAGCTTGGGGGTCATGGGGTGTGCGGCCTTTGTTGGTGTTTGGGCGCTCGCCGGCGCCGGCACAGTTGTTAAGGCGAACAACGTCGCCACGCTTAGAATCAGCACGGCCAGAGCGGCAAAATGCGGGAAATTGGAATCACGTTCACACATGGGATTGGAGACCTCTGATCAGGCTGACGTCTTGAAGGGGGCGGGCCTCAACCCGCGCGTAAACTCATCAAAAGCAACGTGGACGCTCACTTCAGAGGGAATGCCTGCTTGATGGAAAGCACCTGTCCAGAGATTCCCTTGCGATGAGTTTATACCCGTCTTGCGGGAGCCTCTCCGCTACCCTCTCTCCTTTGCTATACTTGTTAGGTTCACCCCGTGCGGAGGTGGCGAAATTGGCAGACGCACTAGCTTGAGGTGCTAGCGCCCAAAAGGCATAGGGGTTCAAGTCCCCTCCTCCGCACCAATGACCTTCAGTCCGGCACGCCGGAAAGCTTCTCACCCGGCCATCCGGGAAGACTTGGAAAGCAGCTTAGAAATGCAGATTCTCTTCTACTTCGTGATCGTTGTCCACGTCATCGTGTGTTTCTTCCTGATTGGCGTTGTTCTCCTTCAGCAGGGCCGTTCGGCTGATCTGGCCGGCGCCTTCGGTGGTCAGGGTTCGCAGACCGCCTTTGGACCCCGCGCCGCGGCCAACGTGCTTACCCGCCTCACCACCTGGTCGGCAATCATCTTCATGTGCACCTCGATCGCTCTGGTTGTCCTCTACGTCCGCGCTCAGGGCACCCACTCCGTTCTGGAAGGCACCAAGGCCGCTCCCATCAGCGCCCCTGCCAAATCCGGCAAGTAGTAGAGTCCGATTCGACTCCAGGCCGCGGTCCCTCCGCGGCCATTTCACTTTAGGCACAAAGAATCCTGAGTTGAGTCTGGCGTGCACTTTGCGCCAAAAGCGGTCGAAAGGCCTGCGTCTCGGATGCGCCGCCCACCAACCCCGGCTCAGCCCCTACAATAGAAACTGAAATTTATCTGATCGAGGATCCCAAGCCATGCCCCTCTCCGGAGAAGCTATTCGCCTTATGAACTACATCGACGACGTCGCTGTAACCCTGCGCCGCGTCCTCGCCACGATTCCCTCTCTTACCGCCGACGAGCGCGCCCGCGTCGCAGAACATCTGCTCCAGGCCCGTCCCAACGCTGAAGACGTTGCTCAAGCGCTCTCTGCCAAGTAACGCCCCCCGTGCCCACTGTTGCCATCATCGGAGCAGGCCCTCTAGGCCGCTGGCTCGCCCTGGCGGCGGCTCGCGCCGGGTTCACGGTCCTGCTTGAGGACGTGATGCCCAACAACCTGCACCACGCGCAGGAAATGATCCGTCAGCAGCTCAACCCCGCGTCCCTGCCCGCTGTGAGCTTTGTTTCCACCATCGAGGACGCTGTCCGAAACGCCGATCTCGTCCTCGATTGCGTTCCGGACGAACTCGAGTCCAAGCTGGAAATTCTGTGGCTGCTGGATCGCATGGCCCCACCACACTGCGTTTTTGCGACGCCCACCACACGACTTTCAATTACTGACCTGGCCAACTGCACATACCGTCCTGAGAAGTGCATCGCCATCGCTACCGAAGCCTCCGCGCTGGCCGCCAACCTGAATACGGAGATTCTGCTCAGAACCACTCCCGTTACAGCCGCAGAAACTACCGCGCTCGTCGGTGATTTTTGGCGTCGGCTAGGCTTCACCCCCAGCTTCGAACCAGAGGCTACGTCCGCTTGACCTCACACCGCTGACATTTTTCTAATTCCCGCCCGCCAGTACCTTTTCGTAGTACCGAACGTAATGGGGCACCACCAGCGACGCGCAGAACCTCTTCTGTGCCGTATGGCGCCCGGCTTCGCGCATTGCGTCGAGCCGCGTGCGATCGCTCAGCAAAGTCAAGGCTCCCGCCGCCATGCCGTCTATGTCGCCTACCTCGTACAGCAGCCCCGTCTCTCCATCGTCAATCAACTCGGGAACGCCGCCCACGCGCGTTGCGATCGAGGGTACTTTGCACGCCATCGCCTCCAGAGCGGCCAGTCCGAACGATTCCAATTCGCTCGGCATCAGCATTAGATCGGCCAGCGGCAGCAGCTCATTCACCCTGTCCTGCTTACCTAGAAAGCGCACGCGCCCATGAATTCCCAAGTCGTGCGCCAGCCACTCCGCTGCTGACCGGTCCGGTCCGTCTCCCACCAGAACCAGTTGCGCCGGGATTTGACTCGCCACCTTTGCGAAGACTTTTACCACGTCCACAACCCGCTTCACCGGCCTGAAATTGGATAAGTGCATCAGGATCGCTTCATCTGGAGCGGCCAGATGCGCACGCGCCTGCGCTCGCGCTTCCTCATCCTTGAGGGGCGTATACAGATCGCAGTTAACGAAGTTCGTAATCGTCTCTATCTCACGAGTTACACCAAAGTCCTCGACAGTCTTCTGTTTTAGGTAGTCGGAAATGCTGGTGACGCCATCGCTCTCCTGGATGGCATACCGCGTAATCGGAAGGTAGCAGCGGTCCAGGCCAACCAGCGTGATGTCGGTTCCGTGCAGCGTGGTCACAAATGGCAGCCGCCGGCCCTTGCTGGCTAGAATCTGGCGCGCAAGCAGCGCACTGACGGAGTGGGGAATAGCGTAGTGCACGTGCAGCAGGTCGAGCTCATAGAATTCGGCCACCTCAGCCATGCGCGAAGCCAGCGCCAGGTCGTACGGCGGGAATTCGAACAGGGGATAGCTCGACACCGGAACCTCGTGATAGAAAATTCCCTCGTCGCGCCCGCTCAACCTGAACGGCTGCGAATAGGAGATGAAGTGTATTTCGTGTCCCAATCCCGCCAGTTCAATTCCCAACTCCGTCGCCACCACGCCCGACCCGCCATAGGTGGGGTAACACGTAATCCCTATCCGCATGATCTTCTCTCAGTTTGTTCCAGCGAAATGCGTTCTGTTTCCTATTGACGTTGGCGGCAGTTGCGAAGATGCAACATCGCAGACTACCGGGCCTTTTCCGGGCGGCCATCGCCGTGCAACCCAGAAAAGGGAAGAAGTTCAATCCCAGGGAATTGGCGCAAACTGAGCAGCGCCGTTCGCTCGGTCTCTCTCGATGCCAGCAACCGGGTGTGTGCCCTGGCCAGATCGGCATCGTTGTATCCGGGATGGGAGACTAACTCGAATGTGCCTTCAGGCATTGCAGAGAGCAGGGAATTGACCGTGGCAGCGTCGAGGGTTCCCGTTGCCAGCACGCCAATGGCTCCGTCGGTGGTCGTGAAACCCTCTTCGGCAACGATGCGCCGGAATGCAGGCTCAAGCCTTCTCAGCAGGCTCACCTCGGTACGCCGGACCCAAGGTGCGCCTGGGGTTGCGCGCAGGCTCCAGACCGGCTCAAAGGGATTGCGTACAACACCGATTCCAGCCGCGCGCGCCGCCCTCAACACGGGCCGAAGAACAGCGGGGAACATGTGGGCGTGTTTATGGGTATCGACGTGGGTAAGAGCAATTCCCCTGGATTGAAGATGAAATATTTGCGCCGCTGCTTCCGCCTGAATTTCGGCGGCGCGAATCTGTCCGGTGAGGAGCCGCATCAAGAATTTCCCAAGCGTGGCATGAAAACGTCCTGTCTCATGCGCTGCGAGTGTGGAAATCTCTGGCAACGGCAGGACTGGTTCCCCATCCACCAGCACCACATGGCAACCCACACCCAGCGAAGGCGTGGATAGCGCGATTTCAATGGCTTCGTCTGTAGCCGTGGCTCTTGCCATCAGAGTAGCGCTGGTCAGCACTCCGGCCAGATGCAGATCTATGATCGCCCGGTTCACCCCGCCGGTCAGCCCAAAATCATCCGCGTTGACTAGAAGACGGCCCACCGGCTGAGTTTATCAAGTGTGTAGGCAAGTACGCCGAAACAGATCCGCGCTGATATGATAACTGAAGGTTGCAAGATTGTTGCCGCCGGGAGTGGGTGGTTAGCTCAGCTGGTTAGAGCGCCTGCTTTACACGCAGGATGTCGGGGGTTCGAATCCCTCACCGCCCACCATCTTACAAAACAAACCGTTGATTCTAAATGTATACATATCAAAACAAATGATTTACGGGGAATATGGAATGTGCGCCGTGAGCGCTACGTGCGCCTGATAGCGCCCTGTACCGCCCTTTTACCTTACAAAAAGGGAAGAACCTTACAAAGCTAATTTAGGGTTTGAGCCGGGATTCAAGAGCAGGCCGTCAGCGCTGGGCGGCGTGATGGACGGAGCTTCCTTAGCATGACCACGGTTGTGGCGTAGACGCTTTCGCAGAGACGTTGTTTGGTGCGCTGAAGGTGGAGCGGCTGCATGGCCAGCGTTCTGAATCTAAGGGCAAGGTCGCTGTACAATTCTATGAGCGATGCGTCCCAATGGATGTGGAGCCAATGGCAGTGGCAATTCGTTTATTTGGTCCCTATTCCGTTCCTGGATAGAGTTGAGGGGGCTGCCAAGTGCTACAGAGCTTGGCCATCAGCCACCAATACACCATCCGCCGAAACTAGGAAGAACCGGCTAGGTCGGAATACAAGGGCAATGCCCTTATTAACTTTGAGTCTTTGAATAGAATAAGTTCAGGCCCGGATGGCGAAATTGGCAGACGCAGCGGACTTAAAATCGGCTTATTAAATAGAACTTATTCTATAAAGTATTGATGATAAAAGTCTTGTAGCTATTTCGAACAACACGCAGCCTTTACGCAACCCTTGCACACTCTAGCGCTTCTTATAGAGAAGCAGGAGGTGCAGCCGCATGGCAGAGCATCACACCATCCTCGGTGGCAAAGTTCACGTCTACAAGCGTCCGAACAGTTCGAGCTGGCAGTGCGCAACCTATTTGGCCGAGAAGAATCGGCGCACAACCACCAAAGAAGAAAGTCTCTCGAAAGCGAAGGAGTTCGCGGAAGACTGGTATTTGCAGTTGCGGGGCAAACTCCGCGAGGGTCAGCTAAAGAGTGGCAAACTGTTCCGCGAAGCTGCGAAGTTGTACCTGCGCGAATTCGACATCATGACGCAGGGGCAGCGCAGCCCCACCTATGCGCGCGGACAGCACGCGAGGACAAACGGCTACCTGATTCCATTCTTCGGCAGCATGGTCCTTCCCGAGATCACGGCTGGCAAGGTCAATGAATATCGCATCCATCGCATTGAGGAATGTAAGGCGATGGGCGGCAAGCCTCCAGCGCATAGCACCATGCACCAGGAGACCGTGACGTTGCGCCAGATTTTCAAAACGGCTCTGCGGCACGGATGGGTCGATCATCTCCCGGATTTTTCAGCGCCATATCGCGCGTCCGCGAAGATTTCCCATCGAGCATGGTTCTCACCGGAAGAGTACAGGCAACTTTATGAGGCAACGCGGAAACGCGCGCAGGACCCGAAGCAGCCCCGTTTTCGTTGGGAAGCGGAACAACTTCACGATTATGTTTTGCTCTCCGCCAACACGGGACTCCGCCCCGACGAGGCGAGGCGTCTTCAGTTCCGCGATGTCACGGTGACCGAAGACGAGGGGAGCGGCCAGACCATCCTTGAGATCGAAGTACGTGGAAAGCGAGGAGTTGGTTATTGCAAGAGCACCACGGGTGCTGTGCATCCGTTCGAGCGGCTGAAAGCCCGCCCACGCCCAGATGGAGGGCCGGGAAGAGCAGGTAGCCGCACCGCGTCAATGGCCAACGGCGAGTGGCACGCGCCCGGACCCACTGATCTTCTGTTCCCAAAATGGCCACGCGAGCTGTTCAACGCAATCCTTGAGGAAGAAAAGCTTCGCACCGACCGTGACGGAAGGCCGCGAACGGCGTATAGCCTTCGCCACACCTACATTTGCCTCCGCTTGCTTGAAGGTGCCGACATCTATCAGATTGCCAAGAACTGCCGGACAAGCGTGGAGATGATTGAGAAATACTATGCGGCGCATTTGAAGACGCAACTCGATGCGTCCGCTATCAACATCATGAGGCCACGGTCGAAGAAAAAGACGGTTCCGAAGAAAAGCCCCGGACGAGTGGAGGCCATCCGTTTGGCTGAAGAAGCGTAGACCAGCGCTGCTTGCTTTCTGATGACGGTAAACACTGTTATCCAGTGACCCAGGATGGAACCATCCTGGCATGGTTTTGGGGCCGGAACCGGCCCCACTCCGGCCCGGAACCGGGCCAGACAGCGCCAATCGCTTGTATACGAAAGTGGGCTGCGTTTCTCCTCTCAAATCACCCGCTCTCTCGCCGCCCCGTCCCTGAACACCATACGGAAGTAGACCGAAATTTCTTCTTTTATCAAGTGCCCCCGCTTCATGCGGCTTTATGGCAGAGCCGGTCGGAACCCGTCAAGGGTGTTCGCTGACGCTCCATAAACGCGCACAGTGCGCCCGCCCTTGACTGAACCCGCCTCGCCTCTGCCCGCCGCACAAGACATGAAGCGGGGGCACTCAACAAAAGAAATTTGGTTGAGAGCTAAAGGCGAAATGCCCTCCTTCACAGTCTTGCCCCACGCGGGCAGCACAGGAGAGCAAAACGTCATGGCACACCGCAACCATCGCAATGCAGCCAGCAGGCCGAGCATCTACCAGATAGTTACCGACCGCATTCTTTCCAGCCTCAAAGCTGGCGTGATTCCGTGGGAGAGGCCGTGGAAGACGCCGCGCTATGCAGGCGGGCCATTCCCAAGTAACTTCTACACCGGTAAACCCTACCGTGGCATCAATGTTCTCTTGCTTTGGTCAAGCGAATGCAACTCGCCGTTTTGGCTTACCTTCAAGCAGGCGCAGGCGTTGAAAGGCAATGTTCGCAAGGGCGAACATGGAACTCCGATTGTCTTTTACAAGCAGCTTCCCGAACATGCCACGAAAGACGAGGAAGGCCCGGGCGAGAATGAGCGTGTCCCCTTTGTCCTTTGCAACTACACGGTTTTCAACGTGGAGCAATGCGACGGCCTCACGCTTCCCGAAATATCACAGCCCACTATCGCTCCGGAGATCGACGAAGACGAACTCTGCGAAGGCATCGTTGCCGGATGGGAGAACCGCCCCGCGCTCTATCTCAACAGCCCCAGCGAGTACCGCGCTTACTACCGGCCCTCTACCGATTCCGTCCACATGCCCGCACGTTCCCGCTTCGTCGATACGCCTCACTATTACAGCACGCTCTTTCACGAGTTGGTACACAGCACCGGCCACGAGAGCCGTCTGCATCGCATCTTTGGCGACTGCTTCGGAGATGAGCTTTACAGCAAAGAGGAACTGGTAGCCGAGATGGGCGCGGCCTTTCTTTGCGCCATCGCTGGGATCGCCAACGAGCGCACCGACCGCAACACCACTGCTTACATCCAAAACTGGATTGCCGCGCTGGAAGAAGATAACCGGCTTATCGTTCATGCAGCCGCCAACGCTCAGAGAGCCGTGGACCTGATTCTCGGCAGCACGTTTGAGGAAGAGAAGGAAACAACCGAAAATGCCGGGGATGCCGCTGTCAGCGGAATCCCCGTAGCCGTTGCGATGAGTATCGCTCCGGCGATCTACGGCAATGCTCATCTCTGAGCAGTGGCCGGAATGCTTATCGTGCTCCCAGGTACTCTGAGGGCGTGACAATGCGGGTTCCCTTGTACGCGCTGAGAGTCAATAAATCCTTGTCCCCTGAAACCAGCAAATCCGCTTTGGCAAGGGCGGCGCACTCCAGAAACATATCGTCGCCGGGATCACGACATTCCTTTACCGTGCCTCGAACCTTTACACGGATGCCGCGCGCCAGAATCACTTTCAGCGCCGACGTTGCTCGGTCTTGTTCCCAGGAGAACTTTTCCGTCAGGACGCGCACAATCTCCGCGTCAATCTCATCGCAGGTAGCAATCACATCTTCGCTCATCGCTTTTTCGACCGCCAGAGTCGGCGTGCCGCGACGCTTCGCAAATTGAAGCGCAGAAATCCAGACGTTTGTGTCGATGACGACGATCACCCGTTAGACCGTACCTTACGACGGCGCGGCTTTTCAGCGCGCACCTGTTTGATAAGCCGGGGCACATCAGCCTCGGTGTAGCCCTTCGGGTTGCGGCCTGCCGCATATTCGCCCAGCTCATCCAGTGTCGTTCGCGCCTGCTGTGCGGAGTACGTGCGAAAAGCTTCGCGGAATAGCTCGCTCATAGTGCGGCTGTCCCGCTGAGCCAGCGCCTCTGCCCTTTGCGCAAGTTCGGGCGGCAGGCTGATCGTGTATACCCTCGATTTCCTTGCAGTAGCAATTGCCATATCTGAATATTACACCGTAATGGATTCCATTACAACCCATGCAGGGGGCTCTGCCTGCTGTTCAGCAACCGCATGGCCTACGTTGCCGTCTCGCGCGGCGCATATGACGCGCAAATCTTCACCAAGGACCGCGTAAAGCAACTGAGGGCGGCGCTGGGGCGTGATGTTTCGCACAACTGCGTCCATGCGCGGGAGATAAAGCCAGGACTGGAACAGGAGCAGGCTGTCACGCCGCAGCGGGAGACCGCGCCGGACCAAGAACAGGGCTTGGATATTGGTTTGGGCCTCTAAGGGAGCAAACCGCCGCCCCCCTGCGGCCCCTGCATTCCGCCCGGAGGCGCGTCCGGCTCGCCTGCTACAAGGCCTTAACCTTGTAGTATTGCAAGGGGCAGTTATCCACAGGAAAGAATGGAGATGTCCAAGTGAGGCAAGATTATTTGGCTGGATTCTTCAACGTCTATGCGGCGAAGCACGGGAGCGACACGATTCATGTTGGACACGATCAGGCGGTGAACTGGTCAGTTTTTGTGAATGACGAGTGGGAACAGCTTGATGATGCGCGAACCCTGAAAGACGCCAAGAAATTGGGTCATGCTCAATTCGACAGAGATAAAGCCTGTTCGCTGAAATTGGATTGGAGTGCGGACTGGCACCTGGTTGATGGAACGCAGGGAAACATAGCAAACACCTGTCCCGTGTGCGGGAATCCCGCCACCGACAAAGACGAAAACGCTCTTTGGTGCCCTGACTGTGGATGGGAGCATCGGTATACATCTGAAGAACGGAGATGGTTCTCAAAACAATAAAGAGCATAATCGCGTGGCTCTCCGTTCCAGGGGAGCAATACCAGAGGGGATCGCTAAAATGGTCTGCAATGTATGTGACAAAGATTCAGCGGATGGGTTCAAGTTTTGCCCGCACTGTGGTAACGTCTTTACTCCTGCACCGTCAGTGAATGAAACCCCGACTCCTCCGCCGGAAGTCCAATCGGTGACAAATACCCTGACCGATGAGTCTGAGCCGATTAGAGACGGAGTGGCCGGAACAGCGATCAGAGTCGGCACCTTGGTATTTGGGACCTTCTCTGCTATTAGTTTGCTGGTATCAATAGTCAAGGGGCTTGTTCCAATCTATCTTCTGGAGGCCGCTGGATGGGCTGGGCTCGCGTGGTATTGGCAAAAGAAAAAGACACATAGTGAACTAGCTAAGGCCATCGTGATAGTTCTTGCTGTCTTGGTTGCCATTGGCGAGGTCGTCCACATCGTCTCACAACTCAGCGCGGAGCCTAGACAGGTTGCTGTGGACACTTCTCATCGTTTGGACGACCTTTTTCCCGCCAGTACCCCACCATCTCAGGGGGAGACCCAGAACAAAGCGAACAGCGAAGAGGCTTATCCCAAGCCAGAGCCGAAACCGAGGGAAGAGACACTCGCAGGCCTTGAAGCAACTATAACCTGCGACAATACCCTTTGGGACCGCG
Source organism: uncultured Acidobacteriaceae bacterium (assembly GCA_903828675.1). GTDB lineage: Bacteria > Acidobacteriota > Terriglobia > Terriglobales > Acidobacteriaceae > Telmatobacter. The sequence continues at coordinate 61,870 of CAIKND010000228.1, forward strand.
ATAAGTATGGAGAAGGCGATCCATTAGCGATTGCCAGCGTGCATAAGGGAGATATTGTTCAATACGTCGGTCATGTCACGGTCAGTGACGAGGACATTATCCGGGTTCATGGGCGCAGGGGTTATGTTTATGACAAATGGTGCGTCGATGTGAAGCTGAAACAGGAAACCGAGAACAGTGATAAAGCTCCACTCAGAACAGAGCCAAAGCCGACGAAGGGGAAACTCGCAGGCGTTGAAGCAACTATAACCTGCGACAACATCGTTTGGGACCGTGATAAGTATGGAGAAGGCGATCCATTAGCAATCACCAGCGTGCATAAGGGGGATATTGTTCAATATGTCGGTCATGTCACGGTCGGTGACGAGGACATTATCCGGGTTCAAGGGCGCAGGGGTTATGTTTATGACAAATGGTGCGTCGATGTGAAGCATTGAAATGCCGCAGGGCGGCATATTTGCCAGCGAGAAAAAGGGGCTATTCCTCAGCTTCGTCAAGAGTTTTGAGGGTTGCTCCGATTCTTTCACATGCAAATCTCAGGCTGGCTTCGACTTCGCCAAGAGTCTTCTTTGCTGCTTCATCTGATATTGCATTCAAAAGGTGTGCGACAGCTACTAGCACTCCCTCCGTCAGCTTGCGGGTCTGGTCGTCACGAATGCGCGCTCGTAACTTGATTACTAGGTCACGTGAGTTCATTGCTTTGGTTGAGGTCTCTACCGAAGCCGCAATCTTACTCCACTCCCGGCCTCCGAGCACCTGTGCGGCCTCTTCCACATATACTTGCCTCGCATCTGAAACCGTTTCGCAGATTGCGTCCTGCAAACCCAAAAGAGATTGCCTCTGGAAGTCGTGGCGTCGGTTAGTTTGGGCTTCACTGCGTGCTGTAGCTTTAGCTTCACGCTCACGGCTGTGTGCCCGTGCGTCTCTGAACCATTCGACCAAAAACCCAGAGACATAACCACCAAATGCGGTCATAGTTGGGACGAGCCACGAAACATTTGTGTTTGTGCTGGGTGTTGCGGATGCATCGAACATAAAGGCTATTATTGCCCAACGCATCGAAAAGGCAAAATTGGCCATGCGGGCGTTCGGGCACAAAGGGTAAGTTTTGACCCACACCGCCGCCCTGCGTTTTCAAGGGTTTTCATGGGTCAAATGTCAAGGCCATATTTAACCCATGAAATGCGGCTATGCCCGCGTATCGACTGACGACCAGAGTACAGCCTTGCGGTTCGCGGCCTTGAAGCGGGCCGGATGCAAGACGCTTTTCAAAGACGAGGGTTTGTCAGGAGCCACGACGAAGCGCCCTGCCCTGCTCCAGTTTGATCGCGATTGTGGTAGGCGGCAACCAGTTCGCGCACGGCGAACCGAGCGCCAAGAAGACTGATGACATTCCCCGGATATTAGAACAATAAGCCGAGGCTGGGAGGCCGGTGTCAAGGCTCTGCGACCGCGAAGCGGCGCGCGAAGCGCGGCCTTGACTCCGGCCGGGCCTCGGCTACGCTGCCGCTATCCGGGGAATGTCAATTCGGATACGAGAGCGCTTGTAAAGAACGAAGACGTGCCCAGTTATGGCCGGTTGTCGCTTTCGGTTCAACCATCACCGTGGACTTAACTCTGCCTTCTCCGAGAGGATTTCCACTTTCCCTGTTTCATTTGATTGGCTGGCACGTTTCACCTGCACGTGATCGAGTGCTGCATTTGTCGCCAAAATCGAGCGGACTGCAGTCTCGAAGTCACGGCTCGCGCTGAATCCAAGAATGACACTCTTGATCGAGTCTGGAGGAATAGCAAACAGGAGTCCGTCATTTCCGTAGGGATCATGCGCGGTGCATTTCTTTGCTGCATCGTTGAAGCAGCGAAGAATTCTCCATTCCCTTTCATCGCGCCACACGTCCCATTTCGTGTACAGGAAATCTTGATCGGTCACCTTCAAAAGGGATTTGTCGGGGCGGGATGCCACATAGATCACTTGTCTTATATGTCGAAAGCTGTCTCGTGCCTCGTGTTTTGCTTGAAGCCAAGAATGTTTCGGATCGAATTCGATAAGGAAGCCCCTTCCGCCGTCAGCATAATGACCCCACATCCGCACCTCGGTCGAAGTCTCGGAGAGCGAAAGAATCCCGAAATTCTGATCTAGTACGTCGAACACTGCGTGTGGATTGTTCTCGTGTTTCAGCTTCGTTTGACGGACGCATTCCGGAATACAAGACGCGAGACATTGCTCCATCAGGCCAGGACAGATTCGCTCTAAATCCTCCTTGATCTCGGGCGAAATCATATCTCGTAGCTTAGGAATCTGCCGCTCACCTGCAAGCTCCGCCAGTCTCTCGTCGCTGGCGACTCCCTTGACCGGAGGCCTAAGTTCGAGCGTGTCATTAAGAGAAGAGGCTTGTGTGAATCGTATCATCAGGTCTTCGAGGACATTGATTCGCGCGGGTGGCAGGTATTTGAACAAGGCACTCGGCATGTTTGCCACACTCATTTAATCCTCCTTGCGCTGGGCAATGATGGGAAAGTTCATTTCCTCTTCTCCGTTCGGTTTACGAGTTCGCTTTGGCGTACCGCAGTCGTGGGTGCGGCAGTCTCCGCTAGCGGTCATAGTTGCCCCAGACCCGAACGCGCCAAGAAGACTGATGACATTCCCCGGATATTAGGATGATAAGCCGAGGCTGGGCCTCGGCTACGCTGCTGAAATCCGGGGAATGTCGGGTTGGGTCTGGCATCACATTGCCACCGATTCAGACGGCTATCACTGCACTGTTGCCTGTCTTACAATGAACTGGTCTCCCATCTAGGCACGCAGCTGAAATACCTGAGCTTGATTTCAGGTACGGGTTTGTGGCCGTGAATGCCGGAATAGCCGTTTTGGGGGAGCGTAATCGGATTTATAAGCCGTATTCGGTCTTGCAAGGAGGCTCTTTGATTCCGGTCAAGTTGTATATAGCCCTATTTCTGGCAGTCGGTGGGATGTGCTTTGTCCTTGCTGTAGCAGCAGGGCAGCCAGGCGGGATGCTTCTAGGACTCTTTTTCTTAGGCTGGGGCGCTGTCGCTTGGTACCTCCGGTACGGCAGACGAGGAACTCCCAGCCTCACATCACGCGCCGCGATCGAAGATTCGGGAATATCGCACGTCGAGCTCGACCGATCCGATCCCTCAGTGCTCACAATCCGAGGGCACAAGTGGGCGGTAAACTGTGTTGCCTTCAGCCCCGATGGCAGCATTCTTGCATCAGGTAGCAACGACACGACAATTAAATTGTGGGATACCGCTGGTGGAACGCCGCTACGCACTCTCGATGGTCTAACTTCAGTGGTCAACTCAGTCGCCTTCAGCCCCGACGGTAGCACCCTCGCATTTGGAAGCTCCGACCAGACCATCAGGTTCTGGAAGTTGCCGACTGGCCAGCTTCTCGGCCCTCTAGAAGGCTGCAGGGACTGGGAGAATTCCGTCACCTTCAGCCCCGACGGTCGCACGCTTGCCTCGGGGGGCTGGCAATATCCCGGCGTAAGGTTGTGGGATGTGGCCGGCCTCAAGCTGCTGCAAACTCTACCGGGCCAGGCAGCCCGAGTCTGCGCTGTCGCGTACAGCCCCGACGGCCTCACTCTGGCCTCGGGAGGAGCGGACGGCACAATTAAGCTATGGGACCCGGCCGTTGGCCGACTGCTGCGTACGCTTCAGGGCCAGGGCAAGTTTGTCCTGTCTGTCTCCTTCAGCCCCGACGGGCGAAGGCTTGCCTCGGGCAGCGAGGACAAGACCATCAAGTTGTGGGATGTGGCGGAAGGCCGACTGCTCCACACGTTTGGATACCCTGGCTGGGTCAGCGCCGTTGCTTTCAGCCCAGACAGTCGCACTGTAGCCGCAGGAGGCCAGGGTGGAACCATCAGGCTTTGGGATGCGGCCATTGGCCAAATGGTTGGGACACTGGAGGGCCATGCCGACAATGTGTCGTCGGTGTGCTTTAACCCCGACGGCCGGACCTTGGCCTCCGCCAGCAAGGACAGCACCATTCGGATATGGAACATTTCAGGTCTGAGAAGGTAGCGGGTCCGAACTGGCCGCGAGTTTGAGGGCGATGAGGGTGGCCTGCCGAAAGTTCTTAAAGCGGGTGGGGACCGACGGGCGCGACCGCATCCACGACGCCAACGGCTGGGGTTTCCATAGCTGGACCTTCGCGAGTGCACTCGGGGAGTTGCGTGGGAAGTTCGGCATCCACGTGGCTAAGATCGCCGCAGCGTTCAAGCTGGACGTGGACGACCGGCTGGCCTCCATTCTGCCTGCGAATGCCGGCACCGGCGACGATGACCGGCTGCTTCGCAAGCTCAACCTCTAAGCCGTCGCTTGGGTTATTTTCGTAGGATCGACGCCCAAGCGGCCAGAGCACTGACGACGGAAGCCACAGCGGAAATCAATGCCAAGAGCCAGAGACGGGACTCTCGGTTGGCCCGTTCCGCTTCCACGACCCGTTGCTGAAGCTCATGATCTTCGACCCGCGGACAAGTGCCCGATGAACTTCCCGTGCGCGGGGAGCCTTGAATATCGATACCCAACTCTCGCGCCCGCTGTTCGAGTTCCTGTCCCTGAAGAAGGCGCTTGGTCATATGGGCAGTGTATCGCTCCGTCGTGGTGTATCGGGGGCAGGAGTTCCGTGTCAGGACGAGCGTCCCTAGACCGGCGCTGCCTACGGCATCGGCAGGAGAGATGACACGTCACCCCAGAATGGGAGCTGTACAGTAACCTGCGGTTACTGCTTAGGAACCATCTGAAAACAGGCGTCTAAGAGGAAAAATCTGCGAAGTTGGGTTACTCTATTGGTGAGCGCACGTTGCTGAAGGGGAACCTAATGAGCTGCAACCCCTTAGCCCGCGACCGCTGGCGTTGCTCCCCCGGCTGCTTCGCAGTCTGCAACGCGCGGGCCTTGCATGGCCCGAATCCTCATCCCAATCAAATCGGCGGTGCCGCGTGAAGCCGCCGCTGCGAACCAAATCCGTAGGCACCAAAGTCAGCGAGGCGGAGTTCGCCATGCTGGAGGAGCGTGCGCGGGCGAACGGGCTGACGCTCTCGGAGTGGGTTCGGGACGTGTTGCTGTCAGCTCCAGAGCCAGGCGCGGAGGCGGGCGAAGTGGTGCTGGCCGAGGTGCTGGCGTTGCGCACGCTGTTCCTCAATCTCCAGTTCCGGCAGGGGCTATCGCCGCTGAGCGAGGCGGAGATGCGCGGCCTGATCGAGCGTGCCGATGGGACGAAGATGCAGCGAGCACGGGAGCGGCTGGATGCGGCGCGGCAAGAATCCGCGAAGGTGGAAGGCGAAATCGGGGAGGCAAAGCCATGAGCGGGGCTGCGAAATGGCCGAGTTGTTACCCGGCTTGGACGCTGGGCGCGCTGGGCGTGGCGGCGCTCTTCTTCTGTGCGCTGTTATGGCTTCAGTACGAGCAGGAGTGGAGCGAGGCGGAGCGGGTTTACTTCTCGGATTACCTGCGCAGCGGGATACGGGGCGGGGTGTGGGCAGGCGCGCACCGGCGCTATGTGTTGTTGAACGGAGTGACGGCAAAGGGTGAGGCGCGGCTTCTCCTGGACGACGAAGCGGAGCGGGCGAAGGACGTTGACGGCAAGCCAGGCCGCCGGCTGACGGAGGAAGGAATCCGGCAGGGGCTGGTCCGTCTCGAATGGCAGGCGGCGGAGTACAACGACCGGGGCCTGCATGGTCTGTTGCGCCACTGGATATACCGGGACGGCGACCTGTGGAGCTATGCTGCGAGGCCCTTCTATGGGTCGCTTGCGCTGTTCGCGCTGGGTCTGTTCCTGGCCGTGCCGAAGGACCAGGCGCGGCGGATGGTCCTGAAACATGGCCGTCGTCTGAAAGGCCCTGAGCTGGTCACGGCGGCGGAGTTCAATACCAATCTCGGCCGGTCGAAAGGGCTGATGCTGTACCTGCCGGATGGGGTCGCGTTCGTCAACGAAAAGATGGGCTGGAGCGACAGGCTCCTGAACAAACCCTCAAGCGGATGGGTGCGCATCCCGCGTGAGCGGGAGGGGATGCACTTCGTTCTCGCGGGCGACAGCGGCCCTGCAAAAATCGCGGCGATCCGGCAGATACTTGCCGAGGCGCGTGCACGCGGAGAAGCCGCCGTCGTGTACGACCCGGCGATGGAATATCTGGCCCGGTTTTACGAGCCGCAACGGGGCGACGTGCTGCTGAATCCCTTGGACGCGCGGTGTCCGTTCTGGACGCCCGGCGACGAGGTTCCGCATCCTGCGGAGGCTCTTACCTTGGCTGCCTCACTCTTGCCCGGCAGCGATCCGACGGCACGAAGAATCTTCGCGCATCTCATCAATCTGAAGCCTACGCCGGAGGAGCTGGCGCAGTGGATGAGCCGGCCCGAGGAGATCGAGCAGCGGGTGCGCAACACGGAGATGCAGGCGGCGATGAGACAGCGGGGCGGGATTTTAGCGGCGTTGAAAACAGCGGCGAATGCGTTCCGGCTACTGCCCAAAGAGGCGGAGACGGAGCGACGCTGGAGCACGGCGGAGTGGTCGAAGACGCGCAAGGGCTGGGTGTTCCTCACGTCGAAAGCGACGACGCGGGAGCAATTGCGCCCGCTGCTCAGCCTATGGCTGGACCTGTTGGTATTGCGGGTGATGAATGAGGGTGCGAGCACGGGAAAGAAGACGTGGTTCGTGCTCGACGAGCTGGGGAGCTTGCAACGTCTGCCGCAGCTTGCCGAGGCCGTGACAGAGCGGCGCGGCTTGCACCATCCGGTGGTGCTCGGGGTGCCCAGCAAGGCGCAGATGGAAGCCGTTTACGGCCAGGAAACGGATGCGCTGCTATCGCAGGCGGCGACGAGGATCTGGCTCAAAGCGAGTGAGCCGAAGATGGCGGAATGGATCTCCAGGACCATCGGCGAGGTAGAGACGGAACGGTTCCGTGGCAGGGAGGGAAAGGGCGATTTCTTCTATCCGAAGAACGCGCGGAGCATGCGCGGAGAGATCAGGTGTGAGCCGCTTGTGACGGCTGCGGAGATCGGCGGGCTCGATCCCTTCGACGGGTATCTACAACATGGAAATCTCATTGTGCGGATGCGCTTCCCGCGCATGAAACCGGAGGAGCGCGCGGAGCGGTTCGTCGAGCGCCAGCGTGCGACGGCTGCGCCGCCGGCGAAGCCGGCTGCCCAGCCAGTGCCGGCAGGCGTCCAACAACAGAAGGAAGTCGCGGTCGAAGCCCCGCCGTCGAGGAAGCCCTCGAGGGCCGCGAAGGAGCAGGAGCCACAGCCCGCAGCGGTGAACGAACAGAATCCATTCTTTGAATAAAAATCGCCAGTGAATGAAAAGACTAACTACCGAAGTTAAGGTAGAGGGGACAGCAAACGCTCCCTCTCAAAGGAACAAGACCATTAAGAAGCAAAACGAGTACGAAATCGAGAGCAACGGAAAGCTGGAATACGTGGTGGTGCGGTGCACGCGGGGGCATCGTCTGCGGGAAGTTAAGACAGGCGAAATGAAGGTTCGGCAGGAACTCGCCTGCCCAGAGTGCAAGGCCCGGTGGACGGTGCTGGCCCCGCTCACGAACGGAATGGAGGCTGTTCCATAGATGATTACGCTATCGAAGCCCATCAGCTCCGGCCAGGCGCAGGCATACCACAAAGAGGAGTTCTCGAATGCACGTGAGAACTACTACACCGAAGGTACGACTGTGCGCGGAGAGTGGCAAGGACAACTTGCCACTCGCTGGGGCCTGCACGGAGAGGTCCAGGAGCAGCAGTTCGCGCGTCTGGCCGAGGGGCAGCAGCCGGAGACGGGCGAGCAGTTGGTTCGGCATCAGACGGCCCGCGAGTACGTCAACGCCAATGGCGAAACCGTGCGGACTATGGAGCACCGGGCGGGATGGGATGCGACGTTCAGCGCGCCGAAGTCTGTATCTCTGACTGCGCTTGTTGGCGGCGACGACCGCGTGCGAGATGCCCACAGGGAAAGCGTGCGCACGGCGCTTGACGAAATGGAGAAATACGCGCAGGCTCGCATGGGCGGCAACGTCCCGGCGCAGACGACGGGCCAGTGGGTTGTGGCGAAGTTCGAGCATGACTCTAGCCGCCCGGTCGATGGGTACGCCGCGCCGCAGTTACACACGCACGCGGTTCTGTTCAACGTGACCAAAACGGCAGACGGCCAGACCCGCGCGTTGCAGCCGCAGGAGCTTTACAAGACGCAGCAGTACGCGACGGCGGTGTATCGTTCGGAGCTTGCGGCGCAGTTGCAACGGCTGGGCTACGAGATCGAGCGCGGCGAGCATGGACAGCCGGAGATCAAGGGTTACACGCGCGAATACCTGGAGGCGTCGAGTCCACGGCGGCAACAGATCGAGGAGCACATGGAGACGGCGGGAGTGCGCGGGGCTGGCGCCGCGCAGATCGCGGCGCATCAGACGCGGGATGCGAAACAGCCACTCTCGCACGAAGAAGTGCGCGAGCAGCATCAGAGACTCGCTGCTCAACACGGTCATCAGTCGCAGAACGTTGTCAGAGAGGCGGCGCAGCGGCCCGGTGTGGAGCTGAAGCCGGAGCAGTCGGGAGTCGCCGCGTACGAGGGCGTGAGCTATGCGCGCGAGCGCGGCATGGAGCGCGAGGCCGTAGCCGATGAAAGGACGCTGATGCGCGATGCACTCAAGCACACGATGGGCGAGGCGCGGTTGCCGGAGGTACGCGCCGACTTCGAGCGGCGTGTGCGGTCGCATGATCTGATCGAAGTGGAGCGCAGGCCAGGTCTCCCAGGCCGCGCGTTCACG
>CAIKND010000229.1 GCA_903828675.1 uncultured Acidobacteriaceae bacterium
CTCATCGGCTTCCAAAATCCTCACCCGCAGATCGTCCGAATAGGCTCGTCCCATCCTCGTCATCGCGGTCACTTCGTCAGAGATATACAGAATTACTCGTAAAATCGCCGCTGGGTATAGCTAACTTGATTCTGCTCTAATAGGTAATCCCATTGATTGACGGCCATCACGCAACGGCAAACTCGCAGGAATTCTGCCAGAGTACGCGAATCCTGGAATTGTTTTTAGAGCGCCAGCAGCGCAATCGCCGCCACTGCCAAACCAATCAGTTGGCTCATGCGGTCCGTCAACGCAAACGCCACTGGATCTTCATCGAGTTCGCCCCGCGACGCCAGCAGCCAGACACGGTTGAGCCACAGAATCATCAGCGGCACAATCAGCCACAGCAGCCGCGGTTGGCGATAGAGCTTCACCACGTCGAGTCCGCTGATGTAGATCGCGAATACCACGACCGAAGCATAGGCGCTGGCTGTTCCGAAGCTCCGCATCTGCGCCAGGTCGGCCAGCAGGTAGCCGCGGCCGTTCTTGGGCGCCGAATTACTGGCGCGCAGGTTCTCCAGCTCCGCAAACCGCTTCACGATAGCCAGCGACAGAAACAGAAACAGCGAAAAGCCGGCCAGCCAGTGAGAGATGGGAGTCAGCGTCGCCGCGCCGCCTGCAAGCAGGCGAAGAATGTACAAGCCAGAGAGCACCATCACATCCACAAGAACAATCTTCTTCAGATACCAGGAATAACTCAGCGTTGTCGCCAGGTAGAGAAGCAGCCATCCGTAGAAGCTGCCCGGAAGCATCCGTCCGCCCGCAAGTCCGACCAGCAGAAAAGCCGCCGAAATGCAGATTCCGCTAAACGGCGTCAGATCCCCGGACGCAAATGGCCGCAACCTCTTGCGCGGATGCCGGCGGTCAGCCTCGATGTCCAGCAAGTCGTTCACAATGTAGGCCGACGAGGCCGTCAGTGAGAAACAAAAGAACGTCGCCAGTGCTGTCAACAGCTTGCCCGGATTCAACGAGTGAGACAAAAGTACCGGAACAAAGATGAGCAGGTTCTTGGCCCACTGGTGCAGCCGCACCGCCTTCAGCAGCGATTGCAGGGCAGGCTTGCTCTCCTTGAACTCGAGTGCCGGCCGAATCTTCCGGGCACGCAGTCCCATCCGCAGTCCCAGGCTCGGATTCGCTACCATCGCCTCGCCGGCGTGCGCCAGCAGCGGCAGATCGGGCGTGTCATTGCCAATGTAATCGAACCCATCCAAGCCCAGCTTTGCTCGCAGCCCGGCGAGCTTCTTGCTTCCGGTTAAATTGGTCGCGCCGTCCGAACCCAGCACGTCATTAAAGATGGCCAGGTGGGTGGCGACCCGTCGCGCCAGCCGCACATCCGCGCCCGTAGCCAAATACATTGCGCGTCCCCGCGCCCGCTCCTGCTGAAGATAGAGCAGCAGCTTGCGATTGTAAGGCAGATGCGCAACGTCCAGCGAAACGGAGTCGGTAACAAACGCCTTGAACGCCGCTTTGCCCTTGAACAGCTTTCCAGGTAGCGCTAGCACCAGCGCAGGGCGCGTCCGCATCAGCACCAGCAAGGAGTCGATCAGCGTATCGGACTTGACCAGCGTGCCGTCCAGATCGACGAACAGAGGCCGTAAGGCTGCGTCAGTGGCTTCTGGCTTGGAGATGATTTGCGACAACCGTTCACCTCGTCGAGGTTCGCTGGCCAAACGGTCAGGACCGGGAACGCTGGCCACTGATGAATCCGGAACGGCTCAAGTATACAGCCGGCCTTGAGTGAACCAAAGCCCTTGTCGACCGGCATCGGAGAGGGATCTGAGTCTTTACCCGCGGCCTGGCGGCAGCGTGAAAATTTGGTGGAGCTGAGCGGGATCGAACCGCTGGCCTCCTCGTTGCGAACGAGGCGCTCTCCCAGCTGAGCTACAGCCCCACGACCTTCTTATCTTACCAGTGCCAGGGGGAATTCGTGAAGAGCACGCAGCGCGCCTTTATGCCGGAGAGAAGAATGTCTGCAGGTTTTATCCCGGCCGCGCATCCATGGCTGCAGGACGCTGAGGCGCCTTAGGGGAGAACCAAGGGCGACTCAGCGTCTCGATAACAGCGAGACACTAGGATTCCGTCTTATCCGGCGCGGAATTCATGTTGGCCAGAAACCTGGTGCCACTGTTCCACGTGCTCATGGTTTGCTTTCCCCCCGGAAACTCCAAGCATTTGATCTTCGTGGTTCTAAAATCGATCTTCTGCTGAGCGAGCAGGGCGACACCATTGTGCAGATTCTCCCGCGTGGGTTTGTAGTGGCCGCTCTCATTGCCGAAGGATGTCAAACGCCCAGCCTCTGCTTCGAGCACGCCAGCGCACACCACGTCCTTTCCAGCGTTAAAGGAAGAATGGTTGAAGAATCCGCCTTTTGCCAGCTTGTCACCGGTTTGCAGGCACATTGTCAATAGATTTCCGTACTTGTCTATCGCGTACGGGTAGATCGAATTCCCCGTAGACAGTGGTTTGTTGAAGTCCTCCATCAAAAGTCCTCCTTTGACGAGCAGGACGTGCTTGATGCGCTCCTCCTTGTCCAGATAGAGCACGGCGCGTTCGAGTTTGGTCTTGTCCATGCTGGCGGGATCAACGATCCTTTGACCACTGCTATTCAAGATAAAGATTCTGTTCAGGGCGTTAAAGTCGGCGTCCGTCAAATCCTCGAACTTGCGGGTCCCCAGATAGGCGCCAATCTGTTCCTTTTGCGTTGTTTCGTCGCGACCTATCGGTTCGTTTTTTAGAGCACTCCCAATTGCCTCGTGCATCCAGGAACCGCTGATGGGATTATGGGTCTTGTTCCTTTCATATTGCTGGCGCTCGGCCGCATAACCGCCACCCAGCGGCTTGAGTTGAGGGTCCTTGCCGGTGAGTTTTGATATCTCTTTCCTCTCCGCAAATGTCCAGTACTGAAAATAATTCCAGCCCTGACGGCCTAGCTGTTCGACGATGGCGCGCCTCATGGCGCACTGGTCAGTCTGCTTTTCTTGTTTGGTCTTGAGCCACTGCTGGCAGCTGTCGCACAGATGGAGGGCCGTGGCCTGCTTGTCATCGATATTGGGCGAGTACCGCTCGCTTTGAAAGCCCTTCAGGGCGATATCTACAAGATGGAGTGCCTGATCGCGTCCGCGATAAAAGGGGTTGGCTGGCGTGGTTGCCTTCAGGAATTCTTCATAACTCATGATGAAAGGTACAGGGGCGGGCATAAGGAAAATCCTTTCCTTTTCAAGAAGCAAAGAAACGAAGCCGCAGGACCACATCCACAAACCATGCGGCTGCATGGCGTTTGTGTAGACCCCATTCCGACGCGAGGGGCGGATGGATTGGAGTGTGTGCCTGTTGCTAAGTTGGAAAGTATAGTATCACAGCCCAGACAAGAAAGGCTGGCAGTGGGGTGCTGTAACATCCAATAACTCAACACAATCCTGGCTTGCGGGCAGCAAACGCGGATTGTGTTGAGTCATTGGGCGGCGCAGAACAGGATTCCTGCGGCGGAATCCTGCCTGACTGCGGCTATAACTGGTTCATATTCGCCAGGAACTCGGCATTGTTGCGTACCTTTTCCAGACGGCTGATTAACAATTCCATAGCTTCCACAGGCGACAGCGGATTCAGAACCTTGCGCAGAATCCAGATTCGCTGCAAATCCTCCTTGGGAATGAGCAGTTCTTCCTTGCGCGTGCCGGAGCGCTGGATGTCGATCGCCGGGAAGACGCGCTTGTCCACCAGCTTGCGGTCCAGAATGATTTCCATGTTGCCGGTGCCCTTGAACTCTTCGAAGATGACTTCATCCATGCGCGAACCGGTATCCACCAGCGCGGTGGCGATAATCGTCAGCGATCCGCCTTCTTCAATGTTGCGCGCCGCGCCAAAAAAGCGTTTGGGCCGCTGCAATGCGTTCGAATCCACGCCGCCTGACAGTACCTTGCCCGATGGTGGCACGATGGTGTTGTAAGCGCGCGCCAGACGCGTGATCGAATCCAACAGAATCACCACGTCGCGTTTGTGCTCGACCAGTCGCTTGGCCTTCTCGATCACCATCTCGGCCACTTGTACGTGGCGTGCCGCCGGCTCATCGAACGTCGAACTGATGACCTCGCCCTTCACCGACCGCTGCATATCGGTCACTTCCTCGGGCCGCTCGTCGATCAGCAGAACGATGAGTACGATTTCGGGGTGGTTGGTGGAGATAGAGTTGGCGAGCGACTGCAACAGCATCGTCTTGCCGGTGCGCGGTGGAGCTACGATCAGCCCGCGCTGCCCTTTGCCCACCGGCGTCAGCAGGTCCATCACCCGGCCGCTGATACCTTCGCGCACCGTCTCCAGCTTTATGCGCTCCTGGGGATAAAGCGGCGTAAGGTTGTCAAACAAGATCTTGTTGCGCGTCTCCTCGGGAGACTCAAAGTTGATGGCTTCAATCTTGACCAGTGCGAAGTACTTCTCGCCTTCATGGGGCGGACGCACGTTGCCGCTGATCGAGTCACCGGTCTTCAGGTCAAACTTGCGTATCTGCGATGGCGAGACATATATGTCGTCCGGGCCGGGCAAGTAGTTATAGTCCGGCGAGCGAAGGAACCCGTAGCCGTCGGGAAGAATCTCCAATACACCCTCTGCGAAAATATGGCCTTCCTTTTCGCTCTGTGCCTGGAGAATCTTGAAGATAAGATCCTGTTTACGAAGGCCGCTTGTCCCTGGAATCTCCAGGGTGCGCGCAATGCGGCTAAGCTCTGTGATGTTCTTTTCTTTCAGTTCTGCGATGGTCATGTTCACCTGCAAGGCGGGATGTGTGTGAGGGGATGCGGAAGGGAGGTGTGCTCCGGGATGAAACCAGGAGGGAGTGCAAAAATACAGCCGGCGCAAACCAGCATTGAGGCATCATCCGAACTCATGTGGAGTATCGATACGCCGAGGAGTTGCAGCTTCCAATTGAAGGCTGCCTTGAAATCTTTGTCTGCTCAACTAAGCTCTTTGAGAAACTCCGTCAGGCCGCACGGCGTCTTTCAACCAGTTGAGCGGCGGGCGCCTCTACGGACGCCACGGTTCCTGGGTCGGTCGTGTGAAAGCGTGCTAAGACCTCGTTGGCGGTGTCCTGCAGCCGTGTATTCGGCTTGTGCAGCTTGCGCGTTGCCTTGCTTGCCAGTTGACAGAGCTGGTAGCGATTGGACACATGAGAGAGTGCCCCAAATACCAAATCGGAACGCATTTCAATTATCTCCTTCATCAGTCGCCTGCCCGGCTGGTACTACTTGGCGCCGCCGGTGCAGCACGGGATAGCCGATTCAAGCGAGGGCTGCCCCAAATGTTCACTTCAATGTTTTAGACGCACAATTGGTGCTTCCAGTTCAAAATCTTGACGCACTCTCGCGCAGGATGAAACAGGCCTTACGCAATATCGCAGTTACAGATTGCCGCCTTGGGAAACCATGTGTCCGGTGTTTCCGTTCTCGGCGGAATTCAAAACGCACCGAGGGCATCAAAACAGGAGCCTCAGCTCAAGAATATGATGCGGGAAATGTCTCATGGGCACGCAAGATCGCACAGCGCAATCTGCCCTATATGGATGGCTTTTTTGAGAGTATACTGAGTCGCCTCCCAGGTCAACAACTTTTTCGGTTTAATTCCTGTCTTTGCCCAACGTTCGAGTCCATGCCGCTTCAAATGCGTAAATCGTTTTTCATCTGAGAGATGCGAAAGTCTCCGCAAGCCACCAGCCAGCACGATTACTTGCGGCGGCGGGCAGGACGCAACGGCGTCCCATCTGGATCGGCAGCAAACAAAGGCCTATCCCGCCTTTGACGGCGCGGAGACTTTAGATCAGGCGATCCCTTCTTGGGCCGAATCAGCAGCTCATCCAGACGAAACATTCCGATGAACAGCAACAGAATCAGAGGAATCGCTACCAGAAGGGTATCCCGGCCAGATTTCAGAATCTCATCATTCATCTCGTACCTCCGCTCATTTGGCTGACCGCCAAAGGGATCTTCAAGCTTCCTGGCGCTCGCTGTCTATGAAATTGCGTTACTTTTCACTCCCGAAGTAACGTAGGTGTTATTTGAGTAGTAACGAGGCGGTGACTTCTGGAAAGACCGGGCGGTCAAGCTTCTACCCAGATGAATTACCCTTGCCTCCTTCGGATCATTCGGCGTGAATCAGGTACTGATTGGCTCGGGACCGTCGCGAAGAAACAGGCCTGGCTGCCTTCCGTCCGGCACGCAATTGCTTGTCGACAATCAGCGGTTGTCGCCGGAACTCAGATAATTCGCAATCCCGCACTGGCAATGGACAATCCGATGACGCCCTGTGTTACCTGCGAATCGGCGAATCGCGCCATGGCCGTCCATCAGGATCGGTCATCAGGAGTCGACCGTTCTCGTCGATGCCGGACGCCGGTCGACGCATCGTGAGTCTTTGCTTGGGAGCGGCGAATAGCTCGTCCAGACGGAAGAGTCCGATGAGTAGCATTCCGAGAAACGGAACCGCAAACAACAGCGTGTCCCAGCCAGATTTCAGAATTGTGTCTTGCATGTGTGACCTCCGCACTCTTCGACTGCGCGCATTTGAAACTTCTTACGCAGTCCAGTTAGTCATCGGCCACAAATTAGAAATACCTTAAAATCCCAAGTAATGCCTCGTTGCTTGATAAGTAAATAGCCTGACTTTGGCTTCAGCTTCTAGTCTCAATCTGGCGGCTGCGCCGGGTTTGCAGATTGCGCGCCGGGCGCTTCGTCCTCATTCGCGAATATTTTGAAGAGTCGCCCCATCTCGCGCGAGGCGAGCCGAATACGCAGTCCTCAGCATGGCAATGAACTGCTCCAAAAGTACGGCTTCTCTACGCCCAATAGCTGCGATCCAGCGTGCGGTATTGGATGGACTCGGCCAGGTGGGCTACGGTCAGGTGCTCGGCGCCATTTAGGTCGGCGATAGTCCGTGCCACTTTCAGAATGCGGTCGTGCGCCCGTGCGGTCAGCCCTTGCTGCTGCATAGCACGTTCCAGCAACCGCTCAGAATCGGCGCCCAGTTCGCAGTGAGTGCGGATCTGACGGGTCGTCATCTGCGCGTTGGCGTATATCTTCTCTCCGGCCTTCCTGAATCGCTGCTGCTGCCGCTCGCGCGCGCCCATCACCCGGTCGCGAATCTGAGCAGAACCCTCTGCTGCCGCTCCTCCGCGCAGTTCCTTGTATTGAACCGCCGGAACTTCAATATGTATATCGATGCGGTCCAGCAATGGGCCCGAGATCTTGGCCACGTAGCGCTGAATCATCGGTGGAGTACACATGCACTCCCGCGACTTGTCGTTGAAGTATCCGCACGGGCAGGGATTCATGGCAGCCGCCAGCATGAACCGCGCCGGGAAGCTCAGCGACATGGATGCCCGTGCGATCGTCACCGTATGGTCTTCGAGGGGCTGCCGCATCACTTCCAGCACATTGCGAGGGAACTCTGGCAACTCATCCAGAAAGAGCAGCCCGTTGTGCGCGAGCGATACCTCGCCCGGACGCGGCACCGCTCCGCCACCGATCAGACCTGCGTCGGAGATCGTGTGATGCGGCGAGCGAAACGGACGCTGCGTTACCAGTCCTGCCGCAGCATCCAGCACTCCGGCAACGGAGTGAATCTTTGTGGTCTCCAGCGCTTCCTCAAATGTCAGGGGCGCCAGGATCGATGGCAACCGCTTGGCGAGCATCGTCTTACCCGAGCCGGGCGGGCCGATCATTAGAATATTGTGGCTGCCTGCCGCGGCCACCTCCAGCGCGCGCTTCGCCGTCTGC
Source organism: uncultured Acidobacteriaceae bacterium (assembly GCA_903828675.1). Classification (GTDB taxonomy): domain Bacteria; phylum Acidobacteriota; class Terriglobia; order Terriglobales; family Acidobacteriaceae; genus Telmatobacter. The sequence goes on from CAIKND010000229.1 coordinate 7,800, forward strand.
TGGCCGCGTACATCGCAAAAATCCACGCTGAAGTGCTGCAGTTCTCCAAGCAACTCGGTTGTGTTTACGCGATAAGGCTCGCGCTGAATCACGCCCAGCAATGTGGTGTTCAGCAGTTCCAGAACATCCAGCAACGACGAGACAGGATAAACGTTCACACCCTCCACCACTGCTGCTTCGGCAGCGTTGGCCGCAGGCAGAATCAGATTCGGAATGCCCTTTTCGCGCGCAAGGATCGCAATGGGCAACATGCCGGGAATCGGACGCAAGCTGCCATCAAGCCCCAACTCTCCCACCAGAAGGAACTGGCTGAGGTCATTCACACGAAGTGCACCATACGCGCCCAGAATCCCCACGGCGATCGGAAGGTCGAAGCCCGAACCTTCTTTCTTCAAATCGGCCGGCGCCAGGTTGATGGTGATAAACGTGGGTGGGATTGTGTAGCCGGAGTTCTTGATCGCGGCGCGTACGCGATCTCGGCTTTCGCGCACAGCGGCGTCGGGCAGGCCTACTGTGTGGAAGACGTCCTTCTCCGCGACCACGCCGCTATAGTCCACCTCTACATCAATGAGGTTGGCGTCGATTCCGTATACAGCCGCACTGAGAACTTTAAAGAGCATGGATTTCAGTGCACCGAGTTTACCAGATGATAGGGACCTATCGGTTGTGAGCAATAACCACAATGCTAAACAAGCTCAGGACGAACCGAGTTTCAGAGAGCCCGTAAAGCGAGTGGATAAGGCAAATGCTTGAAGTGTACTATCGAATGCGATGATCAATTCTTCGACGATTGCCCGCTGCGCGAAAAGCTCGGCACTGTCCGCGGCAATTACCTCACTTTCCATTCTGGCGATGATTGTTCTTCGGACGGGACTTGATCTTCTTTTCGGAGTAAGGCAGCATTTTAACTGGATACCGGCGCTGGAAATGTCCTTTGTGGTTGGAGCATTATGGTTCTCCGTATTCTTTGTGTGGAGTTTGGTCGCTGCGGTGGGGGCTGAGCCCGTTGCTGAAATACTGGAAGAAGAAACGCGTGAGCAGGAGTTAACTGCGCGACCGCTTTCCGGGTTTGTAGCCATGGAGTATTACTGGCTCATCCTGAATCGGACCTTTGTTGTTTTTATTGCGCCGGAAGGGTTGTTCGGGTGGAGGGCGCAAGGAATGGTGACGAACGTGGACCGTAACTACTACGAACCTTACCAGCAGATGTTGGAGGATACGGAATTTCTGCGCGCCCGTGAGGCGATCAAGAAGTTGTCCCAGCTGCGGGGAGGTTTCTTCCTGGAGCGGTCCAAGATCACCTCGGTTGCGGCTTATGACCGGCAGAAATGGGGAATGGGTGGCATCCTTCACTCGGGACGAATTCTTGTGCGGCTCAACTCGGGCCAATCGCGCGAGTTTATTCTCCTGGGCAGCGTTGATCGAGAGGACGTGCGGAATAGGATCGTCCAAGTGCTAGGTACTCAGGTAACATCTGTCGTGTAGACGGTCCAAGATGACGAGTTTATTCGACCTGTACAAAATCGGTGTCGGCCCTTCGAGTTCGCATACGATGGGGCCAATGCGCGCGGCTTTCCGCTTCGCGCACGAACTCGAGCCAAATGGGCTCCTTCATCGAGTTGCCCGCGTGCAGGCTGAACTCTACGGGTCGCTGGCTCTCACCGGTCTCGGTCACGCTACCGATCGCGCCGTGCTGCTCGGTCTCTCCGGCAACGAGCCTGCGACCATAGATCCTGCGGTCATCGAGCCTGTGGTTGCCGGTATCCGCGCGGCTAAGAGCGTCATACTCGACGGCGCTCGTTCCATATATTTCGACGAGCCCCGCGATCTTGTCTTTCACCGTGACATCATGTTTCCACCTGGCGCGCAAACCCACCATCCGAACGGCCTTCGCCTTACCGCTTTCGATACGTCCGGCTCAGTCGTCGATCAGCGCATCTTCTTTTCCATAGGCGGCGGATTCATTACCGAGGACGTTGCATCTTGCGCTGATACTAGCCACAAATCTCCCGATCAGCGTCTGGCTGCGGTTCCATTTCCATTTCACAGTGCGGATGAACTGCTTGCCGTCGCGCAGGCCAACGAACTCTCCATCAGCCAACTCATGCTTGAGAACGAGTGCGCCCTTGTCGACCGCGGCCTGCAACGTGCCCCAGTCGAACTCGTGCGCGAAGGCATCGACCGCATCTGGCAAACCATGCAGGCTTGCGTTCAAAGGGGCATTTCCGCAGAGGGAATTCTGCCCGGCGGCCTGAACGTCCACCGCCGTGCCCGCCGCCTGGCCGAGCGCCTGCACGAGAAAGAGGCAACCGGACTTCGCGGCGATCCGCTTGCCCCGCTCGATTGGCTAACGGTTTACGCGATGGCCGTGAATGAAGAGAATGCCGCTGGCGGACGCGTCGTTACCGCGCCCACAAACGGAGCCGCAGGTGTGGTCCCAGCCGTGGCCCTCTACTATCACCGCCTCGTCCCCGAGTCCGACCACGAAGGCATTGTGCGCTTTTTCCTGACCTCGGCCGCCATCGGCATTCTTTATAAGGAGAACGCTTCCATTAGCGGTGCGGAGGTTGGCTGTCAAGGTGAGGTGGGTGTGGCCTGTTCCATGGCGGCTGCCGGGCTGACTGCTGCGCTCGGTGGGTCCAATGGACAAATCGAACATGCTGCTGAAATCGCCATGGAGCATAACCTCGGCATGACCTGCGATCCCATTGGCGGCCTCGTTCAGATTCCGTGCATCGAGCGCAACGCCATGGGCGCGGCCAAGGCGGTGCATGCCTCGCGCATCGCGCTCAATGAGACCGAAGGCCACAAGGTTTCCCTCGATCAGGTTATTCGGACCATGTATCTCACCGGTCTTGATATGCAATCGCGGTACAAAGAAACCAGCCTCGCCGGCCTTGCCTTGAATATCATCGAGTGCTAACGTTGCTGGCGAGGATTCCAGCCATGGTCTTTGCGCAGACTGCATTCGTGCTCCAGAATCCCGATAAGCAAAACGCCATCCTTGCGCAATATCAAGCCGGCGTTGAAGGCGCACTGCGAGCCTATGAGGCCCTGCTTAAAGCGAATCCGAAAGACCGCCAGCCATATCTTGACGACCTCATTCAACGGCGCGAAGCCGGAACGTTGTCGCAGTTTGTGAAGGAGCGTGCAGCCGTTGCCTGCAAGAATTAGCCATTCAACATTCACTCGAACGCCGTAGCATTCTGGTTCGCAATGCGTCCCTCGATACCGAGTGGAAAAATTGTTGACCATTTTTCCACTCTTGCTACGTTTTTTTCTTGACATCGATGAAGCCTGAATCTATACATTCTTCAACTGCAATTTAACTATTGCAGAATCGATGCAAACCATCGAAAGGGAGAATAGGCAAATGGCAACCAAGAAAGCAGCCAAGAAGGCACCCGCGAAGAAGGCTCCTGCCAAGAAGGCAGCCAAGAAAGCCGCCAAGAAGAAGTAGCGGTTGCACCAACGAAAAAGGCAACACTCCGGGGGGACGCTTCAAGCGTCCCCCTCAGTGTTTTTGCGGAAGAGATAGACTTCTGAGTGTAGAGATTCTTCAGGAGAGACTCGTGACACGCCGACGCTGGATTGCAGAACATTGGGACGAGGCTACTGCCACCATCACCGGCGCCCAGGCCGCTCACATGGCGCGAGTGCTGCGCGCTCAGCCAGGAATGGAGGCGGATGTGGTGGCCGGCGGACACGTCTTTCATGCTGAAGTTGCCGCCGTTTCGCCCGATGTGGTTCGATTCAATCTCGTCGCTGAGCTCCAGGCCGATCCCGCACTGCCCGTTACGCTGGTTGTAGCCGTGTATAAATTTGACCGCATGGAGTGGGCCATAGAGAAGGCAACCGAACTCGGTGTTGCCGCGCTGGCTCCAGTGATTGCGCAGCGTACTGAGAAGCACCTTGCCCAGGCCGCGGAAAAGCGCGCCGAGCGTTGGCGCCGCATTGCCCACGAGGCAGCCCAGCAATCGCGCCGCTCCGACGTGCCCATCGTTTACGATCCCACCCCACTCGCGTCGCGCGTGCGGGCTGCCTCATCGGCAACTCGCATCGTTCTAGCGGAGCAGGAGCGTACAACCACCCTCCGGTGCTTGATAGAGGAAGCCGCTGGGGCTGCAGGTGAAGACATGCCCGCGATCGAAATCGCCATCGGTCCGGAAGGCGGATGGTCTCCGGCGGAAGAAGCTCTGTTCGATGCGAACGGCTGGCGCGCCGCATCGCTGGGGCCACGCATCCTGCGAGCGGAGACGGCAGTTATCGCTGCGCTGGCGGTTGTCGCTTCGCATTTGGAGTAGAGCGTGGAATGTAAGTGCATTTTAAGTGCGAGACGGGATTTGCTTCTGCTCGCATGGGCGTAGGGACAGGAATCATGAAGGCCAACTGGCTAGCAATCATCGTTCTTATCGGCGCCATGGAAGTCGAACCTGCGTTAGCTCAATCCAGACACAACGCTTTCTCCGAGCAGACTCACTTCAGTGCGGAAGATGAGAGTGTAGAAAAGCCGGTCGCAATTCCAAATGGTGTGGTGGTTATCCTGAAAAAGGATGAGTTGGTGGGGGGCGCTCGAATTGGTTGTGCTGAGATCTAGTTGGAAGGGAAAACGGAGAATTAAACTCAGGAGCGCAACAGCAACAAGTGTTCACACTGTTCTGCTGCGGTTCGACGGCAAGCAATACGAATTAAACCGCGGCCAATGGCAAGACATTCGGTAAGAAGATAGATCCCCTACAACGAAACTCCCCGCTTCCACGGAATGAAGTCGCTCTGTCCATGCAATTCAGCCTTTGTCAGCCGATCGCCGCTCGCCACTTCGATGGAGAACTCCAGCAGCTTCTCGGCGCAGTCCTTGATGGTAGACTCACCGCTGACAATGCCGCCGGCGTCGAAGTCGATGATGTCGCTCATACGTTCGGCCAGCGTGGTGTTGGTTGCGATCTTGACTACCGGCGCAATCGGATTTCCGGTAGGGGTACCCAGCCCTGTAGTGAACAGCACAATATTCGCGCCCGCGCCCACCTGCGCCGTCACGCTCTCGACGTCGTTGCCTGGTGTGCATTGCAAGATTAGGCCGGGGGTGGTGGCGTACTCGGGGTATTCCAAAACGGCGGCGATTGGCGACAGGCCGCCTTTGCGCGCGGCGCCGGCGGACTTCATTGCGTCGGTAAGGAGTCCATCGCGGATATTGCCGGGGGAAGGGTTCATTTCGAACCCGGACTGTACTGCCCTGGCGCGCGCCTCGTAGGCTTGCATGAGACTAGCGAACCGCTCGGCCAGTTCGTCCGTCGCGCAGCGGTTTATCAGTTCCTGCTCTACGCCGTGCAACTCCGGGAACTCCGAAAGCAGCGTGGCGCCACCCGCGCCGACCACCAGATCAGAGACATACCCGATGGCGGGATTAGCGGAGATGCCGCTGAATCCATCGGACCCTCCGCATTTCAACCCTACGGTTAGAGCGGACAAGGGCGCTGGGGCGCGCACGGAGCGGTTGGCTTCGGCCAGAGCCGCAAACGTCTGGTCGATGGCATTTTCCATCAGCGCTTCTTCGTGACCCGAGGTCTGCTGATCAAAGATCAGCACCGGCTTGCGCAACTCCGGATCGCGCTTCCGAAGTTCATCCATCAGGATGCTGGCCTGCGCGTGCTGGCATCCGAGGCTCAATACCGTTGCGCCCGCCACGTTGGGATGATGAATGTAACCGGCCAGCAGTCCGCACAAGGCCTGCGAGTCCTGGCGGTTGCCGCCGCAGCCGCCCTGGTGTGTGATGAACCGGATGCCGTCGAGATAGGGAAAGACACGCTCGGCATTGCGAGGCCGGTCTGCGTCGCCCTTGGCCGCAGCGATGGCAGACCACGCATCCGGTTCGCCGCCGGTTCTCGCTTGTTGAATCAAGCGGTGCACGTGCCGGCGATAGGAATTGTTCGCACTGCCGTAGCCGAGTTCTTCTTCGAGAGCCTCTTTCATGCGCTCGACATTACGGTTTTCGCAGAAGACGAGCGGCAGCACCAGCCAGTAATTGCGCGTGCCCACCTGCCCATCGGCGCGGTGGTAGCCCATAAAGGTGCGGGCGCGCCATGCCGATGCATCCGGCAGATGAATCTGAGATGGCTGTCGCACTGTGGTGTAGTCGCCGGCGCGATGCCTGACGTTGCGGGTGGTCAGCAGTCCGCCCCGATTGATCGGTTCCACTACCTCGCCCACCACCATGCCGTACATCAGAATCAGGTCGCCGGGCTTCAGATCCAGCAGCGCCATTTTGTGCTTGGCGGGGATCGTCTGCATCACCATGCACGTAACCGGAGCCGACGCAGGACCAAAACTCACCGTGGCGCCCAGGTCGAGCGTGGTCAGCGCCACCAGCACATTGTCGCGAGGATCGAGTTGCAGAACAGTTTCCGGCATGAGGCTCATTTCTGATGCTGCGGGGGAGGTTGCAGTCAACAGAAAGAATACAACTCGCCCGCAGTGCCGGAACAGGGTGCGATTCTCATCTTGGAGACACTAGAAGCGTGCGTAGTGCAGCAGCAGGCCAGCCAGCGCTCCGCCAGTCAGGTCGCCCACGATCGGAACCCAAGCATAGCTCCAGTTCGATCCGCCCTTGCCTGGAATGGGCAGCAGCGCGTGAATCAGCCGCGGGCCCAGATCGCGCGCCGGGTTGATGGCGTAGCCCGTGGCGCCACCTAGCGAGAGGCCGATGCCCCACACGAGGCTGGCTACCAGCCACGGCGCCAAGCCTGCCGCCGGCCCGCTGATTGAAACTCCGTGCGACCCGATAGCAAAGGCCACCACCACCAGAACCATTGTGCCCAGCACTTCGCTGAAAGTGTTCGCCAGTGGGTTGCGCACCGCGCCATTGGTGCAGAAGATGCCCAGTTTAGCGGCCGGATCGGGTGTCAGTTTCCAGTGGGGCGCGTAGTGCAACACCATCAGCGTTGATCCACACATCGCGCCGAGCAATTGTGCCGACCAGTAAGTCAGCAATTGCGAATAATTCCCAGTGTTCACGGCGACAGCCAAGGTAATCGCCGGATTCAGATGCGCGCCAGGGCTGCCAAACGCCTGCGCCACCAGCACCCCGCACAGCACGCCCAACGCCCAGCCGGTGGTTACAACCATCCAGCCTGCGTCGGCAGCATAAGACTTGCGCAATGTCACACCGGCGCATACGCCGTTGCCCAAGAGCACCAGAACCAGCGTGCCCATAAACTCGCCAAACCACACAGAATGCATCAGGGCTTCCTTGCCGGTGTTTTGCACAGCTGCCGCAGAGTCCGCGCGGCAGCAGAGTGCAAACCCGGAATCAATTTACTGAACCCAAGCATTCTCCATCAGCTACCCCATCTTCGTCTATCGGTTCAGAGTGTCGTCTTTTGCAGAAGCTAACCTTGCAGCTGAGAAGTTGTGCCCATTCAAAGCTGCTGCCTGTTCAGAGGAGGCTTACGGCTTGCCTGCTGTTGTGTCGGCTGACTCAGGAACTGTTCGCGCGTATTGCGGCCAGTGGCTTAGCAGTTCGCTCACCACCACGTGCCCTACCTTGTAGGCGCTCTCCAGTGAAGGCAGGTAGGCGGCGTACTTGCCGATTCGCTGCCGGGCCAGGCTCTCTGCCGCGCTGAGGCCGCGCGGCTGCCGGTCAAAGTTGCTTACTGTCCGCAGCACCAGGATGCGCTTCTCATCCACGCGGCCGGCCTTTGCCAAAAACTCGAGCGACTGAAGCGTCCCTGTATCCTCCATCGCCGTGGTCGCGAATTCCCCTTTGCCGCCGGTAAAGTAGCGCGTCCAATCCACGGCCCATTCGTCCATCAGCTTTCCATGCCAGTACGTCGAAGACGACACCTCATCGCCCATGGTCACAAATGGCGGCCGCTGGGCGGCGGCTCCGTCAAAGCCGCCGCGAATTTCTTTCAAGTGGTCGGAATCATCGAGCGCGATTGCGCGCGTCCGTTCGAAGGCCCACTGCGCCAGGCCCGCATTGAGCGCATACACCTGCCCCGGCAGCGGCTCGGCGGGTTCCTCGAAGGGCAGCTTCTTCCTCAGCGGCAGATAGCCTGTCGTCCACTCCTTCGGCATCTCTCTGGCGTCGATCTCGTATCCCAGATCTCCATCCACCACCCAACGCGCCCACGCCGACGACCCGAGAGAAACCCGCTCCGGATTACCTCCCGCAATGCCGGCAACAATCCAATAGGCATGGCTGAAGTCGAAGCGAGGGTCAAGGCCAACGGCCATGATGGTCGAGGCCGCATGCGCCGTGCCCTGGCCGGTGAGCACCGCCATTTCGCCCTCGGCGTTCATACGCACCGCGTGGTAGCCGGCGGTGAGCGGATAAACCTTGTCGAGGTGGTCGCGCTCGACCCAGTATTGCAACTCGCCGGGTGCATCGCCGGTATCGGCGCCTTGCTCGAACATTGCCACCACGACTACTTTCACGGGAATAGGCCGCGGCATGGCGCTGGACAGCGCAGCGATAGCGAGGAAAAGTGTAGACACAACAAAGCTTCGTGGAAGGAACTTCATTTTTCAGGCCTCATGTTCTTTGCCGTAGGGAACGGGCTCTCAGCATGCGAGGAGTTTGAGCAGCGGATTTACTTCGATTTCTTTTCGATTGGTTTCATCGAATTCTATCTCGCTGACTGGAATGCTCCCAAGATAGACCGCCTCGGGCGAAGCCGAATCCGGTCCCGCAGTCAGGGAGTCAGCAGAATCCAGGTTCAATTCGGGAGGCAGCGCATAGACCCTATATGTGGGCGCATATCTCCCGGTGGCTTCATCGAATGCTGAATCGAGCAGGAGTTCCGTATCGTTCACCGTGCAGACGATCAGGCGCGGCACTTCCCAGAAGTCACGATATTCGAAGGCAACCTTTGGCATTCAACCCTCCGCCGAGTCCATTTTTTCAAAGTGGTCATTGATTGCGATAGTACCCGAGCAGGGCAGGGAACAGGGAATAAGCGATACCATGAAAGCAACCAGCGAGGGTACTCGCATGAAAAAGACAGGAAAAATTCGCAACCTGCTTTCTGGAGCAATCATGGTCACCACGCTTGCCGCCGCATCCGCGGCGCAAAAGCCTCAAACGCATCCTTGGGCCATTGTGATTCATGGCGGCGCGGGCATTATCGAACGCGCCTCGATGGACCCGAAGACCGACGCAGCCTATAGAGCATCATTGACCCAGGCGACAAAGGCCGGCGCCGAAGTGCTGGATCGCGGCGGCTCGTCACTGGACGCGATCGAGGCCGCCATCCACATTCTCGAAGACGACCCGCTTTTCAACGCAGGCCGAGGCGCGGACTTCGCTGCCGATGGCAAGAATGAACTTGACGCCGCCATTATGGATGGGTCAAACCTCAAGGCCGGCGCTGTGGCCGTGGTCACCCGCACGCGCCACCCCATCTCGCTGGCGCGCGCCGTCATGGAGAAGTCGCATCATGTTCTGCTGGTTGGTCCGGGCGCCGATGAGTTCTCGGTGTATGCCGGTCTGGAGCAGGTTGATCCGAGTTTCTTTTTCACCGAGCGCCGGTGGCAGTCGCTGGTGCGGCAGTTGAAGAAGGAAGGGTTACCGGTTCCGCCGCGCCCGGCCGGAGCACCGCCAGCGCCTCCTGTGCCCGTGGCTGAAATCGAATCGCCAGACGCGCACAAATACGGCACCGTTGGCGTGGTTGCGCTGGATCGACAGGGTAATGTTGCCGCCGGAACGTCTACGGGCGGAACACAGGCCAAGCGCTGGGGCCGTGTCGGCGACTCACCCATTATTGGCGCCGGCACCTATGCCTCGAACCAATCGTGCGCCGTCTCCGCGACGGGCACCGGCGAGTACTTCATCCGGCTGACGGTAGCGCGCGAGGTGTGCGCGCTGGTCGAGTACAAGGGCATGAGCTTGCAACAAGCTGTTGACCAAGTGATCCATACGGAGTTGACCGCGATTCACGGAGACGGCGGCGTTATCGCCATTGCGCCCGATGGACAGATGGCATGGAGCTTCAACACTCCCGGCATGTATCGCGCAAAGCAGGCCGAGGGCGGCAAGATGGAGATTGGCATCTTCAACGATGAGCCGTAGGGAATTGCCGCAATGGCCGGATGGCTTTAGAGCAAAACCAGAGGCCCTCAGGGGCTAAAGCCGTGCCCTTTCAAAGCCACTCCTAATGAACGGTCCGGTTGAGAGTTGTTCTGTCCCACCCATTCCGCAAAGAACGCGGAATGGATGGGGCACGTGGCTTAGTTGCGGAATAGACGGCGACCGTTCATCCCCAGACGTAACGCGCTGCCGCGAGTAAAGCTGCTCAGGATGACAGATCAGATTTGATGCGAACTTCAGATTCGGGATACTACCGGATAATCTCGAACCGCTCCCAGGGGCAATTGCAGACCGGGCAGCGCTCGTGCTCTTCTTCCGTCTCCGAGGTATATCCGCATACCGGGCAAACGTAGAACTCACGGGCCGCACCGATCCATGAATCGAGCTTGCCGCCCTGGAGCAGCGCAACCGCCTCGCCGTAGAGCCGCGCGTGGGTCTTCTCGGCTTCGATCGCTCCATGGAAGGTACGGATGGCGAGGGTGTTGTTCCGCTGCGTGGCCTCTTCAATAAAGCCCGGATACATGGTGTCGATCTCATACTGCTCGCCACCCAAGGCAGCCTTCAGATTTTCGAGTGTCGCCTTGACCTCTACTTCATGAATTTCGCACTTGGCTTCGCCGCCCAACTGCTTGATTACACGAGCGTGATTGCCGGCGTGAATCTGCTCGGCGCGCGCCGCGGCCCTGAACAGGCTGGCCGCTCCGTGCAGACCGTCCTCGTCGGCCTTGGCGGCAAACGCGGTGTACTTGGCGTGCGCATTCGACTCGCCCTCAAAGGCGGACAGAAGATTTTGAACAGTGATTTCATTTTCCGCAGCGATTGCTGGCATGAATTCCTCCTGGACTTCGTTCAAAGCGTACGAGGGCCCGCAGGGCTGCGCTGTGATGCAGGCTACAACTGGTGCGGTGATTTCAGTAGGCGATGCGGCTGTTCGGGACAGTACCGACAAAGCGGATCAGTGTGTGTTCGCCGTTGTGAATTTGCGAAACGCCAGTCGCATCAGATTGAGGTATGTGCCGGGCCGGAAAAGATCTCCAGGGACGGGATCATGTTCATCCCATCGAAACTGCAACTGCCGGAAAACCCAATGGTCTCCGCTGCGGGCGAGTACGGCTGAAAATCGAACGGGGCGATTCCAATGCCCGAAACGCACCTCGCCGGGACTTGTAACCCAGGCGACATCGCCGGCGGAGCAGACGACCGAGTCGGGGACGTCAAGCCGGACATCGCCCCAAAGCAGCCAATCCACGCGAATGAACTCGGCCGCGGCGGTGTAGCCGCGTGCCCAATCGGGCTCGTCCGCCCCCAGAATGCGAATGTCGGCGTTCTTTTCGAAGAGGCGGCTCATGAAGGAGTCGAGCTGTTTCGGGTCGCGCTTGGTGTATCCGTCCTGGAGTGCGCTGAGCGCGGCCAGCACGCCGGCGCGCACCTCAGGCGGAGCGTCGCCCGGCGATTGTGCGGACTGCGCGCGGAGGTCGTTTGGAGTGGTGCGCCGGGCGTGAAGCGAAGCGATGAAGCCCGCCGCAAAGAATCCCCAGGCGAGTACAAGTGCAGTCAGCACGCGGAGAATCCATCGGCGGCTATTCCCAGATCTCAAGGTGTGTTCCTTTCCGGAGTTAGCTCAAAGGCTAAGAGTGCAATTCGCCAGCCGCAGTGACGACTACTACAGATGGCCGATTCGATGACCGTGAATCAGCGCGCGATTGCCCGATTCACAGTCTCGCAGCCTGGGGGGAGGGGGGGTGGGTAGGGAGATCGGAAGAGCACA
>CAIKND010000230.1 GCA_903828675.1 uncultured Acidobacteriaceae bacterium
CCGTATGCGTCCGGCCAACACCATGGTTGACGGGGCTGGGCAGCCGGGGATAGGCTACTTTGCCGCTTTGGCGGCGTAGGCAGTCGGGGTGAGTTCGTCGAGGGACTGGATGGAGCGGTCGGCCAGACCGGGCAACACGTCGGCCAGATATTCGCGAATGGGTACGTTCAGTTTGCGGCAACTCTCGACGATGCTGAAGATGGCGGCGATCTTCGGTCCCGCCTCTTTGCTGCCCAGGTGCAACCAGTTCCGGCGTCCAATCGAGATGGGGCGCATCGAGTTCTCGGCCCAGTTGGTCGACAACTCGATCACCGGATGCTCGATGAAGCGCGTCAGCTTCTCCCAACGCGTCAGTGTATAAGAGATTGCCTTGCCCGCAATGGACTTCGGCAGTATCGCCCCCGAAGCCTGCATCGCAAGCAACAGCGCATGCAACTCTGCCAGAACTACAGGCGCGCGTTCCTGCCGCAGCGCATGTCGGCCATCAAGCGACAACTTCTGTTCGCGCGCCTCGCGATCAATCGCAAAGAGTCCATCCATGAGCACGACGACGCTTTCCAACTTATGGTCGGTTGCCTTGGCCTTAGTCTGCACCTTGATGGAATCGATAACTTTACGTCTTGCGTGCGACCAGCAGCACGCGTGAACAGAATCTTTCGTGCCGATATCTTTTTCATAGGCGGCATACCCGTCCGTGTGGAGAATGCCGCCATAGTCTTTGAAGAAAGCTTTCGGCACCTCTTTGCTGCGCGTCATCTCGAAGTCGAAGACCACGCCTTTGCCCGGTGCGCTGTATTGCCAGAAGTAGCCGGTATCATTCCTACCCTTCTTGTCCGGCGTCTGAACTCCGACATAGGTCTCGTCTGCCTGGATGTATTTTCCGGCGAGCAGACTGCGCGCCATCACGTCGACGATCGGGATCAGCAGTTCGCCCACGCGCAACACCGCGTCGTTGATCGTGCTCAGGGCCACATCGATACCGAGATCGCGAAGCAGAATCGCGCGTTGACGATACAAGGGCGACGCATCACAATACTTGCTCACCAGAAAGTCGATGATCACTTCGTCGGAAAAGATCGACTTGGGTGCGATGCGTATCGGGGTCGGAGCGGTTGCTACACCCTGCTCGATGCAGAGGCCGCAGGCGCGCTTCTCACGCATAATGCGAGAGACAAAGAATTCAAGCGGCTTCATGTCGAGTACTTCTGACACCTCGTAGCCGATGACTTTGGTATCGCCGCCGCACTTGCCGCATGTGCACTGCTCGGGCGGACAGGGGATGATCTTGTCTACGCGTTCCAGGTGCGCAGGCAACTCGTTACGCCCTGGATGATTCTGGCGGCTTCGCCGCTGCTTGTCGGTCGCTTTGTTGCTCTCGTTCGATTCAGGTAGCGGGCCGCGTTCGCTCTCGCCCCGGACCTCATCGCTTGATACGCCGGGTTCAAGATCAAGTAATTGCAACTGAAGATCACTAAGTTTCTCGCTCTGCTTGCCATACTTCTTGATGCGCTCCAGGCGAAGCTCTTCTTTGAGCTTCTGGATTTTCAACTCGGACGTTACCAGCGCCTGCTGGTTGCGCGCGATCTGCTGATCTAGCTCCGAAATCGTCTGCTTCAACTGCGCAATGATCGCGGCGCCAACCGGATCAAGCACAACGGGCAGAGGCGACTTGGAAGCAGGATTCATCCTGCTTCTATTATCTCAAATAACCTTGTGGATATGTCATCGAATCGCCTGTATTCATGCGGTCTGTCGCGATATGTCTGCAGCTACAGCAATGGGTTTGCGAAACCATTTCCGCTGCGTCGTTGCGGTTAGATCGATGCCGCCAATCAACAGCGCAAACTCCTCGCGGGTCAACTGCACGCGGCCTTCATCCGATGTCGGCCAATGCAATCGCCCTTGTTCCATGCGGCGCGCGCAAACCCATAGGCTGTTGCTGTCGAAAAAGAGAATCTTCATGCGATCTCTCCTCGAATTTGCGAACAGAAACAGATGGCCGCTTTGAGGGTTCTGCTGCAACTTGCCGACCACAAGAGCATAGAGGCCATTAAAGCTGAGACGCATGTCGGTTGCGCCGGTAGCCACGAAAATGCGCGTGGCCGCGCCCAAGCCCAGCATCGCGCTACGCCTCTTCGAGCACGGTGATCAGCCGTGTCAACGTGGCCGCGTCGAAACCGGCAGATACTGCAATGCGCCGCCCGCCTGCCAATTCAACCAGCAATGGGTTGTGCTGCTCTGTGTGCGTTGCGGACTTCTCGACAAACTCGACCCGCGCCAGCGGCAATTCCACAGCGCTGAGGGACTTGCTCATCGATGCGGGCGGGAGCGCATCGCGATGGCGAGCATGTGGGCAATACTTACTGAGAGTAGACAGCGACAGGCCATGCTGACGGCAGAACTCCGACCGACTCAAGCCACTCTGCGCGTAAGATGCGGCGACCTGTGCCACCTCCACACGGCTGCGACGATGGCGACGACGAACTGGAGGGACTGGTGGATATTCACTCATGCCTTCAGTGAATCATCTTCCAAATCCTACGAAAAGAATGGACTTGCCCGGACGCATACC
>CAIKND010000231.1 GCA_903828675.1 uncultured Acidobacteriaceae bacterium
CGATGAAACGGTCTTCGCACAGCAGGAAATACAAAACCAACACAGGCTCCAACAAAAGCTCCTGCAGCAGGCGAAAAAATACGGCTTCCAACTTATCGCAATCACACAGAACTAGATGTGGTCCTTGGGAGGCTGAGGAAATTGGCCTGAATTTGAGTTGACGCCCCTGATAGAGATGCATCAGGGGCCGAAGAGGCTCCGGAAGAAGGCCTGATCGGACGCGAAAGGCCGGAAGTTCGTCCCTCCGGGGCTAAAGGCCCGATTTATTCTGCTGGCTTTATGCGGGGGTTAAAACCCCCGCCTCCCTCCGGTTCGAGTTTCTCCGCAGCCTGTGAAGGCCGCGTACATCTTCAACCATTTGCGGCGCAGCGACCGAGAGGGTACCCCGGCCACGCCCTTTCAAATCATCCCCTTTACTGGCAGAATCGGTGCGATATGAGGCGGGTTGCGGGGTGGGCTGATTTATGCCGGGATGAAAATGCCGGGGAGGCTGTGACAGAAACAGATGTCCCGTCCCGCGAGGTTCTGCGGGACGGGACGGTGAAGAGTTGATTTGTCGAGACCGAGTCGTCTCTCCCGGCCTGGTTGCGAAAAACAGAATTACGCATGTGCCAGTTCATGAACCGGTTTGGGCGCGACGGTGCGCACTGTTGCCTCGCACTCGAGTTGCGGAACCTGGCTGAAATGTCCGGCAACCAAATCCGCCCTGAGCTTCTGGAGCACCGCCGAACGCGACAGAGTATTGTTGCAAGCGCGCATCTCTTTGCAGAAGTAATAGGTAAATGCGCCATGGTAGGTTCCTGCGATGTTTGCATCGGCGCTGGTTTGATCGGCGCGGCACCCCGCCCAGAGGATGTGGTGAACGATGCCTTTTTCCAAATTCCGCCGTACCAGGCCGCGCGGCTTGCGTCGTTCAACCTCAAGGAGCGCCTCATAAGACGGCGGAGGGATGAACTTGGGTTCGCGATCGACCATTAAATCAAGTGCCTTGAGGCCCGTGCCACTGTGACACGTGTCGAGGTAGACTTCAAGCAGCACGTTGGACGGCAAGGTTACAAACAGGTCATGAAGTTCGTCGTCGACGATGACGTGGTTGCGGTCCCACTGATTGCCAGCCTGGGCCAAGTCGTGCGGACAAAACGCTTCATCCACGTTGTCGGATTCGTCGCCGTTCAAGTCCGGAACCTGCGTTCCGTGGCTGGACATGCTGAAGACGATATAGGAGAGTTTTCCGGCTTTGGCAGAGGCCACCATCGACTGCAGATTGCTCATGATGTTCTGCTTAGTGGCTTGAGCGTCGGTGAGGATGGTTATGTCTGAATCCTTGAAGCCAAGGTATGTCTTGAGAATCGACGCCATGTCGTTTGCGTCGTTCACACACCCATGCAATGTGGATGCCGGATAATTCTTGTAAAAGTTGATACCAACACAGAGAGCTTTGACTGACATGTGCTCATTACCTCGCTTTCTTCGCAGGTTGTCGTCGTGACGCGGGGACGAGCGAATTGGCGGAATCCTGCATCACGGATCCGGTTCACAAGTAAGCTCATGTTCGGCATCGAATGCAAGAAACATGGCTTGTCGAGGGGCCCAATTCCAAGTCAGGGCAAGGGGCTTTGCTGGGAGAGTCGCGCTACCGCGGCTTTGACTGGTTCCTCCAAGCGAGCGCGCAATCTGTCTGCCGGGAAGAGACAGAGCCCTGGGGGCACGATCGCGAGACATCCAGCGCGCGGATCATCCGCCCTGAGTGCATAAATAGACAAAAGCCTCCGCACAATATGCAGTGACGTCAGTCACATTCGCGGTGATACTGACGAGCAGATCTTGCAGCACAACCTTGGCTAGATGTTTTCAGGCATTGGGCTATGGATGGATTGGTTATCGATGGCGGGCTGTCGCGGCTGGCGCGGGGACTTCGTCGGGGGTGGAGACGGAGGACTCGCGGAGGCTGAGGACGGGGCAGCGGGCATGGGCCAGGACGCGGTAGACGGTACGGTCGCGGGTGAGGTTCTCAAAGGCCGAGCGCTGGGTTGCGCCGAGTACGATGAGACTTGCCTTGCGGTCAGATGCCTCAGAAAGGATCTCAATGGAAGGGTTGCCGTGGACGACGACGGGCTCAATGTTGAGACAGCAACCGGCTCCGGTTTGCTGGGCCAGGATGCGCAGTTCCTGCATGGCGGTGGAGTCGAATCCGGTGGGCAGGCCCTTGAGCTGCATTTCGTCCATGGGGGGCAGGACGTGGAGCAGGACAAGTTTTGCGTTTTGGCTGGAGGCAATTTGACAGGCAAGCGCAGCGCTCGGGCGAGAGGTCTCTCTGAGAGTGGTGGCGTGCAGGACGACACGTTGATCGCCACTGGGTTCCACCGGGAGATGAGCCTCGGGACCCACGGTAAGGACCGGGAGATTGACCGAGCGCAGCACTTGTTCTGCCACGGAACCGAGGAGCAACTTGCCTAGCTTGCTCCGGCTCCGGGTACCGAGAAGGACGCGGTCCGCCTTAAACTGGCGGGCAGCGGCGGCGATTTGCTGAGTAGCCTGGCCTTCGCGAACCAGGGCATCGCAGGGGATGTTGCGACGGCGAGCGGTTTCGCACCAGGGAATGATCGCCTTCTCAGCAAATTCGAGGGCTCCTGCCGGGTCGTAATAGGGCATACCGACGGCATCGACGGACATGGCCGTAGCGGTGGCGATGGCGTGCAGCAGGATGAGACGTGCACCGGTTTGCGATGCCTGTTCGAGGGCAAACGGCATGAGCCGCTCCAAGTCGCTCAGGTCGGTGGCGACGAGGATGACGGCCGGACGGGACCATCGGCTTGAGACAGACTCCGACATGACACTCACCTCGTACCCGACAGGTTGCCACCAATATAAACGCGAAGATGTATCAGAGGGCACGAGTCGATGTGATTTATATCACCAGGCAAGAAAAGCGGTGACGAGATGTAAGTGTCGTGAATCAGAAGATCGTTACAGGAAGATAGCGACAGACGCGCGGGCCCTGGAGGTTGCTTTTTGATCCGGCAAGAAAACAATGGCATCTTCTTCCCACCCATTCCCGCAGAATACTCGGGAATGGATGGGGCACCCGAACAGTATTCAGTTGCCGGATCTATCGGAGACGCTGGGGGCGGCTTTTCGGCATGCCGGCGGGGATCTGATGGTTCGGATCTGGGAGCAGACGTGCTTGAAGCAGGGGGGTTGATTACCTTGGATTTTTCGATATTTTGCTGGGGTCCGTGCATCACGTTGCGGCATTGCTAAATCTCTGTATAATTCTCGCGGCCAAGAGCCCGCAGGGAAGTTACAGTTTCATTCACTCACAGCTTTTGGCAGTGCATTGGAGCGTGAGTCATGATCGCAGGAGCTATTGAGCACGAATTGCGTTTAGCGAGCCGCATGTCGCGGTTGGGAACGGAAACCGCCTTTGAGGTTCTGAGCAAGGCGAAGGCTCTGGAGCGGCAGGGCAAGAGCATTATCCATCTGGAGATCGGCGAGCCCGATTTCGACACCCCGGCCAACATTGTGGAAGAGGCCGTGTATGCGCTGCGGAAGGGATGGACGCACTACGGGCCGTCCGCGGGACTGCCGGAATTGCGCGAAGCGATTGCCGAGTATGTAAGCCGCACCCGCGGGGTGAAGGTTTCGACGGACGAAGTGGTGGTTGTGCCGGGCGGCAAGCCTATCATGTTTTTCTCGATGCTGGCCTTGATCGATGAAGGGGATGAGGTGATCTATCCGAATCCTGGATTTCCTATTTACGAGTCGATGATCAATTATGTGGGCGGCAAGGCCGTTCCTATCCAGTTGCATGAAGAACGCGATTTCGCAATGGATGTGGACGAGTTGGCGCCACTGATTACAGACCGGACCCGACTGATTATTTTGAATTCTCCGCAGAACCCGACCGGTGGCGTGCTGCCGCGCGAGGACATTGAGCAGGTGGCCAAGGCCATTGGCGACCGGAACATCATGGTGCTTTCAGACGAGATTTACAGCCGGCTGCAGTTTGAAGGGAAGCCATTTTCGATCATGTCGATTCCCGGGATGCAACAGCGGACGATTCTTCTGGACGGCTTCTCAAAGACCTATGCGATGACGGGCTGGCGGATTGGCTACGGAGTGATGCGGGCAGACCTGGCAACGCAGATCACGCGGCTGATGACGAACTCGAATTCGTGCACGGCGAGCTTTACGCAGGTGGCAGGCATTGAGGCACTGCGGGGCGATCAGACCCCGGTGGAGCAGATGCGCTGCGAGTTTCAGTGGCGGTCTGAGGTGTTTGTGGCGGGGCTGAACCGGATCAAAGGGTTCAGTTGCCGTATGCCCAAGGGAGCATTTTACGTGTTCCCGAACATTACTAAGACGGGATGGAAATCGAAGGCGCTGGCCGATGCGCTGCTGGAGCAAACTGGGGTGGCGGCGCTGTCGGGGACGTCGTTTGGCGAGTTTGGCGAGGGGTATGTGCGCTTTAGCGTGGCTAACTCGATGAAGAATCTGGAAGAAGCCCTGAGGCGGATTGAGCGGTGGGCGGAGGAGAACGTTCATTGAGTTTGATGGTGAGAGTGGGCGCCCGGGATTGGGTGTGTTTCTATCCCACCCTTGCGGTAGAAAAACCGCAAGGATGGGGCACCCGGCATAACCTGGGGAGTTTACTTCCCAGGTCCCAGAAGCGGGACCTGGGGCACCCATAAATTAT
The DNA here is from genome assembly GCA_903828675.1 of uncultured Acidobacteriaceae bacterium. GTDB lineage: Bacteria > Acidobacteriota > Terriglobia > Terriglobales > Acidobacteriaceae > Telmatobacter. Next base: position 4,697 of record CAIKND010000231.1, read on the forward strand.
TGCGGGGTTGAAGTAGCAGAGCGCAAAGGAGATGGTCATGGCCTTGAAGGATTCTGGGAGCGGCGAGGTACGGCGGAGTTATTCGATAGAGGATTTGCGGGATGCAGCCAACGTGATGCGGGGTTACGATCTGGTGGCGCTTTGCGCGGCGGGCTCGGGTCATGCCGGGGGTACGCTGTCGATCATGGATCTGGTTGCCGCGCTCTATTTGCATGCCGCGAATCACGATCCGAAGAACCCGTCGTGGCCTGATCGCGACCGCATCATTTGGTCCGCTGGGCACAAGGCACCCGCTCTGTACATGGGACTAGGCATTGCGGGGTTTTGCTCCCTGGACGACACGGTGAAGCTGCGCAAACTGAGTTCTCCTTTTCAGGGGCATCCGCACTGGCTGAAGCTGCCGGGAGTGGAGGTTTCAAGCGGCTCGCTGGGGCAGGGACTGAGCATCGCCGTGGGCATGGCGCTGGCGGCGAGGATCGACAGCAAGCAGCACAAAATCTTCTGCATGATGGGCGATGGGGAACAGCAGGAAGGGCAGGTTTGGGAAGCAGTGATGGAGGCCGGGCACTTCCACCTGGACAACATCATCGCAATCATCGATTGCAATCGGCTGCAAATCGACGGGTGGGTGAAGGACGTGATGCAGGTGGAGCCGCTGGGGGACAAGTACGCGAGCTTCGGCTGGGAGGTTCTGCGCATCGACGGGCACGACATGAAGCAGGTGGTGGAGGCGCTGGCCAAGGCGAGAGAGGTGAAAGGCAAACCGGTTGTAATCCTTGCCGATACGGTGAAGGGCAAGGGCGTGAGCTTTATGGAGAACCAGGCGGGCTGGCACGGGAAGACGCCGAACCGGGCGGAACTGGATGCCGCACTGATTGAACTTGGTTTGAGCGAGCGCATACCGGTGGAGCGGTTGCTGGAGAAAGCGAGGAATTATCAAGCGGAGGTTGACCGCAAACTCGAAGCCAAGATGCCGAAGTTTTCACGCGACTACTGGTGGAATTCGGGCGACACGATGAAGGTGAAGATGGAGCCGACGCGGAAGGGCTTCGGCAAAGCGCTGGCCGAGAACGGCGGCGATGAACGCGTAGTTTGCCTGGGGCTGGACATCTCCGGCTCGATTACGATTGCCGACTTTTATGCGGGCAAGCCGGAGCGGGCGAAGCGGTGGATCAGCATGGGGATCGCCGAGCAATCGGCAACCGCGGCGGCTGCGGGTATGGCGAGAGAAGGCAAGCTGCCGGTGCTGGGCTCGTATGCCACTTTCTCAGCGGCGCGCAATCTGGACCAGGTGCGGGTGTCGGTTTGCTACGGGAATCTGAACGTGATGATTGCCGGTGCGCACGCGGGGGTTTCAGTTGGCCCGGACGGCGCGACACACCAGGCGCTCGAGGATTTGTTTGCGATGCAGGGGTTGCCGAATATGTGCGTGGTTGCGCCGTGCGATGCGGTGGAGACGCGCAAGGCCACGCAGTATCTGCTGCTGGAGCACAAGGGGCCGAAGTATATCCGGTTTGCGCGCGAGGCTACGCCCGTTGTTACGGACGAGGAGACGCCGTTTGTGTTTGGAAAGGCGAACGTGATTCGGCTGCGCGGCGAGGCGGCCAATTTCGCCGGGGCGTTCGAGACGCGGCTGGCGGTGGGGTATGTAGACGAGGGTGAAGATTTGAGCATTGTCGCGTGCGGGCCGATGGTTCCAGAGGCGATGCGCGCGGCGCGGATTCTCAAACTCGACTACGGCTACGAGACGCGGGTGGTGAACATGCATACGCTGAAACCGATCGATGGTGAGGCCGTGGTGCGCGCGGCGCGGGAGACGGGTGTGGTGGTGACGGCGGAAGAGCATCAGATTGGCGCGCTTGCGTGGCGGGTGAGTTCGCTGATCACCGAGAGCCCTCTGCTCTACGGGGTGCCGGTGATTACCGGGGCAATCGGCGTGAAGGATCGCTTTGGCGACTCGGGCGCGCCGTGGGAACTGGTGAAAGAGCTGGAGGTGAGCGCCGAACACATCGCACAAAAGGCGGTGGAGCTGATGGCGCTCAAAAAGAAATAGGGGAGACGGAAGCGGCGGTATACTTGCGGCGGCCACATTGCCGTTGGCGCGCGCGCTCTGAACTATTTTGCGCGATCAAGTTGTTCACTCAAATTGAGAATATGAAACTGGTTGGGTGGAGCTCTTGCTGCCTCGTGCTTGCGACAAAGAGCGTCGCAAGGATGGGGCTCGGAGCGGTATGCGAGCATTTGAAAAAACAAGATGAGAGGAAACATTCATGAATCGTCGCAATTTTCTTGCAGGTAGCCTTGCCTTGGCTGGACAGCACAAACTTCTTCACTCGATGGGAGCCTTGTCGATGGGCGGGCAGAACGCCGCTCCGAGCGGGGCGCCACAGGATCTCTTGAGTACTACTTACACAGAGGCGTTTCTGGAGAGCAAGCTGGTGGCTCCGGGGCAATGGCATCCGTATGCGAAGTGCAGCGAGCGGGGGCCGTGGGAAGCGATTCCGGCGGATATCCGCGCGGCGTTTATCGCCAAGGCCGAGGCCGACCAGAAGAAAGGCTGGCGGGCCTTTCTGGCTACCAATTCCCTGGACTTCAAGCGCAACGGAAACCGCTCGCGTTTTGAGGCGGACAGCTTTGGGCGGCGCGCGATGGTGATGCACTTGGTGCTGGCCGAGTGCATGGAAGGCAAAGGCCGGTTTCTGGACGATATTGCCAACGGCATCTGGCTGATTTGCGAGGAGAGCTTCTGGGGCGTTTCTGCGCACCTGGCAATGCAGAAGGCCGGGGTGGGATTGGCGGACGTGACCGAGCCGATTATCGACCTGTTTGCCGCGGCTACGGCGCAACTGGTGGCGTGGACCAAATACCTGGTGGGCGATCAACTGGAGACAGTGTCTCCGCTGATCAACAAGCGGATTGTGCTGGAGACGGAACGGCGCATTCTGAAGCCGGCGCGGGAGCGGGACGACTTTGGCTGGATGGGCCTGAACGGACACGGAGGCCGGCTGAACAACTGGACCCCCTGGATCAACTCAAACCTGATGGTGGCCAACCTGATTCTGGAACAAGACCAGAAGCTACGCGTGCTCGAGATTACGCGGATCAACCGGAGCATGGACGCCTATCTAAACGAGTACTGGCCGGATGGCGGAGAGGAAGAAGGGGCGGGCTACTTTAGCGTGTCGCCGATGTGCTACTTCGAATGCGTGAGTATGCTGGAGTCGGCAACGGGGAACTCGACGGGGATCTTCGCAAATCCGTTTATCGACTCGATCGCGAGATACATTTTGAATGCGCACGTGGCGGGCGACGACTATATCGACTACGGCGACGCGCACATCCATGCGGCTCCGGACGGCGATCTGCTGTATCGCTATGGCAAGGCGGTTCACGACGAGCAACTCATGAGCTTTGGCGCTTATTGTGCGGCCAAGAGCGGCTGGACAGCAACGGGCGAAGGCCTGAAGCACGTGCTGGACGAGAGCCTGGTGAGCATGTCGCGGGCTTTGCCGGGAGTGCTGGACGCGAACGAGATTCGCAGCGCCAAGCAGGAACAGGGGCTGCTGAGGGACTCGTATTATCCGAGCCTGGGACTGGCGACGGCGCGGGTGAAAGCCGGGGTGCCGGATGGGATGTACTTCGCAGTGCTGGCGGCGAACAACGGCCGCAGCCACAGCCATAACGACACGGGCAGCTACATCCTTTACCTGGATGGAAAGCCGGTGACGATCGATGTGGGCGTAGAGGCGTACACGGCGAAGACCTTCAGCGCCGATCGCTACAAGATCTGGACGATGCAATCGGCGTACCACAACCTGCCCACGATTGGCGGGGTGATGCAGCAGAACGGCAGCCACTTCAAGGCGACCGATCTGAAGCATGAGAGCGACGATGAGCTGGCCGTGTTCTCGTTCAACATAGCGGCTGCGTATCCAAAAGAAGCCGGGGTGAAGAGCTGGGTGCGCACGGTGACGCTGGACCGGAAGCGCAACAAGATCGCGGTGGAAGAGAACTTCGAACTGGAGCGCGCAGTGCCGGTGAGCCTGTCATTGATGACGCAGAGGACGGCGACGGTGAACGCAGGCGGAAGTCTTACGCTGAAGCTCGCGACCGGCAATGGCGCGGACTGCAAGCTGAAGTTCGACGCTGCGCAGATTGAGCCCAAGGTGGAGACGATCAAGCTGGAAGATGAAGGGCTGCGGGAGAATTGGGGGGATCAGATTTACAGGGTCCTGCTGAATTCAAAACAGCCGGCGGTGAGCGGCAAATGGTCGTATGAATTTGGGCCGGCTTAAGACCCTGAAGACACGATTGGTGGGTGCCCAGGTCTCAGAATCGAGGCCTGGGCACCCGTTCGTCGAGAGACTGGAACGCTTGAATGAACCGATTGGGATCGAGGGAGAATTTTATGGCAAACGCAGGGCAACAGAACGCGGCGCTGCGAACGCCGCAGGATTTGCTAAGCACCACTTACCCGGAGCCGTTTCTGGCCAGCAAGCTGGTTTCAGCGAAGGATTGGCATCCGTTTCCGAAGTACAAAGAACGCGGACCGTGGGAGGCCGTTCCCACCGATATACGCGCGGCGTTTGCGGCGCGGGCCGAGGTGGACCAGAAGACTGGCTGGAATCCGGAACTGGCCACGACATTCTTGAACTTCAAGCGCAACGGCAATCAAACCCACGACCAGAATGAGAACTGGGGGCGGCGGGCGCAGATGCAGCGGCTGGCGCTGGCCGAGTGCATGGAGGGCAAAGGGCGCTTCATCGACGATGTGGCGAATGGAATCTGGCTGATTTGCGAAGAGACTTCGTGGAGCGATTCAGCGCACATGTACATGCAAAAGGCGGGCGCGGGCCTGGCAGATGTGGACGAGCCGGTTGTGGACCTGTTTGCCGCCGAGACGGCAGCGACACTGGCGTGGACGCGCTACCTGCTGGGCGAGCAACTGGACCAGGTGTCACCGCTGATTGGCAAGCGAATCGCGGTGGAGTGCGAGCGGCGCATTCTGGTGCCGGCGCGGGAACGCAACGACTTCTTCTGGATGGGTCTGGGCGATGCAATCAAGCCACACCGGCTAAACAACTGGACGCCTTGGATCAACTCGAACCTGCTGGTGGCGAATCTTCTTCTCGAAGACGACCCCAAAGTGCGCTTGCACGAGATGACGCGGATTGCGCGCAGCGTGGATGTGTACCTGAACCAGTACTGGCCGGATGCGGGAGAGGAGGAGGGGCCGACCTACTACACGCGGTCGCCGCTGTGCCTGTTCGAGTGCCTGAGTTGGCTGGAATCGGCGACGGGGAACTCAACGCAGATTCTTGACCACCCATTTATCGGCGCCATGGGCAGGTACATTTTGAATGCGCACGTCGCAGGCGACTGCTACATCAATTATGGCGACGCAGATATGCACCTGAGCCCGGACGGCGAACTGATCTATCGCTACGGCAAGGCTGCGCACGACGATCAATTGGCGGGCTTTGGCGCGCACTGTGCGGCAAAGGCCGGCTGGACGGCGCAGGGCGACGGATTGAAAGGGCCGATGAATTCGGTACTTATCAGCCTGTCTCGCACGCTGCCCGCTGTGCTTGGCGCCAGCGAGATTCGCGCGGCACGCAAGGACGAAGGGTTGAATCGCGACGCATGGTATCCGAGCCTGGGCCTGATGACGGCACGCGAGAGGGCGAACTCGACGGACGGAATGTATGTTGCGGTGCTGGCGGCCAACAACGGACGCAGCCACACACACAACGATACGGGCAGTCCGATCGTATTCATGGACGGCGAGCCGGTGCTGATCGATGTGGGCGTGGAAACGTACAACGCCAAGACATTCAGCGCGGACCGCTACAAGATATGGACGATGCAGTCGGCGTATCACAACCTGCCGACGATTGGCGGCGTGATGCAGCACGATGGGCTGGAGTTCCGCGCCACGGATCACAAGTATGAGAGCAACGACAACCGGGCAACAGTCTCGTTTAACATTGCCTCGGCGTATCCCAAAGAAGCCGGCGTGAAGAGTTGGGTGCGCAGGGTGACGCTGGATCGCGAACACAACAAAGTGACAATTGAAGAGGACTTCGAACTGGAGCGGGCGGTTCCGGTGAGCCTCTCGCTAATGACGACGAGGCTCGCCACTGTGAATGCGGGCGGGACAATCACGATGAAGGCGTTGGTCAGCGGCAAGGCTTGCCTGATGAAGTTCGATGCCACGCAGATGGAGCCGGTGGTCGAGAAGAAGGATCTCGTCGACGAGCGTTTGCGGAACGATTTGGGAGACTCCGTGTGGAGGATTCTGCTGAAAACGACGGAGCCGGTGGCGAAGGGCAAGTGGTCGTATGATTTCGGTCCGACGTAAGGCGAGTTAAGCGGAGAAGCCGCGTCGGCTTCAGTTGAGCCAGCGCGGGGTGATGGGCTGGTGCGGGGGCAGGGGGAGGACGATGAAGCCCACGCGCCAATGGCCCTGTTCGCGGCGGGGCGGGTTGCCGACGATGCGGAGTGCCGCGGTGTTGCGCTCTTCAAGAGCCAGGCCGGGGAGGCCGCCGACGATGGCCTGCAGCTGGTCGTGGTTGGGCGGGCAATTGGTGGTGAAGGGAATGATGGCGCGGAGGGCGGCGTAGGCCTGAGCCAAATCGCTGACCCTGGCGCGGCGCTTGGAGGGCAGCGGCTGCAGGCCGAGAGACTTCCAGGCTGCGAACGGATAGCTCTCGACCAGCACACGGTCCTGAAGCGAGGCGGAGCGATCGCTGGTGTCCAGGCGACGCCAGCCGCGACGGCAAAGCGCATCGTAGACATCGAGACAGAACTCAGCGAAGGGCCTGTAAGTGATGGGCTTGACCATGCCGGGCAGGCCGGTTTTGGCGGCGGTGTTGAGTTGGCGCTCGCTGACGCGCGCGTGTTCAAGGCCATTTGAACGGGACTTCCAGGCCTGGGGTCCATCGAGCATCATGACGCGAATGCCGCGGGTGGTGGCGAGGTGATTGAGGCGGCCGGCGAGGACTTCGGGGTCGACGGGACCATCGTCGAGGCCTGCGGAGGTTGAGGGAATGATCTGGCAGGAGATAGTGCGTGCGGAGGGGAGGGGGTCGGCTGAGATTGGCGCGGGCTGTTCGAGTTCTGATTCACGATCCGATTCACGGTTGAGGACGACGATGCCCAGATCGGACCAGCGGCGGAACGCGAGATCTACAGAGAGGACGGCCACTCTCCAACAGTACGACGATGTGAGGCCAAGGGCAATCGGGCGCTTTGCGGCAGGTTTGCGAATGGGCCGATTCGAGACGGCGGGCCGAAACGGGACCGAGTACGCAATGGAACGAGATGCGGAACCTCTGTGCTAAACTCCCTCACGATATGCGAAACCGAATTTTCATGCTGCCAATTCTACTGTCGTTTCTTTGCTTTCAAACTGCTGTGCTTTCCGCGCAGGCGACTACTGCGCCTCACCTGGAGAAGCGGGGCGCGGCGACTCAGTTGATCGTGGACGGGAAGCCGTTCGTGATGCTGTCGGGGGAACTGCATAACTCGTCGTCGTCGAATCTGGAGTACATGAAGCCGATCTGGCCCAAGCTCAAGGCCATGGGCCTGAACTCGGTGGTGACGCCGCTGAGTTGGGAACTGGTGGAGCCGAAGGAAGGCAGCTACGACTTTGCGCTGGTGGATGGGCTGATTGAACAGGCGCGTGCCTCGCAGCAGAAGATCGTGTTCCTGTGGCTGGCGTCGTGGAAGAACGGGCTGTCGAGTTATGTGCCGGTGTGGGTAAAGCAGGATGCGAAACGGTTTCCGCGGGAGGTATTGCACTCGAACCCGGTGGAGATTCTGAGCCCGATGGGCGCGGCCACGCAGGAGGCGGACGCACGTGCGTTTGCGGCGCTGATGAAGCACATCAAGACAGTGGACGGGAACGAACACACCGTGGTGATGATGCAGATCGAGAATGAGGTTGGCGTTCTGGGCGACTCGCGGGATCACTCGGAGGCCGCGAATCGCGCATTTGCCGGAATGGTTCCGGCGGAGCTGACCGCGTATTTGAAGGCGCACCGGGAGTCGCTCTATCCCGACATGAAGAACCTGTGGGACGCGAACGGTAACAGAACTTCGGGCACGTGGGCTGAGGTATTTGGAGACTCGGAGCGGGCGGATGAGATCTTCATGGCGTGGCATTATGCGCGGTTTATTCACGCCGTGACCGCCAAGGGCAAGGCGGAATATAACCTGCCGATGTATGTGAACACGTGGCTGGCGGGCGAGACGACGCCTCCGGGCGAGTATCCCAGCGGCGGGCCGGAGCCTCGAGTTCTGGATGTTTGGAAGGCGGCGGGGTCCGCGCTGGATTTCTATTCGCCGGACTTGTATGCGTCGAATTTTACGGAATGGTGCAGGCGGTATCATCGGGACGGCAACCCGCTGTACATGCCGGAGACGCGGGGCGGCGAGGCGGGCGCTGCCAACGTGTTCTATGCGCTGGGCGAAGAGGCGGGGTTTGGGTTTTCGCCGTTCGCGATTGAGTCCGAGGCCAGCGATACCGATCCGCTGGGCGAGAGCTACAAGGCAATTGCCGCGATTGCGCCACTGCTTGCCGAGCACCAGAGCAAGGGCGATGTACATGGGTTTGTGCTGAACCGCGAGCGGGGGTCGGTGGACTTTTCGGTGGGTGGCCATACGCTGCACGTGACGCTGGACAACAGCTTCGACGGGCCGGCGTCGAGCGGGTTCGGGCTGGTGATGATGACGGGCAAGGACGAGTTTGTGGGCGTCGGCAAGGGGTTCAAAGTGACGTTTGAGCCACGCTCGGACAGCGGACCGAAGGTGGGAATCGCGGCCGTGGACGAGGGGGCGTTTGTGGACGGAAGGTGGGTTGCGGGACGACGGCTGAATGGGGACGAGGATAACCAGGGAGTGCACTGGCGCTTCGATCCCAAGCAGGTGAGGACGGAGAAGGTGGCCCTGTATCGGTTTGAGTAGGGGGCGGGCCTTGTCGCGCTAGAATTCAAATATGTCCGCAGCAGCGCTTTCACCTGAGGTTTTGGCCAAGTACGAGCCCGTGATTGGGCTTGAAGTCCATGTGCAATTGCTTACCGCTTCCAAGGCGTTTTGCGGTTGCGCGAATCATTTCGGTTCGGAGCCGAATACGAATGTTTGCCCGGTGTGTTTGGGACTACCGGGGGCGCTGCCGGTGCTGAACGCCAAGGCTGTAGAGTTTGCGACGCTGGCCTCGCTGGCGCTGCACTGCGAGGTGCGGGAGCGGTCGATTTTTGCGCGCAAGAACTACTTCTATCCCGACCTGCCCAAGGGCTACCAGATTTCGCAGTTCGACAAGCCGATCGCCGAGAACGGGTGGATCGATGTGCCGACGGCGAATGGGACGATCAAGCGCATCGGCATTACGCGGCTGCACATGGAAGAGGACGCCGGCAAAAGCCTGCACGATGGGTTCTCCGACTCCGCCACGCGCACGTATCTCGACCTGAACCGCTGCGGGACGCCGCTGGCCGAGATCGTCTCGGAGCCAGATATCCGCACGCCGGACGAGGCTTTCGAGTACCTGACGCGCATGAAGGAGATCCTGCTGTATACCGCAGTCTCCGACTGCAATATGGAAGAGGGTTCGCTGCGCTGCGACGCCAACGTGAGCGTGCGGGTGAAGGGCGCGCCCGTGTTCGGCACCAAGGTGGAAGTGAAGAACGTGAACAGCTTCCGGTTTGTGCGGCTGGCGCTGGAGTACGAGATCGAGCGGCAGATCGAGGTGATCGAGAGCGGCGGGCGCGTAACCCAGGAAAGCCGGTTGTGGAATGCGGGCGAGGGGCGCACCTACTCGATGCGGTCAAAGGAGCAGGCGCACGATTACCGCTACTTCCCGGAGCCGGATTTGCCGCCGCTGCTGGTGTCGGCGGAGTTCCAGGAAGAAATGCGCAAGAAGATGCCAGAGCTGCCGGAGGCGCGGCGGGCGCGGATGATTGCCGAGTACGAGTTGAACCCGAAGGACGCGGCTACGCTGACGGCGTCTCGGGAGTTTGCCGACCGGTTTGAGGCGGCGGCCAGGACGGCGAAGAGTCCGCGCCGCGTGGCCAACCTGCTGCTGAGCGAAGTGGGCGGACGGCTGAAGGCTCTGGACCTGGAGCAGGAGCAGTCGCCAGTGTCGATGGCGGGGATTGTGCAGGCCGCCGACCTACTGGAAGAAGACAAGATCAGCTCGAAACAACTGAAGCAACTGCTGGATGTGAGCTTTGAGAAGGGCGAGGATTTTGGAGCGGTTTATGAGCGGGAAAAGCCGCAGCAGCTCACCGATGTGTCGGCTATCGAGAAGATGATCGACGAGGTGATTGCGGCCAATCCCAAACAGGTGGAGCAGTATCGCGCCGGCAAGAAGACAATGGCGGGGTTCTTTGTGGGGCAGGTGATGCGGGCTTCAAAGGGACAGGCTAACCCGGCGCTACTGAACGAGTTGGTGGCAAAGAAGCTTGAGGGATAAGGCCAAGTGCCAGGCGTTTCTGCCAGGAAACGCCTGCCGGAATTAGCTGATCGAGGGCCTACTTTAGTTTCAAATCGGTGACGAAGGCCTTGCGCGTGTCCCAGGAACTGACAGTCTTGACTGCGCTCTTCTTGCCGTCTTTTGCGGCCCACAGATCGTGGTCCCCAACCATGCTGACCTGAGCAAAGTAGTAATGACCGTTGGCGGTGGACGTATAGCTGCGGATGGCCTTGGTCTTCTGATTCTGGAGGAAGACGGTGGCGCCAACGACGGGGGAGGAGTCAGCATTGAGCACGGCTCCGGAGACTACGCGCTCACCCAGGTTTTGCGCCTGGGCACTTGGCGGCGCAATCAACGCACTCCGCGAGCCATTTTGAACCACTCCTGCGGCCAGGGCGGCAAAGGCCACGCCGGCCAGCAAAATCGTGCGGTCAACTCTTGCTCTTTGCCTCACTCTTCCTCCTCGTTTTCCTCGAACGGCTCGTCATCTTCATCGAGGTCGTCGTCTACGCGGGCCAATTCCAGCGGCTCGACGCCGACAATCTCATATTCGGTTCCACACTCATCACAGGCAACGACGTCGCCTTCTTCGACTTCATCCAATTCGACGTCTAATTCATTTTCGCATTCAGGGCAGCTGGGCACGGCAGCCTCCTCACTTTCTGAGACATTTCGTATTGCGAGATCGAGAAACATTGCGGTGCAACATCGCTAGTTTTAGGGACGACCCGCCCTCAGGTCAAGAGGCAGGAGGCCAGAACCACTGCCGGAGCTCCCGAAGGTGGGAAGTACGCGACTAACTTCGACGATTACGATGCGGAGAGACGGCGCGGAGATGGCTGAAAAGCGGGGTTTGGCGCGGTGGAGAGGGCACACGGGCTGCACGAGACCATGACACCTGGCTGCCCCAGCGTTTACTCTGAGGTAACGATGCGCAGGATTGGCTCCAGCCCGTTTTCCTTCCCCGAGTTCAGAGGCGCCACGCGGCAACTGATTCTAGCGAATCTGGCGGCGTTCTTTGTACTGGCCGTGTCGGTAATGATTTACCGGGACTCGGCTCTCGCCTTTAGCGGAGCCCTGAGCTTTCTGCCCAGGGCATTTCTGCACGGTTGGATCTGGCAACCGTTCACCTACAGCTTTATCCACTTCAGCATTACCGCAACGCTGTTCGAACTGCTTTCACTGTGGTTCCTGGCTGGGTTTCTTGAGAATATGCACAGCCCGGGCTGGGTGATGGGGCTTTATGGCATCTCTGTGCTGGGGACAGCGGCGGCTGCGACGGCGATTTATCTCGTCTGCGGAACGCTTGGACTCAAGCTCACCGAGATTCCGTTGTATGGGTGCTTTGGCGGCATATTCGGGCTGCTGGCGGCCATCGGCCTGCTGTACGGGGACATGGAATTCCTGCTGTTCTTCACCATCGGGATCAAGGCCCGGTACATGGTGGCCATTTATGGCCTGGTCTCGATCGCCATGCTCTTCGGGGACCAGAAGATGTACGCCTTTGCGCAATTGGGTGGGGCGCTGGCCGGACTCCTTTACGTGCAGATGGCACCTCGGCGGGGTGTTTCCTTTGGGTTGAGCGAGCGCTGGTACGGGCTACGCAACTTCTACTACCGGTGGAAGCGGCGGCGGGCGGCGCGCAAGTTTGAGGTTTATATGCGTTCGCAGGGTCGCACGGTGCGCTTTGACGGCAACGGAAAGCGGATCGACGAGGACTCGGACGACAAGAAGCGCTGGAACTGATCTGCACCAGGCTTTGCGGGCCGATCCAGAACCGGGCGCGGCAGGATAGAATCTGTCTGGAATGAACACAAAAATTGCTTTTCTCTTTCCGGGGCAGGGTTCGCAGGCCGTTGGTATGGGCCGAGACCTGGCCGAGAGCTTTCCTGTTGCAGCACAGACCTTTGCAGAGGCCGATGAGGCTCTCGGATTCCCGCTGTCGCGGCTCTGTTTCGAGGGCCCGGACGAGGATTTGCGCCTGACCGAGAACACGCAGCCGGCGATTTTGACGGTGAGCATCGCAGCGGCCCGAGTGCTGGCCGCGCATGGCGTGGAGCCGGCGCTGGCGGCGGGACATTCGCTAGGCGAGTGGTCAGCGCAGGTGGCTGCCGGCACGCTGACGTTTGGCGATGCGGTGCGGGCGGTGAAGGCGCGCGGAAGGGCGATGCAGCTAGCGGTTCCTGCCGGGCAGGGGGCGATGGCGGCGGTGTTGCAACTGGATGCGGGCCAAGTGGCCGAGGCTTGCCGCGAGGCGGCGGCTGAGACCGGGCTGACGGTGGCTGCGGCCAATTTGAACTCGCCGGGGCAGACGGTCATTTCAGGATCGCTGGCGGCGGTCGAGAAGGCTTCGGCGTTGGCTAAAGCCAAGGGCGCACGGCGGACTGTGATGCTCCCGGTGAGCGCGCCTTTCCACTGTGCGCTGATGCAGCCCGCCCAGGAAGAGGTTGCGCGGGTGCTGGGAGCGCTGGCGCTGGCTGATCCACGGATTCCGGTGGCGGCCAACGTGACCGGAGGGCTGGTGACGACGGACGAAGGGGCGCGAGACGCACTGATCCGGCAGGTGACGGGGGCGGTGCGGTGGGTGGATTGCGTTCGGTCGCTGAAGGATGCCGGGGCGGAGTTGTTTATTGAGGTGGGCCCGGGTAAAGTGCTGTGCGGGCTGCTGAAGCAGATCGACCCGGGATTAAAGACGCTGAATGTGGAAGACGCTGCCAGCCTGGAGAAGGCGCTGGCGGAGCTGAAGAGCTGTTTTTAGCTTTTAGCTGCCGGTTTGGCGGCTGTCATTTTTCTCTTGCTCGACGAGTTGCTCGGAATGTCTGAAGGCATTCTGCGAGTATTCGAGGGCCTTTTTGCTGAGTTCGTGAGCGCTCAGGTGATCTCCTTTGGCATGTGCAGCGGCTGCTGAAGCATGCGCGTGCTCTGCAAGGTTGTGCAACTCGGCGATTGGATTGTGCGTGCTTGGGGACATGATGTTCTCCTGCCAGGTTGGATGCAGGCCCGCCGAAGAAGTCGTCCCCATGATCTTTCATGCCCTGTATATAGGGGTCCGACGGTTGCCATCGCGCGAAACCGCCCCTTTCAGGTTGCTCGGTACCTCAAAGCGTCAGCAAGATTGGGAGGCTACGAAATTCCTCCGGGGCCTTCGAGGAACCGGACATCTTCCGGCGCAAAATTGAGGGTCTTGTCGCGCGGATCGAAGATGAGGTTGATGGCCTTGGCCTTGCGTCCGTTGACGAAGATGCCGAGCAGCAGTGCGTTGCCTCTAAAGCGGGCGGCGGCGATGCGGTGGCTCTGGATGTTGCCGTAGTCGTTGTCGGGGCTGGAGGGGCTCCAGTCGCCCTGGAAACGGGCAAAGGTATAGCCGGCATGCTGCGGCAGATGCTGTTGCCAGTCCTTGTCGTGGGTCCAGATACCGTAGGCCTTCTGCAGATCGTTTTTCTCTACGGCGTCAAAGAAGTTGTTGACGGTGATACGGCCGAAGAGATGAGCATTCCAGCGCCAGGGAAAATCGACGGGGCGGCCAGCCACCAACCACCAGGCTACAAAGAGGAGGAACACCAGGCCCGCGGAGCCGAAGAGAATCGTGGTGCGGCGTTTTTCGCGGACTTCATCGTACTTTGGAGCGTCGAGCAGGGTCATGGGGCTGGTTCCTCTAGAACAGGGAATAAGGAGTAGGGAGTAGGGGTTAGGCTTCGACTTGGTGGGAACGTCGGGGTCGCCGGGCTTGGCTGCATTTTTTGAATCCCTGACTTATTAGACACCACGGCGCGGTTTCCTGTTCCCTGCTCCTTAATCTTTGCTGTAGGTGGTGCGGGACTTTTCCTGGTAGCGCTCCAGTGCCAATTCGATGAGGCGGGTGATGAGGCTGCGGTAGTTGATGCCGGTGGCTTCCCAGAGCTTGGGGTACATGCTGATGCGGGTGAAGCCGGGCAGCGTGTTGACCTCATTGAGGAAGATGCGACGGCGTCCATTGGGTTCCATGAGGAAGTCGACACGGGCTAGGCCGGAGAGGTCGCAGGCGCGGAAAGCAGCGACGGCCATTTCACGGATCTGTTTGGTTTCGGTGCGGGTAAGCTTGGCGGGGATGATGGGGACGGAGCCTTCAGAGAGATATTTTGCTTCGTAGTCGTAGAATTCCTTGCCGGGGATGATTTCGCCGACGACAGAGGCCTCGGGGTTGTCGTTGCCGAGGACGGCGACTTCGAGTTCGCGAGCCTTGGAGCTTTTGCCGCCGACGCCCTGCTCGATGACGAGCTTGCGGTCGAATTTGGCGGCCAGAGTGAGGGCGGGACCGAGTTCCTTGCGGTTGTGAACCTTGCTGATGCCGACGGAGGAGCCGAGGTTCGCCGGCTTGACGAAGACCGGGTATTTGAGCGCCGCTTCAACCTGCGCGACGGCCTTGCGGGGGGACCTTTCCCAGTCGGCGCGGAGGAGGGTAACGTGCTTGACGATGGGGAGTTTGGCCTGGGCAAAGAGACGCTTCATCACGTCCTTGTCCATGCCGGCCGAGGAGCCGAGGACGCCGGAACCGACGTAAGCGATGCCGGCAAGCTCGAACAGGCCCTGGATGGTGCCATCTTCGCCGAAGGTGCCGTGGAGGACGGGAAAGACGACGTCGAGATTGGCGCTGGGGTTGGCGCTGGAGCTCACGCCGGACTTAGTGATTCCCAAGGCGGCGGGCTCTGGCGCGAGCAGGGTGGGAATGCCCTCATGAAGGAGCTTGGCACCGGGGGTTGCCTCGGGGTCGCCGGCGCGGAGTTCCCTGACAACGGCGACTGTATTGCCTTCAAGCAGGTCGCGCGCGTCAGTGGCTGCCAGCCAGCGACCTTCCTTGGTGATGCCGATGGGGACCACGTCAAATTTTTCGCGGTCGATGGCCTGGAGAATGGAAGCTGCGGAGAGGAGCGAGACTTCATGTTCGCCGCTACGCCCGCCGAAGAGAATGCCTACACGGAGTTTTTTTGCCATTTCATGTTTGATTTTAATAGGTATGCGCGGAAGTGCCTTTCACTTGGCGGGAACCGGCTCGCCGTGCTCGTTGAGAGGCGTGCCGAGGCAAGCATCGATTCTGATTGGATTGGGGTCCTGCTTCTGAGGCCACACATACCGAGCTTTGGTTCCGGCGCGCGAGTTGCCCAGAGCCACCTTCAGGGTCCAGCTTGGGGAGTTCTCCAGCGGCAGGATGGCCCCATCGACAGCGAAGCGCAGGGGCTGACTCCAGTATTGGAAATCGTGGCCCTTGATGCCGTCTGGCCGGGAGTTCCATTTGTCGCCCATCCATATGAATGCCGGGCCGTCGGGTGTTGAGATGGTGGCGACAAAGGTCTGTTGAGCCGAGATGATTGGTTTGCCGTTTGCGTCGCGGTTGATATTTCCAATTGCCCTATAGGGCCCAAGTGGATTGGAGGCGACAAGCACGCGCGCACCGCTGCCCTCGGTACAGAAACAGCAAGTTGAGTCGAACAGGGCGTAGTAACTGTTTGCGCGACGGAAGATGGATGGGGCTTCGCATCCGACTCCGAGGACAGAACTGACCTCGCCGGTAGATGAGAGGAAGTCGGGTGAAAGCCGCTCCACCCGGACGGAGTGCTTCTGCGCGATGGCCGTGTAGATGAAGTATGCGGTGTTGTCGTCATCGACGAAGAGGCTGCCGTCACCGGGCCGGTCCTGCTCCTGCGAGAGTTGGACGTGTGTGTTGACGATGGTGAAAGGGCCTACGGGCGTGTCGCTGGCAGCTACGCCGACTTCGCCATCCCAGAGTTTGCGATACCAGTTGTACCAGAGGACATATTTGCGGGTTCGCGGGTTGTACGCGACATAGGGACGATAGTAGACGCCGTCAGGAGGAGATTGAAGCAGCTCACCTTCGAAGGTCCAGTGTTCGAGGTTAGCGGAACTGTACACGCGAAAGCGGTTGTTGATGGTATAGCCGGCGGTCTTTCCATAGGCGGTGCCATAAAGGTAGTAGCGGCCCGCGTAGAAATGCAAGCAACCATCGTGGGCATCGATGACGTTCCCCTGCGTGTCGTGCCGCAGGACGGTGTTATCGATGGTGACAGGGCGAAAGCGCGAGGCCTGCGCTGCCGCAGTTAGAGGAGAAATGCAGGTGGAGAGAAACAAGGCAAGTATGAGAGAGGCAAAGGAACGCAGAATATGCATCATGAAAACGCTCTCCTCGAAATTGGTGGCGTTTTGCGCCATAGACAAACCCCGCTCGCCCGATATCCGCGGAATCATAACATGGCGCAAGCTAACCATCATGTATGGGGCAATAGCCGGACAAGGTAAGTTGACGGAGTACGGGCTGTCCTCCTCTTTCAAGAAGGCAGATTCCGGTACGGACCATGAGGACTCGTCGGTGGAGTTTGCGAACCAGCAATAGTGGCGCGCCTCACAATATCTTCTTGCCGAATGCGGAGCAGGCCAGTTCTACAGCAAGGTCGGCGGTGCGGTTGTGTTCGTCGATAACGGGGTTAACTTCGACGATTTCAAAGCTGAGGAGGCGGGCGTGGTCTGCGAGGATCTCCATGGCGAGATGGGCTTCGCGGTAGGTTGCGCCGCCGCGAACGGGGGTGCCAACGCCGGGAGCGTCCTCGGGGTCGATCCAGTCCATGTCAAGAGAGACGTGATACCCGGCTGTGCCGTCTCCGGCGGCGCTGAGGGCCTCTTCCATGACGGCGCGCATACCGCGTTCATCGATGTCGCGCATTGTGTAGACGTGGGTGATTCCGGCGCGGCGGATATTGTCGCGCTCGGCGGCGTCGATGTCGCGGACACCGATGAGGACCGCATTTTCAGGGGCGATTTTGGGGGCGTAGCCGTAGATGTTTGCGAGGGGCTCAGGGCCCAGGCCCATGAGAGCAGCCAGAGGCATACCGTGGACGTTGCCGGAGGGTGAAGTGCCTGGAGTGTTGATGTCGGAGTGGGCATCCATCCAGAGGACGCCGATCTTTTGGTTCATACGGCGATAGAACTCCGCGACGCCGGATACGGAGCCGGCGGCGAGAGAATGGTCGCCACCCAGCAGCAGTGGCGTGTTGCCAGCTTCAAGGGTTTGGACTACGGTCTCGGCGGTGCGGGTGCAGGTTTCAGCAATCTCGGCCAGGTAACGCGCATCGCGGTTGCCGGAGGCCTGGGTTTCGGCGATCTCAACGCGGATGTTGCCGCCGTCGGTGACCTGGTGACCCAGAGCCTCAAGGCGAGTTTCAAGGCCGGCGACGCGCATGGCGGACGG
This sequence comes from uncultured Acidobacteriaceae bacterium, assembly GCA_903828675.1. Classification (GTDB taxonomy): domain Bacteria; phylum Acidobacteriota; class Terriglobia; order Terriglobales; family Acidobacteriaceae; genus Telmatobacter. The sequence goes on from CAIKND010000231.1 coordinate 22,408, forward strand.
CCCCATGTCGACACCTCTGCGGCTGGCGCCGAGATCAAGGGGGACACCGATGATTCGGATGTGCCGGGTGGGAAGTGTCTGGGTTCCGCGGCGCGAAGTGGGTGCTGAATCTGGAGCGGGAGTTTCGGAGTTCTTCGACATGCCAACGGCTCCTTTGAACAAACTGAGACGGACTCACTATTTTGCGCACAGAGGAGAGTGTTCTGGCAAAGTGACTTGCATGCTCTCCAATGCCAGCTCGCGCACTTTGATGCTGTCACACTTCCCCAAAAGAGTCCTTCGAGGAAGTGGGCGAGGGCATAATGTCAAGGATTGTAGATGTAAGCAGCTTCTGCTTCCGGAATGATTCAAGGTTCCCGCATCGGGATTGATTTAGTGAGTTAGAGAATGTCTGAACAGGTCATTCCCGTGGAGCTAACATTCCCTCAGGGGCTAAAGCCCACGACTATTTTGCAGCATTTACGGCACAGCAAAAGCCATGCCCTTTCATTACGCCGAATTGATCAGAAGGTCCTTAGGTGCATCCACGAAGCCTGCCTGAACCTGCCATGCGGCCAGCACTGTGGCTGGAAGTTCGGATGCCTTGTACGGCGGGTGACGCGAGTGCTATGCTGGTCTGACTTTTAGGGCTCCCGGTTTCAGGGCGTCTGTTCTATTTGCTTGATTCCCATGAAGAAGTGGCTGCTAGTATGCGCGGTGATTCTCGGAGTGACTTCTGCGGCATGGTCGAGTGCACCTGCAACGATGTCATCCCTACGCGACATTCGCACCCTGACGAATGTGGAAGCCAGCCAGGCTTTCCCTGTCGCCTTTGAAGCTACGGTTACGTATTTCTACCGTTACCCAAGACAACTTTTTGTACAGGACGGCAATGCGGGGATTTATGTCTATTTGACCCAAGACATTGTGGTGACACCCGGCGACCGCGTTTTTGTACGAGGGACCACGGAAGCAAGCTTTCGCCCTGTGGTGAAGAGCGATGACGTCAAAGTGCTGCACCACGGCGACCTGCCAAAGCCCGAGCCCGCCACCTATAGCGGACTGGTCCACCTACAGTACCTTTGCAGACGCGTTTCGGTACATGCATTGGTTCGGTCGGCCGATCTGAGCTACAGCGGAAATGTGCGCGGCATCTACCTGCATCTGCTTACCGACGGAGGCTATATCGATGCATCCGTGCACAGCAACGACGAGAGCGGCCTGAAAGACCTGCTGGATGCCGAGGTCGAAGTGACCGGGGTGGCCGGGTCGCTTTTCGACAGCAAGATGCAGCAAACAGGAGTGATTCTGCACTCCAACACGGTGGCCGACCTGAAGGTTCTGAAGCGCAGCAGCGCCAGTCCGTGGAGCCTTGCGGCGGAGCCAATGGACACCATATTCCCGGACTACAGCGTGCGCGACCTCACAAGCCGCGTCCGGGTGCACGGTGTCATCACCTACTACCAGCCTGGCATGGCCGTTGTGTTGCAGGATGGGGCCAGAAGCCTGTGGATCGAGACGCTGACGACCGACCAGTTGCGGATTGGGGATGTTGCGGACGCGACGGGCTTCCCTGATTTCCACGACAGGTTTCTGAAGCTGGTGCACGGCGAGATCCGGGACAGCCTGGTGCAAGCACCGATCATGCCACAACCGGTGACCTGGCAGGACCTCTCCCTAAGTGACAACATAAATTTCGGACATATCTACGATCTGGTCTCGATTGAGGGGAAGGTTGTAACGGCAGCCCGAGAGTCTGCGCGTGACGAGTATGTCCTAAGCTCGAATGGGCGCTTGTTCACGGCGATCTATCAGCACTCGGACAAGACGAGCCTGATTCCGCTTCCGCCGATGAAGCAGATTCCGCCCGGCTCGCTGGTTCGTGTCACAGGGGTCTGCGTTCAACTGAGCTCAAACCCTTTCAGCGGAGAGTTGCCCTTCGACATCCTGATACGTTCCTTCGACGACATTACGGTTGTTGCTAACCCTTCGTTGCTGAACATACGCAACCTGACACTCGTGATCGCTCTTTTGCTGATCGGACTGATTGCGGTGGGTGGCAGGGGTTGGGCCGTTGAGCATAAGCTCCGCCGGGCAACGGCCGCTTTGGCTTACCTTGAGCGGCGGCGCAGTCGCATTCTCGAGAACATTAACGGCAACCGCCCGCTCGCCGAGATTATTGAGCAGATCACAGAAGTTGTCTCATACAAGTTGCACGGTGCGCCGTGCTGGGCCCAAATCGCCGATGGGGCACGACTAGGCAACTATCCGCCGAAGCTGAGCAAGATGCGGCTTGAGCAGGAAGAGATTACCGGGCGCTCGGGAACCGCACTTGGCACGATCTTTGCCGCCTTTGATCCGCTGACCAAGACTGCTCCGACAGAAGCAGATGCTCTATCAATAGGGACGGGGCTGGTGAGTCTCGCGATTGAGACGAGGCGACTCTACACCGACCTGCTGCACCGCTCGGAGTTCGACCAGCTGACCGATATCCAGAACCGCTTCTCGCTGGAAAAGGATCTAGACGCGTTGATTCAGAAGGCGCGCGATTCAGCCGGCATCTTCGGGCTCATCTATATCGACCTGGACAGATTCAAGCAGATCAACGATGAGCACGGGCATCAGGTGGGAGACCTCTACCTACGTGAAGTTTCGTTGCGCATGAAGCGGCAGTTGCGGCCTGGCGACATGCTGGCCCGGCTGGGTGGCGATGAGTTTGCCGCGTTGGTACCGGCGGTGCGCAGCCGTGCGGATGTGGAAGAGATTGCACAGCGCATGGAGCGCAGCTTCGATGAGCCTGTGTCGCTGGAGGGTATTGCGTTGCACGGCTCAGCAAGTGTCGGCCTTGCCCTCTACCCAGAGGACGGTATCACGAGGGACCGGTTGCTGGACGCCGCTGACGCCTCAATGTATGCAAAGAAACACGATAAGCAACAATTGCACGATAGAGTCAGTGCAATTCAGCCAGGATTGCGGAACGGCTAATGCAATTCCAGGTTGAGCGTATAAAAGGCCCGGCTTGCGCCGGGCCTTTTGGGTTATTGCGAGTTTGATGGATGCAGGTTATGGCGCGCTATTACTCGGCGGCCATTTCCTCGGCCTCGCCTTCCTGACGCATGAGTTCCAATTCACGTTCGGCGGCTTCAATTTCTGCCGAGACTTCCTGCTGCACGCGGGCTGCCGCTTCTTCCAGTTCCGGAGAGAGCTGGACGTTGCGGTAGTACTCGAGGCCCGTGCCGGCGGGGATGAGGCGTCCGACGATCACGTTTTCCTTGAGGCCGCGCAGGTTGTCAATGGCACCGTTGATGCTGGCTTCAGTCAACACTCGAGTGGTCTCCTGGAAGCTGGCTGCAGAGATGAAGCTGTCAGTCGAGAGCGATGCCTTGGTGATACCCAGCAACAGCGGACGTCCGATAGCGGGACGGCCTCCATTGGCAAGTACGCGCTCGTTCTCTTCGCGGAAGCGGAAGCGGTCAACCTGCTGCTCGAGCAGGAAGTTGGTGTCGCCAACTTCGTCGATGCGAACCCAACGCAACATCTGACGCACGATGACTTCAATGTGCTTGTCGGAGATGGCGACGCCCTGTAGACGGTAGACTTCCTGAATTTCGTTGACCAGGTAAGCCTGCAGAGCCTTTTCACCGAGCACGGCAAGAATGTCGTGCGGGTTCAAGGGGCCGTCCATGAGCGGGTCGCCGGCGCTGAGCCGTTCGCCTTCCTGCACGTTGACGTGGATACCACGGGGCACCGAGTATTCCTTCTCGTCGCCGTTGTCCGCGGTGATATAGATCTTGCGCTGCCCCTTGGCAACTTCGCCGAAGCGGACCACACCGTCGATTTCGCTGATGATAGCGGTCTCGCGAGGCTTACGGGCTTCGAAGAGCTCGACCACACGAGGCAGACCACCGGTGATGTCCTTGGTACGGGTGCTCTCCTTGGGAATCTTGGCAAGCACGTCGCCGGGACCGACTTCCTCGCCGTCCTGAATCATAAGGTGAGCGCCGCGGGGCAAGAGATACCGCTTGTGGGCCTTGGCGTTCTTGACGACGAAGGCAGGCTGCCGTTTCTCATCGGGCGAGTCGGCAACAACCCAACGGGAGAGGCCGGTGACTTCGTCGACTTCCTCGTTGAGGGTGATGCCTTCCTGCAGATCCTTGAACTGCACCGTGCCGCCGATCTCAGTGAGAATTGAGTAGGTGTAGGGGTCCCACTCTGCCAGCATCTGGCCCAGCTTTACATGCTCGCCGTCCTTAACGCGGAGACGCGCACCGTAAACCACCTGGTAGCGCTCTTTTTCACGGCCGCGCTCGTCCTGGATGGCGATGGAGCCGGAGCGGTTCATGGCTACGAGTGTGCCGTCCTTGCTCTCGACATAGTTGAGATTGATGAAGCGCACGAAGCCATTGTTTTTCGCCTCGAGGCGCGACTTGTCTTGCACGCGGCTCGCGGTGCCGCCAACGTGGAAGGTACGCATGGTGAGCTGGGTTCCGGGCTCGCCGATGGACTGCGCTGCGATTACGCCGCAGGTTTCGCCGAGTTCGACCATGCGGCCGGAGCCGAGGTTACGCCCGTAGCAGAGAGCGCAGACGCCGCGGCGCGACTCGCAGGTGAGCACGGAGCGGATCTTGACCTTTTCAACGCCGGCGCCCTGAATGGCTGAGGCGATGTCTTCATCGATGCCCTGGTTCACATCGACGACGATGTTGCCGTCGTAGTCCTTGATGCGCTCGAGAGTGACGCGGCCGATGATGCGATCGCGCAACTCTTCGATGATCTCGCCGGACTCGACGATGGAGCCGACATAGATGCCTTCGACCGTGCCGCAGTCGTACTCGGTGACGATGACGTCCTGAGCCACGTCGACGAGACGGCGGGTGAGGTAACCGGAATCGGCAGTCTTGAGGGCCGTATCAGCCAGGCCCTTGCGCGCGCCGTGGGTCGAGATGAAGTACTCGAGCACGGTGAGGCCTTCACGGAAGTTGGCGGTGATGGGTGTCTCGATGACTTCGCCGGAAGGCTTGGCCATTAGTCCGCGCATACCACTGAGCTGGCGAATCTGCTGTTTGGATCCACGGGCGCCGGAGTCGGCCATGATGTAGATCGGATTGAATGCGCCTTCGTCGTCCGCCTTTTTCATGTTGCCGAACATCTCGTCGGCCACCTGATCGGTAACCAACGACCACATCTGGATGACCTTGTTGGAACGCTCGCCGTTGGTGATGGCGCCGTCCATGTACTGCTTCTGGACTTCTATCACCTTTTTGTCGGCGGCGTCGACGGTGGTGTACTTGCTGTCTGGAATCACCATGTCGTCCAAGCCGACGGAGAGGCCGGACTTGGTGGCGTAGTTGAAGCCGAGGGACTTGATGCGGTCAAGCATGCCGACCGTGACTTCAAGGCCGAGGTTCTGGTTGCAATAATTCACTAACTGACCAATGCCCTTTTTCTTCAACAGTCCGTTGACGAAGGGCATTCCGGGCGGTAGCGAATCGTTGAAGATCACGCGGCCAACGGTTGTGGAGATGTACTGCTTGTTGAAGTCGACCGCCTCAGTGTGCGTGAGGTCCTGATCGTCATAGGCGGTGGTCATGTCGAGGACCTTGCCGGTATAACGCAGGCGGATGGGCGAGAGGGTCTCGACCTCCTTGGCCTCGAGCGCCATGAGGATCTCTTCAGTGTTGGCGAAGACGCGGCCTTCGCCCTTGCCGCCCTTCTTGGCCTTGGTGAGGTAGTAGAGCCCGAGAACCATGTCCTGTGTAGGCACGGTGATGGGGTGGCCGGAGGCCGGCGACAGAATGTTGTGCGAAGCGAGCATAAGCACGCTGGCTTCAATCTGCGCTTCAGGCGACAGCGGAATGTGAACGGCCATCTGATCGCCATCGAAGTCAGCGTTGAAGGCGGTGCAGACCAGCGGGTGAATCTTGATGGCTTTGCCTTCGACGAGTACCGGCTCAAAAGCCTGGATGCCGAGGCGATGAAGTGTAGGGGCGCGGTTCAGCAGTACGGGGTGATCCTTGATGACTTCTTCAAGGATGTCCCAAACCACGGGCTCCTGCATTTCAACCATCTCTTTGGCTTGCTTGATGGTGGTGCACTGGCCGGTCTGTTCAAGGCGGTGATAAATGAAGGGCTTGAAGAGCTCGAGGGCCATCTTCTTGGGCAGGCCGCACTGGTGGAGCTTGAGGTCCGGACCAACGACGATAACTGAACGGCCGGAGTAATCGACGCGCTTGCCGAGCAGGTTCTGGCGGAAGCGGCCCTGCTTGCCCTTGAGGGTATCCGAGAGGGACTTGAGCGGGCGGTTGTTGGCGCCGCGCAGCACGCGGCCACGACGGCCGTTGTCGAAGAGGGCGTCAACAGCTTCCTGCAACATGCGCTTTTCGTTGCGCACGATGACTTCGGGCGCATGCAGGTCCATGAGCTTCTTCAACCGGTTATTGCGGTTGATGACGCGGCGATAGAGATCATTGAGATCGGATGTGGCGAAGCGTCCACCATCCAGCGGCACCAACGGGCGCAGCTCTGGAGGAATGACGGGCAGAACATCGAGAATCATCCACTGGGGCTTATTGTCGCTCTTGCGGAAGGCCTCGACGACCTTAAGGCGCTTGGCGTACTTGATCTTCTTTTGCGCGGAGGTTTCGGTCTTCATGCGCTCGCGCAGTTCGATGCCGAGTTCCTCAATCTGCACGCGCTTGAGCAGTTCCTTGATGGCTTCAGCGCCCATCATGGCCTTGAAGCCGGAGGGGCGGAACTGAGCATCGAGTTCGCGGAACTTGGTCTCATCCTTGATGATCTCGCGTTCCTTGACCGGCGCATCGCCTGGATCGACGACGACGTAAGACTCGAAGTAGAGAATGCTTTCCAAGTCGCGCAGAGAGATGTCAAGCAGGTGGCCGATGCGCGAGGGGAGGCCCTTGAAGAACCAGACATGCGAACACGGTGAAGCCAGCTCAATGTGGCCCATGCGCTCGCGGCGCACTTTGCTGACCGTGACTTCAACGCCGCACTTGTCGCAGATGACGCCGCGGTGCTTCATGCGCTTGTACTTGCCGCAAAGGCACTCCCAGTCGGTGACGGGTCCAAAGATGCGTGCGCAGAACAAGCC
>CAIKND010000232.1 GCA_903828675.1 uncultured Acidobacteriaceae bacterium
CGATGAAACGGTCTTCGCACAGCAGGAAATACAAAACCAACACAGGCTCCAACAAAAGCTCCTGCAGCAGGCGAAAAAATACGGCTTCCAACTTATCGCAATCACACAGAACTAGATGTGGTCCTTGGGAGGCTGAGGAAAAGCTCAATATGCGGACAGAATGGGTACAAATTGGGGAATAGAAAACCATCACCCGAGGCTCACGGATCGTTGCTCGGGCATCCTGACGCGATCCATTTTCGCCCTTTCCGCAAAATTGAGTTTTTCCGCAGCCTGTAAAGCCAAATTGGTTTGAGGCGATTGCGGCGCGGCGACCCAGAGGGTATCCCGGCCGCGCCCTTTCGAAACTGCGCCTTGCTCCGAGGGTCCTATTGATCCGGCAAGAAAACGATGGCATCTTCTTCCCACCCATTCCCGCAAAACACGCGGGAATGGATGGGGCACCTGAACAGTATTCAGTTGCCGGATCTATAGGGCGGCTGAGCAATACAAACCATACTGTGCGCCTGGTCTGAAAGAGACTATCCTTAGTAGAGGAGCTGCCGCTTAGCGGTTGTTCTTACCAGGGTGGTCGAGGCGGATTTCCGTGGCCTGCCCTGCCTGCTTCAGAGCGCCGATCATGCGCCGCTGAGGATTTTCCGCCAAGCCGGAAGGGACGCGTCTGTGACCTTGTACGGCAGCTCGCACAGAGAGCGCCCTCCCTTGAACAAGGAGAATTCCATGGAACCGACCAAATCCAACAGTTCAGTTGAGAACGATGTGCTGCATCTTGGCGCGCAGAGCAAGCTTACCCCTGAAGAAATTGCGAAGGCTATTGCCCACCACAACCGGCATCATGGGGGCGGCGAGCCACATGCGGCATCTGTCAATGTGGGCGCGGGCAAAAAGGGCAAGAAATCGAAGTAGATACATAAACGCATATAGTATTCAGGCACCATCGCCGGTGATCCGAGACGATGGCGCCTGAATTAACGCGCAGACAAGAGGCTGGGATTTACTGCGCTAGCCGCCGTAACTGTCCCAAGTGGTTGAGATCGTGTCCCGCCATGGTTTCGACGATCAAGCCGAAGGTCATGGCGCCCCGCTCGGGGTGCGTCACGGTTTTGTTGGCGGCTTGCGGCAAGGCGTTGCCCAAGAGGAGCAAGTTCCATGCGCGCAAGGCCGAAAACGCCGCGAGCGCCTGATCCACGCCTATTCCGGAATAGGTTGCGGCCCATTTCTCCTGATCAAAGGGCTGGATGAGGTGCCCCTCTTCTGCCAGTGTCTGGCGAAGCCGGAAGCCGAAAGCGAGCTCGCAGTCGGCCAAGTGGCAGACGATCTCCGCTGCACTCCATTTGCCGGGAGCAGGAGGCTGAGCGGCTCTTTCCGGGCCGATCGCCTTGATGAGAGAAGAGATCTGGCCCGCGGTGGCGGCAAGAATCACCCCAACTTCGCGGCCATCAAGATACATCGCATACGGGTTAAGATCGCTCATTTTTGCATCTCCTCCTTCGAGTTCAGCTAATCATTTCCCACTTTCTGCTGCCTCACAGGTATTGCTGCAGCATCCGTTGCCAGGTGGGCCAGTCGTGCGAGTTATGCGATTCCCAGACAAACAGCTTGTGGGGAATGTCCTTGGAACTCATGACGCGGTCAAGATTCTGGTTCTGGCCTAGGCACTGGTCGTCCCAGCCCGTGGCCAGCACATAATTGTTGTGGCGATAGCGATCAAGAAACCACGGGTCGCTCAGGTTGGGAAGGTAATGCGTTGGCAGGTTGTAGTAGCAGTCCTGGTCGTAATAGCCCTGCAGGAACATGGAAAGGTCGAATGCGCCGGACATGGACAGAAAGCCTGTAAAGACGTCGGGATGGCGCAGCGCAATATTGACCGCGTGGTAGCCACCAAAGCTGCAACCCAAGGACACCAAGTGCGGGTCGCCGTTATTCTTTCGTATCAGGGGAACCACTTCGTGGATGAGGTAATTTTCATACTGCACGTGGCGGGCGATGCGCCAGCGGGGAGATACCTGCTTGTTGTACCAGCTCTCTTTGTCCACCGAATCGACGCAATAAATCTGCAACTGACCAGCGTCAATCTTGCCGGAAAGGGTGGCAATCATGGCGCGGTCTTCAAACTCAAAGAAGCGTCCGCCGGAGGTGGGAAAGACGAGGACAGGCAAGCCCGCGTGCCCGAAGACGAGCAATTCCATCTCCCTGCCGAGGCGGCTGGAGTACCACTTGTGATATTCGCGAACCATGGTTTACGGGCTCCGTTGTTTGGGACTGGCGATTGGAGAACTGCCAATTTCTTGATACTGTAACAGCCTAGGCTTCACTTTTCCGGGGTGCTCCGGCAGGGCCGGACGATACGCTATGTTCAGAGATATTGATGAATTGAGGATCGCACGGCTTGAATCCGGACCCACAATCGTCACAAGCTTCGGACGTTGCGCCCGATGCACTGATTGCGGCCGTGGACGCTCCGCCTCATCCGCGCCTGCGGCTGCATCGCGCCTTCCCCAGCCGGTATCTGCCTGACCAGCGAGACCTGATCGTCTACCTGCCGCCGGGCTATGACCAGCATCCAGAGCGCAGCTACCCGGTTCTCTATCTCCACGATGGGCAAAACCTTTTTGACGGACGGACATCGTTCCTTCCCGGCCGCACTTGGGCGGCACGCGAACACGCCGACGAAGGTATCGAGGCCGGCGAGGTGGAGCCGCTGATTATCGTGGGCATTTACAACACCGGCGACCGGCGTCTGGCCGAGTACACACACGAGCGCGACTGGCAGATGGGAGGCGGCGAGGCGGGCAAGTACGGGCTGCTGCTGACCCGTGAGCTGATGCCCTGGATCGCCAGCCAGTACCGGGTGCGGCCGGAGCGAGAGGCCACAGGACTGGGCGGTTCGTCGCTGGGCGGTCTGGCCACCCTCTACCTGGGACTGCGCCACCCGGAGAGATTTGGCAAGCTGGCGGTGCTTTCGCCCAGCGTCTGGTGGAACAACAAGAGCATTCTGGGCTACCTGAACGAGCGCGCCCCGGAAATTTGGGACCGTCCGCGACTGTGGCTGGACGTGGGCGACAAAGAGGGCCGCCGCACACTGCAAGATGCGGAGTTCCTGAACCGGCGGCTGAAAGCGAACGGCTGGAAGCCGGGCGAAACGCTGCACTTTGAGCGCGTTCACAGCGGAACCCACGACGAGGCGAGTTGGGCGAAGCGGGTGAGGCCGATGCTGCGGTTTTTGTTTCCGGCGGTGTCGAACATCGCCTCGGGTACCGGAAGTTGACGGTTATGCGGTTCCCGGTGGCGGAGCGGCACGCTGACTTACCCTAAAAACTTGCCCGGACGGGTCATTTCGGCGATACTTAGGTGTTGTGTCTTGTGCGGCGGGGCTCACCCGTCTGGCCCTCATTTTGGTTGGCGCTTCCGTGCCGGCCCGGAAGACCCCAAAAACCGGGGTCCCCGCGGATAGGTCTTAGTCCGTGGGGTGGAAATAGACCGCAACAGAGCACTGGATTTCGAAAGGAACCGTATCGCCGTGGTGATGATTCGTTTGGCGCGCGTTGGCGCCCGCAAGCAGCCCTATTATCGTATCGTGGTCATCGAGAAGGACCGCGCCCGCAATGGCCGTTCGATCGAGGTCGTCGGAACCTACAACCCCCGCACCAACCCGGCCACAGTTGAGCTGAAGTACGAGCGCATCGCCTATTGGCGCGGCGTGGGCGCGCAATTTTCTTTGATCGTCGACAAGCTGGTCAAGAAGAACCCGGCTCCGGCACCGATTGCGGAACCTGCCGCAGTCTAATTTTTGCTATCCTCCCAGGCGTGTGCGCGGGTAAAGTCTTCTGCGCACACAATTGCTGACGGCGACGGGTGTGTGCTGATACTATTCGCGCACAGAATCAGGTCGTCAATTTCCGTACGCATCTGGTCAGGGGCAAGCGCATGACCCAAGACAATTTGGTTACCTCAATCTCAGTAGTCGATCTGGTCCGGGAGATCGCCCAGGCCTTGGTGGATGAACCTACAGCCGTTGACGTGGAGACCGTGGACCGGGACGAAAGTACGGTTCTCAAGCTTCGGGTCGCGCCCTCGGACGTGGGCAAGGTAATTGGCAAGCAGGGGCGTACCGCTCGTTCGGTGCGCACGATCCTGGGTGCCGTAAGCATGAAGCTGCATCATCGCTACACGCTCGACATCCTGGAAGAAGACGAAGGCTAGAATGGCCGCTGTTGACCCATCCGGCGATCCCCCATTGCCGGACAGCAGTGGGATAGTGGAACCAAGGCAATGGGTGTGGCTGGCACGCGTTCGCCGTCCGCAGGGGCGCAAAGGCGAGGTTTTCGCCGACATCCTTACCGATTTTCCTGAGAAATTTGCCGAACGTCACCGGCTCTGGCTGCTGGCCGATAGTTCTGCGTCTGTACCTGGCCGCGCCGCCGCCCCGCGCGAGGTGGCGCTGTTGAACCACTGGCTGCATAAGGGTGGCGTGGTGCTGCACTTTTCCGGCGTGGATTCAATTACCGCGGCTGAAGCGCTGGCTGGACTGATTGTGGCCATTCCGCTTGCGGAACGGGCTGCACTGGACGAAGACGAAACCTATATAGGCGACCTGATCGGCTGCGCCCTGGTGGATGTGGCGGGCGCTGAGCCGGTGACGGTAGGCGAGATCGAAGAGGTTGACCGGACAGCGGGGCCGGTTGCGCTGCTGGTGGTTGCCGGCAAATCCGGAGAGGTCTTGGTTCCGTTCGCCAAGGATTATCTTCGCAAGATCGATCTTGAGGCCAAACTTGTGGAGATGGCCCTGCCCGAAGGGTTGATCGATCTGAATACGCCGGGAAAGAACTAGCGACCAGCTTCTTTCGCCCATATCACGTCAAATTCAATTCTTGACAAGCTAAGCAGTCCGTGGCTCAATATCCGGGTTGCGGCTTGAGCGGCAGAAGTGTATCTCTATTATTCCTCAAGCCTTTGCTGTTCATTCTTTCCGGTCATCATTCCTTGTACCGTATCGGCCCCTATTCCCCTGCCCTATCGGGGTAGTGCGGAAGCTGGTCAAGCGCCCTGCTGATTCCATGGGGCCTTGTCTTGCGGTTTTCACGTCAAGGAGGAAAAGAAGCCATGATTTCTGCTCAAGTTGAACCCATGGATGGAGCTTTCCCGCAGAAGTGCCACCGAGGCCACCCCGCAGGCATACTCACTGCCACAATGAGTCTTGCATTCCTCGCGGCCACGGTTTGGCTTGTGCCACGGGCGCCTGCGCAAGCGAAAGATGTAGCGCCGCAAGCAGCGACGAAACCGGCTGCGGGAACTCCCCTCAGCAAGCCTGCGGCATCCAGGGCCGCAGTGAGCGCATCTCCATCCGCCCAGGCGCCTGCTGCAACCGCCGGCGACAAGGCAGCGCCACCGGCTGGCCCGCAGGCACAACCGCAAAACCCACATCAATGGCGCGACAATCGTCTCATCGATTTCTTCTGCACCCTGGGGGTCCTGCTGGTTCTCTACCCGATTGCGCGATTCCTTCTGAAGCAGTGGCTGCTCAGGAGAGAGAAGCTGCTGGGCGCTCTTGATGGAGACGCAATTGTTTACTACTACCAGCAATTCCGGGCCGGGTCTCCAGTCGTCCGCCAACATCCCCCGATCGAAAGAAAGAAGCTGGTGGACCACCGCGTGTTCCCGAAAGAGGTTTCGGACGCGTATATGGAGTCCTTCCGGAAGGACTTCTCGCGCTGGTACGGCCGCAAGTACTACATTGCGCCGGTTGCGATGCTGGCGCTGCTGAGCGCGGTGTCGGGATGGTGGGCGGACGAGATACTGCGGGCGTGGGCTTCAAACGGAATTGGGCCGGGCACCAGCCTGCGTGCCCTAGTGGCTTCAGGCTTGGCGGGAGCATTTGTATGGGTGATATCCGACGAACTCGATCGCCTGCGCAAGCGCGACTTTACAACCAGCGACGTGTACTACTACGACTTTCGCATCCTGCTGGCCATACCCTTTGCCTGGGCTTTGAGCGCCTCAAGTATCGACGGCAAGCTGCTGGGCGTGCCCACAGTGATTCCGCTGGCCTACTTTTTGGGGTCGTTTCCGACCAAGACACTGTTCACCATTGCGCGCCGCATCGGCTCGCAGCAGCTCAAACTCGGCGACGATCAGGTGAACGGGACCCTGGAGTTAGAGAAACTTCAATCCATCGGCAAGACCAATGCAGAGCGTTTCAACGACGAAGGCATTACGACGATCACGGCACTGGCATACGTCGATCCGATCGATCTCACTATTCGCACGAACTTTGATTTCAGCTACGTTGTCGATTGCGTCAGCCAGGCGCTGGCATGGATTTACTTTGGCAAAAACGAGAAGTACGACGACTTGCTCGGACTCTCACTGCGCGGCTCGCAGGAAGTTTATTCCGTCATTCAGAACGCAGGCGACGCGAGCAATGCGGAGAAGAAAGCCCGGGCGCAACAGACGATTCTCGACGCGGCTGCCGATCTAAAGATTCCGCCGAACGCTTTCCGTTCCAGCCTTGACCAGATTGCCGAAGATCCATACACCAAGTTCCTGGTCAATGTGTGGTGCTGCCTGGCAGACGTTGGCCACAGGCCCACGACCAAGGCGGTCAGTCCCGACACTCGCTGAACGCTCGCACCGATTTCAATTTACTGAAACGCCAGTGGCTTCCAGGCCCCATTGTCTCTAAGCGCCAACTGGACGGGTCGCGGCGGGCCTTTGGGCGGAACGGACAATTCGGTCCAAAGTTCCTGACCGGGTTTGAGGCGCGTGGGGTCGGCGGCGTGTTCCGCAATGTAGAAGTCCACCGGATCTTTGAGGCGCATGGCCTGGCAGGACGCGCCTGGCAGAGCTTCCACGGTGAGCCCGTCGACGCGGTCTCCAACTTCCAAACTTTCATTTCGAATCGCCAGAAGCTTGTTGTCCCTGACCTTGAGGTCAGCGGGGAACTGGACCGCTTGCGGCGCATGAATCGAGAACGTCTTCCCCATCGGCGCTCCGTCGGAATAGTGAGGCATGACGGTAGCCTTCGCGGAAGGCATGGTGCTCTGGCAGCCATCCACAGTCAGTTGCAGGCTCAGATAGCGGCCGCGCATCAGCAGTTCCGGATCATAGGCTGCGGCACGCGTCCACACCTTGGGGCAGGTCCAGCGCTGGTAGAGGTACTTGGCGGCGACGGAGGAGACAATCGCCAACTGAATCAAGAGCAGTGCAATGGATGTTTTGGAGATTTTCATTTCGCCTCCTCGACGGAAACATCCTTTTGTCCCATGCCGGCCAGAAGGCGTCTTCGCATCTTTTCCAGAGCCCAGCCGCCGGCCAGGAAGAGAATGCCCAGGCCGATAAGCGCGAGCGATCGGCTCATCTTGTCAAAGAGGCTGCTCCAGTAGAACCACGCCACAGTAACCGCGAACCCCACTATGCCCAGGTTGACCAACGCACGAGAGGCCTGGCGCACGCCCCACCAGCAGACGAACACCGCAAAAGCCGCAACCAGCAGGTAGGCGGCAAGGTTGGGACCGGTCCGCGTGTAGACGTGTTTGCCTCCATCTCCCCAGTCGAGAGTCTCCGTCCAGGTTCGATAGCACCAAGGCAGAGAGATGGCGTATACCAGCGCGACGGCAATGGGGATGAGGCCCTTGTGTCCCTTGAAAGCGGCGACGCAAAGCGGAAGGGCAGCCATTGCTACCCAAATCCAGACGCGTGTCCCGAAATGCACAAAGCTCTGTTCCGCCGACCAGGAAGTCCAGCCTTCCAACATCATCCCGGTGCCGACGATGGCGGCAAGAGCGGAAACAACGAACAGGATGCCCTGCGTAACCTTGCGGCGCGAGCCGAGAAAGATGGTGAGATAGAAGATGGACCAGAGGAAGAGAAAACGGCCCATGTACGCGATCTCGCCGATGTGGGCGTCGCCAGAAAACGAGAATTCCGAGATCATCCAGGCCGGAAACAGCAGCAGAGTGAGAGTTTGCTGAACCTGATCGTGGAGCAGAATCCAGCCGAACAGAGCGGCGATAGCCCACATTAGGATCGCCGCCGGCCAGTGCTCCTGAATATTGAAGATCTGGCCTACGAGGGCGATGGCCGCGCCGGTCGAGACGGTTCCCACGGCGTGCAGCGCGGTGGAGACGCCTTGAAAACTCTTGCGGGTATAGCCGCCGGCGATGTGGAAGACGGCGACCATGGCGATGACCACAAGGTAGCGCGCGCCGGGGCCCAGTTGATCCCAATGGGCGGAGACGAACAGCACCACTCCGCAGGCCAGCAGGATGCCACCCAGGATGAGAGCGGTAAGGCCTTGCCATCTAAGTCCAGAGGGCTTTTCCTGCTTTTCTTCGAAGGCGCGGATGCGGGCAACGGTCCCCGAATCCAGGACGCCGGCCTTTTGCCAGCGATTTAACAACGATTCAATATCAGGCATGGCAGTTGGCAAACATTAAACCACATTGCCGAGACTTTGACGCGAACAACTATGATCGGGATGTATGCGCTTTCACATCGTCACCATCTTTCCGGGCCTTTTTGCCGGCATCTTCGAGAACGGCATCGTGCAACGAGCGCAAGCCAAGGGGCTGATCCAGGTCGGACTGCACGACTTGCGCGAGTTTACGCATGACCGGCACCGCACCGTGGACGACCGCCCGTTCGGCGGCGGCGAAGGGATGGTTCTGAAAGCGCAGCCGCTGGCCGAGGCACTTGAAGCGTTGGGAGTTAGGGCGAAGGCGGAGCGGGCGATGTCGATTCCCACCCTTACGCAAGAAACGCGCAAGGATGGGGCACCCAGTCATCTGGCTGGGCAGACGCGGGTGATTTTGCTCTCGGCGCAGGGGCGGCGCTTCACGCAGGCGGTGGCGCGAGAGTTGGCTACACTGGACCGCGTTGTGCTGATCTGCGGGCGCTATGAAGGCGTGGACGAGCGCATCAGCCAGCTTTATTGCGACATGGAATTGTCAATCGGCGATTATGTGCTGAGCGGGGGCGAGCTAGCCGCTGCGGTGGTGGTGGATGCGGCGATGCGGCTGATTCCGGGTGTGCTGGGCAACGAGGCCTCAGGCGAGTTCGAGAGCTTTGGCGTGGCCGATGCGGAGATTACCTCAGATACAGAAGGGGTTCCCCGCTCGCAGCACGGAGCCGGCGGCTTGCTGGACTATCCGCATTACACGCGTCCGGCGGAGTTTGGCGGAGTGCGGGTGCCGGAGGTGCTGATGAACGGCGACCACCTGGAGATCCGCAAGTGGAGGCGTGAGCAGCAGTTGCGCAAGACCCTGGCCAACCGGCCTGACCTGCTGGAAGGCGCAGCGTTAAGTGCCGAGGACCGCCGCCTGCTGGACTCTATCCGGCGGGAACGCGCTTAGTACCGATAGATCTAAACGGCTGGGTGTTGTCGTATCCCACCCTGGCGACAAAAACAAGAACGTCGCGAGGATGTGGCACCCAGTTTCATCCCCTGAGGGTCGGCAGCGCCGATGGGAAACTAAAACGGCTTGACCGGTGCGGCCTGCTCCGCACCTGCGCGGCCCACGGAGATTTCGGCGAGGTAGTAGTTCTCTCCGCGAATTGGGCAACCGGCCAAGCGCCTGAGCATGGCCAACTGGCCCACGTGGGTGAGCGCGTCCGCTATTGGCCCCTGGAAGAGGCGCTCGCCAGGTGCGCGCAAGCGCTCGCCGGAGATCAGATATGCATCGAAGGCTTTGAGCGAGGCAAAGAACCGGCTCACTTCCTCGGGCCACGGCAGCGGTTGGGAGTTGTGCCAGCGCTGATTGCCCTGCGCCATGCTGAGCGCCCAGTCGAACAGGTCGCCCATATGGGCAAGGATTTGCGCAGGTTGGCGGCCAGCGCCGTCAAAGGCGGCAAAGGTGGCCGGGGCGTCTTCAACGGCGCGGGCAGCCCGATAGGCCAGGGCCGCCAGGGTGTGGCGTAGCAGTTCGCGGTCAGAATTCATACGGAGAAACTATAGCGCAGGATGCCCGACTGCGTTCCCTTGCTTGTAACTTCCTGGGAACCCCGGGCGCAGATCCTGAGCAACAGAGACCATTCAAGCCACCGCTCTTCCCGATATTCTTGGCTTCTCCCAGTAGCAGCAGGCTGGGAAATTCTTTGAAGCACTGGAGAGTTCGACCCATGATTCTCAATCGGTTTGCAGTACCGGCACTTGCACTTTTCCTGGGGGCCACGGGCTTGGGTACGGCCGGAGCATCCGCCGTACTTCAGGGGGCAACTCCATCGGGCTACGGCCAGGATCGCGGCGGTTGGGATACGCCTCCGCAGGAATTGCAGGAGATGCAACGACGGGGGTTCCACGACGGAATTGAAGGCGCACGCAAGGACTTTGATAACCACCGCCGACCAGACGTGAACAACCGCGATGAGTACCGCCATCCTCAGGTTCGGCGCGGCGAGCGGGAAGCCTATCGTGAAGGTTTTCGCCGCGGCTATGAGTTGGGCGTGTCTCACCAGATGGGCGGAGGGGACCGGCCGATGGGAGCGCCTGGACAGCAGATGAGGGAGCCTGATCGGCGTCCGAATATGGGTCCGGACATGGGCCAGCCGATGGGCAGCGACATCCAGCGCCGTGGCTTTCAGGAGGGCATGGAAGGCGCGCGCAAGGACATGGACAACCACCGCCGGCCGAACGTGAACAACCGCGATGAGTACCGCCGTCCGAACGTTCCGCGCGAGCTTCGCGATGAGTACCGTGAAGCCTTCAGGCGCGGCTATGAGCGGGGCATATCTCAGCTCATGGGCGGACCAGACCACCGCTAAAGCTTCAGACTGGGGCCGCATCCGGGAGATCACTACGAATACCGGAGCAGGGTCAGGGCTGGGCTTTCTCTAGCCCAATTCTTTGCCCAAAACTGGCCCAAATCTGAGATGCAGAACCCTCAGGGCAAGCGGGCAATTCCAATTGCCTGCTTGCCTAGGCCTCGCCGGCAAGACTCGGCTACAAGGAACTGCTAATTGAGCTCTTCGCGCGGATTAGGCGCTCAGCCCCGTTCTCTGCTAAACTTGAAGTTCTGAGTTCAACAGCAGGAAGAGACTATGTCCATACATCCCGTAATGCAGCGCCTCGCCGATAAGCTGAAGCGCACCGATTTGCCCGCGTTTGTCCCCGGCGACCAGGTTCGCGTCCAGGTAAAGATCAAGGAAGGCGACAAGGAACGCTTGCAGGCGTTCGAAGGGCTGGTCATCGCCATCAACAACGGCCCGCAAGGGACGTTCACCGTGCGCAAGATGAGCTTTGGGCAAGGGGTGGAACGCATTTTCCCCTTCAACTCGAAGGTTATCGACAAGATCGAAAAGATCCGCAGCTACAAGGTGCGGCGCGCCAAGCTGTTCTACATCCGTGGACTGCGTGGCAAAGCTGCCCGTTTGAAGGAAGTGGATCGCGTAACCGGCAAGGTTCGCGCGTAAGCTCCCGCAGGAATTTGTGTCAAGCAAAACCCCCGGCCCACTCGGCTGGGGGTTTTGCTTTTTGGCTGGGCAGCCGGAAAACCCCGTGCCCTGTTCTTTCCGCTAGAGGGGTTGGATGCCAGAACCAGAGCAATTGCAGGCCTGAATTCATATACTGGCAATATGGCCATAATCCCAGTCTGTGGCTGGACGCTGGAAGAGGATGCGCGTCGCGGCGGTGCCATGCGCATTGCCGGGCTGGACGAGGTTGGGCGCGGACCGCTGTTCGGGCCGGTTGTCGCGGCGGCCGTGATTCTGCAAAGAGGCTGCGTGCTGCGGGGCCTTACTGACTCGAAGAAGCTCTCTGAGAAAAAGCGCAACGAGTTGGAACCGGAGATCAAGGCCAATGCCGTTGCATGGGCCATTGCGGCTGTGGATGCGGAGACCATCGACCGCATCAATATCCGTCAGGCGTCTCTGCTGGCCATGCGGCGGGCCGTGGAGCAACTGGCTTTGAGCCCGGATTTTCTGCTGATCGATGGACGGGACACGATTGCCTGGGAGTGCCCGCAGCAGGCTGTCATCAAAGGCGACGGAACCAGTTTTTCGATTGCTGCAGCGAGCGTGCTGGCCAAAGTGCACCGCGACCGGATGCTGGTGGAGTTGGATGGCGAATACCCCGGCTATGGCCTAGCCCAGCACAAAGGCTACGGGTCGCTAGTGCATCTGGAGGCGCTGGCACGCCTGGGTCCGACGCCGCTGCACCGCAGAAGTTTTCATCCTGTGGCACAAGCGGCGTTACAATTCCCTGAAGCCTGAAACGCAACGGAGGTTGACGTGACGGCAAAATGGCAGTGGCTTTTACCTACCGTTTGCATGCTGATGAGTGCGTGTCCGGACGATCTGCCCGCCAAGCCAGACCCCTCCAAAGGCACGGTCACAGGAATTGTTCTCTGCACCGATACCGGCAAGCCGGCCCGGTTTGCTGAAGTGCAGATTGTCAGGGTTCAACGCCGAAATGCCAACGCCCAAGGGGGCGCGGCCGACTTTGAATCCGATTCCGCCATCACCGGCCTCGACGGTCGATTCACCGTTGATAACGTCGCTCCCGGCGACTACTACGCTTACGCCAATCTCAACGGGTACCTGAACCTCGAACGCGGCATTGACTTCAAGCGCCTGGGGCCAACCGCCAGTGATGATGATCAACTCATCGATATTATGGATCAATGGAAGGATCACCTGGTCACGCTGACGGTGAGCGCGCAGCACGCTTCCGACGTGTCGATACAGATTGAGCGCGGTGCGGAGATCGAAGGGACTGTCACATATGAAGACTCAAGCCCGGCCATTGACCTGCGCTTCCAATTGGTTCGAAAGTCCTCGGAAGGCAAGTGGGTCGCGGTAGGCGAAAGTAGCGGCAACGCATGGAGTCTGGAAGAAAGGAGCGATGGCCACGGCCGCTTCAAGATCTCCAATCTTCCCTCGGGCGAGTACAAGGTCTGCGCGCTTTTGCCGGTGAAGTTAGAGCAGTCAGCGCCCCGCATTTGCCTGGGCGGTACCTATCGCAGGAAGAATGCGGCCTCAGTCACGGTTACCGCTGGAGAGAGCCGGGGCGGAGCCGACATCGTCGTCCCGCTGACGGGTATGCACACTATTTCAGGCAACATCGCCGTGGGAGTGGACGGCCGAGCTCCGGATAAGGCCACTTTGCACCTGCTGTATGCGGACGATCGGGAAGAAGCGCGCCAGGCTTCCATGCGCAAGGACGGAAGCTTCGTTTTTGCCTATGTTCCTGAAGACGAATACATACTTCAGGTCACTGGCGCCCAATCCACCAGCGCGCCAACTCAAGCAGCGAGTCCGGATAGTTCCGCGCCCAAGGCGCAAACGCCTGCCGAGGTTCACCATTATCTCGACAAGGGAACTCCGCTCGCTGTTCTGGGAGAGATGAACGACGTCAACGTGTCCCTAATCGAAGCTGGAGAGGCAAAGCCGGTCACCCAATAACCGCTCTAGCACGGCGCGCGGCCTGTACCTTCCGCCGCTGCACCCAGGCCAGTACCGGCCTAACTGCCAACAGCAACAACAGGACCAACGTGAAGGGCGCCGGCGAAAGCACGCCCGGCTTTACCTTCCACCAGTAATGCACCATAGCCGATAGACCAGCCACGTACACCAGCTTATGCAGCCGGTTCCAGTTTTTGCCACCCATCTTGCGAATCGCCCAGGTGGTCGATGTAGCAGCCAGCGGCAGCAGCAGCAGCCAGGTGGTAACACCCATGATGATGAAGCGCCGTTTGGTCAGGTCCACCTTGATAGTGTTCAGGTCGAAGCCCGCGTAGAGCCCGAGCCAGGTGAGCATGTGCAGCGTCGCGTAGAAGAATACGAACAGCCCCAGCAGCCGCCGGAAGCGGATAAGCCAATTGAGCCGCGGCGACAAAGAGCGCACAGGCGTAATCGCCAAGCCGGAGGCCAAGAGCCACAGTGCGGTCAGCCCCGTTACTGACGCGATCTCAGCTGACGGGTCAGGGCCAAGCGCATTGCCCACTGCTCGATACGCCAGCAGCAGGAGCGGGCACAGGCAGCCGATCCAGACAAGGATTTTCAATACAACCAGATACGAATGTTTCATGACTTCCTATCGAGTGGGGTTAGCGTTGTTAGCGATGCCGGGGGAATAACTTGCGCCGCCTGCACGGCTTCAGAAGTCCTTCTTCAAGTCCATGCCGGAATAGAGAGAGGCGACCTGGTCGGCGTAGCCGTTGAACATGAGCGTGGTGCGGCGTTGCGCGTAGAAGGGTTGGCCGATGCGCCGCTCCGTCTTCTGGCTCCAGCGCGGGTGATCCACGTTGGGATTCACGTTGGAGTAGAAGCCGTATTCGCTGGGTCCGGAGTCGTTCCACGTGGTGGGGGGCATCTTGTCGAGAAAGCGCACGGCCACAATGGACTTGGCGGACTTGAAACCATACTTCCACGGAACCACGATGCGGATGGGCGCGCCGTTCTGGTTGGGGAGAACCTCCCCATAAAGGCCGAAGGTTAGTAGTGTCAGCGGGTTCATCGCCTCGTCCATGCGCAGGCCTTCGGAGTAGGGCCAGAAGATGGCGGCATCCTCGCCGGACCACTTCTCCACCTTGTGGTCGTAGTAGGAAAGGAACTGCAGGTATTTGGCTGAAGGCAGCGGATCGCACTGCTTGATGAACTCCGAAAGCGAATAGCCGACCCAGGGAATCACCATGCTCCACGCTTCGACACAGCGATGCCGATAGATACGGTCTTCAAGCGGACGCAGTTTGAGCAGGGCTTCAATGTCGAAGGTCTTCGGGGTCTTTACCTTGCCTTCAATTCTTACGGTCCAGGGGCGCGTGGGCAGGCCGCCGGCGTTTTTGGCGGGCTGATCCTTGTTGACGCCGAATTCGTAGAAGTTGTTGTAAGTTGTAACGTCCTGATAGGTGGTGAGTTGCTCGCCGGTGGTGGTTAGCGGGCTTGGAACGGTCTGGAGCTTGGTGCCTGCCAGGGCGCGCACGCGGGGCGAGAACACGTCTGCCAGGCGCTCGGCTCCCAACGCTGCGGCTCCGACTGCGGCTGCACCGCGAAGAAAGCGGCGGCGGTTCAAATAGTCTCGGTAATCGTCTTTCTGGGTGATCTCAGAGGATGGAATGTCGGGCGGTTTGCCGATGAGCATAGGTGACCTCGCGTGGGGAATTGAACGCTTGTAATGGTTAGACACTCCGGGGGCCCTGGTAGTTACAGGAAATATATGAACGGTTTGCGGATATTCGAGAAACGAAGGTAAAAGCTCCATCCCTGCCCCAGGGAGGAAACTGCGGCTGGGGCGCACTTCCGTGTGTTTCTGAACACACTTTTTCATTGCGCGCCTCTGCTACCATAAGGATGATTGCAGCTCCCGCAGGCCGACAGGCTGATCTCCGCCCTCCCAGGGTCCGAGCACACGGTCACCGGAGCCAACCCAAAAGGAGAAATTTCCTATGCCTCTTGTCTCCACACGGCAGCTTCTCGACGAGGCCGCCAAAGGCGGTTACGGCGTCGGCGCATTCAACGTCAACGATATGGAACAGATTCAGGCCATCATGGAAGCCGCGAAGGAAACCAATTCGCCGGTCATCATCCAGGCCAGCCGTGGTGCACGCCAGTTTGCGCAGGACAACTATCTCTACCACCTGATGCTGGCGGCGGCCGAACTCTATCCTCAAATTCCGCTGGCCATGCACCTGGACCACGGCAACAGCTTTGAAACTTGCGAGAGCGCCATCAAGCTGGGCTTTACCTCGGTGATGATGGACGGCTCACTCAAGCCGGACGGCAAGACCCCTGCAACCTTTGAAGAGAATGTGGAAGTCACCCGCAAGGTGGTGGACTATGCCCACGAGCGCGGCATCTCGGTCGAAGGCGAAATCGGCGTTCTGGGCGGCATTGAAGACGGGCATGGCGCGGGCGGTTCAGGCCTGGATCACGTCACCGATCCCGATCAGGCAGTCGAGTTTGCCGAACTGACCGGCGTTGACTCGCTGGCCATCGCCATCGGCACCAGCCACGGCGCCTACAAGTTCACCAAGAAGCCGGATGGCTCGGTCCTCAAGATGGACCTGCTGCTCGCCATTCACAAGCGCCTGCCCAACACCCACCTGGTGATGCACGGCAGCTCCTCGGTTCCCAAGGATCTGCAGGACATCATCAACCAATACGGCGGCAAGCTGAAGGAAACCTGGGGCGTGCCGGTCGAAGAGATTCAACTGGGCATCAAGAACGGCGTCCGCAAGATCAACGTGGATACCGACAACCGCCTGGCCATCACCGGCGCCATCCGCAAGGTTCTGTGGGAGTCCCCAGAGAAGTTCGATCCACGCGACTACATGAAGCCGGCTCGTGCGGCGATGCAGAAGGTGGTTGCCCAGCGCATGGTGCAGTTCGGCCAGGCCGGACACGCCGGCGACTATACCGCGATCTCGATTCCGGATATGGCCAAGGGCTACGCCGATGGCACCCTGATCACCAAGCCTCTCGTCGCCGCCAAGTAACTTCGGCTTCGAGCAGCTGGATCAAAGGGCCACTTCGCATGAGCGAAGTGGCCCTTTTGTTTGTGCGCCCAGCATGGGCGCACTCTTACGGGTGCAAGTCCCGTCACAAGCTGGTCACAGTGAGTGAAGTGAAGCGCAACTGCATGAGGGTGACCGATTGTGGGGAGGAAGCGTGGATCGAA
>CAIKND010000233.1 GCA_903828675.1 uncultured Acidobacteriaceae bacterium
CAACAGGGACGCTTCCGGGCAACAGGCATGATGAACCATCATCCCCAAGCACTGCGCTGATCCTCAGTTGCAACCTTGATTACCGGACAGGTGGGTCACTTTTGGAAAGCAGACCCGGGTCAATTCTCAAAAGCGCCGAAGATATGGCTGGTTGCTCGGTTGATTCGCCGCTAAAACGCGCCTCGGATGCAGCACCAAACCGATTCGCGATACAATCGAATCTGAACGTCGGGGCGTAGCGCAGCCTGGTAGCGCATCTGCTTTGGGAGCAGAGGGTCGGGAGTTCGAATCTCTCCGCCCCGACCATTTTAAATTATTGAAATTAAATTCGATATTCACATTTTCAGCAACGCATCCGCCTTTTTTCCATCGGATACCACCTGCCTCTGAAGCATCGACACTCTCTCGACATTGAAGCACCAGAGAAACAAGGTAATCAGGAGGGGGGGTGGGTAGGAGGAGGGAGGGGGGTGGGTGGCAGGAGGGGGTAGGGGGTATCTCGCTGACTGACGCGCGGAGGCCGCCTCGGCGGAGAGGCGTTCAGTTGGGCGGAGATAGACCATAGAACTATTGTGCTCCAATGGGCCTTAATTATTCGCACTTGGAATAGCCTGTAAGTTATTTAAAATAATCAGTTTAGAAATTTGTTGTGTTTTTATTGTTTTTGGATGTGGCGACGCTCCGTGCATGAGTGCAAAAGGGCGGTGGTGGGATACGCGGAGATTGGGGTCATGCTGTCCTACCGTTTCCGTAGAAAAGGCGGAAACGGTGGAGCACCCTCTGTGTTGAGCTTGGGAAAGTGAAAAGATGCTGGAAGGATGGGCCACCCGCCAACTGCCTGAGTGGATGCGCTACCGGCAGTTCGATTCCCCCTCCCCGGTCCCCAAAGGCGAGGGACCGGGGGCACCCCCAACTTGATAAATTACGGTATGGGACCAGGGCCACCCGCCAATCCGTATCCGAACTACTGCTGGAGCTATGATGCCTTCGGTAACCGGACAGGACAAATGAGCGCCAGCGCTATCTTTGCCAGCGGCCAGGGCGGCGCCAACGGCTGCTCGACTACCGGGAATTTGGGAGTAAATGCCTGGGCGCAGTACAATGGCGCCAACAACCAGATGTCTGCGACCAGCCAAAACGCCAACCAAGGCGGCAACTACGACCTGGACGGCAACGTGACCTACGACGGTGCAAACAACTACCACTACGACGGTGAGGGACGGCTCTGCGCGGTACAAACCGGCGGCAACGGCGGCTCGGTGACCGGTTATCTCTACAATGCCGAGGGCACGCGGGTCGTCAAGGGTTCGATGAGCAGTATGGCTTGCCCGAATTCGTCGTCGTCGTTCAGCACGGTTTCGGCGCAATATCTGCTCGACCCAGGCGGCGACCAGGTGACCGAGCTGACCGGCTCGGGCTCTTGGGTGCATTCCAATGTCTGGGCCGGGGCGCATCTTGACGCCACCTACGACACGAAAGGACTGCACTTCCATCTCTTCGACCCGCTGGGCACGCGGCGCGTGCAGGTGGCTGCGATCAGTTCGCCGGGCGCCATGGAGGAATACTGCTTGTCGCTGCCCTTCGGCGACGCACTCAACTGCATTTACGCGCCCAGTGCACCATCGACCGCCGACGACGCCACTGAGCACCACTTCACCGGCAAAGAACGCGATACAGAATCTGGCAACGACTACTTCGGGGCCAGGTACTATGCATCTACGATGGGGCGGTTCATGTCGCCGGATTGGTCTGCCAAGATTGAGCCTGTGCCGTATGCGAAACTCGACAATCCGCAGTCACTAAACCTCTATGCCTACGTTGGAAACAATCCGCTGATCCATATCGACGTGGATGGGCACTGCGCGGACCATTATGACAATGGCACCTGCAAAGTGAATGTAGATCCTTCTACAGGTGCAGCGGGGGCGAAAGCTGGTAAGCAGCTTGAAGGCGTATTGAACAAATATGACAAGGCTATCAATGGTTTAGGCGACAAGTCGAAGTTCGACATCAAGGACTCAAAGGGCAACGTCATTGGGTCTATGACAGGGAAGGAAATCAAGGCTGTTTGGAACGGAACTTCATTCACAGTAACGGATAGGAGCTTCAATAATGGCGGGGCCGGCGGTGCAACGGGCGGCACTTGGCATGGGGATGGTTCATTCACTGGTCTAAGCCAGTTAAATCCTGGATCAGTAGCGCAATACGCTAACGCTGGGTCTGCACGCAACGAGGGTTCGTTCGTTGGTGTGAGCACCTTAACATTTCACGAATTGGCTCATGAAACTCACTTTGGGCAGACTTTCAATTATATGTATGAGCCCTCTAAGCTCACGTCAGAGCGCGAGAGCAACGTGAGCACCGCCGGTAGCCGAATGGCGGGAACTGTCGGCGCACCGTACGACTGCTCAATATCAGGAGGTTGCCAATGACGCGCGTTACCCAAATGATCATTCTGCTCGTGGTGTTGCTTTCGGCAGCGACTGGACAGTCGGTATCGTCCGGTCATGCTGTTTTTGTGGCATCGAGCGGTGCTCAGATAGAACTGGACACACGGACTGGAACTCTCAAGACTCCACGCTCACATGAGGTTCGCCTTCAAGATTGCAGCGACAAATTCCAAGTGTGTCTAACCGATCACCGCGGATTTGCGTTCGCTTATTTTCGAGCGTGCAACGATGCGGGGTTCGGGAATTTTAAACTCCTCAGGTTTCCTCCAAAGACCGTATCAGTGCTGCACAACAGCGACGTATGGATGGTTTTTGATGCCTCTCCCAACTATCTGTTCCACTACGCCTACACTAAAGGCATCGTCGGGATCTATCTTGGGCCGACGGCTTCATTTGATTTTCGAAGTGTTCTCCGCGACCGAAATCTTCATTTGGGTAGTCTTGATGCAACGGAATATCGCCTTACCGGTCCTAACACCGTAGCTGCTTGCAATGCAGGTTCAGACGTCAGTGCTCAGCCGCCAACGCAACAGAGCTTGCCAGCCACGAACACGTTGCTGCATGAGTCAGGACATGCTGATCCACCAAAGCCGAAGTGACTCTACGACGGGACGGGATAGAACTATGATGCGCTCTGGCGTTTTTGCAACCACTGCGTGTTTTTCTCGATCCCGTTGTACCGGCAAAGAACGCGACGCCGAATCAGGTAACGACTACTTCGGGGCTAGGTACTACGGTTCGAGCATGGGCCGGTTTATGTCGCCGGACTGGGACGAGAGTCCTGTTACGATTCCATACGCTAATCTTTCAAATCCTCAGACATTGAATCTATACGCGTATTTGTCAAACAATCCCCTGAATCGAACGGACCCAACAGGTCACGCGGGAAAATCCGGTCCCATTCAATTGGGCGGTCAAACTACGATGCGCGTTGATACTGGCGGTGCAGATCAAGTAAATGTTCATGTCTTTTCGAAGAACGGAGAGTTTCGCGGCAGACTAAATCCCGATACTCAGAAGATCGAATGGACAAAGGGCATTCCTCCAAAGGCGATTGCAGAGGATGCTCAGGCGTATTGTCTGTCCAAGGGAAAGTTCGCCATTGCGGCGGCAAAGCAAGAAATGTCAGTTCTTGGCGGCGGCAAGGCGATTGAGGAAGGTGCGGCTGGCGGATCAAAGCTGATGGAGGCAGGTAGCTGGCTGCTAATGGCGCTACAAGTGGCTGACATCGGGGTAAATGCAGAGCGGATGAGAGAGATTTACAAAATGGAGGGTACAACAGGCTTCCATCTTGATCTTATGGGAAATATGCAAGTCACTAATCTGCAAAACTTTGGGGACACTTTTGGGGTTGGAGCTGGCGTTTCAGTCAACGGAGATGTTTTCAGACTCAACGGCGATGGGCAGTGGATGGACAAATCTGGCGCGCAACTCTATCAGGACCAAAGCGGTATACATATAAAGCCGCCCTCAGCATGACGTCCTCAAGTGGTTCCATCATAGCCGAGCGCATCCTCTCCCTGCCAGAGACAATCTGGCAGGGAGACATGGAATGCATTCCAGCAATCGAGTCTGTCTCGTTTCAGTCGGATGCCCTATGGGTTTTCGGACAACATATACTTTTCAAATCGCGAGACGGCGTTAATTGGGAGAACCTCGCTGCGAACTTGAGACGCGAAGGGAGCTTTTACGTCAGCTCTGTCATACAAGGGGCAGCGGACTTGCGCATCTTTGCCAGGACCAGAAACGGCCTGAAGTGCTACCGCTGGGACAAATGGGATTCGGACTGGAAGGCGCTCTTCTCGATTCCTACGTCCTCTCCGGGGTTGTTTTCTGCCTGGACGCACAGTGGTTTGGTAATGGTAGCGAAGCAAAACCCCGTGGCAGAGATCATATGCAGAGAATCGGATGCCGAAGATCGGCCAAGGTGGCGTAGCGCGCTGCCCGGCTCCGCCGTACACCTTCAAATTGCTTTATCGGGTATCGGACTCTGTGCGTTGCAGGAAGCAAATATAACGTCATCGAGTTATGAGTCGCACCATTCCGCAATATATTCCACGAGCGACAGCGGGCAGAACTGGCGACTGGTTGCGACGATGGAAACAATGCTTTTAGCGGGAGCTTCGATTGATGAAACCGCCGCACTTGTAGGGGGGACAGGTGGGGTTCTCGGACTTGTCAATAAATGTGGACTCCTGGAATCGTGGAAAGAGGATGGCGGTGACATCGTTGCAGTTGATGCTGCCGGTGATGGGCAGATTGCGATTATTGAATCAGATGACGAACCCGCAGCTCAGAGCCTTTTGTTTCGGAATGGTACCGGCAACTGGAAACGGAACACGGCTGCTTTTGATGGCCGCGTTCAGGGCATTAAGCTGGTTGCTCCCGGCAAATGTCTGGTCTGCACAAGTCAATCAATCTACAGGTGTCAGTTCGAGTGAGCGGTCGGCTTGCTTGCTTCTGCGGCTCCCTCAAAGTTCCTCGTCACGATCAGCAATAGCCCGCGCTGCTCCGCATCGGAAATAGGGGGTCGCGGTAGGGATACGGATTTCTCCGTACCCCCCGCACAGATCCGGACAGGCGGATTTCCCGCATCCGGCTCTTGCCTCAGGTGGTGACGCGCAGACGGCGCGAGGGATAAGGATGGCAGATATGGGCCGGAGGAAGCCATCGGCGGATGAGCCGTTGCATACGCTCCCACTGGACGCGTCCCTTCTGGCTCCGCCGTTCGAGCGCGTGATGCCAGAGGTGACTGACCGTGAAGCGGAAGTGAGCCAGAGCGTACCGGTTGCCCGGCACTCCGAAGTATCGGAAATGCCCACCCACAACGGACCTCAACCAATTGCCAACTTCAGGAACAGGGTCATGCATTCGCCGCCGCAACTCGATCTTGACCCGTTGCAACGTCGCCTGCATGCGTTTGCGAATCGTCTGCCGAAGCACCATAAACCGCCCTCTCTTCGTCTTCCCGCAGATATGCTTGAAGCCGAGGAAATCGAAGGTCTCCGGCTTGCCCATACCAAGCCGCTTTCGGTTGGCCGCCGCATGGCGTCCGAAC
>CAIKND010000234.1 GCA_903828675.1 uncultured Acidobacteriaceae bacterium
GTCGTCTTAACCGAAATCGCACCGAAAAACACACTGTCATCCGCAAACCGGCTCACCACCTGCGCGACACACTTCGAATACCTCCCCGGCAAACCGCTAAGTTGGCTTTTGCGAAAACGCTATGACCGACACACTCCTAGGGAATAGGGATTAGAAAAGCGCGAAGGTTGAGTGTAGTGCTTGGGGTGAACCCTCCAAGGTCCCAGATTCGGGACATGAGGCAATCGGCTTTCTTCCGCAGATGGTCGAAAACAGACAGACGGAAATTTTTGCTGCCCCACCCATTCGCCAGAAACAAGGCGAATGGATGGGGCACGGTGCTTTGTTGCGTGAACGGACAGAGGGTGAATCCGGCTTTACCTAATGAGGATCTATTTCAACGGCCGGTCGGTCCACATGGCTTTGTCGGCGATGGATTGGACGGGGTAGAGGCGGCCGGCCAATAGCTGCTCGACCTTATTCTGGTTTACGTCTTCGGCGAAGATCCACTTGCGCTCGCCGGTGCCCCATATTTTGGAGAGTTCGTCTTCGCTGATGTCGATTTTGGGAGCGTCGGGGTAGCAGGAGCCCCAGAGGAGCGTAGAGCCTTCGCCATGTTGTCCGCAGGGCTGGGTGACGATGAGGGCCAGGTGGCCCTGAAGGAATTTGTGGGTGTAGAAGATGACCGAGGAGGCGTCTGACTCGTCGCCGTAGATGATGAAGGTGTCGGCGGGAGAGCCCTTGGCGATGATGGTGTCAGCCAGTTGCTTGGAGCTGAGCATGGGCTGGAAGCGGGCAAAGGCGATGTGCGCGGCGATGAGGAAGACCGTGAGCGTGAGGGCGACACTGACCGTGGCGGCGATGTGCTTGCCTTTAAGGCGCAGCAGCCAGCCAACGGCGGGGCCGATGAGAAGGGTGATGGCGGCCAGGATTGCGGGCAGGCGAAGGGCGGCAAAGGAGGGGCCGGTCAGGTCAAACAGGTGAGACATGGAGAGGGTGTAGTCGCCGACAGCGCGATGCGCGAGCAGGGTGCCGATGTCAGAGACGTAGGGCAGATGGCGCGAGGTCCAGAGGCCCCAGCCGAGAGCGATGGCCGAGAGCACGCCGACGACGGCAAACAGCGCTTGCGCGCCGGTCAACCAAGCCGTGGAGAGCAGCGGGCTTGTGCCTTCAGGAGCGCCGTTGGGAACGCGCTTCTCTTCAATGCCGGCTACGACGGCGGCGATGAGGATGAACAGGGGCGGCCAGACCGGGAAGGTGTAGTACTCCTGGTTTGAGGAGAGCGAGAAGAAGAACAGGGTCCAGGCGGAAAACAGGCTCAGGAGCCAGATGGAACGCACGCGGAACTTGAGGCGGAAGACGTAGCTGGCGGCATCGTTGCGGGCGGCGTGGTCGAGGTAGAAATCGACGGTCTGCCCGGCATCGCGATGGAGGTGCTGGAGCCAGTTGCGGCGGGTCTTCCAGGCGGCTACGAGGACGGCGGGGAGAAACAGGCTCCAGGGGAACAGCCAGACCAGGTGCAGAAGCCAATAGGCGGCAAAGGGGAGCTTGTTGTAGTCGTGGGGATAGCGGAGCGAGAAGAAGCGAAGGAAATGCTCGTTGACGAAGTAGAAGTAAAAGAAGCCGTGGACATTGCCGAGGGTGGGGTGGTTGCCGAACGGGTGTCCCTGATCGGGATTAAAGATGCCGCAGAGAATGTGCCAGGGCGCGGCGATGGCCAGGAAGAGCAGGAAGCCGGTGAAAGGCTTCATATCGCGCCAACGACGCCATTGGCCGGTGAGCAGCAGGTAGGGGACGGCGGCTCCTACAAAGAAGACTGGCGCGATGAAGCCTTTGGTGAGAAGCGCCAGGGCGACGCCGGCATACATCCAGTAAAAGCGGTTGTGGAGGTTCAGCTCCAGGCCGGTGATGAGGCCATAGAGGGCGACGAGCAGGAAGAAGCTTAGCTCGACCTCGGGAATGATGAATCGAGTGAAGAGGAACGGGCCAACCGAGGTGAGAACGCCCAGCGCGGCATAAAGGCCGGCGCGTGGACCCCAGGCGCGGCGTGCCCAAAGCCACGAAAGCCATACCAAGCCAAACATGGCCAAGGTGTTGGGCAGATGGGTGGAGAAGGTGCTCTCGCCGAAGATCTTGTAGCTGCCCGCGACCAGCCAGTAGGGCAGTGGCGGCTTCTCGATATAGCGGATGCCGTTGATCTTCGAGGTGATGAGGTCGCCTGTGTCTGCCATGTGCTGGGCAGCCTGGGCGTGTGCGGCATCCACGTCGTCGAGCAATGGGGGCGAGAAGAGGGAGCCAATCTGCACGGCGGCAAAGATGGCTACCAGGAGCAGCCAAACCGCGAGCGTGGAGGGGACAGACTGCGGGCGTTCAAGCGTGTTCGTGTCGTTTGTCATGGTAGATTAGGCCGTCTTGACAAGGATAACAGTTGGGTTTCCGGGCGACGGTTAGCGATTTGTTGCTGGAGATGCGGGAGTACCGCTATTTCCGGGAGACGACTCCGGCCCCCTTAACTCGTTCCCTGCTACAACGGTAACGAACGGGAACGTATTAGGGCCGTACAGCGTAAACCTTCATTCATGAGATATTCACGCACTCTTATGCGCTGGGGCGGTATCGTCGTTGCGATCTGGCTCGTTGCCTGCGCTCTGATCGGCGTGCAGGCTGGGGAATGGGCATTGCACCCAGGCAGGCACGAACTGAAGTCGGAGACGAAAGCACTGGCCAAGGCGGTCGCGGACCGGAATCGGGCGGCATTGGCGGACGTTGCCGTTACGGCAAAGGATGGGGTGACGCTACGCGGTTGGAGCATACGGCCCCTTAATTCGAATGGTGATGTGGTAATTCTTCTTCACGGCCATACGGACAACCGGGCGGGCATGCTGGGTAATGCCGATATGCTGCTGCGGCATGGATATGCGGTGCTGCTGCCAGATGCGAGGGCTCACGGGCAGAGCGGCGGGGACCTGGCAACCTACGGGGTCAAAGAAGCGGACGATGTGAGGCGGTGGTTTGGTTGGATTGAGCAGTCGGAGAATCCGCGCTGCATCGATGGATTGGGAGATTCGATGGGTGCCGCGCAACTACTCGAATCCCTAAATGCCGAGCATGGATTCTGCGCCGTGGTCGCCGAGTCACCATTCGCCAGCTTCAGAGAGGCTTCCTATGACCGGTTGGGGGAGAAGGTTCATGCCCGTGCATGGGTGGGACGGACACTATTTCGTCCCGCCGTGGATGCGGGTTTTTTATATGCGAGATGGAATTACGACGTAGATCTTGACCAGGCCTCACCTGAGAGCGCGGTGGCGGCCAGTAAAGTTCCCGTACTTCTGATCCATGGGCGGAAAGACACAAATCTTCCTCCGCGCCATTCTGAAAGGATTTTGGAGCTCAATTCTTCGCGGAATCCGGAAGTGATCTTATGGGAGCCTGCGGAGGCAGGGCACTGCGGTGCGGCCGGAGCAGAGCCGCGGGAATATGAGCGGCGGGTGGTGGAGTGGTTTGAGAGCCACGACGCGACAGGAGTTGCTGTCAAAGGGCGCTGAAGTAGGCGCATAAAAGCGGCATAAGCTTCGTTGCAAGAACTCCGAAAAGCATCGTTCAGGGGTGAAGCCAGCGCACGTTAGCTGAATTCGTGTATGGGATGAAGCCCATACCCTTCGCCGCATCACGTGTTCCGATGCTCCGATAGGTCGACCGCCTACGCCAGCGACACGGCCTGTTCGTGTATCTTGGCCCCAGAAGCTTGATTTCTTTCCCCGGAGAGTGCCGCAGACGCCTATGCCCATTTTTGCTGCTGTCGATATTGGTTCGAACTCCTGCAGGTTGAAGATTGCCAAGGTGGTGGCGCACCGGCTGAAGACGCTGGCCGAGGATCGCGAAGTAACGCGGCTGGGGGCGAGCGTGTTCGAGTCGGGACTGGTGTCTCCGGAGGCAATGGCGCTAACGCTGCGGGCTCTGAAGCGGTTTCAGCGGACAGTGCAGGCGCACGGGGTGGACCAGATTCGCGTGGTGGCTACGTCAGCCATGCGCGATGCGCGCAACGGGGCGGCGTTTCAGACCTGGGTGAAGGCAGAAACCGGCTGGAACATGGAGATCATCTCGGGCCTCGAAGAAGGAAGGCTGATCCATCTGGGTCTGATGGCGCTGGGCACGGCCAAGGGCGAGCAAGGGTTGGGCGGACGGGTTCTGCTGATGGATCTGGGCGGGGGAAGCTGCGAGATTACTCTCTCGGAACACAAGCGGATCAAGGAGACAATCAGTGTTCCGCTGGGCGCGGTACGGCTGACCGAGCAGTTTTTGCAGTCGGACCCGGCCCCGGCGGACGGCCTGGCGCGCATGCGGCAGTTGATTGTGCGCGAGCTGAGGAAGGCTCACCGGAAGATTCAGCCGGGGAGGGTGTCGCTGGCGATCGCCACGTCGGGTACGGCGGCTGCGCTGGCGGAGGCTTGCATAATCAAGCCGGCAGGACAGCGGGCGAGCAAGGCAGCGACGAAAAGCGCAGGGAAGCGGGTTGCGGCCGGGACTGCCGGACTGACTCTCTCCTCTGGCATGTCGGGACTGGCGCCCACAGCAGCGGTGCGCAAGCTGGCAACGCGGCTGGCCAAGCTGGCTTTGCCGGAGCGGGAGGCGGTGCCGGGTATCGGGCCGCGACGGGCAGAGATTATTGTGGCCGGGGCGCAGGTTTACGCCGAGCTGCTGGAGAGCTTCGGACTGAAAGGGTTCAAGTATTCGCCGCTGGGGTTGCGCGACGGGATTCTGGCGCAGATGCTGGCCGAGCAGGATGCGCGGGCAACGGCGCACGAGCAGTTCGAGCACGAGCGGTGGGAGAGCGTGCTGGCCACCGCGCGACGCTACGGGGTGGATACGAAACAGTCGGAGCCGGTGCGGGCGCACGCGGTGCAACTTTTCAAAGAGCTGAAGGCGCTGCATCAACTGCCTGCGGAGTATGAGAGCTGGCTGGCCACGGCGGCCATGCTGCGCGATACCGGCAAGTTCATCAACCACCAGGGACACCACCGGCACACGCAGTACATTGTTTCGAGCTCAGAGATTTACGGGTATACACAACTCCACCGGACGGTGGTGTCGGCGATTGCGCGCTACCTGGGCAAGAGCCGTCCGCAGCCCGGAGACCGGGCGCTCAGAAACATTCCGGCGGAGGAGCACAAGAATGTTCAGCGGGCGGTGGTGCTGCTGCGGCTGGCGGTGGCGCTGAATCAGGATCGCGCCAGCGATGTGCTGCGGGTAGCGGTGAAGACTTATCCGAAGCGGATCTACCTGGAAGTGCAGCCGGGGCGGACGGGCGCGGAGTTGGAGCTGTGGTCGCTCAGGAAAGAGGCCGACTACTTCCGCGAGGTTTTTGGGCGGGAGCTTTTTGCCACGCTGGCATAGAGGGAACGGGCCATGCGCGGATCGATGAGCCACTGCAAGCGCGGTGGATGGCGGTCCAGATCGACGCGGGCGATGGAGCCTTTGCGCATGCGGATGGCGGCTCCGCCGTTACCGGTGATGAGGCGGCCAAGGAACTGGAAGAGGTTGGGGTTGTGGCCCACGGCCAGCACGCCTTCGCGGTTGGAGTACTTGGCCAGCATGTTCTGAAAGTCGGAGTAGTCCCCATCGGGTCCGAGGGAGGGACTGATTTCGACTTTGGCGTCGTAGCCAAGCTCAGTGCCGACAAACTGCGCGGTTTGCAGTGCGCGCTTGAGCGGGCTGGAGACGATCAGGTCCACCTGGACCTTGAGCGAGCCGAGCATGCGCGCCATGAGCATGCACTGCTCTTTTCCTTCTTTGATGAGCGAGCGCTTGGCGTCGAGGGCAGGGTTGTCGCGGATCAATCCGGCGTTGGCGTGGCGCATCAGGTAGAGAATCATAACGAATAGTTCGGCAGGGGGAATAAGGCGGCCCGGCCAGCTCCAGAGAAACGATATTAACACGAATGTAACAATTCAAACGACCATAAAGCGTCTTTTGTATTGGGCTTAGGGGGAATAGGGAATAGGGAATAGGGAATAGGGAATAGGGAATAGGGAATAGGGAATAGGGAATAGGGAGACGGTGTGGTCCGGGTTCTTGCTATCCCAGGTCTCAAAAAGCGAGACCGATTCGGCTTCGCTCAGGGCCGGCTCTCGGGCGCCCCGCGCGTGAAAACCCTACGTGCCAGCCACTGTGATAACGCGCCGAGCGCAAATAAAAGGAATGCGTTCGCAATCAGCCCTGGGATTACGGTTTGGCCGTCCAGGTCGTACCACGGTCTGGCTAACCAAATGAAGGGAATCCATTCGAACCCCATTTGTTCTGGCGTGGCAGTTATCCAAGTAAAAAGAAAAAGTCCGATCACGACGAGAACATAGCCTAAGGCGAAATACACCCCAAATCGAACTGGAGTTGCTTTTCCGTTGGTGCTCATGTGGCTTCCTCCGAAGACCTATTCATGAGGAGGGCGACAAGCCAGTCTTAAGAGGAACAGGATTGGCCAGCTGAGTATCCCAAACACGGCATAAAGCACTACATTTCCGAGAACAGCTAAGGCATAAAAAAACAAAAAAGCTGCAGTCGAAGGATTTGGAGTATCCAGTCCCATCAATAGTCTGGAAGTTGGCCACCAACTAAACATCACTGCTACAGTTCCCATGTGCGCTCTGAAAATGAGAAAGGGGAGCACATAGAGAGCGGGGACAACAAGGCCCAGTATTCCGAATATAAAAATCCATTTCCGGAATGACACGTCGCTCAAGAAAACGACGAAACGCCGAATTGTAGTAGATATCAGAGTGAACATAGGTGACAGCCTTGTCTGTCGACACTGGTCAGCATAAGAAGCTTTCGACTCCGCAAGAAATCAGTTCCGGTCCACACAAGTGCCTCGAACTTGTTTGATTAGTACGGATGCAGGATCCATTCCGGAGTTGGGCAGTAAGAGAATTGGCGACCCTAACTTATGTGCCAATTAAATTGTAGGTGTAGCGGATGGCGTGCCTGGAATTTATACGGAGGTTGAAACCACTGCATCCATCTGGGCTCCGTTCTTTAAAAGAACTCTTCATGAATCCGTCAGTCGGCGACGGTGGCTTTTTTGGCGCTCGAATTTAGTGAAGGGGCTTTTACGGAACGACGCGTGGCGTGCACAGCGGGGATAGCGTCGAGGTCGGCTTTGCCTTCGGCCAGCTTCATGAGAAAGTCCTGGGCGGCGAAGGGCGGGGCGTCCTTGAGGAGCTTGCCGGCGCGGATGTAACTGCCGTCGGGCTGCTGGAGGCGGGCCTTGAGGGTGTCGGCCAGATAAGCGGGCAGGATTTCGTCATGGATGCGGGCGCGGGCTGCCGGGTCGCGGACCGGGAAGACCACCTCGCAGCGCTCGAAGAGATTGCGCGGCATCCAATCGGCGGAACCGAGATAGATTTCGGCATTGCCGCCGTTGGCGAAATGGAAGATGCGCGAGTGCTCAAGAAAACGGCCGACAATGGAGCGGACACGGATTCGATCCGAGAGGCCCTTGACGCCGGGGCGGAGGATCGAGAGGCCGCGGACGATGAGATCGACTTCAACGCCAGCCTGGGACGCCTGGTAGAGGGCTTCGATCACGGAAGGCTCGAGCAGGGCGTTCATTTTGGCGACGATGTGGGCTGGGCGGCCGGCCTGGGCGTGCTCGGATTCGCGGCGGATGAGGCGCAGGAAGCTCTCGGCCATGGTGAGCGGGGCGACCAGCAGGGGATTGTAATCGTCGATTTCGGCGTGGGCGGTGAGGTAGTTGAAGACCATGTGCACCTGCGCGGTAATCTCAGGGTCGCAGGTGAGCAGGCTGAGGTCGGTATAGAAACGGGCAGTGACGGGGTTGTAGTTGCCGGTGCCCAGGTGGCAGTAGCGGCGGGTGACGCCGTCCTCGTCGCGGCGCACCAGCATGGCGAGCTTGCAGTGGGTTTTGAGGCCAACGACGCCGTGGAAGACCTGTACGCCGGCATCTTCCATGCTGCGCGCCCAGCGGATGTTGGAGGCTTCGTCAAAGCGGGCCATGAGCTCGACGACAAGAGTGGCTTCTTTGCTGGCGGCGGCTTCAGTGAGAGCGGCGAATACGGGCGAGTCGTGGCTGGTGCGGTAGAGGGTCTGCTTCATGCTGACGACGGCGGGATCTTCCGCGCCCTGCTGGATGAAGTCGACCACGGAGGTGTAGGCGTCGTAGGGGTGGTGGAGCAGGACATCGTGCTGGCGCAACTCGTCGAAAATGCTGGTTGCCTTGCGGCTGAGCGTGAGCGGCCGCGGCGTGAAGGGCTGGAACTTCAGGTCGGGACGCCGCACATCGTCATATAGGAACATGAGGCGGGACAGGTTGACGGGGCCGTCGCCACGGAGCACCTGATCTTCGTCGAGCTCAAAGTTGACGCGGAGCCGCTCGATGATCTCCGGGTGAGCGCCGGTCTCAATTTCGAGGCGGACGGCGTCGCCCTTGCGGCGGTTGTGGAGCTCGACGCGGATGGTCTCAAGCAGAGAGCGCGCTTCTTCCTCCTCGAAGTAGAGGTTGGAGTTGCGGGTGACGCGGAAGGAGGCGTGGGCCAGGACCTCGTAACCGCGGTACATGCCGGCAAGATGCTGGGCAATAAGATCCTGGAGGAGCAGGTAATCGAAGCGGCCTTCAGCGCTGGGGAGGCTTACAAAGCGAGGCAAGGTGCGGGGGACAGTAACCACGCCGAGAACCTGCGGCCCTGAGCTGCGGCGCTTGGCGCGAAGCAGCAGGGCGAGACAGAGGGCCTTGTTGAGGACGCGTGGGAAGGGGTGGGCCGGATCGATGGAGATGGGGGTAAGGAGCGGATCGACTTCGCGCTGGAAGTAGTCGTGGGCAACTTCGCGGGCTCCATCGCTGAGCTCTTTCCAATCGAGCAGGCGGACGCCCTGCTTGCGCAGTTCAGGGAGCAAATGTTCGTTCCAGCAGTGGTACTGGGCGGCGACGAAGTTGTGTATTTCGGCGGTGAGAGTCTGGAGGGATTGGTCTGGACGGAGTCCGTCATAGCCGGGTTCGCGATATCCGTCCTCGATGCGTTGCATGAGGCCAGCCTGGCGAATTTCGACGTATTCATCGAGGTTGGAGGCGGTGATTGCCAGGAACTTGACGCGCTCGAGCAGCGGGTTGGAGGGGTCTTCTGCCTCTTCCAGTACCCTGCGATTGAACTGCATCCAGGAGTGGTCGCGTCCGTTGAAGAGCTTCTGTTTCTGAGTGGTTCTGGGCATTTATCCGTCCGTGCGCCGTGTTGGCAAGTCTACCGCGTTTTTCCGAGTTTCGAAACCTGGAGGGCGTTCGGCCAGAGAAAATCAAGGGCGAATCAACAAAGGCGGGACGGAGTTTCCAGATTGTCGCATACGCGAGGGGCGACGCCTGTTATCAATCTCTTCGGGGCCGAGCCCTTGCCAAGTATGAGGCTGGATGGTTATCTTTCGATCGAGACGCCAAAATCAGCAGCCTAAGAGTTACTGGTGCATAATCAGGTACATTGTTGATGAGTCTCCCGATAGCTTCGGTAAGCAAGATGTGGAACGTCGGAGCGCTTTTGATCCGCGATAAGCAGCCTCTCGATCAGTCAGGAACCCGAATGGCGTTTGGCCTGCAATACAGAAGACCGGCAGTAGGCTTCGAACGGCGTGGTGCCGAACGGGAGTGGGCCAATTATGGCCAATAGATTTGCGGTGATCGTGATAGAAGTGGTCGAAGTCCTGTTCTTCGCAGGATTGGCGGGATGCGTTGTGGTCGTACTTTTCAGCTGGGTTTCGGTGGTCAAAGGCTGCTTTAAGGACAAAATCTGACCCCGATTTACTGCGCCAATACGCTCATCTAATCGAAATTGTGTCGATAATTCAGCAACTCAATAGGGAGCCCATCGGGCGGGCCGCGTGGCATTGTCTTGCGTTCATGCTGGATCCTGATTGACGCTCGGGGCTGGCGGGTTGAGGATAGAGACTTGATCATTCTGCTCCCGGTCCCCCGAGAGGAGGCCTCTTTTATGCACCAGGAATCAAATTCTGCCCGTGCCAGCCTGATTGCTTCCCAGCCGATGGCTGAGGGAGCGGACGCTTTTTCCACGCGGGTTCAAGGGTTGCTGGACGGTCAGCCGAAGGACGACGCGACAGTCGCCGGGGCACTCGATGGCATGGAAGCGATGCTGGACATGATTGCAGCCGGACTCTACAGTATGGCCTCGATGCTGGTGGGCGAAGGCGAAGACGGGGTACGACTGGTGGAGACAGCGATTGCCACAACGGAAGTTTCGGCTTGTCAGGATCCGGCGGAGGCGCGCACGAGCAGCCGGAGGGCGTTGTGCAAGGCGGCCGTGGAGATGCTGTCCAAACGCGACGCGGACAGTCTGGCGGCGCCAGAGGGAGCACGCTCGGCTGGAAGCTGCATCGAGGACGACGATCTGGAGGCGGCGGGCGTGTCTGGCGAAGAACTGGAGCGGATGATCGCCGGACCGGACCGCGAACGGGTGCGGCAGTGGCTGGCAAAACTGCCTACTGCGCTGAGGACCGTTTTTGTGCTGCGTGCGGTGGCTGGCTTTACGGCGGCGGAGACGGCCGCGTTGCTGGCGGGGTTCGGTGGGCCCAGGGCCGCTGGATGGAGCACGGAAGCGGTGCGCGAAGTTTTCCGGCAGGGTTTGTGTTCGCTGGCTTCACAACTGATTCAGTTATCGGGGAAAGCAGGGAGCAGGGGCTAGGTTACAGTGGGGTCCTGGTTCGGGTTCTGCGCCGGTCCGATACACTAGATTTAAGAACCGTCCAGTATTTTCAACGCATCCATTAAAGACAGCCGTTTCCAGGCTAAAGCGATTGCTGTGAGTGGAACAAGGTTGATCTAGTTGAAGTATTCAAGGAAGAACACAATTCGTGCCCAGGCTTGCGGGCTGCTGCTAAGCGCCGCGGTGCTGGCACCGCTGAATGTACTGGCCCAGACCGGGAACCCGTTTCAAGGCAGTGTGCCGGTGGGTGAGGCCTCTGGGCTGCCGGTTGGGTTGTCGCTCGACGATGCGATTCAGCGAGGACTACAGACGAACCTGGGCGTGATTTTGAGCGGGACGCAGACGGCGGCGGCGCTCGGTGCGCGGCTGAGCCAACTGCAGTCGCTGCTGCCCACGGTGGACTTTAAAGCCCAGGAGTCACTGATGCAGGTTGACCTGCCAGCGCAGGGCCTGCGGATCAAGGGCTTTCCGACCATTATCGGGCCGTTTGGATTTACGGACATACGGGCCTCGTTGAGCTGGACCCTGGTGGACGTGGCGTCGATGCGGAACTACCTGGCGGCTCGGCACAATTTTGCGGCGGCACAGCTTTCCGCTCAGGACGCGCGCGAACTGGTAGTGCTTACCGTGGGCAATGCCTACCTGTTGGCGTTGGCCGACGAGACGCGGGTAAGCAGCGTGGAAGCGCAGGTGGCGACGGCCAAGGTTTCCCTGGATCAGGCCAAGGCGAATCACGAAGCCGGTACGGCGCCGCTGCTGGATGAGTTGCGGGCGCGTGTGGATTCGCAGTCGCTGGAGCAGCAGTTGATTGTGGCGCGCAACGCTCTGGAAAAGGACAAGCTGGCGCTGGCGCGGACCATCGGGCTGCCGCTGGCGCAGAGTTTTACGTTGACTGACAAGGCTCCGTACGCGGCCTTCGACAAGGTGGATGTGGAAGCGGCCATTCGCGAGGCGCACGCCAACCGCAAAGATCTCGCGGCACTGGTGGAGCAGACCAAGGCGGCCGAGCAGCAGCGCAAGGCGGCAACAGCCGAGCGGTTGCCGACGTTCAAGGTCGATGGAGATTACGGCGACATTGGCGTGAACGTGAGGCATTCGCATGGAACTGGTGACGCAACGGGCACGATCAGTGCGCCGCTTTTCAAGGAATATGCGTTGCGCGGCGAGGCAGAGTCGGCGCAGGCGCAATTGGATACCGCGCATGCGCAGTTAAGTGACAAGAACGCGCAGGTGGACGCTGACGTTCGTGATGCGTTGCTGGATATTGCGTCGGCGCAAAAGCTGGTCGAGGTAGCGCACTCGAGCGTGGAACTTGCCAATGAGGCCCTGAGCGAGGCGCAGCAGCGCTATGCAAACGGGGTAAGCGACAACCTGGGAGTAAGCCAGGCGCAGCAGTCGGTGGCGCAGGCTGAGAACCAGTACGTGGCCAGCCTATACCGGCACAATGTGGCCAAGCTTAGCCTGGCGCGCGCGCTGGGAGCCGGCCAGAACTACAAGAATTATCTTGGAGGAAAGTAAACGTGGCGGATACGAGTCCAACACAGAACTCAACCGAATCGATCATAGAGCAGGAGTCGGCGCAGCCGAAGACCGGCCGCAGGGTCATTCTCGCGATCGTGGTTATCGTGCTGGCTGCAGCTGCCGTAGGCATCTGGTGGCACTCTACGTTCAGCGAGGACACCGACGACGCGCAGGTGAACGGACATCTGATCCAGGTGAGTTCGCGCATCGGCGGGCAGATAGCGAAGGTTTATGTCGATGAGAACCAGGTAGTGAAGGCGGGCGATACGATTGCCGAACTCGACCCACGCGACTACCAGGTTGCAGTGGAGAACGCTCAGGCTGCGCTGGCCAGCGCGGAAGCCAATGCGGCAGCCGCCAATGTGGCAGTTCCTCTGACAACGGTGAATACGGGCAGCAATCTGCGTTCAGCGGGTGCGGATGTGAGTGGGACCCAGGCCGGGGTGTCACAGGCCGAGCAACAACTGAAAGCCGCGCACGCCCGCGTGACTCAGGCCGAGGCCAATGCCACCAAGGCGCAGGCCGATCTGGAGCGCTACAAGCCGCTGGTGGCAAAAGACGTGATCAGCAAGCAACAGTTTGACGCGGCCGTGGCCGCAGCCGATGCGACCAGGGCGGCAGTGGCCGATGCGCGCGCTAACGAACAGGCAGCATCCGACGGCGTACGCGTGGCGCATGAGCGGGAATCGCAGGCGCAGGCGGTGCTGAAATATGCGCAGACCGGGCCGCAGCAGGTGGCGGCGCAGAGCGCACGCGCCCGGCAGGCACTGGCTCAGGTAGCCCAGGCGCAGGCGCAACTGGACCAGGCGAAGTTGAACCTGGGATATACAAAGATCGTGGCTCCGGTGGCGGGAATCATCACGCGCAAGAGCGCAGAGATCAACCAGAATGTGGCGCCGGGGCAAAACCTGCTGACGCTGGTCTCTCTCCAAGACTTGTGGGTGACGGCGAACTTCAAGGAGACGCAGCTCAAGCATATGTCGGCTGGTCAACAGGTTGAGATTGACGCGGACGCGACGGGCAAGACCTATCATGGCAAGGTGACGCAGATAGGCGGGGCGACTGGCTCGGTGCTGAGCCTGTTTCCGCCGGAGAATGCGACCGGTAATTATGTGAAAGTGGTGCAGCGGGTTCCGGTGCGCGTGGACTTCACGGACCTGAAGAACGAAGATCCGGATCACCTGCTGAGGCCGGGGTTGTCCGTCGAGCCCAAGGTGAGGGTGAAGCCGTAACGGCAGTGGACAGTTGTCAGTGAACAGTGATCAATGATTAGCCCCCGGCCTCTGCATAAAGGCTGGGGGCTTTTGCGTTCAGACGGATCGCAAGTGCAGTTGTGTCTGGTCCAGGGTTCTACTTTGCGGCGGGGGTAGGCTGCTCCAGGGGGAAAAGCTCCACATTGCGGATGCGGGCCGGTGCTGCTCCGGGTGGCATGGCGGTGGCGTAGAAGCTAAGGCCCTGGCTGGTGATGGAGGGATAAATGAGGCTGGTTAGGACGGTTTCGCCGTCTTCAGCGAAGACTTCGACCGAATTGTTGTCCACGACAATATCGAAGCGGATGGACTCCGCTTGCGAGTGCTTGAGGGGTGCGGTGACGCGAGCGGGGAAATCGGGGGACCAGTCGGTTCTACCGGAGTGGGTGCGATCGACAAAGATCTGCCCTCTGGACGTGTCGACGCCGACCAGGGTTTCTTCCTGGGCAGGCTGGTTGGGGTCGGCGGAACTGCGGCGGAGACGGATGCCGGCTTCAGCGGATTCGCCTGGGTCGAGGTTCAGGCGCAGCACGAAGACGCAGCCGGGTGATTTGCCTTTGGCCAGGCGCGCATTGGCTGCGGCAATGGTTTGAAAGGGCGGGGCGCCGAACATGGCTGAATAAGGTTTGTAGGTGGGTACGGGCAGAATGGGCCGCTGCACCAGTTCGAGCGGCTCCTGGCCGGGAGTGAGGGCGGGATGGGCCGGAGGCTGGCGTAGGTAAAGGCTGCGGGCCAGGGTCATCTGGCCGCGGCCAGGAAGGGAGGGCAGCTTTCCGGCGTACTGCCAGTTGCTCATCCACGCGATCCAAATGCGGTCCTGGTCGAGCGGCAGGTTGGAGAAGGATGTGGAGGCGTAGAAATCCTTGCCCCAATCGGCCCAATGCGCGCCGGAGCCGGGATGGTCCTCAGTAAAGTGAGAGCCGTCAAACCTCCCGATGAAGTACTGATTGGCTGAGCCGCCGGCCGGTCCGCCGGGGTTGATATTGACGTTGAGGACCCAGCGGCTGGAGATGTTATTTCCGTTGACGTCGCGCACCGGGAGTTCGAAAAGGTCTGGGCATTCCCAGACGCCGGAGACTGCTCCGGCTGGGCCAAACTCGCCGCCAAGTTCCCATTGATGCAGATTCTTCGAGCGGTAAAAGCGGACTTTGTGCTGGTCGGGGAGAGCGACGACCATTACCCAACTTTGCGTAGCTGCGTGCCAGAAGACTTTGGGGTCGCGAAAGTCCTTGAGCCCGAGATCGATGACGGGATTGCCGGAGTATTTCGTCCAGGTGGCGCCATCGTCGCGGCTGAAGGCGAGGTTCTGGGTCTGCTTGTCCTGAGAGGCACCAGTGTAGATGGCGACCATGCACCCTGGAGTCTTCTGACCGCCTGTGCCACACAAGCTGCTGGTATTGTCGCGGTCTTCGACCGTAGAGCCGCTGAAGATGGCGATGCCGTTTTCTTCAGGAATGGCGACGGGAAGCTGTTTCCAGTGGACCAGGTCGGCGGAGACCGCGTGGCCCCAGCTCATGTGACCCCACTGGTCGCCGAACGGGTTGAACTGGAAAAAGAGATGGTAGTGGCCGTTGAGGAAAATGGGGCCATTGGGGTCGTTGATCCAACTGGACGGGGCGGTGAAGTGGAGTTGCGGCTGCCAGGCGGCGTTGGGCGTGGCCGCGGCGGGCTGTTGAGCACCGCTGTGGGCTGCGAAGATCAATGCCAACGCCAGCGGAAATGTCGCGGAGAGACGAGCTGGGCGAAGGTGATGGCTGTGATGCTGGATATTGCTTGGCATGGATGGGTCGCTCTCAATCATGGAAGCTCACTGGGTGACAGTCGTACAAACCAAGGGGCGCTGCCTGGGGAATTGCTTGCCGTTCGGTTGCTTCATTTGGCGGGCCCGAAATCTCCCCATCCTTGAAAAGAGCGCTAACGAAGGGCACCTTCAATTCACCGGAGGGTAAGACCTATTGTAACGATTAGACTGGATGGCAGAGCAGCGATGAAAGATTCAATCTACGTATCGAAAGAGAATTACCTTAAGGCCATCCTTGAGGCCGATGCCGAGGGGCGCGA
This sequence comes from uncultured Acidobacteriaceae bacterium, assembly GCA_903828675.1. Lineage (GTDB taxonomy): Bacteria > Acidobacteriota > Terriglobia > Terriglobales > Acidobacteriaceae > Telmatobacter. The sequence goes on from CAIKND010000234.1 coordinate 15,527, forward strand.
GGTAATTCCGGCGCTTCTGGCGCATTGGCTCGAGGTTTCAGCGCCGGCGGTGACCATGGCGCTGAAGCGGCTGAAGCGTGACGGATACGTAGAGGTGGGCGGCGACGGTATTGTGCGGCTTACCGAGACCGGGCGCGAAACAGCTTATCGCACGGCGTTGCGGCATCACCTGATCGAGCGGATGCTGAGCGAAATTTTTGGGATGGAGTGGCACGAGATTCACGAGGAAGCGGAGCGGCTGGAGCACGCTGTTTCACCCGTTTTCGAGGCCAAACTCAGGGAGAAGCTGGGCGAGGGTGGCGCGTGTCCGCACGGCAACGCAGTACTGCCTGAGAATCCGGTGGAGCGGAAACAGCGCGGCGAAAAGCCGCTGTCAGAGGCCTCTGAGGGTAAGCGGTACACGGTAAAGAGTCTGCACGAGCGCGATCCCAAGCTGCTTCAGTTTCTGCACAATGCGGGAATAGGGCCGGGACAGAGCCTTCAGGTAATCAGCCAGAATTACGATCAAACCGTTTCGATTCAGCTACCCAAGGGGATCTGTATCCTGGGGCGTCCGGCCGCGGAGGCGGTTTGGCTGGGGCCGGGCACTCCAGTGTAATTAAATGTAACAAAGTTGATTAACCATAGTTAATATGTTGTGGCATACTCTTCGTATGAGCCCAACGGACACGTCTCCACTGCCCGTCCTTCCCGGCTTGGCGCCGGATCCCGAACACCTGGTTCCGTCGCTGCCGGAGGTGCATGCGACCGTGGGCATCTCGCAGTCGGGGGTTTCCTGGCGGCGTTTGCTGGGGTTTCTGGGTCCGGGATTTCTGATCTCGGTGGGGTACATGGACCCCGGCAACTGGGCGACCGACATTGCAGGCGGGTCGCGGTACGGCTATACGCTTCTTTTCGTCATTATGGCGTCGAACCTGGTGGCGATTCTGTTGCAGAGCCTGAGCCTGAAACTGGGCGTGGCCACCGAGCGGGATCTGGCGCAGCTTTGCCACCAGAGTTACGGTCCGCGGGTGAGTTTTGTTTTCTGGTTCTTTGCCGAGATAGCCATCGCGGCCTGCGATATGGCGGAGGTAATCGGGTCGGCGATCGCGCTGGAGTTGCTGTTTCACATTCCGCTGATTTATGGAGTGCTGATCACCGGCCTGGACGTGCTGCTGATTCTGCTGCTGCAGCGCTGGGGCTTCCGTTACGTTGAGGCGCTGGTGATCGCGCTGATCGGGACCATCATCACGCTGTTTGGCGTGCAGATGTTTCTTTCGCAGCCGGAGTACGCGCAGGTGCTGCATTATCTGTTCATCCCATCGCGAGAAATCCTCACTAACCCTGGCATGCTGTATATCGCCATCGGGATGCTGGGTGCAACAGTGATGCCTCACAATCTGTACCTGCATTCGTCGATTGTGCAGAGCCGGAATTACAAGCGGACCCCGGAGGGTAAGCGCGAGGCCATCTTCATGGCCAACGTGGATTCGGGGCTGGCGCTGACCGTGGCGCTGTTCGTGAACGCGGCCATTTTGATTGTGGCGGCGGCGGTGTTTCATCGCAGCGGGCATTTTGAGGTGGAGGCGATCCAGGACGCCTACAAGCTTTTGAGCCCACTGGTAGGCGCGGCAGGGGCGAGCACTCTGTTTGCCATCGCCCTGCTGGCCAGCGGTCAGAACTCGTCCATTACAGGTACTCTGGCCGGGCAGGTGGTGATGGAGGGATTCATCCATCTGAAGGTGTCGCCGTGGCTGCGACGGATGATTACCCGCACTCTCGCGATTATTCCCACGATTATTGTGGTGGCCGTTACCGGCGAGCAGGGGACGGAGAAGCTGCTGATTCTGAGCCAGGTGATTCTGTCTTTGCAGTTGACTTTTGCTGTGGTGCCGCTGGTGATGTTCACGAGCAACCGCAAGTGGATGGGCGAGTTTGTGAATGGCCGCTTTCTGCAAGTTGTTGCGTGGACGGTGGCGGTGCTGATCGCAGCGGCCAATGGATGGTTGCTCATCCAAATGGCTATCGAGTTCTCGCACCTCCAATTGAAATTCTGGTAACGATCGAATATCGGCATCCGCTGCTTTGGCACATCCGCTAGTATGTATGCGATGCAAATTCTTTCAGCAAGTGAGATGCAGGCCTGCGACCGGGCGACGACGGAGCGGTACGGGATTACTTCGCTCGATTTGATGCGGGCTGCCGCGGCTGCCGTGGCGTCCTTCGCGCGAGAGTATTTTCCGCTGGCCCGGCGCGTGACTGTGGTATGCGGCCGGGGCAACAATGGCGGGGACGGCATGATGGTGGCGTGGCTGCTGGCCCGTGCCGGGCTTGAAGTGACAACGCTGCTGCTGGGCGCGCCTGAGGGGTTGAAGGGCGACGGAGCCGAGGCCTGGGCTGAACTGACTACGCCCGCGCGTGGAACGATTCACATAGTGACGGCCGCATCGGAACTGGCGCGGCTCAAGGACGCGCTGGATACGGATTTGATTGTGGATGCGGTTGTCGGTACAGGGTTCAAGCCTCCGCTGAAGGGGCTGGCGCTGGCGGCGCTGGAGTGGGTGAAGGCAAGCAAGGCGCCGGTTTTGGCGGTGGATTTGCCTTCGGGCTGGGCTGCGGATGCCACTCAGGCTGGGGCGGAGGGAATGGTTTTTCCGGCCGATGCGGTGATTACCTTTACCGCGCCCAAGCCCGCGCACATGTTTGGGCAGTTGACGCGGCGATGGCATCAGCCGGTGGTGGTGGCGCCGATTGGGTCGCCGGATGCGGCGATTGTTTCGGCACTTAAGCTGAGTTGGGCTGGGGAGGCTTTGGCGCTGGTGCAGACGCCGCGGCATGCCGGCGCAAACAAGGGCAGCTTTGGTCATGTGCTGGTGGTGGGCGGGACTTTTGGAACGGCTGGGGGCAAGTCTGGCGCGCCGGCGATGGCGGCCCTGGCGGCATTGCGTGCTGGGGCGGGGCTGGTGACGGCGGCGGTTCCCACGCCGGCGCTGGGGCTGGTGGCCGCGGTTGCGCCGGAGTTGATGACCTGGCCGCTGGAGGCAACCGCCGCGGGAGCGATTGCCGCCGAAAATCTGGCGCCGGAGAGAGTGGCGGCGCTGGTGGCGGGCAAGACGGTGCTGGCCGTTGGGCCGGGGCTGGGGCAGTCCGCCGAGACTGTGAAATATGTGACGGGATTGCTGGCGGCGACCAAGATTCCGGCTGTGATTGACGCGGATGCGTTGAATATTCTGGCCGCGAAGCCGGTGCTGCTGGCCAAGCTGGCCAAGGGGCGGACGCTGGTGCTGACGCCGCATCCGGGCGAGATGGCGCGGCTGGCGGGAATTACGGTGGCCGAGGTGCAGGCCAACCGGCTGGAAACGGCGCGCGGGTTCGCCATGAAGATGGGCGTCACGCTGGTGCTGAAGGGCGCGAGGACGCTGGTGGCGCATCCCGACGGGCGGGTGGCGGTGAATACGACGGGCAATCCGGGGATGGCGAAGGGCGGCAGCGGCGACGTGCTGACCGGCCTGGTGGCGGGAATGATGGCGCAATATCCGGCGGATATAGCGCGTGCAGTGGAGGCTGCGGTGTGTCTGCATGGGCTGGCCGCGGACCTGGCCGTCCAGGAGGGTGACGAGCATACTCTGGTGGCTACGGACGGCCTGAAACAGCTTTCGCGGGCTTTTCGTTTTTGTTTTCGCGGCCCGAACGGATATCTTTGGATGCAGGGGCTACCGGCGGAGAGGTTACTGGCCGGGGTCTCACGTGAGGCACCGAAATGACGAACGTCGCACCGCCTGCCGAAGGCAGGATTCACGAGTTTACGACACACAGGGGCGCGGACACCATTGAGGTGGGGCGCAAGCTGGCGCGGCTGCTGGTTCCGCCGCAGTTGCTGGTGCTGAGCGGCGACCTGGGTACCGGCAAAACGACGCTGGTGAAGGGAATTGCCGAGGCTCTGGATGCAGCGGAAGCGGACGAGGTGACGAGCCCGACGTTTACTCTGCTGCACGAGTACGACGGCGCGCTGGACGGCAAGGCGGTGAAGCTTTTTCATCTGGATGTCTATCGCCTGGAGGGCGAGCGGCAACTGGAGACGCTGGGGTTGGATGAGTTGCTGACTCCCGATGCGCTGGTGCTGGTCGAGTGGGGCGAGAAGTTCAAAAGCATCCGCAAAAAGGCGACGGGCGAGATCGCGATTACCGCGGTGGGCGGCGATGCGCGGAAGATTACGGTGACGCTGAAGGAATAGCCACCTGCATCCTTGATTAACCAGCCTCATGCTTTCCCACCCTTGCGGCAGAAACAAACCGCAAGGATGGGGCACGGAGCGGCTTGCTTGAACTTGCGGTTGCTTCGCGTCCATGATTCTGCTTCAAATCTTCAGAAACTACCTCACTCAAAATCATGGCAGGAATTATGAATCGAATTCCATTTGTAGATGTGCAGCGGACGCTGGCAGGCGTTCTGGTGAGGCTTGGCATGCGTGCCGATAGGGCGCAGACGTGTGCGCGGCTGTTTGCGGAGACTACGCGCGACGGAGTGTATACGCACGGGATCAACCGCTTTCCGCGCTTCGTTGGAACCATACGTAACGGCAGCGTGGACCCGGCGGCGGAGGCGCGGCGGGTGGGGGGCTTTGGCGCGCTGGAGCGCTGGGACGGGCTGAAGGGACCGGGCAATCTGAATGCGCTGGCCGCGATGGAGCGGGCGATTGGGCTGGCGCGCGAGCACGGAGTGGGCTGCGTGGCGCTAGGCAATACCAACCACTGGATGCGCGCCGGTACGTATGGATGGCAGGCCGCAGAGGCGGGAATGATCGGCATCTGCTGGACGAACACGATGCCCAACCTGCCGCCGTGGGGCGGAGTGGAGCCGGTGATCGGCAATAATCCGGTGGTGTTTGCCGTGCCGAGAGCGAAGGGCCACGTGGTGCTGGATATGGCCATGTCGCAGTTCTCGTATGGGTCGCTGGAGAGTTATCGCAAAAAAGGCGAGATGCTGCCGGTGGACGGCGGGTTTGACGAGCAGGGCAACCTGACGCGCGATCCGGGAGCGATTGAGAAGTCGCAGCGCGCGCTGCCGGTTGGCTATTGGAAAGGCTCGGGGCTTTCCGTGGTGCTGGACATGATTGCCGCGATGATGTCGCTGGGCAGAGCGACGCACCAGCTTTCGCACGATCCGCTGTTTGAGGCGGGAATTTCTCAGATGTTTCTAGCCATGAATCCTCTGGCTTTCGGGCCGTCGCCGCGCGCCGACGAGATAGCCGATGAAATCGTAACTTCCCTGCATAACTCGAAGTCTGCGAAACAAGGAAGCGGAGTGCGTTATCCGGGCGAGCAGACGCTGCGGGTGCGGGCGGAGAATGAGCGGCTCGGTTTGCCGGTGGAAGCGGCGGTATGGGAATTGATTCTGGGAATGTAACTCCTGTTTCGCGGGAGACAGGGAGGGGGGGTGGGTAGGAGGGAGGGTGGGTGGGAGGGGGGTGTCCCGCTCACTTGTTCCTGCTCTTTGGAGACTGGATGGCTATCGTTATGGCGGATTGGTTCTGTTTTTAACTTCATAGTTCAATTGTGCGCCAAGCGGCCTTAATTATATGCAAATGGTTTCTGGGCGTTGATGGTTGGGTTCGGCGTGAAGTGGGTGCCATCCCAGGTCCCAAAAGCGGGACCTGGGCCACCCGCCCACTCATCCACGATAAAACTGTGGATGAATGGGGCACAGCCGGCTCTTGGTTATTTCATGCTCGGGCCACCTGCCGCCGGGCGGGGCTTATCTTCTGAGGTGGAGGAGGGCGTCGCGGTCGATGATGTTGCCGTCTTCGATGAGGGTGGAGATGCGGCGGGCGTTCCAGATGTTGGCGGTGGGGTCGGCGTCTACGACGAGGATGTCGGCGCGGCGGCCGGGAGCGATGAGGCCCAGCTCATTCCAGCCGAACTGAAGTGCGTAGTTGTTGGTGGCCGCGGCCAGCGCTTCGCGGGGGGAGAGGCCGAGGCGGACCAGCAGTTCCAACTCAGTGTGCAGCGAGATGCCGGACATGGTTCCCTGCACCGAAGCGGTGGAGCCGGCCAGGTAGCGCGGATAGACGGAGAAGATGGTCTCGTTGATGTTCCACAGGCGCATGGCTTGCTGGTCCGCCTTTTTGCGCTGGCTCTCGACCATCCAGCGCTGACCGGCGGTGGGCAGGCGATGGGTCCAGGAGGAGAGCGCGTAATCCAATTCGCCGGTAGCGGGATTGGAGGGCTGGAACATGTGCGCGGGGTCAAGGACAGCGGCCGCCGGCTCCTTCCACAGGTTGCGATGGTCGGGCAGATTGAGGAAGTAGAGGCTGAAGGTGGGCATCAGCGCGGCATGGTGGGCGGCGAGAAAACGGGAGTAGGTGCGCAGGTGCAGGTCAGTGGGCGGCAGCCGCTCGGAGTAATCGTAGGCCGTGGTTGCAGGAGGTCCGCCGGGGTCGTCGACCAGAGGGCGCTGCAGTTCGTCGGGTATGACGCCGATTTCGTAGCGGCCCATGTGCAACAGCGCGTCCACCCCGGCCTCGACGCCGACTTTGTAGGGCGTGGAGATGAACTCCCCGTAGGTGACAAGGCCCACCTGGTGGGCGCGGGCGATGATCCACTGGGTGTTGGCGGCGGTGAGGTCATGGCCTAGAAACAGGACGCGGGTGCCCAGGCGGGCGGTATCGGTGATTTGCCGGCTGGTGTCTTCAGGGCTGAGTTCGACAACGTGCGGGCCTTCGCGGAGCTTGTTGGCCCAGGCGGGCTGCTTGGCGAGGAGGCTCCAGTTGTCGGAGGCGCCGACGGAGTCAATGAGATAGAGATGGGGGCTGGGGTTGGCGGTTAAATCGACGGTGCCGTGGCTGTGGTCGTTGCGGGCCACTACGGTGGTGACGCCCATGTAGAGGTTGGCGTTGGCCTGGCCCTGGGAGTTCATGCCGGCAAAGCCGTCTACGAGGCCGGGGAGGATGAATTTTCCTTTGCAGTCGATGACGCGCGCGCCCTTGGGGATGGAGACCACTCCGAGGAGGCCGACCTCAACGATGCGGCCCTCGTGCACAACCACAACCGAATCCTGGAGGTCTCGCGCCGAGTGGCCCCAATTTGTGACATCGACAAGGGTTCCGCCAACCAGAACCAGGGGAATGGAAGCCGGGGCATTTGAAGCAACCGGGAAGCCCGCCTGGGGCCAGGCGCAGGCACTCGCCAAGACCGCGCCAAGCAAACATAAGAAGGCTTTGGTGTGACTTTGCATGTTTAGGCTGGCCTGTTGAGGATTGTCGCACAGCGGCTTGGGGAGGCAAGGCCCAAGGCGTGCCGCGCCCAAACGATTGGTGGTTACCATTCTGCCGCGGCCTGAAAGTTGGAAGCAGATTCTCAGCTTGCCACCAGGGTGGGTCGGCGGCGGTGCGCCAGCAGTGGCAGCACCTGGGCCAGGGCCGAGTCTACGCTGAGGCCGTACTTTTTGCGCAAGTCGTCTACCTTGCCGTGCTCAACGAACTGGTCGGGCCAGCCGATGCGGACGACGGGAACGGCAATGCCCATATCATCGAGGGCCTCGACAACGGCGGTGCCGAATCCGCCCATTTTGACGTGGTCCTCGAAGGTGACGAAGGCGGCCACGCGGCGGGCGTATTGCTCGAGCATCTCGCGGTCAAGAGGCTTGATGAACCGGGCATTGATGAGAGCGGCCGAGTAACCCTTCTGCTCGAGGCAGACGGCGAGGTCGCGGGCCAGGCCGACCATGGGTCCGAGGCCGAGGATGGCGACGTCCGAGCCGTCTTGCAGGATTTCCGCTTTGCCGACGGGGAGCGCCAGTGGCTCGGGCTTGCGGGCGACGCCGACAACCACGCCGCGGGGGTAACGGATGGCGCTGGGGCCGGGAAGTTCGAGGGCGGTCTTCATCATGTCGGCGAGCTCGTCCTCGTCCTTGGGGGACATGAGCACGATGTCGGGAACGGAGCGCAGGTAGCCGATGTCGAAGAGGCCGTGATGGGTGGGGCCATCGTCGCCGGAAAGGCCGGCGCGGTCCATGCAGAACAGGACGGGCAGCTTTTGCAGGCAGACGTCGTGGACGATGGGATCGAACGCGCGCTGGAGGAAGGTGGAATAGATGGCGCAGACAGGGCGGAAGCCGCGGGTGGCCATGCCGGCGGCAAAAACGACCGCGTGCTCTTCGGCGATGCCTACGTCGAAGTAGCGCTTGGGATGGTGGGGGCGGAAGAGGTCGAGGCCGGTACCGCTGGGCATGGCGGCGGTGATGGCGACGATGCGCTCGTCCTTGGTGGCCAGATCGGACAGGGTGTTGGCGAAGACCTCAGAGTAAGTGGGCAGGCCGGCGGGCTTGGTGTCGCCGGTCTCGGGGTCGTACGGGCCGAGGCCGTGGAACTTCTTTTGGAGGTCGAGAGCGGGCTGAAATCCGCGGCCTTTTTGCGTGAGGATGTGGAGCAGGACCGGATGGTCGGCGGCCTTGAGGAACTTGAAGGTCTCGATTAAAAGGGGCAGGTTGTGGCCGTCGATGGGGCCGAAGTACTCGAGGCCGAACTCCTCAAACATGATGGAGGGCCAGAGCAGGCCTTTGGCTGCCTCTTCGGCGCGGCGCACGACTTTGGCGGCGGTTTTGCCGCCGAAGCGTTCGATGAGGCGGGTGGCGGAGGAGTGCAGATGCTGGTAGTGCTCGTTGGTGACGATTCTGTGGAAGTAGCGTGCGATGGCGCCGACGTTGCGGTCGATGGACCACTCGTTGTCATTGAGCACGACGATGAGGCGCCTGGTCTGCTCGGCGATGTTGTTGAGCGCTTCGAACGAGATGCCGTTGGTGAAGGCGGCGTCTCCGGCTACGGCGATCACGTTCTCAGTGCCGCCGGCCAGGTCGCGGGCTACGGCCATGCCGAGTGCGGCGGAAAGCGCTGTGCCGGCGTGGCCTGCGCCGAAGGCATCGTGCTCGCTCTCGGTGCGGAGCATGAAGCCGTTGAGGCCCCCGGGCTGGCGGATGGTCTGAAAGCGGTCGCGGCGGCCGGTGAGGATCTTGTGGATGTAGGCCTGATGGCTGACGTCGAAGAGGATTTTGTCGGTGGGAGTGGAAAAGACCGCGTGGAGGGCGAGCGTGAGTTCAACTACGCCCAGATTGGGGCCGAGGTGGCCGCCGGTCTTGGAAAGCGACTGGATGAGGAATTCGCGGATCTCTCCCGCCAGTTCTTCCATTTGCAAGGGATTCAGGCACTTCAGATCGGCAGGCGATTGGATGGATTCCAGCAGTGTTCCCATGTGCTTCCTTCCCCCTGAACATCGCCGGGCATCCAGGGGAACCAACCCCCTGCGGCGAAGAAAGGACCCAAAGTGGAGCCCTCTCAACTGGTTTTGCCAACCTCTAGTATACGCAAAGCCCAGGTTGGGGCTGCCTCAGGTTAGACGGGCGGGATGTGGCTATGGATGTGCGAGGGGGATGCGGATGAGGATTGAGTTGTCAACGCGCGCGATGAGGCGCGAATATCTCTCCTTGCCTGCGTTGTGCATGGCTTCGTAGCGAGGGTTATGGGAATCGACGTCTACGCGGAGCGGCGCCTTGGGGTCGACGGGGACATCGAAGCTGGCGCGGATGTCGGGCTGGCCGTCGCCATCAATGTCCACGGTGTCGGAGACGTGGGCGGGCAAGGCGCTGGCGGGGCTCCAGTCGAGTTGCACGAAGGGCATTTCGTTTTGCAGCATGTGGGGATGGACGGGGCGGTGAATGGCGACGGCATAGGCGGCGTACGGAACCGTGCGGATCTTGGGCCCACCGGAGTACATTTCATCGACGTGGAGACCGAGGCCGGCAAAGCCTTTTGAAAGGAGCCCCATGAGCACAAAGGGCGTCAGCAGCGCCACGAGCACAGTGAGCGTTGCGGCCGTGTATCCGAGTTTTGAGCGCAGACTCATAGGTTTGCTCCTCATGCGTTTTCTCTAGGCGAGAAAGTGGAGAATGGTGGCGATGCCCTGGGCGATGATGCTGCCGCCAAACAGGATGGCCATGGCCCAGGCGGCATACAGAAACATGAGGCGCGCGCGTTCCGGCTTCAATGCGACCTGGGTTCCCTTGATGTGCCAGACAGCGGCCTGGCGCGGGCACGCGTCGATGCAGGCGCCGCACTTCATGCAGGAGATGAGCGTTTCGCCGCGCGCGATGGATTCCTTTGACAGAGAAAGGTTGGGGCAGGCGTTCTGGCAAATGTTGCAGGACTTGCAGCGGGCTTGGTCGATTCTTACGTCGAAGATGCTGATCTTGTTGAAGATGGATTGGAAGGCGCCAAAGGGGCAGAAGTAAGAGCACTGCGTTCTCTTTTTTGTCAGGAACGGAAGCACGATTACCAATCCGGCAAAGAGCAGGACAAAGATGACGTTTTGAATGAGACCGACCAGGTTACGCGCCGCCACATATTCCGTGACCGCTTTGAAGGGGCAGAGCCACATGCAGTAGGCGGGCTCGAAGAGGGCCAGGGATAAGAGCGCCATGGCCAGCAGGACGGCCCAGGGGCCGTAGCGCCAGCGCGGGTCAAGCTTGCGAAGCCGGGGGCGCGCGGGAATGGCGGCCATGCCCTCCTCAATGCCTCCGAAGAAGCAGGCATAACTGCACCAGCCCTTTCCGAGCACCAGGGTCAAAGCCAGCCAGAGGCCCACCATGGCGGCAATGGCGTGGCTGGACGCGCCTCCGGCGGAGAGGATGGAACCGGGGAAGACGATGGTCCGGGTGAGCGCCGCCGGGAGGATGAGCGTCGGAATGGGCATGAAGCAGAAGGGGGTTCGGCCGGCGATCATCTCTTCGACCGGAATGCCCATGGTGCCGCGCGCCAGGACGAGGTTGTAGATGAATCCGACGGGAAACAGGACTCCGAGGGCGACGAAGAACAGGCGGCGCCAGCGGTAGGTGGTGTGAGTCCGCATCATCATGAAGAAGAGCGCGGTCATGAACAGTGCGGTGATGGCGGCGGCGGTCCTTGATCGCCAGTCTGTGTTCGTCCCTGGGTGAAAGAACATGAGCAGCGACCAGACGACAATGGGCAGAGTGAGCATCAGCGCCCGGACACTGCTTCGAGGCGCCGCGGGCGCGGGACCTGGGGTGCAGGCCTTAGTAGCCATATGCTTTTTTCTCCATGAGCATGGCGATTCCCAAAGCAAGGTAATAGAGGGCAATGAGCACCATTGCCATTCGCGCGACGGTTACGACGGCCTGGTTGCGCACCAAGCAGCCTAGACCTAGAAACGGCACAAACCAGACCGAAGTTCCAACAAAAAAGAGGGTAAAGAAGAGCAGCGCCTGAACCACGCCTGGCAACTGGGCCGCCCTGACGCCGGCCGCCACAAAGGGAGGACATAGGCTCAGCCCGGTGAGCAGGCCGAGCGCGACGGCACCGGCGGCCCGGTGGCTGGTGGTTGCGCCTATGTTCACAAGCTTCGAACCGGAGCACGACTGGCCGCATGCGTGTCTTGCCGAGTATGCATACCAAAGCAGTACGCAAGCGAGGAGTATATTGACCGCGCCCATGAGAAATGCGCGCGGCAGCATGTGCAGCGCAGGCAGCATGGAAGCCAGCGCGCCAAGTTCCCAGACCGCGATGGCAAAGAGCAGATATCCCAACAGGCGCGCTGACAGGAACGCGGCGAGATAGCGGGCATGAGGCCTGAAACCCGCCTGCTGCGTAAGCAGGGAGGGAACAAGGACGGGTCCGCAAGCGGCTATGCAGGCAGGTCCGGACGCGAGCCCCAGGGCTAGCGCCTCGCTGAACAGGACTGGCGGGGCCATGGGCGAAAACTTAGCCTTCTTTGCTGGTTCGAGTCGGTGACGCTTGATACAGAGTTGGGCGCGGGTTGCGGGTTCTGCGGCATCAACCGCTGTACGGCTGGCGATGCTGCACATGCCTATGGTGCGGTTGTAGGATGGGCACATGGAATTCTGCGTGTCCGAGGAGGGGAAGTGACCGTGGCTGGAAGCGTGAAAACAATCTTCTTAGGGGTGGTGCTGGCGGGGCTTTTGGTTGGGTTGTCGCCGCGTGCAGCTTTTGGGCAGTTGCCGGAACCGGGAGCGCAAACGGATTTGCCCAATCCTTTCAGCGACACGACGGTGAAGCCGGGGAAGATGCTGCTCTTCGATCTGGAGGCGCGGTTTGCCAAAGACGTGCTGGCGCGCGGCGGGGCGGCCTTTGCGGAGTGGTTCGCCGAGGACGGCGTGGCCCTGGGCAACGGCGCTGCGCCAAAGATCGGCCGGGTGGCGATTGCCAAATCGGCTACATGGTCGGCCAAGGATTACCAACTGACCTGGACACCGACGGATGCCATGATGGGACCTTCGGGCGATATGGGCTACACGTGGGGTCACTACGAGGGGCACAGCAAAGACGCCAACGGCAACGACGTGGCGACCAGCGGGCGCTACATCACGATGTGGCGCAGGCAGCCGGATGGCAGTTGGAAAGTGGTTCTGGACGCGGGCTCGAACGAGCCGGTGGGCGGCGGCGACTGCTGCAAACTGCCGGCGGGGAACTGAGGGGTGTGGTTGAGGCTGGCGAGGAAGGATGCTCAGGGGCGCTTTGCACTAAGGCTCCGACTTTTTGAGCAAGAGAAGAATTTCGTGGATTGGCCGCCGAATTGAACATGGCTGGCCGGTGTTTGCTGGGATATAACTGACGAGTTGGCGACCAACACAACCACAGTGCCAGTTCGGCACCATCATCCTCTACCCGCAGCAGTGTCATCCTGAACGCAGTGAAGGATCCGCGGTTGCCTTTAAGATTTCAAAATGGCATTACTTCCGAATTGGCGACGACACACCCGGAACCCCAAACAAGATCGTAGATTCGTCCGGCCCTCCAAGGAAGTGGCTGTTATTCTTGGTCCCGGAGAAAGACGAATGAAATATCTGCCGCGATTCCTCATCATCGCGCTCATCGTTGGCCCGAAGATCGGAACCACTCAGTCGCCTCAAGCCACGATACGCACACCGGAAGGTAATCAACTGAGTGAGCCAGGACTTTATCAACTTACCGACCTCTTTAGTCACGCTGACAAGGTGGCATTAGTGAAGGTCGTATCGGGAACTACGGAAACGTATGACATCGCTATTTACAAGGCTCAAGTGGTTGAGGGCTTCAAAGGTGTGGTCGCTGGAGAGATTGTCTACTTCGGACCATACATCGCGACAGAAATCGGAACGGAGTACGTCCTGTTCCTGCGTGACAACCCGAAAGCCATCGAGCCGAGGGCAAAGGCTGACGGCGGATATGGAACAGTTCACTATTCGGAAGTATTTAATCAGGGGTATTCATCGATGCGGACCTCATATGAATGCGTATTTGGCGGACCGTCCGTGGAGTGCGACTACGGAGTAAGAGTCTGTACTGATTACATCAAGCTACCGAAATCCCTTCCGGCATTTCCTAACAGCGGAGATGACCCTCCGTTTGGCTGTCGATGGGTGAGGAGGAATTCGTTCATCTCAGCTCTCGACGAACTCGGGGAGAAGAAGAAGTAGCGTCACACTCATCCAACAGTAAGGTTGCGGGCGTGTCACCGCCAACTCGGAAGCAACCCACTTTGGGGATTTGGGGAAGGGGGTCCGACATCAGGACCACAGTGCCTTTTTCGGCCTTTCCATGAAAGGCGGGATTGCGGATCACATCTTGGAACTGGCAAAATTGCTGCAATAGTCAATCGTGGAGTAGCATCGGTAACGATGCCAGACCTGAACGTTTCCACTACGACCAACCGCGATCAAGCCATCCTCCTCGCCTGCCGCGTATTCGCCGCCTTCCTCCTCTTCTGGGTCGTCGAAGGCGTCACCGAACTGCCCCGCGACCTCTTCTCCGTCATACACTACTTCCGCGAATACTCGCAGGCGGGAATGAGCCCGTTCCATGCGTTGAGTTCCTCGTACCTCCTCGGTCTTTACATGATGTATCTGCTCTCGAACATACTTCGCATCGCGCTATGGCTTCTGGCTGCGGGATGGTTCTATCGCTGCGGCCCTCGCATTCGGAGCTTCTTCGCCGCAGGAACCGAATAACTCCAGCAAAGCAAAACGGTTTTTCGCAAAAGTCCCACTGCCGAATCGCAATGGGTGATTCCGGTCGCATCACCGCCAACTCGGACACAATGAAGAACAACTTCGGATGTTTCGCTTCGCTCAACATGACAGTGCGGTGGGGAGTTTGCTTGGGCGCGGATGAATGACCGCCTACTTGGAAGTTGCTTTTCCATCAACCTTTGCCCACGCCTCGATCCAGGCCGATGGCCCACTCATCACAGTGCCAGGGACTGTGCCCCATTCATCGCGGCTTTAAAGCCGCCGACCCAGAGGGTACCCCGATGGGACACAGCTTTGCCTTTTGGGAAGGGCAGATCGATGGCAGGATCAGTGTGTGGGCTACCTGCAAAGTTCCTTTGGTAACTGGCAATTGAATCGATAGTCTTGAAATTGCATTACGAGGGTTGTATTTCATTTTCCCTGAAACTGCGCAATTTGTGTGAGAGTCAAGGCACGCCAATGGTCCGATACTGTCAATTGGGTGCGTGTAAGTTATGTGCGCAATGCAGGGGATACAACTCGGTGAAAACCTGGAATCGGTTTTGCGTCCTGAATTCAAAATGTTTGATCGCAACCCCGACCCTGCCTTGGATGAACTGACAGAACTTGCCGCGGTGTTGAGCGGCGCGGATTGTGCCTACGTGGGATGGATGGACTTCAACCGCCAGTGGTTCAAGGCGCGGTTTGGGTTCAAGGGAATCGAGCAACCGCGCTCTTCCACGGCTTGCCAATGGGTGCTGGAGAAGGGCGAGCCGCTGCTGATCAGGGATGCAGCGCAGGACCCTCGCTTTCCTCCGGATGGGATTCCGCTGACCGGCGGCAGGCCTTGCCGCTCTTATGCCGGAACACCGCTCATTGCCAGCGACCGGCAGGTTGTGGGCACGCTGGCGGTTCTGGCGCGCATGCCGGACCAGTTCAAGCAGGAACACCTTACACTTTTGGAGATTCTTGGCCGCCAGGTGGTGACGCGGCTTGAGCTCTACATCCGGATGCAGGCGCAGGAGCAGGC
The DNA here is from genome assembly GCA_903828675.1 of uncultured Acidobacteriaceae bacterium. GTDB lineage: Bacteria > Acidobacteriota > Terriglobia > Terriglobales > Acidobacteriaceae > Telmatobacter. Next base: position 30,549 of record CAIKND010000234.1, read on the forward strand.
GCAGCGGGCGCGGCAACGGACCGAACGCGCGCTGGCCATTGAACGTTGCTTTGTGTCCGCGACTCTGGATTCGATTCCAGCGCTGGTGGCGGTGCTGGACACGGCGGGGCGGCTGGTGCGGATGAATAGCCCGTGCGAGCAGTTGACGGGGCAGAGCCAGGCAGGCGGGGTAGGGCGGCCGTTTGTCGAAGAGCTTTTAGAGCCCGACGACCGGGTTTGGGTGGCGGGGAAGCTTCGCGAGGCCGCGGCGGGACTGAATTCCGGTCCCCATGAGACGGCGTGGCGAATTGGCAGTGGCCCTGGGTTGCCGAGCAGCACGAGGCGTGTGAGTTGGACGCTACGGCCTCTGCCGGGACCGGACGGCGAGATTCAATACCTGATTGTGAGCGGCCAGGATGTGACCGATCAGCGGCAGATGGAGATAGCGCTGCTGTCGAGCGAGGCGCGCTACCGCGAGGTGGTTGAAAACTCGCTTGGGTTTGTATTTACGTGCTCGATGGAGGGGCGGCTCACCTCACTGAACGCGTTCACGGCGGAGACGCTGGGCTACCGTGCCGAGGCCCTGATTGCGCGCGCGGTGGCGGAATTGACGGATGCAGGCGGGGCGGCGGCGTTCCAGGACTGCATGCAAACTCTTGAGAGCGAAGACGAGTGGCAGGGGGCTTTGCCGCTGCGCCGCAGCGACGGCGTTTACCGGCGCATCGCGCTGCGCAGCCGGCGCCTGCAACTGCCGGGCGAGCAGGCCTTTGTGCTGAACCACGGCATGGACGTGACCGAGCAATACGAGGCGGAGCAGGCGCTGCACCTGGCGACGCGGCAGCGGGAGTCGATTCTGGAGTCGGTAGGCGACGGCATCTACGGCACCGACCTGGATGGCAAGCTGACGTTTATCAACCAGGCAGGGGCCCGTGCGCTGGGCTACGCGCCGGAGCAGTTAACCGGCCACGACATGCACGAGATCATCCATCACAGCCACATGGATGGCACGCCCTACTCGAAGTCGACCAGCCCGATTCTGAAGGCGCTGCGACGGTGCGAGCCTATCCGCATGAGGGACGAGGTTTTCTGGCGCAAGGATGGAGTGGCGATTCCGGTTGAGTACATTGCCAATCCGATCATGGAAGAAGGCCGGGTTTCGGGCATGGTGGTGGCCTTTCAGGACGTCTCGGAACGGCGGCGGCTGGAGAAGATGAAGGACGAGTTCATTTCAACGGTGAGCCACGAACTGAGGACGCCGCTGACCTCGCTGCGCGCATCGCTGGGGTTGATCGCGTCTGGCGCGCTGGACAAGCGTCCGGAGAAACAGCAGCAGATGGTCGAGATGGCGATCGGCAACTGCGACCGGCTGAGCCGCCTGGTCAATGACATATTGGACTTCGACAGCGTGAAAAAGGGGCGCTTGCCGATATGTCGCGAGGCGATGGAGGCAATTGACCTGCTGCGTAGGGCCGCGGATGTGGCTCATAGTGCTGCTGCGCAGGCTCATATGAGTATCAAAATTGAAGCGCCCTCCGCGCCGGTGTTTGCCGACGAGGAGCGGGCGCTGCAGGTGCTGAACGAGCTGGTGGCCAACGCGATCAAGTTCTCACCGCCGAATACGACGATCCGTTTGAGCGTGCAGCGTCTACCCGTAGCGGACCAGGAGACAAATCCAGCGGGATTTGGCGAGGTGTGCTTCACGGTTGAGGATGAGGGGCGAGGCATTGCGGCGGAGAAGCTGGAGCGGATCTTCGAGCGTTTCCAGCAGGGAGACGCATCGGACTCGCGCGCACTGGGCGGGACCGGGCTGGGCCTGGCGCTTTGCCGCAGCATCGTGGAGCAGCACGGCGGGCGCATCTGGGCCGAGAGCGAGCCGGGCAAGGGCAGCAGGTTCTTGTTCACACTGCCGGCGGCCTCGGCGGGATAGCGGAACTGACCAGGACTATCTGGATTTCTATTTCGGGTGCTTGCTTTCCTATACCCGCCGCGAACCGTCACAATGGGGGAGTGGACTCCGGGACCAACGAGGAACGACCGGCAAGGCGGCATGGCTTTTTGGCAACCACGGTTCGCCGTACGTTGCGAGCTTGTTTCGCATGGGCAGTCTGCTTGGCTGCTTTATCGGTCGCGCATGGGCAGGAACTGACGCCGGGCGCGCTGCCGCGGACGTTGGATCGCACGCCGGCAACTCTGCACGGCGTGGTCCGCAACGCATCTACCGGCGAAGGACTGGCGCGTGCGCTAGTGAGGATTGAAGGCGACGCGGACGCAGGCGTGCTGACCGATGGCGCGGGGCGGTTTGAGATTTCCGGCATCCCCGTGGGGCCACAGGCCGTGGAGGTGCGCAAGCCCGGCTTTCGGGATCGCGGCCAGGGTGGCGGTTCGGGCGTTTCAGGGGAAAACGGCGCTTCGACGCACAATGTGATGGTGGCTGCGCAGATGGCAGACGTGGTGTTCACGCTTGCGCCGACGTGTGCGATTCATGGGCAGGTTGAGCTTTCGACGGGCGATGCGGGGCAAGGAATCACAATATCTCTGGCGCGGCGGACCGTAGAGGCTGGACGGGCCGTTTGGCAGGCTGCCGGCTCGACAAAGACCCACAGCGACGGCACCTACCGCTTTGCCGGACTTGCGGATGGAGTGTACGCCATCTTCAGCCAGCCTGCGATGGAAAGCGAACTGGATGCCGTGCCCGGCCCTGCGGGCGCAGGCGAGCGCCGGGGTTACCCCAGCGTCTACTACCCGGATGCGCGGGACCCAGCCGGCGAGGCGAAGATCAGCCTCTCCAACGGCCAGGAGGCGCTGGCCAACCTGACGCTTACGCGGGAAGCCTTTCAAACCGTTCGCGCGGAAACGATCCTGCCCGGAGGCGCGCGGTATGGGAGCGGAAATCCGGCCTGGGCTGGAATGAACCTGAGCGCCATGTTGATGGATGCGCAGGGGCTCATTTTGCCCTACGCGGCGCAGTTCGACGAGCAAACGCAAACCGTGCAGGCTCTGGTTCCCGACGGAACCTACTCCCTGCTGGTTACGGTAACCACTTCGCGCTCTACGGCCGGCGCCGGCGGGAACGCTTCCTATTCTGCTGCGATGGACGCGGGGCCGTTTACCGGTTCGGTGGATTTTTCTGTTACGGGCCATGCGCCGCCCAACCTGCGGGTGCCGCTCTCGGCGCAGCGGCCAAATTCCGTGCCGCTTTCTGGTGCCCGAAGCGGGGGAGAGAAGGCAGACGGGAACGGGAGCGGCACGATCATGGTGCTGGTGAACCGGGCCAGCGGATGGATTGACGACGCCATCGCCAGCGCCTATGCAAATGGCAGACTGCCCGGTCCGCTGCATTCGGTCTATACGCCGCCCGGCGCATATTGGGTCCATACGAATATCGGGCAGAAGGGGCTTTGCGAATCGTCGTACACGGCCGGGGGCGCCAACCTGGGCAGCGAGCCATTAATCGTAGGGCTCTCGGGTTCGACTGCGCCGATGGAACTGGCCCTGCGCGACGACTGCGCGGCGCTGCAGATCAGCCTGCCGGAAAGTCAGGCGGGGATTGTTGCAGGCGAGGAGATTTTCTATACCGTTTACGTGGTTCCGGACTTCGACTTTACGACGGATCTGACGCCGGTGACGCTGCGGCCCTCGAGCGGCGGAAGCGTGACCGTGGAGGATCTGACGCCGGGCGGCTACCATGTGTATGCCTTTGCTGGTGAGGCGACGCTGGAATACCGAAACCGCGATGCCCTGGCGGCGCTGACGCATCCTGGGCAGGCGGTAACGCTTTCAGCGGGGGCCACGGGCACAATTGTGGTGGAGGCGCAGGAGCGTTGATGCGGACACGCGCAATTGAATCCAATTTCAGCCGCAGCCTGGGCCTCGTACTTCTATTGGCGATGGCGTGCTTGCCCTCGACTGCGCAGAACGCGGCGTCGGCGGGCGGGGGCCGGTATCAGATTGCCGGGACAGTGGTGAATGCGGCCTCAGGCGAGCCGGTGAGGGGCGCTACGGTGGCCGCGCTTTCCGATGAGGATAGCCATCGCGTTGCGGCGGTCGAGTCTGGCAGCGACGGGCATTTCGCGATGGAGGGGCTGCCCGCTGCCCGGTACCAGTTGACGGCGTCGAAGCGCGGCTATACGACCGCAGCCTATGACGAGCACGAAGACTTCAGTTCCGCCGTTGTGACAGGTGAAGGACAGGATACCGCCCACCTTGTCTTCAGGATCTTGCCTGGCGCGGTGTTGCGCGGGGTGGTGACGGCGGATGGGGGCGACCCGGTGGAGGGCGCGGAGGTGATGCTGTTTGAAAAGCCGCAAGGGCACAAGCCGGGCGGGAAGATAACCCAAGTGGACTCGACCACCACCGACGATACCGGCGCGTACGAGTTTGTCAACCTGGCCAAGGGCGAATATCTGTTGGCGGTGAAGGCGGAGCCCTGGTATGCGATGCACCACGAAGGTGGCGGAGCGCACGGGAGGCAGTCCGAGGGAACAAACCCGGTACTCGATGTGGCCTATCCGATCACTTATTTCGATTCGACGACCGACGAAGCGTCCGCTGCTCTCATCGTGCTGGCTGGGGGTAGCCGCGAGGAGGCGAACATCAATCTGCATGCGGCTCCGGCGCTTCACCTGGCTGTCCAGACTCCCCGCAAGGAGGATGGAACGATTATCCGGCCGGAGTTGCGGCAGACCATCTTTGGGGCGGCTGTTTCAACCCAGAGCGCGGGATTTATGGATTCAATCCAGACAGGGAGCACAGAGTTTGCCAGGGTTGCGCCCGGCCATTATCAACTGACCCAGGGCGATCCGCCGCGCGTGGTGGACATGGACGCCACAACCAGCCAGGAGGTGGACCCGGCTGCCGGCACGCCCGCCGCGCCGGTGAACGGAACGCTGCAGATAGCAACCGGCGTACCGCTGCCCGGCGACCCGGTGGTGACTCTGGAGCCGGCCGATGGAGCACAGACGCAGAAGCCGATGGAATCCTCCTCAAGCCACGGCGCGTTCAGTTTTCCGCCGGTTCCGGCGGGCACATGGGCGCTGAAGGCGGAGGAATCCGGAATGCAGTTGCAGATCGTCTCGATAGCCGGGGGTGGCCAAACCCGCCCAGGGAACCGGTTCGTGGTGAAAGATCGCCCGCTGTCGCTGGTGGTTACCGTCAACGAGGGCGCGGTACAGGTAAAGGGGTTTGTGGTCAGGGATGGAAAAGGGGTGGCCGGCGTCATGGTGGTTCTGGTCCCCAAGGATAGGGCGGTCTTTCCGGGGCCAGCATTTCCAGTACTTGTGCGGCGCGACCAGTCGGACACGGACGGCAGCTTTAATCTGCGCAACGTGGTTCCGGGCCGGTACACCGTGGTGGCGATAGAAGACGGGTGGGTGCTGGACTGGTCTCATGCCGATGTGATCGGGCGCTATCTTCCCGGCGGAATTGGCGTCACTGTAACAGCCACAACGGACAAAATTGTGCGCCTGTCCGCGCCGGTTCCGGTCCAGCAACGCTGAATGGGGTTTTTACCGCGGTCTGGACTTCATGGAAACGGGGTGGAGAGGATAGTCTATGAAGGTACCGAATTTGAGCCACAGCATCTGCTCCCAGGGTACTAGCCCGGAAGCGGCAGAATGCCAGCACGGTATTGAGGAGAGTTTCAAGTTGAAGAGTAAGTTCTTGCTATCGATTCTGGCCGCGGTTCCGGCCGCGCTCATGCCCCTGGCGGCCGCAGGCCAGGTTGCCCCGGAACGTCCCGTCGCCGAGCGGGTTGCGCACTCATACAAGTACGAAGCGTTCGCCGGCTTCGGCTACACCAGCCTCAACCAGGTGAACCAGTCGCGTTACGGACTTATGGGCTTCAAAGCGGGCCTGACCCGCGATTTTGGCAAGCATTTCGGAATTACAGCCAACGGTGACTACTACAAGTATGCGACCGGTAGCGCCAATGGCGGTAACCCAGGGAAACCGTCAGTGATTTCCGTTCTGGCCGGTCCGGAGTTCCGTGCCAACCTCTACGGGAACGTGGATGGGTTTGCGCATGTGCTGGTGGGCGGAGAACATACGGGCGGCGAAGGCATGACCCCGAAGCTCTCGTTTTCAGGCGGTTTCGGCGGTGGCCTGCTGTATAACCTGAGCGCGCACTGGGCGCTGCGCGCCTCTGGCGACAGGCTTTCCGATTCATTTTCGCTGAACAACAATACGCCGGCTCTTGCCTACTCGCCGCATATGCACTGGAATGCGCGCGCCGCGTTTGGAGCGGTCTACCGGTTCTAGGGCGGTCTAACTTTATCAGGACAATTCGGTGATTCAAAGACAGAGGCGGATGCTTGGCATCCGCCTCTGTGTTTTTGGGTGCGCCCAGCATGGGCGCGTTCTTACGGGTGCGAGTCCCGTCGTAAGCTGGTTACAGTAAACGAAGTGAAGCGCAACTGCATGAGGGTGACCGAGTGTGGGGAGGAAGCGTGGATCGAAACTGCGGGCCGATGA
>CAIKND010000235.1 GCA_903828675.1 uncultured Acidobacteriaceae bacterium
CCCCGACAGCATTCAATCCCCATACATCCACCGCGCTAGCGGCTTACTGCAAATCGCCGTATCCACACTGCTCCGCACTGGCAGCATCGGCATACCAGAAGTTCTGCACGCGGAGCACTGTCGATACGGCACTAGAGATTTAGCGCCATTCCAGAAGCGATCCACTCGGCATCGGCATTTCCCTGGACTGATCGCGAATCAGGGGAATTACCCTCCCACAACTCCGCGATGAGACTGCTGAAGGGTGGGGCGCCCGGTCATGGCGTTTCTAGAAAGATGAGCCAGGCAGATGAAATGACCTTTTGACCATCTACAGTCATCCGCGTTCATCCAATGATACGAATAATCTGAAGCTGCATTGAAGCCTTATTCTCGAACTGAGCCGGCACGATTGTCTTGCCCCCTCGCTTTGGTGCCCTTATGCCGATCTTCGGACGACGACAATTGCAACGAATGCTGAACGAATTAGGCCCGTGGCTGGATCGTGGTAAAGCCAAGGACCTTCTCAACCGTCTTGAAAACAAGAAGCCAAACCAGGCATTACCAGCGGAGTATGAGCTATCGATAAGCTGGGCAGTCTCCAAGATTGCGACCCTAGAGATCGACCGCCCGGCAGGTTCTCGCACACCGGACATTTATTCGCCGGACCTGCTTCCCAGCGGTCCAGTCATTGCAGACGTTGCTGCCGTGGACGATCTCACCTTGTCTGGAGCCGATACGATGCGACGGGCGTGCAACATCATCAACGCGGAGGCAAACCGTTTGTTGGAACGCAGTTCGGGACACCTGTATTATTCGTTTCGAGAGAAGAGTGGCTACGAACGTTCCAGAGGTGGCAAGAGTGCTTTCTATCGCCGCCGCATGGTCCGGCGCGACTTCGAGCTCAATGAGACCTTACGCACAGCCATGAAACAGTGGCTTGCGAATGGGCGGCCAGTTACACCGCTTTCATGGAATGCACCTGAAATCAGCGTCATCATCGAGTGGCGCGAGTACGTCCATTGGTTGGCGAACTTCTTCTGCACGATGCCGTCCTTGGCCTATGACGTAAAGGACAACCCACTCTATGCTGCGCTGCGACTGAAGTCGAAGCAGCTTCGTGCGGCGGCCGATGGTGCGCGCCGCGTCGTTTTCCTGGGTGACGCGGGATGCAGCCTGCTTCGAGATTTGAAACCCTTCAGTTCTTCTTCACAGACGTTTTCTGGAGGGCAGATCATTCTCAAGTTCCTGGATGACTATCCAACGATTGATTTCGTAATGGTCTTCTCGGCCAAACGCGAGCCGTCCAGGGCCGGAGGACAAACAGGTAGAATCTGGAACACCCAGATTTTCGCGCGACCATCCGTGGTCACAGATGCCGATCTTGGCAGGTTGCAATTGCTGACTCAAACGATGATGCCACCGCATCTCGGGGGCTATCAAGCGTACTCTTGGCACACACAAGGTATGTGCGATGCGGACGCAGTTGGGAAATACGTCCCCACGAGCATGGGGATTGGGAGGGAGAGAATGACCTTGAAGATTTCGGCGCGCGCCGTCCAAGAACTGATGGCTGGTCGGCTTTCCTCGGAGCAATTTCGCAACTGGAGTTTTGGCGAGGAAAATCCAGTGCGTCGGCAAATCGAGGCGGGCAGAACCATTTCTTCAGTGCGCTTTGAACCGCAAGGAAATGACGAAGAGGACGACTACTTGATCTTTGAATTCCGCGATGATCCTTCCGCGCGGGCGTTGCAGTTACCTACGGAACTAAAGGGTGACAAGTCCATATGAGACTCGCAGAGGAAAGTCTGACCAATGAAGTTCGGCAACACTTCAAAGTCGAGATCGAGCGCAAGATCTTCGACGCGGCGGTCCAAGGGTTCGATTCGGAGGACAACCCGCTGCGTCTCAATAATTTTGCATTCGCCATGCGCGAACTCGGCCGCATCTGGCTCGAGCATCTTGCACCCAAGGAGCAGATCAGGCAATGCGAGTGGTTCGTGCAAAATACGAAACTTCGTGAAAAGGATGGGGTCACACGAGCGCAGCGCGCAAAGTTCGCGGTTCAAGGTCCGCTTCACGACGACTTCGTTCGAGATAAGTTGGACATCGACGTGGATAAGACGGTCAAGGAATATACGAAGCTGATTGATCGTCTGAGCGACTTCGGGCATGACATCGAGAAGAGCTTCGATCTTCCGCCTGCAGAGGCCGAACAAGAAGCTATGGATGCGCTCGAAACATTCGACCGACTTGCAACTCTGATCAGCGAGCGGCACGAAAGCCTTCTCTCGGAAGCTGCCGACGAAGCAAAGGAAGTTCTGACGGACGAGCTTTTTAGCCAAGTCCAGTCGGAGTTGGACATTCTTTCAACGCATTCGACGGTGGAGGGTGTTCACCTAGAGAGCCTTACAATCATTTCTCTCGATTCGAAACGCATTCTTTTCGAGAGCGATGGCTGCGTGGATGTCAGACTCCAATACGGCTCGGATGCCGATGTAGCGAGAGATGACGGTGCCGTGTCGCATGACAGCTACCCGCTTGACTGCAAATTTGAAGCAGACACGGAACGCCCACTGGAAATTTCGATAGTGTCCGGTTCGCTCCGGATCAATACGGACAGTTTTTACGACGACGGCGAAGATTAATACGCCTTTTCGTATCTGATGCATGGCTGCAGGCTGGAGAGAGCAAGGCCATGCGTGGCGCTTGGCTCAATTGTTGCCTTCAGCCCATTGCGCTCAATAAGAGCGCTATCGGCATTTTCCCACAGATTTCGGACGTGTGGCTTGCTAACCGATTCCCTCTTGAAGAGAGGAATTGTTGCCATCAGGCTGCGTCATCCAGTTCTTCGATCTCTTCGATTGGTTCGTCATCGTCGATTTCTGCAAATCCTGGTTCATCTTCCGGTTCGGCTGGCGCGGCGGTGGGAGTGGTAGCCGGTGCCGGCGGCATATCGAAGAGGCTGGCCGACTTCTGCGGTGCTGACTTCACTGGCTCGACAGGCTTGGCCGCTGGAGCATTCTGAGGGACTTCCGTCTTCGCCGGTACTGACCTTGTCGCAGTTTTCGACTTGGCGCGCGCCTCGGCCTGCGCAGCCTTTGTGGCGGCATCCATGTCAGCCTTCGCCTTTTCGAGTGAATTCTTCATCTGAAGATGCGACGCCACAAAGCCGACCAGGGTCGGCCCCAACTGCGCGTCCAGTTCTTCGGCAGTGCCGGTTACGCTCAGGGGCGTAGTGAGAGCATCGTTGTCGCCGTCTTTCGTCTTCTTCGGAACGACATTGACGCGAATCTGATCGTCGTCGAGCGCAGTCGCCGTCATGAGCACGGCGCGATTGCGCAGGATGGGAACAAGCTCTTTGAACATAGAGTTCCTCCTCGTGTACTGAGTAAAAGTCTTCAATTCCTCGGTGGGATTCAGCGAGTCGGCAGCTTTGCCTGCATCTTCCGGTTGCGAAGGCGGGTCTTCCGCCACAGTTCAACATCGACCGGGAGCGCAGTCATTTTGCCCGTTGCGGCATTGAAGAAGCCGCCGTGGTGCTCGATCTTTCCGTAACGCAGTAGGCGCGCGAGCATCGCCAGCGCGCTCATAGCGAGCGTTTGATTGATAAATGGCTCCTGGCGTTCAAGGGCCTCGACCGCCGAGCAACTCGGAAGCGGGTCTTCGCCGGCCTTGACGTCGGCGATCTCCGGATACAACTCGTTCACCGTGCGCAGCCTTTCCGCCGAACGCCGGTTACGCGCATTCCACGGCTGGCCGAGCACAAACTGGCCGCTCGCCGTGTTGTTGCCAAGATCGAGCCAATAAGCGGTACGGTTGTTTGTTTTGACGAGCGACCGCGCGATGACGCAACGCGCCGCGCGGCTGTCCACGCAGCCGATGAGGAAATCGATCGAGGTGTCCTGAATTCTATCGAAGGTCCGCTCGTCGAAGTTTCTCGGCTCGGCCTTCCAGTTTGTTCCCCAGAAGAGGTTGATGCGATTGACGAGGACTGTCGCCTTGCTCAACCCGATATCGGAGATCGAAAACGGCTGGCGGATGCAGTTGGTTTCGGTGACCGTATCGGCGTCCATGAGAACAACATCAAGACCGGCAAAGCGCCCCCAGACGCGCAGCGCCTGGTCGAGATACGGCAACCCCATCGTGATGGCGCTTCCCGTACCTCCGGCTCCAACGACGAGAACGCGGATCGGTCTGCGCGCATCGGCGCGAAGGGAGAGTATGTGTTCAATGCGCATGATTGCCCTGCTCTCCGCGCACGAATTGCTCGACCGTCTGCGGCAACTGAAACAATGACTCGGTTGGGAAACGCCTGCGCTTGCCCTTGAGCGATTCCCAAAGTCCCTCGAAACCGCCCTCGTGACGCGTGAGGCGGCCGACATTTGCGTGCGTGAAGGCACTCTCGTAAAAGCCGCGTTCCCAGGCCGGGATCGCCGCGACCGTTGCGCTGTCCGGCCTTCGCATCGTGCCGGTGCAGACGCGGCCGTCGTCCGAGAGATTCCAGAAAGGAACCACAGCAAGAGTCGTCGTGGCTTGGGGCCGTTTGTTTACGGAAAGCGCCCGGATGCTCAACTCGCCGCTGGCGACCTTCCAGACCAGAGGTGGTTGCGGGAAGATGCCACCGTTGAGATCGGCCATCTTGCCTTCGGCGTTCTCGTAGAACATCTGCCGGCGTCGCCCCGGAGTCCACCAGACGATCATGCGATCCGCTTTGGCAAGAATGTTCGCCGGCAATACCTCGGCCTGGACGCTGCCGCCGAGCGAACGCATCAGAGACTCAACGAACGCAAGGGTGAGAGGCTGCGCCGGACCGAGCGTGGGTGGCCCGCTCTTTTGGACCAGAACGTCATGCCTGGTGATGAAACTCGATTGACGATCGCGGTATACGAGCAGAGCCTCACGCAGCTCGAAGCAGTGATTCTGACCGATCGAAAGATGGATCTCCACGACGGGCCTCCGACTCATGAATCGATTCGACAAGCGAAAACAGTTCCGCATTGATCTGAATGAAGCGCGCTACAATCCGCAGCGCGGTGCGCACTTCGCCTGGATTGGTCGGCGAGAAAATGGCGCAGAGCGCAGGCTCGGACGAGCATTCGAGCATCGACTGGCTCTCTTCGTCGAAACAGGCTACGATGGCATCTTGCTCTTTGAAACAGACAAGCAGGCACGGCAATGGCGGCTGGTCGTAGTGGCCCTCTTCTAGGTACTCCCGCGATTGCTTCAGAGGAAGCCGCGCCAGTTGCTCGATGCGGCGCGATCGGCCGATCCAGTCCTTGAAGCGCCCTTTGCAATGCAGCCGCAGCAGTTCCCGGTCGCACGCCTTGCCTTCGCGGAAATCGCGCTTCAGCGTCTTCCGGATGCACTCGGGCAGAGCCTTCTCTACCCCCGGGAATTCATACTGACCCTTGTTTTCTTCGTCGTCCTCGGCTGCGTATTCGTGCATCTGCTCTTCGTACATCAGTGCGTCGTCATGGTTATAGAGGCGCATGACCTTGTAGAGAGAGTGAGTCAACGTCCAGTAGAATGCCGCTCCCAGTCCTTCGGCTTCCGCTTCCATTGCTTCGATCGCTGGGCCAATCTTCAGATAGCCCGATCCTCCGCACTCGATGAGGACAGCAAGCCTTCCCGAGCCAAGTTGCGCGTCCTCGCCGTACCGCTCCAGTGCATCGGTCACCAGCAGGTGATACTCGACATTGCGCGTAAGAAGCTTGTCGCGCTCGTCGCCGATTCCACGCGTCATGGCGGATTGGGCAAATCGAATCGCACTGCCACCAGCCTGCTTCCAGGTTTCTGCGTTGCCCATTCCCTCATGCACCAGCGCGGCGCACAACTGAAAGAGCAGCTCCCGGTTGGTTTCGTGGGTGTAGTCGGTGCGCACGCCAAGAAGGGACGGCAGTGCTTGGCCAAAAGCCGGCGCCAACGTCATTACGCCAGCGGCGGAAGCAACTCCGGCGGCGTTGGCAGCAGTGTTCTTTCTGTCCCGGCATAGCGTTGAGTGGCCTCTGCGATGGCGCTCGATAGGTCGCACGATTCCTTGCATTGGAGATGCCTCGCCAGAATCAGGTTGGCAGCGGGAGGAGCCTCGGCGGCTTTTGCCATGAACAAAGCAGCGAGCTCTTCTCTCGTCATTGAGCGCCGTGCCACGGCTCACCCCTTCGAGCCGATGGCGCGGCTGAAGGAATAGCGGAGCGCGGTTCCGGTATCTTCCGGTCCGGTCAGTGTGGCAGTGGCGATTTCCGGATAAGACGGCGTGAGAAGGTCGCGAATTTCCTCGGCCGTCATCTGCGGTGCGGGGTCTGGAATGCGCGTGCCGTTGAAATAAAACTCGCGTGGCAGGGATTCTACTTTCAGAGTGGCCATGGTGATCGTCTCCTCGTCTGCCTGATGGGCAGAAATGGTCGATATGGATTGTTTGCGGACTTCAGAACAGGCTGGTTTGAACTGGGGTTCTTTCGATCAATGGCGACGACGGTTCAGCTATGGCTAAATCAGCGGTTGTCGAGCCTGCATCGTCCGTTCGATTGGAGGGAACACGATACTTGGCCTCCAACCGCCTGAGCGTCTCCATCTCGCGCGCCCGCTCCGCTTCGGCCACACGCAGTTGGTAGCGGGCCAAATAGTTGCGCTTGCGCACTTCCTGCTGAATGGCGCCCTCGACATCGGAGAATGTGTACTCTGGATCGCCCCAGCACGGCCACTTGAGCGTCTTTTCGATGAAGCGCAAGCGGTCCTGATCGGAGGTGAACCAGGTCTCATAGAAGGTCGGCCTATCCACGTGCGCTATATGTCCGAAGCACATCGACACACGGTGATAGAAGTCCTTCGTGAAGAGCGCCTGCGCCCATTCGGACTCGATGAAGCGCAGAAAGTGATTTCCGAATTCAGCTTTGTCGGCCGCCGTTGAGAACTTGGTCGCCGTAAATTCGGTGGGGAGAAAGGGACCCTTCGGCATGAGATGCCTCCGAAGACGCCAATGGCCAGCAATAGCTGGCCATTGGCGCTGCCTTGATTGCGAACCGGCATTGGCCGGCGTCGCTCGGAACTACTTCTCCCTGGTGGGAGAGTATCACCGCTTGTATCTCGTGGGGAGAGAGATTTCGAAATGCAGGATCGATCCATTCATGGAGCGGAAGCTAGTTCCTGTTCTTCCTGCAATTCCTTCGATTGGTTCTGGTCCTGCGCTTGAGTTCCCGGTGAAGGTCGGTTAGCTGATCGACGGTATCGGCGCCGCTGATCTGTTCGTCGGTCGTTTTCCCGAGCCACGGAAATCGCTCTTCGAGCAACTGGAGC
>CAIKND010000236.1 GCA_903828675.1 uncultured Acidobacteriaceae bacterium
GACACCGGCCTCCCCACGCCGACGCCTTCCTACGCATTTTTTACGTCCAAGGGCCATAAAAAATGCCTTGACTAAGCCGACGCTGTCATACATGGGCTATTTCCCTTAGGTCCCTCCGGGACAAGTAATCGCGTCCACTGGCTCCTATTTTCAGGGCAGATCCTTCAACTCGCTGCGCTCGCTCAGGATAAGAGTTCATTTTTGAAGCGAACTGTAGGCTCCTCATGAATAGTGCCAGTTGAGATTCGTGGTTTCCCACTCATGCGCCAGAATAAGGCGCATGAATGGGGCACAGAGCCTCATTCATGGGCCGGATCGATCGTGTCCAGAAGCTGAGCGATAAAATACATCTTCGGGCAATATCCCTGGCTGAGAATGTTCCTAGCGGGCTTGGTCCCACTAAGTGGACCGGCGTTTCATCTTACTGTGACTTCAATCACCCAAGGCTCTAGCCCGCGGCTGGTAGGCTTTTGGAGTCACGTAACCTCCACGCGAGGTGCACATTGAGCGAAGAAGCAACAAGCAAAGGCCCTTTGAGTCCGGAGCAATTGGCCAAGATGGACGCCTACTGGCGCGCCGCCAACTACCTTTCGGTCGGCCAGATCTACCTGAAAGACAATCCGCTGCTGGACCACCCGCTGACTCTGGAAGACGTGAAGCCGCGCCTGCTGGGGCACTGGGGCACCACGCCCGGGCTCAATTTTCTTTACGTTCAATGGAATCGCCTGATCCGCGAGCGCAACCTGAACATGCTCTATATCATCGGGCCGGGACACGGCGGGCCGGGGCTGGTAGCCAACACCTATCTTGAGGGCTCCTACTCCGAGGTTTATCCGCATATCGAGCAGAACAAGGACGGCATCAAGCGTCTGTTCCGCCAGTTTAGCTGGCCCTATGGCATTCCCAGCCACGTGGCACCGGAGACGCCTGGTTCCATTCACGAAGGCGGCGAGCTGGGCTACTCGCTGGTCCACGCTTATGGCGCGGCTTTCGACAATCCCGACCTGGTGGTGGCGTGCGTGGTGGGGGATGGCGAGGCCGAGACCGGGCCTCTGGCCACAAGCTGGCACTCGAACAAATTTCTCAATCCTGCGACGGATGGCGCGGTGTTGCCGATTCTGCATTTGAATGGCTACAAGATTGCCAACCCGACGATCCTGGCGCGGATTCCCCATGCCGAACTGGAAGACCTGATGCGGGGCTATGGCTACGAGCCGTTCACGCTGGAAGGCGACGACCCCGCGGTGATGCATCAGCAGGCCGCAGCGTTATTTGACACCATGCTGGACCGCATTGCCGCAATCCAAAAGGCTGCGCGAGAGGAAGGCTGCACGACCCGCCCGGCGTGGCCGATGCTGATTATGCGCACACCCAAGGGCTGGACCGGACCCAAGTTTGTGGACGGCAAGCCGGTGGAAGGCACGTGGCGCGCTCACCAGGTTCCGCTTTCGGAGATCTACGAGAAGCCGGAGCATCTGAAGATGCTCGACGAGTGGATGCACAGCTACAAGCCCGAAGAACTGTTCGATGAGAAGGGGCATTTCCGCGCCGACCTGGCGGAGATCGCACCCAAGGGCAAGCTGCGGATGGGCATGAACGCCCACGCCAACGGCGGCCTGCTGCTGAAGCCGCTGAAGGTGCCGAACTTCCGCGAGTTCGCAGTCAAGATTGAAGGGCGCGGGCAGCAGGACGTGGAGTCCACGCGCATTCTGGGCCATCTGCTGCACGCAGTAATGGAGGCCAATGCGGAAGAGAAGAACTTCCGCGTGTTTGGACCGGACGAGACCGCATCCAACCGTCTCGGCGACGTGATTACGGGAACCGGCAAGGCCTGGATGGCCGAGACGCTGCCGGTGGACGAGAACCTGTCAGAGACCGGCCGGGTGATGGAGATCCTGAGCGAGCATATGTGCCAGGGCTGGCTTGAAGGCTACCTGCTGACGGGCCGCCATGGATTCTTCTCTTGCTACGAGGCGTTTATTCATATCATCGACTCGATGGCGAACCAGCACGCGAAATGGCTCAAGACCACGCGCGAGATTCCGTGGCGCAAGCCTATCGCATCGCTCAATTACCTGCTGAGTTCGCTGGTGTGGCGGCAGGATCACAACGGTTTTTCGCACCAGGACCCCGGCTTCATCGACCACCTGCTGAACAAAAAGGCGGGTGTGGTGCGCATCTATCTGCCACCGGACGCCAACACACTGCTTTCGGTCTCAGACCACTGCCTGCGGAGCCGCAACTACATCAATCTAATCATTGCCGGCAAGCAGCCCGCCCCGCAATGGCTCACGATCGATGAAGCCATTGCGCACTGCACGACCGGGTTGGGTGTATGGCCGTGGGCATCGAACGACGCGGGCAATCCAGACATCGTGATGGCCTGCTGCGGCGACGTGCCCACGCTGGAAGCGCTGGCCGCGGTTTGCCTGCTCAGGGAACGAGTGCCTGACTTGCGCATCCGCGTGGTGAACGTGGTGGATATCATGGCGCTTCAGCCCACATCGGAGCATCCTCACGGCCTGCCCGACGAGGAATACGATCTGATCTTTCCGCCGACGGCGCCGGTAGTGTTCGCTTTCCATGGATATCCGGCGGTAATTCACCGGCTTACCTACCGGCGGCACAACCACGACAACATCCACGTGCGCGGCTATAAGGAAGAGGGCACCACAACGACCCCCTTCGATATGTGCGTACTCAACAACATCGATCGCTTCCAACTGACGCTCGACGCGATCCACCGCGTGCCGCGCCTGGCATCGCTGGCGGCAACGGCCGAGCAGTGGTATTCCGAAGCGATCCAGCGGCACAAGCTCTACGTAGCCGAAAATGGCGACGACCTGCCCGAAATCAAGAACTGGCGCTGGCCCAAAGAATAAGTTCCATGGAATCCCACCCTGGCCGCAAAAACAAGAACGCGGCGAGGGTGGGGCACCCGGCCGGATATCCCGGATTTCGCGTTTGAGATCCGAGACTGCTCCACTAACCCGCTGATTCAATCAGCCCCAACCTTCAGAGGCTCTCAAACATGTCGTCTTTGCCCGTATTGGTTTTGAACAGCGGTTCTTCTTCCATCAAATTTTCAGTCTACGAAGCCGGCGACGGCCAGCGCGTGAAGCTCTTCGAGGGCGCGGTGGACGGCATCGGCACCGATCTGGGCAAGTTCTGGATCAAGGATGCCAGCGGCACAAAGCTGGTGGATCTGACCCCTGCCCTGCCCACCCGCGCGGTTGCCTTCAAGCTGGTAGCCGACGCGCTGCACTCCGGCGACTTTCCGGCACCGGTGGCGATCGGCCATCGCATGGTGTGCGGCGGCCCCACAGTGCAGGAAAACCAGCTGATTACTCCAGAGTTGATTGACGAGATGGAGAGCTACACGGCCTTTGCGCCACTGCATACGCCCATCGCCTGCTACATCATGCGCGAGTCGCTGCGCCTGTTTCCCAGCGTTCCCAACTTTGTTTGTCTCGACTCCTACTTCCATCGGACCATGCCGGAAGTGGTGACGCACATGCCGATTCCGCCCGAGTATGCGGCCATGGGCGTGCGCCGCTACGGGGCACACGGAATTTCGTACGAGTCGATCGTTTACCAGTTGCAGCCCAACGTTCCCGAGAAGATGATCGTCGCCCATCTGGGCAACGGGGCCTCGATCTCCGCCATTCGCAACGGCAAGTGCCTGGATACATCCATGGGCTTGACGCCCACGGGCGGCATTATCAGCGGCACGCGCACGGGCGACATCGATCCCGGCGTGCTTCTTTTCATTCTGCGCAAGATTGCGGAGACGGCGAAGAGCGCTTCAGATGCGGCCGATCAGCTAGAAGTGGCGGCCAGCAAGAAGGCGGGCCTGCTGGGCGTGAGCGAACTCTCGAACGACATGCGCGACCTGCGCGATGCCATTAAAGAAGGCAACGCCAAGGCACGGCTGGCGGTCGACAAGTTCACGTGGACGATCGCCAAGTGGATCGGCAGTTATGTGGCCGAACTGAACGGGTTGGACATGCTGGTGTTCACGGGCGGCATTGGCGAAAACGACATTGCCTCGCGCGCGGAAATCTGCGCCGGCCTGGGGGCTCTGGGCATCGTGCTGGACCCGGCGCGCAACAACGTCCGCGGCGAAGCCACGATTTCAGCGGAGAACTCGCCGGTGACGGTGCGCGTGGTTCCTCCCGCCGAGGACCTGATCATCGTGAACCACGTGGTTAGGCTGCTGGCGGCGTAGGATTCCGGATAGACTCTCGGATTTGCGGTTTGCCTCGGGGATGTGCAGGCGGACCGCAAATTTGGGTAGTGGTCCAAAACTGCGTTGCCGCTAAGAAGTCTAGCACGGAGCCTGCATATTGCTTTCATAGATCAATCGGATTGACGTGGTTCTTATTGATTCGTTCGGTTTCGAAATTGTCTTCGATTTCCTCTACTTTTCCTTGTAAGGTATCGACTTTTTCGTGCAACTCATCGAGACGTGTGCCAAGAACGCCCCCAACTTCATAGATGGAATGGACAATATAGGCGACGGCGAGAGTTGCTGCAATAATAATCCCCCACTCTTTCATCGCAGGTTTCCTCACATGAAAATATTTTAAGCATCATATAGAAGAGCCGCCCTGCCAGATGCGGCCCCTCCGATCTTGTGTTGGAAATTCCAAAATAACGTAGGAGTGTACCAAATGCAACCTACATCGCTCAGTTTGGCTTTTTCCCTTCAAATTCCAATTTTTCCAACCATAGACGCCGAATACTCTCAAGATTAGCTTCAGGGATTGGTGGCAGCCATTCATCCAGAAAGGCAAAAGCGCGGTCGGTTAACCCTTGTATAAATGCCGATTGCCGAGCATCTTCCACAAGTTCATCCACTCCAAGTACCCCCGAATTCTTCAAATGTTGAAGAGCGCCAAGATACACGTCTTTTTCATGGTGATACTTCTTTACCTCTCTCGCTAGAATGTAAGCGAGTGCCTTAAGGTCCAGATCATCCATAGAAATTTGCCCTCCTGGATTCCGCAACTATAGACCGCAAAAACGCGGAGGCACTATGCCCCCCACTTCCCGCGATCCGGTTAGACCGCTATCAAGTCTTTCTGTTCTCAAACGCTGGTAGCGATTCCGCATTCCATCGCGGGCTTGACCTTGAGCGTCTGATGCACCCGGCACCAATTGTAGTGCGCGAACCACAGTACATACGCGAATTCCAGATTTTCCCAGGCTTTCTGTGGTGCATCATTTTGGAAGCGATCATTGCTCACCCCCTACCTCAGCGAAGCCTATGGAAAACGGTAAAGCACTATTAGGACAGCACCCAAATCTGAAATTGTTCGGCCCCTTGTTCTACACTGGTGGGTCGCATCCGGAGTCTTCCTTCATGCCTGCAACCGCTTCATCTGCCGATATACAAACCTTGCCTTCTCCCGCGCTGCGCCGCTTTTCCTGGGGCGTGCTGGGCTACTTTATCGCCGTGATTCTGTGGGGCACGCTGGTGCGCGCCACCAGTTCAGGAGCCGGCTGCGGGAACCACTGGCCGCTGTGCAACGGCACCGTGCTGCAGCACTCGGCAAGCGTTGAAACTCTCATTGAATTCACCCATCGCCTGACCAGCGCAATCTCATTCTTCTTGGTTGTGGGCCTGCTGGTGTGGACGTTCAGGGGCACCGTGCGCGGCCACCTTGCCCGCGCGGCCGTTATAGCCTCAGTGGTGTTCACGCTGCTTGAGGCGATGCTTGGAGCGTTTCTGGTGAAGCTGGGGCTGACCGCGCAGAGCCAGTCGCCGCTGCGCCCCGCCTACCTGGCGCTGCACCTGACCAACACCCTGCTGCTGCTGGCCGCGCTTACGCTTACAGCGCACCTGCTGAGCCGCAGACATGGCTATCTGCGTGGTGGCGTGAGCCTGGTGGCTCCGTTTGGCGCGCTTGCCGCTATCCTCGTGGTGATGATCGTGGGCGTTACGGGCTCGCTGGCCGCGCTGGGCGATACGCTTTTCCCGGCGAGTTCGCTGGGCATGGCACTGGCCCAGGACTTCTCCGCAGGCAGCGGCTGGCTGGTTCGCTGGCGCTGGACCCACCCGACGGTCGCGTTCCTCTCCAGCATTTTTCTTATCTGGATTCTGGTGCGCGCGGCGCAACGCTCCGCACACTGGGACAATCGCGGTCTTTCCGCGCTGATACTGCTGCTGCTGGCTGCGCAATATGTATTGGGCGTGATGGACGTGGTGCTGCTGGCCCCGCTGTGGCTGCAGGTGGCGCACTTGCTGGGCGCGGACATTCTGTGGGCCGCGCTGGTGGTGCTTACGGCCCGGGTGACGCTGCAACCGCGGGATGCTGCATAGAGCGCTTTCTGTTTAAGCGTTTACGGCGGAGATTTGAATATGTGCTCTCCCACCCTTGGATCAAAGAACGATTCAAGGATGGGGCACCCAAATTATTGTCCAAACTCGTATCGAAAACGCTGTAGAAATCGACGAAGGATCTTCTCCGCTTTCTCAGTGCGTGCCCAGGGAGGCCGCGGAAATGCCCTTGGGCTGGTCTACGTGGATGAACAGGGTAAGGATTGCGGCAATGAAATAGAGGATGCCGTAGACCACGACTACGCCGGCGATTCCCCATAGCGGAAGAATGATGGCGGCCAGAACGGGGCCGCCAAAGTTGGCCAGGCCTCCGCCCAGGTTCTGCACAGACACCGCGGCTCCCTTGTGGTTGGGCTCCATCATGGGAAAGATTGCGCCCATGGGCACGAACGACGTGATGGTAAAGGCGAACAGCAGCGCGGCTATGGTGGCGGCCAGCGTGTTGTGCGGAAAATGGAGCGGCAGGAAGTAGAAGAGCAGCGTGGCCGTGCCGCAACCGACAAAGCCGATCCAGCGCATTTGGCGCATCCATCCGATGCGGTCGCCGATCAGTCCCCACAATACGTTGGTAACGGGCTGCACGAGGAAGAAGGTTCCCCAGATGCGCGCCCACTCCGGCACGCTGAAGCCGATGCGTGCCGAGGTATAAAACAGCGGCATGATGACCGGGAAGCCAAACAGCGACAGATTGCAGATGATGCGCGTAACCAGCGCCAGGGCGATGTTGCGGTTGTTGAAGATCAGCGTGACGCACTTGCCGATCTCAGCGAATCTGCCGATTTCGCCGCGCTGAACGGCGGCATTGGGCACGGCAGTAACGCTGCCGGTGAAGAAGTAAATCAGCAGTCCGCCTGCCATGACCCAGGCCATCGACATCCACAGGGTGCCCATGTAGCCGATCCATTGGATCGTGAAGCTGGGCAGGTAAGAGCCGACGATGCCATAGCCGATGGTGAACATGCTCCAGGTCCATCCGATGGCCGAGGCAAGCTCATGGGGACGGCTTTTCTGGACCACCCACACGAAGAATCCATAGAAGAACAGGGGATAGGCAAAACCGCGGATGCCGTAGAAAAGCAGGGTGAGCGGCAAGTTGATATGGCCCAGGCCCAACCACAGAAACAGGACGTGGAAGACCAGCCACCAGGCGATGCCGGTAAGCATGACGCGACGCGGCGAGAAGACATCCGCCAGCACACCGGAGAGCCAACTGGAGATGGCGGCGGTGGCACCGTACACGGTGAAGACGAGCGCGGAATCGCCAGCCGTGAAACCCAGGTTGACCAGGTATTTCGACAGGAAGGCCTGCTCGATACCGTCGCCCGTCATGCAGAAAACGATGGCGATGTAGCCGCCGAGGAGGGCCAGGGGCATGCCTAAAACAAAGCGGTCCTGGCCAAAGTGGGCTGGCGGAGATGCGCTGCCCGAGGGCGATTCGAGGCCGGGAGCGCTCACGAGGCGGAATCCTCAACAACGATTTGCAGCTTGATGTCGGAGGGGCGACCCTGGGAGGCTCGCTCAAAGGCCGCAATGCTCTGCTCGAAGGGAAAGCTGGCGGAGATGAGCGGCTTGAGATCGACCTTGCCGGACGCCATGAGGGCCACGGCCTTGGAGTAGACATTGGCGTAGCGGAAGATGGTCTCGATGCGCGCTTCCTTTGCCTGGGCGGCCACCACATCGAAGGGAACCAGGTCAGGGGGCATGCCTACCAGCACCAGAGTGCCGGACGGCGCGAGCAGGTCGAAGATTCCGTCGTAGGCCCGGGGGCTGCCGCTGGCCTCGAAGACTACGTCCGCGCCCCAGCCACCGGTGAGTTCGGCCACGCGCGCAGACAGCGATCCAGAGCGGATGTCGAAGGGAACGATGCCCGGATACTGGCCGGCGATCGCAAGCTTCTCCGCGGACAGGTCAGAGACGACTACCTGCCCCGCGCCCGCCGCCAAAGCCGCAAGCGCCGTCATGATGCCGATGGGTCCGGCGCCGGTGACAACAGCCGTTGCTCCGGGCTTGATCTGCGCCTTGGTAGCCGCGTGCAGTCCAACGGCGAAAGGCTCAACCATGGCGCCCTCGGCGAGGGAAACATGATCGGGCAGCTTGAAGGTGAAGGCCGCCGGATGGATGACCTCGCTGGTGAGGCAGCCGTGAATGGGCGGTGTGGCCCAAAAGCGCACGGCGGGGTCGAGATTGTAATGGCCCTCGCGGCTTGCGCGCGAGGAGAGGTCGGGGATACCCGGCTCCATACAGACGCGGTCTCCGGGCGCGAGATGATGCACCTCGCGGCCAACCGCAACCACAACGCCGGCAGCCTCATGGCCCAGCACCATGGGCTCGCTTACGACGAAGGGGCCGATGCGTCCGTGGGTGTAATAGTGGACATCGCTGCCGCAGATGCCGACGCGCCCAATGCGAATGCGCACATCGCGGGGGCCCATATCGAGCGGCAGTTCGATTTCACGCAGAGACAGACGTAGTTTCTCTTCCAGTACCAGGGCCTTCATGGCGCTCCTCATAAACAGCTTCGGGCGCTGACAACGTTCGTCAGCGCCCGAGTTATTCCCATGCATCGATTATTCTTCAACCGCGCCGTGGTGGTAGCTCTCCCAGCCGAGGTAGCGAGCGGCTTCATGCACAGCCCTGGACACATCGCTGAAGTTGGCGGCCACGTGGTGCTCGAAGCCCTCGCGGCAGATGTACTTCAACAGCTTTTGCAGTTGTGGAATCTCGGCCACGCCCGCGCCGCCGAATGTCTCGAGCGGATCATCGGTGAACTTGCCCGCGCCGGTATAGCCGCGAATGACGCCGCGCCGGTCGTCGGTGGAGAAGCGCGCATAGGTCATGGTGCCCGACTTTACGCGGCCCACGCAGGTGCCGAAGGTGTTCTCCTTGCCGACCGTGCCGGCAATGATTTCCTGGTAGTCCATCCTGGGCGGTTTGGCGAAGAAGTGCTTGGGCAGGTTGGAGCAATGGAAGCAGACGCACTTGTCGGGGTGGCTGCCGTAGTTGTTGTTCCAATCCAGCAACGCCGAGGGGGTGCCCGAAGCCAGCGCCAGCATATACATGCTGAGCGTGCCCGGCACATCCACTTCGCAGGCGGAGGGGATGAGGTCGTTGCTCATCATGCTCATGATGGTGCAGGGCACAACGCCGAAGAACTCTTCAAACGATGTCCAGCACTGGACGGCGCTGATGGTGACGTTCGTCTGCTTCATCCAGCCGTCGATAACCGCGCCGAGCTTGGCCATCTTCACCAACGCCGCTTCAGCGATGCCGGAGGTGCTGACGTAGCTCTTGATGGCGGCGAGCTTGGCCTGCGCCTCGTCATCGGTGTCCTTCATGCGGCTGATGCGGCCGAAGATTTCAGAGAGATCGATAGTCTCGATGGAAATGCCGGAGGTCTCGAAGAGCCGCTCTGAATAGCGGACGGTATTGAAGGCCGTGGGCCTCGCGCCGATGGCGCCGATGCGCAGATTCTTGAGCCCCTTGACGATGCGGCAGACCGCGGAGAACCACTCGAGATCGGCAGTAAACTCGGCAGAATCGAGCGATTCAGTGTGCAGGGTGGTGAGCGAATACGGGATGCCGTACTGCATGAGGTTGTTGCAGGCGCTCATCTTGCCGCAGAAGCTGTCGCGGCGGACGGCGATGGTCATTGCTTCCGCGCGGTCGGGCGTGGCCTGCACGAGAACGGGAACCTTGAGGCCGGAAAGCCGGATGGCATCGACAATGCCGCGCTCTTCGCCGAAGTTGGGCAGAGTGATGATGATGCCGTCAATTTCATCCGCATGCTTCTTGAAAAGTTCCGCGCAGCGCTGCGACTCGGCGTAGGTTTCAACCGCGCCGTGCCTGGAATCGTCGGGACCTAACACCACGGCCCGCGCGCCCACTGCTTCAAGAACTGAAATGATCTCATCGCGGCCGGTCTTGGCCAGATGGCCAGGGAAAAACCCGCGATTGCCCACTACTACGCCAAACGTCATTACCCGCTTCGCTGCCATGTTCTCTACTCCCTCGATCTTCTCCGCTCGCGCGGCCTTATTGCGCCTGCCGGGTCTGGAGTCGCCGTCATATCCCCAAAACTCCCGCGGCATGGATGGTTTCAAAAGCTGCTCGCGCCAGGACGGCCTCGCGCGTACTTCCTGAATGCACCCTTCCGAACCCGCTGTTCCGGGACTCGGAGAACCTCTACTTGCCCGCTCTTCCCGGGCGAAACTTTGCGACGTAGAAGATGCCGAGCAACAGCAGTGTTCCACCCCACCAGACCGGCGCATGCACACTGGCCAACTGCACATTGGCCAGCGTTCCAGTGGCCAGTTCAAAGATACCGTAGCCGCAGATCATTGCACCGTAAACCAGCAGCAGCACGCCGATGAAAAACCAAATGGGAATCTTGGAACCATGCATAATGTTTCTCCTCTCTCGTACGCACTACCAGAACAAAATGTTGAGACCAGCAAAGATGACGACCACGAGCAGCGCCCAAGTGTACTCGCTCTTGTACCACGGGACCGGATCTTCCTTGGGCAGTTTGGTGGCGCCATACACAAGGCCCTCGAGTTCCGCGATCGGGCGCGCCTTGGTCAGCAGGCTGGTGACGACGATGACTATGGCCGAGAAAATGAAAGCCCACAGTGCGCGGAAGACGTTCTCCGCCATTGGCTTGGCGTCGGGCGAGAGCGCCACATTGGCCAGGGCCGCGGGCACCAGCTTAACCCACATGAACAGGCTGGCCGAGAAGACAATGCCACCAAGCAGGCCGATGAAGCCGGCCAGCTTGGTGGCGCGGGTCCAGAACATGCCCAGCAGAATCGCAGCGAGCAGCGGCGCAATAAAGATGGAGAACAGCGCCTGCACGTAGTCCATAATGCCGTGGGCGTGCATCACCAGATAGGCAGCGCCAATGGAAACGGCCACTCCGATCAGGATGGATAGCCTACCGACAAGAACGTAGTGCGAGTCGGAACCTCGCTTATTGATGAGGGCCTTGTAGATGTCATAGGTCCACACAGTGGAGAAGGCACTGACGTTGCCGGCCATGCCGCTCATAAAGCCGGCGATGAGCGCGGTGATACCGAGGCCGAGGAGTCCGGGGCCGAGGTAGCGAACCATCATGAGGGGCAGTGCCTGGTTGTAGCTATGCAATTCGGCATCGGATCCACCCGCCAACACTTTCTGTTGGGCGTCGGGCGTAAGCGAAGTCTTCGCCATCGCAGCCTTGCAACCAGAAGCGTCGGCCACGGCGCCGTCGCCGGTCATCGAGCAAGCAGCCACAACATCCTCTCCGACCAACTGGCGGCGTGAGCCATCGGCATTCTGCAGCAGGACCAGGCCGAGCAGGCCGGGCAGAATCACGATGAACGGAGTAGCCATCTTAAAGAACGAGGCAATGATGGGAGCGAGGCGGGCAGCGCGCAGGTTGTGCGCTGCAAGCACGCGCTGCACAACCAGAAAGTCCGTGGTCCAGTAGCCAAAGCTGATAACAAACCCAAGGCCAAAGACGATGCCGGTCCAATGCACGCCCATGGGGTTGGCTGAGAAGTGCCCCATATCGCGCCACATGTGGAAGTAGCTGTCGCCTGAAACGCCGCCTCCCGTCATGGTCTGCATGTTGTGCATGATCTGCTTCTTGAGGCCGGCGACGCCACCTGCCTGGATCAGTCCGAGGATGGGGACCAGAAGCGCGCCGCCCCAGATGAGAACGAACTGCAGTACCTCATTGAAGATGGCCGAGCGCAAGCCGCCGAGACCGACATACAGAGCAACCGCGACTGAACTGACAATGATGGAGAAGAAAATGTCCCAGCCGAGGACCACCTTCATGACCACGGCCATGGCGAACATGTTGACGCCGCTCATCAGGATCATCTCGATTGCGAACGAGATGGCCGCAACGCTTGAAGCGCCGCGCCCGTAGCGGAGATCAAGATAGCCGGGTACCGAATGGGTTTTGCACACGTAGTAGAAGGGCATCATGACCAGGCCGAGGAACACCATGGCGGGAATGGCGCCGATCCAGTACCAGTGGGCGGCGAGGATGCCGTACTGGTAAGCCGACCCGGCCCAGCCCATGAGTTCGAGCGAGCCGAGATTGGCCGAGACGAAACTGAGGCCGGCGATCCATGCCGTCATCTCGCGCCCGGCCATGAAGAACTCTTCGCTGGTATTGGACTGGCCTTTGAGATAGAAGCCGATCCAGATGACCATCGCGAAGTAAATCGCAACCACGGCAATATCGAGCGGACGAAGATGCGCAAGGGGCTCAGAACTGAAGGCGAGGGCGGCCGGCATGGAACCGAGAAAGCCGGCAGAGGCTGAAGCTGGAACCAATCCGAACATTGCGTCACCTGAGAGGGCGTGAATACGTCTACAGGAGTCTCAGACGTTTGCCCTTAAGTAAATGGCTTTACTGCAACACTTGTCAAGCGGCAAACCGGCTCCGCGAGGAATATTTCCGTCTGTTTCCCGCATCCCCTTGGCAAAAACCGGAAAGCCCTCAGAATTTAAGGCATTCAGAACTGGGAAAGCGTTTACCGGTGGAAGTGTAGCATAAGCGAGGCGAGTTGCAATACCCCTTATAAAGAGGGGGCATGCATAGGCGCTTCCACGCAATTTATCTCCTAATGATCCGACAAGAAAAGAGCGGAATCCTTTCCCACCCATTCCCGCAAAATGCGCGGGAATGGATGGGGCACTCACACAGTATTCAGGCGCAGGATCAATAATTTGTGCCACCGTTGGCCGACCGCGCTGGCTTGCCGCCGGGGAGTTTCTCTTCCACCGTGATGCCTCGATTGCCTGAGGCGGCGATCAGAAATTTTCGCCCATCGGTAAACGTCACTGTTGCCGAACGGCCATCCACCCCTTCCGCAACAGAGGAGACGGGATTTGCCTGCCCCGGACGCAGCGGAATGAACAGCGTGAGCATGATCTGCGGTCCCGCGCTGCTGAGCGTATGAAGAAGCGTGGTGGCGGGAACCGTCTGCGGGTCCATATCCTTTCGCACATTCCAGCCTAGAATCTCCGGAGACTCCTGCGCTGAAACGGCCGCGACTTCAAGGCCTTTGGTCAGCAATGGAACGACGGCGAGGTTGGCTTCACCGGAGTCGGTTGTCTCCAGTACATGCGTAGCCGGATCGATGCGGGTGTGCGTGGTGAGCAGTTGCCAACGCGCCTGGTAGTTGTGCGATGCGGCGTCATTCGGCGTCATGCGGTCGGCGACAACGAACAGGTCGGGCTTGAGGAACAGCACGTCGCGCTGTTGCGAAGCGGGACGAACACGTTGCGGTCCGTATCCCCCGGTGTACTCGCCGGAGGCAAAGTCGAAGAC
Source organism: uncultured Acidobacteriaceae bacterium (assembly GCA_903828675.1). GTDB lineage: Bacteria > Acidobacteriota > Terriglobia > Terriglobales > Acidobacteriaceae > Telmatobacter. The sequence goes on from CAIKND010000236.1 coordinate 13,668, forward strand.
ATCGCTTGTCTGCCAGTGGCCATCAATCGGTCCCTGGCTGATCAGGTCCGGATTGTGCCATGGGTCGCTGGATGTGGTGGGCCGGTTCTGGCCTAATCCGTCCACGATCAAGCAGTTTGAACCGAAGCTGGATGTGGCCCAGGTTCTCCACTTGCTCTGCTCGTAGCTGCCGCCGCCGGTGTTGAAGACCAGCGAGCGTCCGTAGGCCCAAATGACGACGCCCAGCTTGTCCTGATGCTGATGGGCCATGCCGATGGGGCCGAGGCGGAAGCCAAGGTAGTTATCCTGACGGCTCCAGCCGGAGCGCATTGCGGCCTCTCCGGCGCGATTGAGGAAAACCGAGGTAAACGCCGGCGGTTTGCCTAGCTTACCGTCAGATTCGACCCATTTGAAATCGGCGCGATTGGGAAAGTTCTCGACAGCCATTTTGAAGACGGAAGGCAGGTACTGCGGGAGGCCGTTGTTGTACTTGGGATTGAAGCGGTCCGGGGCCATGATCTTGAGTTGAAACTCGAAGCCCTTCTCGAGCGGCTCGGTGTAATCCGCGGGCACTTCTGCCAGTCGGCCGGTCCAGCGCGCGATCTGGGGAATCTTCAAGATGTTGCCGAGCGCGACGTTTTGATATTCGGTGGAAAGCTCGTCCTGCGCGCCATCGGGGAGGAACTGCGTGCGCGCTTCCTGCGCGAGCTTGCCCACGGCAAAACTTCTCCAGTCCGCCGCGTCCTTGAACTCTGGGAACAATGCGCCCACCGCGTAAAGCCCGCTCATCTCCATGGTGAGGAAGTTGAGGCGGGTGTTGTTGTGACGGAGGTAATTTCCGTGGTCAAGAAACGAGCTTACGAACAGAACGAGGTCGGCATCGGTGAGTGAAGGCGAGTTGCGAAATGCGTAAAACGCCGCGGGCCATGAACCGCCCATGCGAATGCCTGACTCGATGGTTCGCCAGGTGGAACCAGGGACGTTGTCCACGTGATCGGCAACCGGACATTGCGCAATCCATGAGAGCATCTCGCGGTCGAAGGTCTGCGCATAGCGCTCGTCGCCGGTGGCTTTGTAGGTGCGGCCCAAAGCGCCCCAGACCGCCATGCGGCTGAGTTGCCACTGCCACTCGTTGTCCGGCGCGACGCCGGGCATGTGCTGCGTGGCGTTGTAGTACCAGTCGATTTTGCCCTCTGGAAACGTGTAGAAGTAAGGCCCCTGGCCGCCCTGCAGCTTGCCTGCAACGGCCCAATCGGCGAGCGTCTTGTCATGCTCGACACGGAGTCCCCCGTTGCCGCCCGCCGCGTCCGATCCCCATTTGACCGAGTCTCTTTTTCGCAGATAGGCAGCCAGGGCTTTTTCGGCCGCCGCCGTATCTTTCTGCTTCCATGCAGCGGCGACCGCGGCCAGTTCAGAACTGCTCAGGTCGAGCGCATCAAAGACCGCGGCCTCGCGCTGGCTGACTGCCGCCGCAGGCAACTTTTGCGGCGCATCCGGCTTCGGCCCCTGAGCCTGCGATGCCTGACGAGCACTACACAACGCACCAAGAACAACAATTCCCAAGACAATCGATTTCATTTCTCTCCTCATTCAATTCATCCAATGCTGCAAAATGTTTTCGGCCTGCCGGTTACTTTGAACTGCCGGCAGCCGATCGTACGGCCCTGCCGTCAGGCAGCATCTCTTTGACTGAAATGCCACGCTCTCCGGGACTGGAAATCAAGAACTTGCGGCCGTCGGTGAACGTGACGGTTGCCGATGTTCCATCTTCTCCCGGGGCTACTGCAGCGACGGGGCTGGCCTGGCCGGGACGCAGCGGAAGGATCAGGGTAAGAAGAAGCTGCGGACCGGCGCCGGTGCGGGTGTGCAGCAGCGTTGTTGCCGGGACTCTACGGGGAAGATCGTAGACGCGGATGTTCCAACCGAGGATCTCAGGATCTTCCTGCGCGGACACTGCGGTAACTTCAAGCCCGCTGCTCAGCAGCGGAACCACCGCCAGATTGGCTTTGTCGGCATCGGTGGTTTCCAGAACATGGGTTACCGGATCGAGGCGGGTCTGCGTTGTCAACAGATGCCAACGGGCCTGATAGGCATGCGAATCGGAATCGTTGGGCCTCATGCGATCGGCCACGATATAGAGGTCGGGCTTGAGGAAAAGCACGTCGCGCTGCTGCGTGGCCGGGCGAACGTGTTCCGGGCCGTATCCGTCCTTGTACTCGCCCGACGCGAAGTCGAAGGCGCTGTTTGTCTCCCAGTGGCCATCGATCGGTCCCTGGCTGATCATGGCTGCGTCATGCCACGGATCTTTCCAATCGGGAACGCGGGTCTGCGCCATTCCGTCCACAATGACGCAGTTGTGCGAGAACGAGGCGATGGCCCAATCTCTCCATTTGCTGTGTTCGTAGCTGCCGCCGCCACTGTCAAACAAAAGCTCGCGACCAAACGGCCAGACGATGACCTGTAGCTTGTCTTGATGCTGATGCCCCATGCCCAGGGGGCCAAGCCGGAAGAGGAGGTAATTGTCTTTGCGGGTCCATCCCGAGCGCATGACCGCATGTCCAGCGCGGTTCAGAAAGACTGATGTGAAATTCGGTTGCGCGCCTTCTGCGCCGTCGGTGGCCACCCATTTGAAGTCATTGCGTTTGGGGAAATTCTCGACCGCCATGTGCTTGAACAAGGTGGGAAGATAGACCGCGCCGGCGTCATTGAGTTTGGGATTAAAGCGGTCCGGGGCCATGATGGCCATCTGAAACTCATAACCCTTTTCCAGAGGCACGGAGTAGTCCGCGGGCAACTCGGAGGTCCGGCCTGTCCAACGTGCAATTTGTGCGATCTTGAGGATGTTGCCGAGCGCAACATTCTGATAGCCGGTGGATAGTTCAGCCTGCGCGCCGTCAGAGAGGAATTGCTTCCGCGCCTCTTCCGCCAGGTTGTTGGCTCCGAAGCTTCGCCACTCCGCAGCCTCCTTGAACTCGGGAAACGCCGCACCAGCCGCATAGAGCCCGCTCATCTCCATGGTGAACCAGTTCAGCCGCGTATAGTTTTTACGGAGGTAGCGACCGTGGTCAAGAAATGCATCCGCGAACAGAATGAGGTCAGCGTCGGTCATCGATGGTGAATGGTGAAAGACGAAGAACGCCCCGGGCCAAGGGCCGCCCATGCGGATGCCGGCTTCGATCGTTCTCCAGGTCGAGCCGGGCTTATTCGCAGCGTGATCCGGCACCGGACATTGCGCAACCCAGGAACGCATCTCCCGCACAAACGCCTGAGCGTAGCGCTCGTCGTGCGTGGCTTTGTAGGCACGGTCCAGATTTTCCCAATAGGACATCCGATTGAGCTGCCACTGCCACTCATCGTCCGGCGCCATATCCTGCTCGTGGTAGGTCGCGTTGTAATGCCAGTCGATATCGCCGTTCGGAAACGCATGGGCGAGTGGATTTCCGCCGCCTTGCAGCTTGCCCGCAACAGCGTCTTCCGCAACTGCCCTGTCGTGCTTCGCTGACCCTGCAGGCTCATCCGGGTCCGCATCCGGCCCCCACTGTACGGAACTTCTGTTGCGGAAATATGCGGCTAGAGCCTTCTCGGCTTTCGCTGCATCTTTCGTCTTCCATGCCGTCGCCACGGCAGTCAACTCGGGTCGCGTGAGGTCGAGCGCATCGAGAACGGCAGCTTCATGCTGGCTGACTTCTGCCGGAGAAAGCTCCTGCGCGATCTTCATTTCCTGGGTTTGTGCGGACGTTCGAAATCCGGCACTCAATAGCATTCCAAGAGCGACACAACCATACGCGAAAAATTTCATGTCCCCTCCTCGTACAGGGCTCAAAAAACTTCAGCGCGATTCGACGCAGATTCTCAATGGTCGATTGCGCGGGACAATCATACCAAAGGGATGATTTCGCTGAGTGGATGAGAGGGTGGCCTAGGAGTGTGTCGGTCATAGCGTTTTCGCAAAAGCCAACTTAGCGGTTTGCCGGGGAGGTATTCGAAGTGTGTCGCGCAGGTGGTGAGCCGGTTTGCGGATGACAGTGTGTTTTTCGGTGCGATTTCGGTTAAGACGAC
>CAIKND010000237.1 GCA_903828675.1 uncultured Acidobacteriaceae bacterium
AGACCCTCCCAACACTCCCCAAACTGCTCCAAACTCTCCTGCGAAAACCGCGAAGTTGTCATACAAACAACTTCGAACCTACACGCGCTGCTTCAAAGTACCTTCTATGGTTCGATCAATTTTCAAATGCGTTTGCCCTGAGAGTGTGATGGAGCCGCCGGTTTTAGCCGTTCAAGTGGCGGCGCAGATCTTCAGGGTGGTTGCAGTGGGCGAAGGCGGTTTCGCGGGAGACGCGGCCGGCGCGCACGAGTTCGGCCAGCGACTGTTCCATGGTCAACATGCCTTCGGAGCGGCCGGTCTCGATGTTGGCCCAGAGTTGATGGTCGTCGCCGCGGCGGATCAGGTTGCGCATGGCGCTGGTGGCTACCAGAATTTCGACGGCGGGGTAGCGTCCGATGCCGTTGGCGGCGGGCAGCAGTTGCTGCGAGATGACGGCCAGCAGTGCCAGGGAAAGCTGCTGCCGTATCTGCGACTGATAGCCGGAGGGGAAAATGTCCAGGATGCGCGAGACGGTTTGCGCGGCATCGTTGGTATGCAGCGAGGTAAGAACCAGGTGCCCGGTTTCCGCCGCTGTAAGGGCCGCGGCCATGGTCTCGGTGTCGCGCATTTCGCCCACCAGAATCACGTCCGGGTCCTGACGCAGAACGGCGCGGACGGCCTGGGCAAAGCTGGGTGTGTCGTAGCCGAGTTCAATCTGTTCGACCAGCGATTTGCGGTTGGTGTGCTGATACTCGACCGGATCTTCGATGGTGATGATGTGGTCGCGGCGGTTGGCGTTGATGCGGTCAATTAATGCGGCCATGGTGGAGGTCTTGCCGCAGCCGGTGGCTCCGGTAAGCAGGACGAGACCCTGACGCCGCTCGGTAAGCATGGCGAGAGACGCGGGCAGATGAAGCGTTTCCAGCGATGGAATCTGCGCGGGCAACAGCCGGATGGAGGCGGCGAGGGTTCCGCGCTGAAAGTGAAAATTGGCGCGAAATCTGCCTGTGGTGCCGCGCACAAAACAGAAGTCCATGCACTTGCGCGTCTGCAACTCCTCAGCCTGATCGGCGGTGAGCAGCGGCAGCAGCATGGTGCGAATGGTCTCGGCCGAGAGGGCCGGCCCGGAGTCTGCCGTAAGTGCGCCGTTGACGCGCAAGGTGGCGGGCGAGCCGGCCATCAGGATGATGTCGGAAGCGTTGTTGTGGAGCGCAACGGAGAGGAGCTGGTCTATCGAGCGCTTCTCGCTGGTCTTGACGCCGGTGGCCGAGCGGTTCAGTTGATCGACAAGCTTTGAAAGTTCGTTGTCACGGTCTTCCATGAGGGAATCATATGATTGCAGGCTGGGGAGTGGAAAGGCGCTGAGGTTGAGTGCGTCGTGGTCAGTGGTCAATGAGCGAAGAGGCAGCGCGGTTGAGTGCGTCGTATCCCACCCATTCCGCAAAGAGCGCGGAATGGATGGGGCACGGAGCCTTTTGGCGGCGGCGGGCTACTCCGCTTCTGCGTCCTCTTCTTCAGGGGCGGCGAGCGGATCGTTGTCGCGGTCGGTGACTTCGGCCGGGGCGGCCAGGCGGGCGGCCAACTCCGCCGTCCAGCATTGCTCGGGGGCGCGCCAACTCCAGTTGCCGGAGGGGACGGCGGGGGTGTTCATGCGGGCCTCGGAGCCCAGCTCGAGCAGGTCCTGCGCGGGAACAATCGCCATCTGCGCGACGCTGGACTGGGCGGCGCGCAGGAGCGGCCAGACAGGACTCGAGACGCCATTGCTGAAAGGGATGGGCCCGATATAGGCTTCGACGGCCTGGTGCTCGATTTTGGAGGCCGTTTGCCACCAGCCGAGCGTGGTGTCGTTGTCGTGAGTGCCGGTGTAGGCCACCGTGTCCGGGGTGAAGCGGTGGGGCAGGTGAGTGTGCGCGCCCTTGCCGCTGAAGCCGAACTGGAGGACCTTCATGCCTGGCAGTTCAAGCTCATGGCGCAGCGCGTCCACTTCCGGCGTAATCAGGCCCAGGTCTTCAGCGACCAGCGGCAGGGGCCCGAGCGCGGCTTCGAGGGCGCGGAAAAGTTCGAGCCCGGGCGCTTTGATCCACTCGCCGTTGACGGCCGTCTCTTCGTCTTCGGGGATGGCCCAGTAGGCCTCGAAGCCGCGGAAGTGGTCGAGGCGGACGATGTCATAAAGCTGGCAGGCCCGGCGGATTCGGTCGATCCACCACTGGAAGCCGCTCTCGGCCAGCACGTCCCAGCGATAGAGCGGGTTGCCCCAGCGCTGGCCGGTGGGGGAAAAATAGTCGGGCGGAACTCCGGCGATGCGCAGCGGCTTAAGGCCGGGATCTTCCATGTCCAATTCAAAGAGTTCGGGGTGCACCCACACGTCGGACGAGTCCATATTGACGAAGATGGCAACGTCGCCGAGGATGCGGATGTGGCTGCGCGCGGCGGCCTCGCGCAGGTTGTTCCACTGCAGCGAAAAGGCGAACTGGAGAACCTGCTCCTGGGCCAGGGCGCGGCCGCACTCGACGGCAACCTTGGCCAGGGCGCGGGGCTGGCGCAGGCGGAGCGGCTCAGGCCAGGCCGTCCACGCCCCCGTGTTGAACTGGCGGCGCAACTCGGCATAGAGAGCGTAGTCGACCAGCCAGGCTTGCTGGGCCAGGCAGAACTCTTCAAATTGAGCCCACTGCTTGGCCAACTGGGGCGTGTGCGGGCCGCGGTCAAGGAAGTTGCCGGCGGCCTCGTAGAGCAGCGGAAGCTTGCGGCGCTCCACGTCATCAAAGTCCACGTTGCCGCTGCGGCCGGCGAGATCGGCGATCCGGTGGCCCTCGATCCAGCCCCAGTCGCAAAGGAATTCAAGACTGATGAGGTAGGGATTTCCAGCAAAGGCCGAGGAGCCCGCGTAGGGCGAATTGCCGTAGCCCGTGGGGCACAAGGGCAGCACCTGCCACACGTGCTGTTTGGCGGCGGCGAGAAAGGCCACGAACTCGTGGGCGGCTGGGCCCAGGTCGCCGATGCCGCCATAAGAGGGCAGGGAAGTGATGTGCAGCAGAACGCCGGACGAGCGCTGAAAATCCATGAATTCATTATCGGCGGGAAGCGTGTGAACTGGCGACAGGCAAAGGCCCGGAACCACTATAATCCGAGTCAATTCCATGTTGGGCGCAGCGCGTCCGCGAAATTTTAAATGAAAGCCTGGAGTCTACCGTTGAAGAAGTTTATTTGCTGCTCACTGTTCTCATTTTTGGTATCGATACCGGTGGTCCTGATGCCTATGTCCGCAATCGCAAAATCAACGGTGCCTGAACCGGCAGTGCTGGCAGGCGGCTGGCAGTTGCAGGATGTAGCCAAGGTGCCGCAGGCTGCGGCGGAGGTCGCGTCCGCTGCCTTCAAAACGGACGGTTGGTATACCGCCACGGTGCCGGGCACGGTGCTCACCACGCTGGTGAACAACCACGTCTATCCCGATCCGATGTACGGGGAAAATAACCGGCCGGAGGTGATTCCCGAGAGCCTGAACCGGACTTCGTACTGGTATAGAACGCTGATCGAGGTTCCCAAGTCCTACAAGGGCCATCACGTATGGCTCAACTTCGACGGCATCAACTATTCGGCGGCGGTGTGGGTAAATGGGGTGCAGGTGGGCTCCATTCGCGGGGCATTTATCCGGGGCATCTTCGACATCACGGCCAATGTGACGCCGGGCAAAAAGGCGGTGGTGGCCGTGCTGGTGACGCCGCAGCCTACGCCAGGCGTGCCGCACGAACATACGCTGCGCGACGGCCTGGGAAAGAACGGCGGCGTAACCGCGCTGGATGGACCAACATTTCTTTCGACGATTGGCTGGGATTGGATTCCGGCTATCCGCGACCGGGACGCGGGCATCTGGCAGAAGGTGTTTCTGTCGGCGACCGGGCCGGTGGTGTTGAAAGACCCGCTGGTGACGACCGATCTGCCGTTGCCTCGGACCGACTCGACCGATGTGGCCGTGAAGGCGACGCTTGAAAACGTCAGCGACCAGCCGGTGAAGGGCGTGGTTGAGGGCAGGATTGAGTCGATCAAATTTTCGCAAGAGGTCGAGGTCGCGCCGCACAGCAAGCAGGTGGTGAGCTTCGACGCCAAGAACACACCCGCGCTGCATATCGACCATCCGCGGCTGTGGTGGCCGAACGGCTACGGCGCGCCGGAGATGTACAAGCTGCACCTGAGTTTCAAGCAGGGGCGGGCGGAGTCCGACGCGCAGAATGTGGATTTCGGCGTACGCAAGATCAGCTACACGGTGCCCGGTACCGACACGCTCACCATCTCGGTGAACGGCGTGCAGGTGTTCATCCGCGGCGGCGATTGGGGCCTGGACGACGCCATGAAGCGGATTCCCCGCGAGCGGCTTGACGCGCAAATCCGGATGCATCGGCTGGCGAATCTCAACCTCATCCGCAACTGGGTGGGGCAGAGCACGGGCCAGGACTTCTACGAGCTTTGCGACAAGTACGGCATTTTGATCTGGGACGAGTTCTTCCAGCCCAACCCCAGCGATGGGCCCAACCCCACCGATCTCGTCACCTACACGGCCAACGTGCGCGACAAGATTCTGCGCTTCCGCAACCACCCTTCCATCATGCTGTGGTGCGCGCGCAACGAGGGCTTTCCGCCGCCGGAGATCGACGCCGAACTGCGCAAGCTGCTGGCCGAACTCGAACCCACCCGCCGTTACCAGCCCAGCTCCACGGACGGCCCCGGCGTGCGCTCGCACGGCCCTTATTACTGGCGCACGCCGCGCGAGTTTTACAAGGTCACCGACGACTATTTCAAGACCGAGACAGGCAGCATGTCGGTGCCGACGCTGGAGTCCATTCACGGCATGATGCCGAAGAAGGATTGGGAGACGATTAACGACGACTGGGCCGAACACGACTTTGCCAAAGGCGCGCAGAACGGCGACAAGTACCCGCTGGAGATCGCGGCGCGCTTCGGCAAGTTCGCAAACCTCGCGGACTTTGTGCGCAAGGCGCAACTGGCCAACTACGAGGGCTTCCGCTCCATGTACGAGGGGCGCAACGCGCAACTGTTCCACCCGACCACGGCAATTATTACGTGGATGAGCCATCCCGCGCAGCCCAGTTTTGTGTGGCAGCTTTACCACTACGATCTGGAGCCGAACGCGTCGCTCTTCGCGGTGAAGAGCGCGGGCGAGATGGTGCACATCCAGTTCAACGAATCCAACGGCGACCTGCAGGTGATCAACAATCTCGCCGACGCCGTGAAGGATGCGGTGGCGCATGTGACCGTCTATAACCTCGACGGTACGGTGGCTTACCAGCACGAGACCAAGGTGACGGCGGAGCCGGATGTGGCCACCAGCCTGGGCCCCATCGAGTTTCCGGCGGATGTTTCGGCGGTGCACTTTCTCAAACTTGACCTCACGGACGCCGCAGGCAAGCCGCTGAGTTCGAATTTCTACTGGCGCAGTTTGCCGGAGCATCCGGACGATTTCAACGATCTGAACAAGATGCCGGTGGTGACACTGGACGCGAAGGTGGGGCGCAAGGACGCAGACGGTAAGCGGGTGTTGACGGTGACGCTGCACAATCCCGCAGCGAGTGTGGCCCTGATGGCGCACATGCAACTGCGGCGGGCCAAGTCGGGCGAGCGGGTGCTGCCTGTCTATTACAGCGACAACTATGTGTCGCTGGTTCCCAACGAAACGCGGACCATCACGATTGAAGCTGCGCTGAGCGACTTCAACGGCGAAGATGCGCTGGTGCTCTTCGATGGCTGGAATGTAACGGTAGCAGCGGCCACGGGAGTAGCGCCGAATGTGGATGCGGATCCGTCAAAGCAGCCCGTGACAGGGTTGCCGTTCCAAACCGAGGGGCTGCGGTGAGAAGAACAGGGAATAGGGAATAGAAAAGCGCGAAGGCGGAGTGTTGTGCGATCCCAGGTCCCAAACGCGGGACCTGGGGCACCCGGCCATTATCAGACGGGAATGCATGGAACCGTAGAAATCGAATCGGAGTGGACGGCTTGTGAGAGAGGCTGGCAACTGCCTGGGTGGATGCGCTACAGGCAGGTCGATTCCCCCTCCCCGGTCCCCAAAAGCGAGGGACCGGGGGCACCCTCAACTTGATAGATTACGGTATGAGACTAGGGCCACCCGCCGACTGCTGGCCTGTCTGCACTGCGCTGTTAGGCGCCGGATTGGGAGCCTTGGCGGAAGCTGGCGGCGAATACCTACGAGGAGAAAAGCTTAATTCAGGAAAAATTGTTGCTGCTGCGATAGGCGGGGGCGTGATTGGGGCTATCGCAGGCCCAATCGGAGATGCCGCAGAGCTTGGAATTGCGGCCAAGGTTATAGGTCAGCTGGGGGCAAACCTGATTGGAGGGGCTGTCGAGCGCAAACTGACAGGCGGAAAGGCGCTTGATGCCAAAGCTGCGGCCTCCGACGCTGTGGGTGCTGGGGCCTCGGCTGGGGTCGAGAAAGCAATTGGGAAAACGGTTGCTTCCAAGATAGTTAAGGAGGTTGCAAGTAAGGTAATTGACACAGGCATGGACGCCGCTAAGAGAGGTACGCCCGACAGCAAGCCACAACCGCCGCCACCACCACCACCGCCGCCGCAACCGCTGCCACAGCACAATTAGTAGCAAGCCGACGACGAGAGAACCTTGAGCAGTTGAGCGCCTAGACATCGGTGACGAAAAGGGGGCATTTTGAGCAGCATTGATCTGGCCAAATGGCCGTTCGGGAAGTTTACTATCGCTTCGATTTGCATGAGTGTCATACATTTCTTTTTACAGATGCGATGGACAGCGATCCGGTACACTTCGTTTGGACCTCGACCAGAAGGGGCTCAAGCATTTATCGGTTTTGAAGTAATCTTATTAATGCTGATTCTCGGCATTGGTTTTATCCATATTTGCGACAAGAACAGGACACGGTCAATAATGCCGTATTGTCTTGGAATTATGGCATCGATTGGAGCGTGGGTGACTGTATCGTTCCTGCTCTGAGTTGACTGGCTTAGGTCTCCTTTCCGAGGCCTGAGGTTCATATGCGATGGAGCCCGACATTTATGATGGGCTCCACCGTTTGTGCAACCAGAGTGCTTTTTTCGGTATCCCGTTATACCGGGCGGGTGGCCCCGGTCCCGGTGACCTTTCCAAACCACAATGAGGGTGCCCCCGGTCCCTCGCAGTTGGGGACCGGGGTCGATGTACGATGAGGGCACGTGACTATGACGGAACCCGCCGTGTGTGCATTTTACGTGTGTTTTGTGACGTCCCGTTCTACCGGCAAAGAACGCGACTCCGAATCTGCCGGGTGCCCCACATCTAGCCACCAAGATCGGGTGGCCCATGTCTCGATTTTGAGACATGGGATTCGACGAGTTTTCAGGCGGGGTCTTCCCGAACGGGCGTCTCCTTCTTCACTCCAATCGAGAGTTGAAGTCCCAGCGCGTGCAAAATCTTTCCAAGGCTGTTCAGCGTGGGGTTTCCATCCTCGTTGAGCATCTGGTAGATGTGTTCCCGGTTCAGCTTGCTGGCTCGTGCCACCACCGCGACCTTGCGCGAATCCAGAACATTCTTCAACGCCACCAGAAACGCCGATTGCGAATCTTCAAGAGCCGCCTGAAGGTAGTTCGCCGCTTCAGCGTTGTCTTTTAGCCGGAGCAACAGGTTTTCTCTGTAACTTCTGGAGCGTGCTGGCATCCTTCACCTCCTGGTAATCGTTCCAATACTTTCTCGCTGTCCTGATGTCTTTCGCCTGTGTGCCCTTGTCGCCGCCGATGAGCAGCAGCACGATCACTGGCCCATCCTCGGCAAAATAAACGCGGTAGCCAGAGCCGCAATCGATCCGCAGTTCGCGAACACCCTCACCCAAAGACTTGCAGTCGCCCAGGTTTCCCTGTTCAAGCCGATCGAGACGCACTCGAATCCGCGCGCGTCCCATTGCATCGCGCAAGCCGTCGAGCCAGTCCTCAAACGGGCATGCGCCCGATCCAGTCTCATAAACCCTCAGCTCTCTTGGACTAACTTCCACTGCGGCCCCTGTTCTTGCGTCCGACCGTAACTCGAAAAGTGTAGCGCAAAACCTACATTTATTCAACCAGAAGTGCAGATCCCACACGCAGAAAGGCCCGCAACCATCTCGGTTGCGGGCCTTTCTGTGTCTCTTGCGAGAGATTGCGGGTTACAGGCCCGGTGTTGGCGGGGTCTGCGTCTTGGCGTTCAGGCGGATGCGGTTGTGCTTCTTGTAGTCGTCCAGAACTCCGCCCATGAAGACGCTGAAGGCTTCGGAGCGGCGCTGGCCGAGGAGCTGGTCGCGGGTCTGATCGAAGTTCTTGGCGATCTCGTCGGCGCTGGGCTCCTGCTTGTCCACCAGTTTGGCCACCACGCCGGTGCGCTGCGCGTTGATGGGCCCGCTGATGTTGCCTACCGAGAGCTCAAGCAGTTGCGGAGCTACCTGGCCAACCTGGCCAAGATCGGGAACCTGTCCGCTGGGGCTAACCAGCTCGCTGGTCTTGACGGTCGCGCCCACTTCCTTGGCGGCCTTGGCGAGGTCGTTTCCATTGCGTGCCTTGATGGCCAGTTCGTTGGTCTTCTGGCTCAACAGGGTGGGCAGTTGCTCGCTGCGGTAGTCCTCGAGAATGCGGTTCTTGGCATCGGCAAAGTTGGGCGCGTGGGCCGCGGCAACGCCGGTCACCTGGAAGATCGCAAAACCTTCGCCGGTGGGTGCATACTGCGCCGGGTCGCCCTGCTTGGAAGCAAATGCTTTCTGGAGCAGCTGTGAACTGTCTGGCAGAGCCGCAATCACGCCCTGGGCGTTGACAGGGGGCGTGGTTACCAGCTCAAGATGGTGAGCCGCTGCGGTCTTCTCAAGGCCGTTCTTGATGGCCTCGGAAGTGAGCGCCTTGGCAAAGTTGTCTTCAGCCTGTGCGGACTTTTCACGAATCAGCGTTGCCTGGATGGTGGGCAGCACTTCGTTGATCTGCTGCACGTGCGCGGTCTGCCGCTCTTCCACCTGCAGAATGTGATAGCCAAACTGGCTCTTCACGATCTTGGTGTCGCCGATCTTCTGGCTGAAGAGGGCGGTCTCAAACTCGGGCACCGTGGCGCCGCGCTTGTAGAAGCCCAGTTCGCCGCCTGCATCCTTGCTGGCGTCCTCGGAGTTCTTCTTGGCCAGGTCGGCAAAGTTTCCGCCTGCCTGAATCTGCTTGAGAATTCCCTCGGCCTTGGCCTTGGCGGCGGCATCCGTCTTGGCGTCCGCGCCGGGGGCCACCTTGATGAGGATGTGCCGCGAACGGGCCTGCTCGGGAACCGAGTATTCAGCCTGGTGCGCGGTAAAGTACTGCTGAATCTCCTGCTGCGAGGGCTGCTGTACGCCGCCGGGCAGCTGATTGGGCGTGAAAGCGAAGTAGGTAATCTGGCGCTGTTCAGCAACGCCAGTGGCGTAGCGGGCCGCGTTCTTCTTGAAGAAGCTCTCGAGGTCGCCGTCGCTGGGATTAATCGTCTTGCGCAGGTCGTCCGCGGAGATGACCGCATAGTCGAACTTGATCTTGATGTTGGCCTTGCGGTAGGTCTCGCGCACTTCCTGATCGCCCACCGAGACGCCGGCCGTGATCATGGCCTGCATGCGGCGAATCACGATGTCGTCCCTGACGCCCTGCTCAAAGTCCTTTACCGACATGTTGAGCCGGTCGGAGATGAGGCGGGCATACGGCTCGTCGCCGATGTAGTTCCCGTTGGGGAACAAGACCTGGCCGGTGGGACCGGTTTGCAGGTACTTGATGACATCTTCCTTGCTGGCATGGATGCCCAGCTTTTCAGCCTCGGCGAGCATCACCTGCTGCTGCACCAGTTGCTGGCCGACCTGCTGCTCAAAGAAGTTGAGAATCATCGGGTTGTCAGCATATTGCGGGTTGCGCTGCATCAACTGCTGGCGGGCAACCTGCTCCAGACGCTGCTGGCTCACCGTAATGTCGGAGGACAGGAACTTGCTGTACCAGTGTGGGTAGATGGTGGCGTAGGTATCAGGCGAGGAGGCTCCGCCGCCGGTAAGTCCGGGGATGAGGTACACGCACATGGACACCGAGGCGGCACCGATGATGACGACGAGAAGCGCCTTGGTCAAGCGGTTGTCTGTTTGCAGGAAACGAATCATGAGTGGATTTGAACCTTCGACTCTCTACGCGCTGACAGGCTGTTCCTGCTTCAGGCAGAAAAAATTCTGCCGCGGGCGGAAACATCCCTCGAATGCGCAATTCTCGCTCGACGCGATCTCTGCCATTATAGACGAGCCGGAACAGGGTGGGCCGGAATGGAACCCGGCAATCTGCATTCAGCGCCCTGCAATCTGGCCGGAAAACGTTGCGGGCATCCCAGAAGCCGGAATGCCCGCTGTGAGTCCGTTGAACCGGCTGCGTTTAACGCCAGTAGTAGAACCCGCCAACCATGTAGTAAGGCCGGTAATATACCGGCGGGTAGCCATAGGGATAGGGGCGGGCATAGGGATAACCGGCGCGCCGGTAAAGCGATGGGCCGCCCTGAAAAAGCCCTTGTGCCAGGCGCATTGCCTCTTGCTGCGAGACCGGCTGAACGGTGAGCGGCGCTCTCAGGTGGAAGTCCACGCGCGCCTCGGCCGGAATCCAGACTCCCGGCCCCGAAGAGGCTGCGGAGGCAGCCGTGCCTGCGCCCGCACCGGCCGCAGCGCCAATGGCAGCGCCGGGACCGCGGCCCACGGCTCCGCCGATAATGGCGCCCAGAATGGCTCCGCCGACGGCATTGCTGGCCGTGCGTCCTGCCTTATTGGGCCCCTTCACTCTAAACTCGTCGGTCTGGAGCGGGTAGCTTTGGGCGCCGAGGTCGAGGGAAGTGACTGTAAGCGCCAACTCGGCGCTTCCAGCCAGTTCGCCCGAATGCTTGGTCTCGGTGATAATCCCGTGAACGGTGGCTCCGCGCGGAATGGCCAGCACGCCGCCGAACGCCACATCGGCGATCACGGTGAACTGCACCGGCTCGCCATTCTGTGCCCTTCTGCTGCCGATGGGCTCGTTGGTCCGCAACTGCAACAGGGTTCCTTCGGGTACGGTTACGGGCCCGGTGGGAGCTTCATAGGCAGGCTGGGCGGCATATTGGGGCGGCTGCGTGTATTGCGGCCGCTGCCGCGCCGGAGGAGGCGGATAGGCCGGATACTGCCCCTGATCCTGATTGGGGGCGGCCTGCTGCGGGTAGGCCTGAGGCGGCGGCGCTGGACCCGCGTCCTGCTGGCTTTGGTCCGCCGGTTGGGCGTCGTTGTCCGCACCGGCTGGATGCGACTGGTTCTGCGCGTCTTGCGGATTGCCCACGTTGAGGTTGTTGTGCACGCCGGTGACACCGTTGATACGGGAAACAATGGACTCCGCCAACTCCTTCGAGGACTCGCTCGACACCGTGCCCGAGAGCGTAACTTCGCTCTGGATGGTCGCGGCCGTAATCAGGTCGTTCTTGAGTGCGTGGGAGGCGTCGAGGGCATGCACCACATCCATCTCGATCTGCCCATCCGAACGCTGGCCTGCAGCTGGAGCCTGATCCTGAGCAAGCGCAACCACGGCGCACAGAACAGTCAATCCTGACCACGCCAGAATCTTCAGAATGCCTTTCTTGATCATTGGCCGATTCATCTTCATCTATCTCCTCTGCAACTTCCGTCTTCCAGGCGTGTTGGATGCTGGCCCCGCTGAAAGGACGCTCACGAATTACTGCTTCCGGTTCCATCGGTTAGACGAGGCGGCGCGGAAGCCGTCATGGGTAAGGACACGGCGGCACGGAAAAAGTTCCGCGGCATGAGGCGAATGCGGTCGGCTGACGGCGAAGAACTTGCGGCTTTGGAACTTACTTGGCTGATTCTTTACTGATCAGGCAAGAAAACAAGGTCATCTTCTTCCCACCCATTCCCGCAAAATACGAGGGAATGGATGGGGCGCCCGAACAGTATTTAGTTGTCGGATCTAGAGAGGCTATTTCTGGGGGAGTTGGCTCTCAGCTTCGCGCTTCCGCCGCTGCTCTTTGAGGAACTCCAGAATTCCCTTCTCCCCGCCCTGTTTGTACGCCTTCCAGGAACTGTCGATCTGCTCTTCCGTTGGGTACTCTGGTTTGGCTTTCTCTTCCACGTTGCAATCTCTCTTCCTGAACTTGCTTTGCCAACCCCGCATGATGCTTGAAGCGTCCAACGGCATCCTGTTTCTGATCTGCTTGAGGAAACTGATTCTTTATGCCAGAGCAGCGTCGAAGGCCGCGGAGAGCACCTTCAAGCCTGCCGTTACATCAGCTCCCAGGTGAACCCGCAGGGCGCGGCGGCCACGCGATTCCAGAACCGCCAGATCTCCAGCCGCCTGCGCGTCGATAACGATGCCAAAGCTGAACTTCTGGCCGGGAATGGCAATGTCCACCGCATGGTCCGCGGTGATCTGCAGGAAAACGCCGGTGTTGGGGCCGCCCTTGTAGTCCTGGCCGGTGGAGTGCAGGAAGCGCGGGCCGAAGCCCAGGCAGGTTGCCGCCTTTTTAGCGTCGCGCACCTTGTGCCGGAAACCCTGGATAGCGGCTTCGTGGCTGGCAAGCATGGGCAGGAACGCCAGTGCGGCAAAGTAGTCGCCGGCATGAATCTGGTCAAGATGGGCGCGGAGGTAGCCAGCCAATGTTGCGCTGGGCGCGGCGGCTTTAAGGGTCGCGGCATAGGCTTCGGTGGCGTAGATCTCGATGCCGGCGTCCACAAGCACGGGGGAGCGCTCCGGCAGTTTGCCGGTCTCCTCATAGGCCGAGGTCAAGGCGCGGGTTTCGATCTTGGCCGATTCAACGTCAGGCTGGTTAAAGGGGTTGATGCCCATCACCGACCCGGCCACTGAGGTGGCGATCTCCCAGGTGAAGAACTGGCCGAAGATTTCGTAGAGGTCCGCGATCTCGATGTGAATGACAGGATGACCGGCGGCTTCGAGGGCGGCAACCTTCGCGTCGAGGCTTGAATCCGCTGTGCCCGCATAACGAATATAGGCGAAGATGCGGTCATTTCCGTAGACTTCAGCGCCGGCGATGGCCTCGCGGTCCACCGGCGTAATGCCCTTGCCCAGCTTGCCCGTGGATTCGGCGATCAACTGCTCCATCCAGGCGCCCAGGTCGTAGATCTCCGGCGAAGTGAAAATCGTAATCTTGTCGCGCCCGGCGTTGGCTGCCGAGCCCATGATCAGCCCCAGTTGCACGGCGGGATTCTGTGTCGGCTGCAACTTGGCAGACGCTACGGCCTTGGCCGCTTCGGCGAGTAGTTTGGCGAAGTCGAGACCGACGACAGTGGCCGCCACGACGCCAAAATTCGAGAGTGCGGAGAAGCGACCGCCGATGGTCGAGTCCCCGTAAAAAATGTGCCGGAAGCTGTCGCCCCTGGCCACCTGCTCCATCTTTGAACCGGGGTCGGTGATGGCTAGAAAATGGCTTCCCGCCTTGTCCGCGCCCACGGCCTTCTGCATCTCCTCAAAGAAATACTGCTTCAGGACGTTCGGCTCGAGCGTGGAGCCGGACTTGCTGGCCACAACCACCAGGGTCTCCTCGAGGTTGACGGCGCCGCGGGCAGCTTTCACTTGTGCGGGGTCAGTGGAGTCGACGATGTGCAGGGCGGGAAAGCCCGGCTGCTGGCCAAAGGTGACAGACAGCACTTCGGGGCAGAGGCTGGAGCCGCCCATGCCCAGTAGCAAAACGCTCTTAAAGCCAGTGGCTTTTACGTCGGCGGCCAGGGCTGCAAAGGCCGCCAGGTCTTTTTGCTGGCGCTCGACAATGTCGATCCAGCCCAGCCATTTTTCCTCGCCGTCGCGTGTCCACAGGCCGGGGTCCTTTTGCCAGAAGCGGGCGAGTTTGTCTTGTGTTTGCCAATCGGCGACGGCTGTGTCCACGGCGCCGCGAAGCTCTTGAGGTAATGCGAATCGGAAACTCATGTCGCTATTGATTCTGCATCAAGAGGCTCGGTTTCGGAAACCTGAGGCCTTTTGAGGCAAACACCATCACGATGAAGCCGGACATATCGGCGGCTTGCGTACAAGGCCAGATCCGGTTTTTCATCGCGAAGGATCCGGCAAGAAAACAATGGCATCTTCTTCCCATCCATTCCGGTAAAATGCGCTTGAATGGATGGGGCACCCGAACAGTATTTAGTTGCCGGATGTATAGGGAGAGCCCCCGGCGCTTTATCTGAAAGTGGTGCGAGCACCGCTGAAGTGATAGGACGCGCCCACGGTGATCCCATAGGGATTCAGCGTTCCGTGGGGGGTGGTGCTCTTAAAGAAATCAGGCCAGAACTGGTATTCATAGTCGGCCCTCGCCCAGAGGTGCCGAAATGCGTGGACTTCCAACCCGCCGCCCGTCATGGTGACGGTGCGGCTGTCGTGGTGGCGTGCCGCGGCGCTCGTCCGGTAGTCGGCATTGCCGAACCCGATCAGATACTTTCCAAAGGGATGCAAGTTGCGGAAGTGGCTCCATGTGTAGATCACGCCGCCTCCGGCGCTGTCCTCACGCACGATCGCGAGTCCAGAGGCTTTGCCGTTCAAACTGATATCGCGGCCTTCTACTTCGACACCAATCCCCTGAAGAATTTTGGGTACCCGGCGAGGGGTATAGTCGATCCACAAGGAGCCTCCCTGCATCCGGCCGGGAACCCAATCCGGTTCGAAGCTTGAAAACCCCACGCCAACCGTGAGAGGCAACCCCAATCTACCGCCTGCGGGAGCTACCTGGGCCAAAGCCGGGCGAGTTGCGCAAACAAAGAGTGCGGTAAGGATAAGTGCAAGGAACAGCTTCAATTGCATTCTGCGTCTCCTTCTATGGTTGCAGGACACCCTTCCCCGAGATAACTCCCAAGCGAAAAGTGTACATCCGTAAGGCGGAGATCCAAGGCAATGACTCAGTTTGTACTTCCGGTTGAGTTCGTTCCTTCTCTATTGGACGCTTTCAAGCCTGTTGGGTTTAGAAGAGATTCGCCCCGGCTTCTTCTTCGATTGCGGAAAGTAACGAGTGCAGCAGCTCAACGCGTGGTATGGCAAGATTCTGCGCCTTCTCAAGCCGCAGCTTTCCGGGCAAATCCCGCACCGCCTTCCGCAACACTGGAATCACCGAGGAAAACGTGTCGTAGCGCGTATCCCGGCCTACTTTAACGAAGGCTCGCAAAATCCCAATGGCGCCTAATTGTTCCAGAATATCGGAATCTCGCAGCAATACTGCCTCATTCAGCACAGGCTCGTCCTGGGGCTGATGGGTGCGGATGGCCTCGGCAACCGCGTCCAGCTTCCCGGCAGGAAACCCCCAGCCGGTGAGCAGTTCCCGTGTACGCGCAATGGTGTAGGGAACGTGATTCCAGTTCGCCAAGAGTGCAGGATCTTGGGGCCGGTGGCCCTGGAAGACCCCCAGATCGTGCATCCATGCGCTGGCGAAAAGGACATCGTCGTCGAATTCCATCCCTTCGCCGAGGCGGCAGGCGAGCGCATAGAGCCGTGGCTGATGGCCGAACTTGTCCACAGGCAGAGCTTCTGCCCGGATATACGCCACTACGGATTCCCGCCATTTAGTCATCATCGGATTTCTCTCGGCCAATTTGGCACGATCCGGATTAGATCCAGACCGCCCAAATCTTCGACCACGAAAGCCGGAGAGGCGGCAGGCACGGCCACGACGCCTCGCATAGGCAGGTCAACGGTTTCGAAACCAGCGCCTGAGATTCTTCCCGTTCCGGCTGCGGCAAACAGGTAAGCCAGCCCCGGAGAGTTTTCGGATACACCGCGCAGGGTTTCGCTTGTGCTACTGCCTGCAACGGGAATCCGCTCCAGGCGGAAGTACTCCTCGTCGATTAGAATCGTGCGGTCTGCAAGCACCCTGGGCAGTATCTTGCCGGCGCGGGTTACAAGTTTGGTAGCTTCAAGGGACTTTTCGATATGCAACTCGCGGGGGCGGCCGTAGTCGAACATCCGGTAGGTCAGGTCGCAATTCTGCTGAGTCTCGAGCAGGATGGGCCCTGGCCAGATGGCGTGCACTGTCCCGGCATCTACAAAGATCAGGTCGCCCTGCGCTACGGGCACCATGTTCAGGCTGGTTTCAAGAGTTCCGGCTTGGATCTCCTCCTTCACCTGATCCAGCGAAACGCCGGGCTTGAGTCCGAGTGCAACCTGGGCACCCGGTTCGGCGGCCAGAGTGTACCAGCATTCGGTCTTGCCGCGGGGGGCGTCGTACTTTTGCGCCATCCTGTCGTCTGGATGTACCTGGACGCTGAGCTTCTGCTGGGCAAACAGCACTTTGATGAGCAGCGGCGACTCCGGGGTCGGGGCGGCAGGCCCTAAAAGGGAATCGTGGGCTTCGCTAAAAAATGCGTCCAGCCTCTTGCCCTTATGGGGCCCGGTCGCCACCAGGCACATATCGCCGGTGAGCCAGACCTCGCCCACTGGTTCGCCGTCCGCCACCTTGTCAAACCAGGGCCGCAGATCCTGAAAGCCCCACGGCCTCACGTCGAAGATTGGATCGATACGAAAAGGCGCCAGCTCAGGATGCGAAATTTGCTGTGGAGCATTCATGTGATTCGTCTCTATCCTTTGGGAAACAAGCCGCTTGGAGTTCTATCGGCGGTCTGGCCGAATATCCCTGGTGTGCGTGTCTTGAGCTTCAATCCCACTCTAGCAGACAAGCAAACCGCGGCTTGATCTCTCCAGGTTTCTCGCCAATCCCACATTGACCGAATATTCTCCATGCTTTCACGTTCTACCCAAACAAGGCAGGAGACAATCCCACCAGATGTCCAATCCAGTCTCCATCTGTGTGGTCGGGTCGGGTTATGTGGGGCTCGTAGCGGCCGTTTGCTTTGCGGAAATGGGCCATCGAGTCACGTGCGTTGACAAGGACGAAGCCAGGATCAAACTCCTGCGCGATGGCGGCGTCCCTATCTTCGAAAACCACCTGCCGGAATTGCTGGACAGGTACCGGGATCGCGGCGTGGCGTTTACTACCGATCTGGCCACGGCAGTCAAGGAGAGCGAGGCCGTCTTCATCGCCGTGGGCACGCCACAGGGCGATACCGGCGCTGCCGACCTGTCCCACGTGGAGGCGGTTGTGGCGGCGATTGCAGGCGTGCTGCGCGGCTACAAGGTGATCGTTGAAAAAAGCACGGTCCCGGTGGACACCGCCAAGTGGATCCGCCGCTTGCTTGAAGGTTACGGCGTCGATCCGCGCGGTTTCGACGTGGTGTCGAATCCTGAGTTCTTGCGCGAAGGCTCGGCCGTCAGCGACTTTCTGCATCCCGACCGCATCGTGGTGGGCGCCAACACGGAGCGCGCCGCCGAGGTGTTGCGGCGTATTTATGAACCGCTCACCCTGGGCAGATATTACACGCAGGCTGGCGCTTTGCCGGGAGCCTGCAGCGCTTTGCAACCGGCTCGCTTGTTGATGACCTCCGCTCCGGCCGCCGAGATTGTGAAGCACGCCTGTAACGCTTTTCTGGCGCTCAAGATTTCGTTTATCAATGCGGTGTCGAACCTTGCCGAGGCCGTGGATGCGGATATTGAAGATATCGCCGCGGGGATCGGAATGGACAGCCGCATCGGGCCAAAATTTCTGCGCGCCGGGCTGGGGTATGGAGGGTACTGCTTCGCGAAAGATATGGCCGCGTTCCACTGGGCGGCCCAGGAAAGAGGCGTCGACTTTCAACTCCTCATAGAGGTCGCAAAGATCAACGCGGCGCAGAGGGATCTCTATTTCAACAAGGTACTCTCCGCGCTCGGTTCACTGCGCGGCAAGCGGCTGTGCGTGCTGGGCCTGGCTTATAAAGGCGGCACCGACGATATTCGCGAGTCTCCCGCAATCGACACCGTGAAGAGACTGCTGCAGGCGGGTGCAATCGTCACGGCTTATGATCCGGCGGCGATGGAGCGCGCCAAAGCCGCACTGCCTCCCGCCGGGAATCTCTCCTATGCCGGCGATCTCTACCAGGCTTCGGCGCGTGCCGATGCCGTTCTCATTCTCACCGAGTGGAAGGAGTTTGCGGCCATTGACTTTGCTCGTCTCAAGCAGGCAGTCCGATCTCCCGTTTTGATTGACGGGCGCAATCTGTACAAGCCGAAAAAGATGCGTGAGCTTGGCTTTACTTATGTCAGCATGGGCCGCCCGGCGAGTTTCCCGCAAAAGGAAGGCAAGCCGCGCAAGGCCGCACGCGCATTGCCAAGACCCACACTGCGCCGCGCCGGAGCCCGCGTATTGGTCTCAAGGTAAGGCGGCTCTATCGCTGCGGGAATTGGGCCGAAGCAAGGGGTTGAACGGCCCTGCCTGGGTGGCTCTTTTCGTAATCCGGATGGAATATGCGCGTGCATACCTTTATCCTCGATTCCATGCCGCATTCGATCATCTTCGACCACATGTTTCAGTTGCCGCTTCCGATTCTGGAGAAGCTGGCCCGCCCGGTGCTCGTCTACCTGGTGCTGGTGCTGCTGCTGCGCATCTTCGGCAAGCGGGAACTGGCGCAGCTCAATCCCTTTGACCTGGTGGTGCTGCTCTCCCTCTCGAATGTGGTCCAGAACGCCATCATCGGCGAAGACAATTCGGTGACAGGCGGCGTCATCGGCGCCTTCGGCCTGCTCGCCATCAACTGGCTGGTGGTGCGCGTGCTGTTCCGCTCGAAAAAGCTCACCCGCGCCATCGAGGGCAGGGCCACTCTTCTGATTCACAACGGACAAGTCGACCGCAAAGCGCTGGAACGCGAATCGCTCACGCTCGCGGAATTGGTCGAGGTGATTCACAAGCAGGGCTTTGAAGACACCCACCAGGTGCACCGCTGTGAACTGGAGCCGAATGGCACGTTCTACGTGGAGGGTTTTGACCCGTCGGCGGCCGACAAGCACCACGTGGAACTGATGGCGCGGCTGGACGCCCTTAGCCGCGAAGTGGCTGCGCTGCGCGCGCAGTCGGCGAGCTAGTAGCGGCTCTTCAACTCGCCGCCAGGCAGGTTCTTATTCCCACTCAATGGTTCCCGGCGGCTTTGACGTGATGTCGTAGACCACGCGGTTGATGCCCCGAACTTCATTCACAATCCGGCTGGAGATGCGCTTCAGCACCTCATACGGCAGCGGCGTCCAATCGGCCGTCATGCCGTCTTCAGAGTGCACGGCGCGCACCGCGGCGGTATAGGCATAGGTGCGCTGGTCGCCCATCACGCCCACGCTCATCACCGGCAGCAGCACCGCGAAGCTCTGCCAGATGCTCGAGTAGAGTCCGGCGGACTTGATCTCGGCCACCACGATTTCGTCGGCTTCCTGCAGCAGCGCCACGCGCTCCGGCGTCACTTCGCCGAGGATGCGCACGGCCAGGCCGGGCCCTGGAAACGGTTGGCGGCCCAGCACATCTTCCGGCATCTGCATGTCGCGGCCGATGCGCCGCACTTCATCCTTGAACAGATCGCGCAGAGGCTCGATCAGCTTGAGCCTCATGCCGAGTGGCAGTCCGCCCACATTGTGGTGGCTCTTGATGGTCTGGCTGGGCCCCTTCACGCTGGAAGACTCGATCACGTCGGGGTAAAGCGTGCCCTGAACGAGCCAGTCTACCCCGCCGGTTTGCTTGGCGATGCGCGTGGCCTCGTCGTCGAAAACAGCGATGAACTCCGCGCCGATAATCTTTCTCTTCGTTTCGGGATCGGTGACGCCGGCCAGCTTGGATAGGAAGCGCTCGCTGGCGTCTACGGCGACGATGTTGAGGCCCAGCTTTTCGCGCAGGTTGGTCTGCACGCTCATGAACTCGTTTTTGCGCAGCACGCCGTTGTTGACGAAGAGGCAGGTCAACTGACTGCCGATGGCTTTGTGTACCAGCACCGCCGCGACCGACGAATCCACACCGCCACTCAGGCCGCAGATCACATGGCCCGTGCCGACCTTCGCGCGAATTCCGGCCACGGTGGTCTCGATAAAGTGCGCCGGGGTCCAGTCGCCCGCCGCGCCGCAGATCTTGAACAGGAAATTCTTGATGAGTTGCGGCCCCAGCGGTGTATGGTGCACCTCGGGATGAAACTGCACCGCCCAGATGCGGCGTTCTTGGTTGGCGATACCGGCCAGCGCGTTCGAGGTGACGGCGGTGCGATGGAAACCGGCAGGCAGCTCGAGCGCTTCGTCGCCGTGGCTCATCCAGACGGCGAGCGTTGCCGGCAGGCCTGCAAACAGCGGAGTCGCCGCGTCCTCGATGGTGACTTCGGCGTGCCCGTATTCGCGCAGTGGCGCCGACTTCACCTTGCCGCCCATGTGGTGCACGATGAAATGCAGGCCGTAGCAGATGCCAAGCACGGGCACGCCCAGTTGCAGCAGGCTGGGGTCGGCGGCGGGCGCATCGGCATCGTAAACCGACGACGGCCCGCCAGAGAGAATGATGCCGAGCGGATGCAGGGCCTGAATGTCGCTCAGCGGCACCGTGCAAGGCAGCACAACGGAGAAAACATTCTGTTCGCGGATGCGGCGGGCGATCAGCTGCGTGTACTGCGAACCGAAATCGAGGATGACAATTGTCTGGGTGTCCACGTTTCAGTGTGGCAGGGCGCGGGGCGGGATGTAAAGACAAGCATTTGGCAGTCTACGATCCGCCATCTTCTCTTCCACCTGAATCAGCCGGCTCATTTCACTTCGTTCTTGTACACCACGCCCGACTTCATGACGAACCTTACGCTCTGAAGCACGCGCACATCGTCCAGCGGGTTCTTGTCCACGGCGATGATATCGGCCCACTTGCCGGGCTCCAGTGTGCCGGTCTTCGCGCTCCAGCCCATCAGGCCTGCGGCGTTGACGGTGGCGGTTTGCAGCGCGGCCAGGGGCGCCATCCCTAGCTGGTTCACGTAGACATCCAACTCATGCGCGTTGAGCCCATGCGGGTAGACCGCGGCATCTGTACCCAGCGCAATCTTTACGCCGGCCTGCATGGCGCGCTTGATATTGCTCTTGGCCACTGCGCTCACATCCACCATCTTCTGGTGATAGAAGGGCGGCAGGCTTCCCTTCTCCAGCATCCAGTCCTCGAGATACAGCGTGGGAACCAGATAAGTGCCATCCTTCTTCATCTCGGCGATGGCTTCGTCGTTGATGTAACTGCCATGCTCGATCGAATCCACGCCGGCCTGACTGGCCCACAGGGCTCCCTGCGCCCCATGCGCGTGCGCTGCCACCTTCCGGCCCAGGCGGTGGGCATCGGCCACAATGGCCCGCATTTCCTCCAGCGTGTACTGGGAGGCCTGCGGATCGTCGCCCTTGGACAGCACGCCGCCGGTGGCGCATATCTTGATCAGGTCGGCGCCGTACTTGATGTTCTGCCTCACCTGGTGCTGCACCGCGGCGATGCCGTCCGCCACGCCGTCCCCCACAGAGTGGTATTGGATGGGGAGCAGGTCGTTATCGCAATGTCCGCCGGTAATGCCCAGCGCCGGCCCGCTTACCTGCATGTGCGGCCCGGCAATCTGGCCGTTGTTGATGGCATCGCGCAGGTCCACATCGGTGTAACCGCCGGCGCCCGCGTTGCGCACTGAAGTAAACCCGGCCAGCAGCGTGGTGCGGGCGTTCACTACCCCGTTGATGGCCTCCTTGGCGTCTGTCGAGGTCAGTTCGTGATACGGATCGAAGTTGGTGTCCATCGTCAGGTGGGTATGCACATCGATCAGGCCGGGTAGCACTGTCAGGCCGCTCAGGTCGATGATCGCGTCGCCCGGTTCCGCGGGAACTGAAGCCGTGGGCGCATTGGACTGAATGGTCTCGCCCACAATGACCAGGGTTTGGCCATCTGCCAGCTTGCCGGACTTCACGTCAAGCACATGCCCGGCGCGTACCAGGGTGCGTGTCACCTTGGCTCTGGGAGCCTCTTGGGCCGAGATATTGAATACGCCGATCGCCAAAGTCAATGCAACTGCCAGGCTCTTCCAATTGAACATTTCTTGCCTCCATAAGGACCGCTCCCATTATTTTGACATTTGATGCCACAACAGTGTGTCGGAAACGATCACGCCATGCCCCCAGGGTGATAGCCTGATCTGCAATGCGGCCTGAACCAACTAGGCTGTTTCAAATTCCATTCTGGCCTCCATCATCGAGCGTATTGAGCGTCGATGGATTTGGCCGGTAGACCCGCTTCCAAGAGGAATTCCGATGAACCTTCTTCGTTTTGCTCCAATTCTCATTCTCACTGCTGGAACTGCCCTGGCGCAGGCACCTGCGGCCCCCAAGGCCGATGCCAACAAGCCTGAACCGCCTGCGGTCATCAAGAGCTTCGATCTCTCGGCCATCGACAAAACCGCCGACCCCTGCACGGATTTCTACCAGTACTCCTGCGGAAACTGGGTCAAAAACAATCCCATTCCGTCAGACCAGACGCGCTGGGCGCGGTCTTTCTCGCTGCTCCGGGAGCGCAACCGCTACCTGCTCTGGGAGGAGCTGGACGCCGCCGCCAAAGCGCCGAAAAGCCCGCTGCAAAAGCAGTTCGGCGATTTCTTTGCCGCCTGCATGGATACGGCCGCGGCCGAGAAGGCGGGCCTCAAGCCGATCCAGACAACGTGGAACCAGATTGCCGGCCTGAAAGATGCCAAGGGGCTGGCGGCCTTGCTCAGCAAGCTTGAGAACCAGGGCACCCCCGACGGCTTCTTCGAGTTCGGCGTCAGCCAGGACGACAAGGACTCGTCGCAGCAGATCGCCGTGCTCTACCAGGGTGGCCTGTCGCTGCCCGACCGCGATTACTACCTCACCGATTCGCCGCGTTTTGTCACCATCCGCGCCCAGTACATCGAGCACCTGAAGAAGATGTTCGTTCTGGGCGGCGATACGCCTGACCAGGCGGCCAAAGAAGCGGCGGCGGTGATGAAGATTGAAACCGCGATGGCCAAAGCCTCCACCAGCCGCACCGATCTGCGCGCCCCCGAGAATCGCTATCACATCTACACCGTGGCGGATTTTGAAAAGAGCGCGCCCGCTTTCGACTGGGCTGTCTACTTCCGCTCCATCGGCATAGGTCACTTCGACACGCTCAACGTGGCAACCCCCCCGTTTTTCAAGGCGCTCAGCGACCTGATCGCGAGCGAGCCTCTGGACCAGTGGCAGAGCTACCTGCGCTGGCACGTGCTGCACGGACAGGCGACCCATCTGCAGAAGGCGATTTTCGACGAGAACTTCGACTTCTTCGGCAAGACGCTGGCCGGACAGAAAGAACCGAACGCCCGCTGGAAGCAGTGCTCCTCCCTCACCGACGAAGCCCTGGGCGAAGCCGTTGGTCAGGACTGGGTCAAGCAGAACTTTCCTCCGGCAGCCAAAGACAGCATGGACAAGCTGGTCGCCGCTCTTGAAAAGTCGTTGGGCGACGATATCCGGACCCTGCCCTGGATGAGCGACGCCACCAAGAAGGCCGCGGAAGAAAAGCTGGCCATGATCCGCAACAAGATCGGATACCCCGAGAAGTGGCGCGACTACTCCAGCATCAAGGTGGACCGCACCGACCTGATCGGCAATCTGCACAATCATGCGGTGTACGAGCGCAACTACGAATTTGCCAAGCTGGGCAAGCCGGTGGACGAGAAGGAGTGGGGCATGACGCCGCCCACCGTGAACGCCTACTACAATCCATCCTTCAACGACATCAACTTCCCGGCCGGCATTCTGCAGCCGCCCTTCTTCGACTTCACCATTGACCCGGCTGTGAACTTTGGCGGCATCGGCGTGGTTATCGGTCACGAGATGACGCACGGCTTTGACGACGAGGGTTCGCAGTACGACGGCAAGGGCAACCTGCGCGAATGGCAGACCCCGGAAGACCGCAAGGCCTTTACAACGCGGACCGATTGCGTAGCCGACGAGTACGGCAGCTTTGAAGCAGCTCCGGCCAAGGAAGACACCCCGGCGCAGAAGCTGAATGGCAAGCTCACCCTCGGCGAGAACACTGCCGACAATGGCGGCCTGCGCATCGCCTACATGGCCCTTCTGGACACGCTGGCGGCACAGGGAAAAGCCATCACGGACAAGGTGGACGGCTACACCGAGGCGCAGCGCTACTTCATTGGCTTTGCCCAGGTGTGGTGCCAGAATCAGACTGACCAGGCTTCCCGCCAGGCCGCGCTGACTGATCCGCATTCACCCGGCAAATGGCGCGTCAACGGCTCGGTGCAGAACTTCGACGAGTTCGGCAAGGCCTTCGGTTGCGCCCAGGGCAAGCCCATGTATCCGGTGAACTCCTGCCGCGTTTGGTAGGCATTAGCAGAGTCTCGGAGCCATGGCTGTACGCGGCCATGGCTCCGGCGCGTTGCAACACCACCGGGGAGAAAATCTGTCCTCCCCGCGCCCGATTCTTGCCTCCGCGGTGGAAAGTGGGTGACTGAAGCGCAATCGCACCCTTTATGGTGCAGTCGCGGTGACGTTTCCCCCCTCCGCGACGTCAAAACCGCATCTGCGCTACATATCGGATCGCAAACCGGCCGGAAATAGGCCAAGGTTGCGCCAACAGTCGGCTTGACTCAGGGAAAATGCGCTATTCTGGGCGGTTTCCGGCTGAAACTAGGCATAACCTGCCCTCGGCTTTTACAATGCATCAGGGACCCGTCCCAACCCAGCTCTGCTGTGGAACGATCAAACTTGGCGGCGTACGCCTGACCAGGATGAAGGAATCGCATGAAGTTCACGAAATTCGGCAAGGCACTTCTGATAAGCGCCCTCTCAGCTGGCGTTATCCTCGGCGTTACGTCTTGCGTTCAGAGTTATACGGTCGGTTTTTTGTATGTAACGGGTACAGTGACGGCCCAGTCCACCAGCAACGGCATCATCAGCGGCTTCAAGATCGATCACAACACCGGCAAGCTGACTAAGGTCAACGGGCTGCCCATTTCTTCGGGCGGAGCCAATCCCATACGCGCCGCGCTAATCACCGGAAGCCGGTTTCTCTATGTGCTGAACCAGGGAGATTGCACTGTAAGCCCCTGCGCAAATCCCAATATCACCGAGTTTGCCGTGGGCGGCAACGGCATCCTGAGCCCGCAGGCGACTTTCTACACGCAGGGTCTCAATCCTTTCCGGATGATCGCGGACAGCTCGGGAAACTACCTTCTCGTGCTTGACCACGATTCTCCCTCGAACGCCGCCTGCGCGGCGGCTCTGGGAGCCTCGGCCACCACGTGCGGCGACATCACGGTCTTCCAGGTGAACCAGACCACCGGACGCTTGACCCTTGTGGTCAATGCCCAGGTCAGCGCGGCAGGTACGCCGCTCACCTACTTCCCGGTGCCCGCCAATCCCATCGATTTCCTGTTCTCGCCCGGGTACATCCTCACTTTGAGCGGAACCCCGGCGACCGGCGACTCGGTCTTCCCGTATACCTACACTGCCTCCAGTGGCCAGATGACGCTGAGCCAGAACAGTGCGCAGCCGCTGGGCATCAATAAGGCCACGGCCATCGTGAGCGCCTCCAGCATCGTCTACGTGCTTGACAACGAAGCGCCCAGCCCCAATCCAACCGCTGCAGCCAGCCAGATCCTGCCCTTTACCGTGGGCAGCGGCGGCGCGCTCCAGGCAGAGACCGGCGGGATTGTACCGGATGATCCCACGCTGGCCAATCCCATCTATCTCATGGTGGAATCCAAAGGCAAGTTCCTTTATGTAGCCAACCAGGGCAACAATGCGCTGGGCTCGAACGCGCAGAGCGGTATCACCGGCTATTTCATCACCAACTCGCCGTCTTACCAGCTCACCTTCACCACACCATCCACGTTTGGCAGCGGAGCAGGTCCCCAATGCATCGTGGAGGATCCCTCCGACCAGTTCATCTATACGGCCAACAGGAACGACTCGACCGTTACAGGCCGTGTAGTTGACCCGAACTCAGGCGTGCTTAACGGCCTGCGCGTGTCAAGCAGCTATCCGGTCGATGGCCCGCCCACCTGGTGCCTGGTTAACGGGCGTACTGACTAGTTCAGCGCGGCTTTAGTTGCGGCTGGCGAGGGCGCCAGCCGGATGGCTGACCCCCTGCCAGGGTTGCGGGGGAGCTTTTTGAGAACGTAGCCGAATTCCGGGCGTGGCTTTTCCCTGAACGCCCGGGAATTCGATTCCAAACCTGATTTCCAGGGACCTGATGTTCCGGCCCCGTGACGAAAGATGCGCATGAAGTTCAACAAATCGAGACAGCTGTTGCTGGTCTCCGCTGCTAGCCTCCTGGTGGCCGGACTTGTGACCGCCTGTGCCACGCTCACTGTAGACTTTGTCTTCGTGACCAGCGCCAAGGCCGCCGGAGCCAATAACTACGGTGAGATTGACGTCTTCGAGGTCAACTCGGAGTCGGGCCACATGCGCCAGATTCCCACCTCACCCTTTCCTTCAGCAGGTCGCAATCCGGTGGCGGAAGCCGTTTCAGCGGACAACGCCAACTTGTTCGTGGTGAATCAGGACGACAACAGCATCGTTCAGTTCGTCATCGGCAACGACGGCAAGCTCTATCCGTATTACACCTTCAATACGCCGGGAATTTACCCCCTCGCGATCGCGGTAAACGGATCGAACCTGTTCATCGTGGATACCTACCAGCCCCTGCCCACCTGCTCCACCGCAGCGCCTTGCTCGGGCTCCATCGGGGTTTTCCCGCTCACGGCGTCAACGAGTTCAACCCCCGTCAAGCCAGGAACGCCCGCCATCAATCCCAGCACGACCGCCAACTATTGGCCGCTGCTCGTGCCCGGCAAGCCCTCCGACGTAATAGTGCCCACCTCCGTCAATGTTCTGGCTTCGGGCGGATATGTCTACGTCTCGGCGTATGACACCACCGCGTTGCCTCACGTGGGGTATGTATTTGGCTTCACGGTTGGCTCGGGCGGAGTACTTGCTCCGTTGAGCGGGTCTCCCTTCGTTGCAGGAGTTCAACCTTCGGCCATCGCCAGCGACGCTTCCGGCAAATATGTCTATGTGACTGACTTCACGCGTGGCAATGTCCTGGGGTTCTCGGTCGCTTCTGGCCTTTTGACGCCGCTCAGCGGCAACCCGTTCCCGGCAGGCAACGCGCCCACAGCCATCGTGGTCGACACCGCTTATAGCTATGCCTACGTGGCCAATTCCGTGGACGACAACATCACGGCCTACTCCATCAGCAATGGGGCGCTCACGCGCATCGGCAGCTATCCCACGGGCCTGCAGCCGGTGGCGATCGGAATCGATCCTTCAACAAACCACTTTCTTTATACCGCCAACTTCCTTGGCAATACCGTTTCCGGCTTTCAGTTGAGTTCAACCGCGGGCACGCTGCTTGATACGCAGGGTTCACCATTCCCGTCCAACGCTCAACCCACGGCCGTGGCCGCGATTCCACATGGCACCGCGAAGAAGTAGTCGCCAGTGCTGCTACATCCGGGTGCAGTAGCAATACCCCGTACCGGGCTTTTACAATAACTACGGGGCAACCTAAACGAGTTTTCTTGGGGCTTGATCCAAATGGCCCACGACGAAGGAAGCGCATGAAGTTCAGCAAATTGAGCCAGCTCTTTCTGGTCTCTACGATCGGCCTTCTAGTGGCCACACTCTTGACTGCCTGCCAGATCATCACGATCGATTATGTTTTCGTAGCCAGTTCCGCCGGCACAGGTTCCACCAGCGCCGGACAGATCGAGACCTTCGCGGTGGACTCCGAGTCCGGCGCATTACGCACTGGAGCACCGAAAGTTTCCTCCGGCGGAGTAGGCCCGGTTTCCATGGCCCTTACCTCCGACTACGCGAACCTCTACGTGGCCAACCGGGGCAATAACTCTGTGGTCCACTTCACCATCGCTTCCAACGGCGTTCTAACGGCCAAGGAGTCGGTTACCACCAGCGCAACCCCAGTGGCAGTTGCCGTCAATACCGCGAATACCTTCCTGTATGTCATCACGGGAACCACGTCAGCCACGCTCACCGAGTATCCACTCGCTGCGGGCGCCATTGGTAATGCGGCTTCGCAGCAGTCACTCGTCCTGCCGAGTTTCAGCGGCGACACGGTCGTTCCCACCGCCCTCACGGTTCTGGCCAACAACAGCGATGTGTACGTTTCAGTGGTTGACCAATCGGCCTACAATCCGGGCGGAACCACCACCAGCAACGCCAATCCGGGTTGGGTGTTTGGCTTCTCCGTGGGCGCCAGCGGCGTGTTGACCACAACTGCCGGAAGTCCCTACAGAGCGGGCGTTAAGCCCTCTGGTATCCAGGCCGATCCCGTCAACCGATTCATCTATGTGACCGACTACGCCAACAACCAGATGATCGGCTATGCGATCCAGACCAATGGCTCGTTGAGCTTCCTGGTCAATGGACCCTTCAAGACCGGCAACCAGCCTTCTTCAATCGTGATAGACCCGCGCGGCCTTTACATCTACATCGCGAACGCGCTGGACTCTTCCGTCACTGGCTACTCAATTGCCTTGCCCACCGGTACGCCCTCGGCCATCGTCAACAGCAACAGCAGCCTGCTTTACGCCACAGATACCAAGCCGGTTGCGATTGCGGTGGACCCGGCGCTTGGCCGCTTCATCTACACAGCCAACACTCTGGGCAACTCGGTCTCGGGCTTCCGCCTGACTCCCGACACCGGCACGCTGGTCACCACGCAGGCCACGCCTTACCCCACCGGCGCAAATCCAACCGCGCTGGTCATTGTTCCTCACGGCAACCATTCGTTGCAGTCGGTTACCCCGTAACAGCTACACTGATTCAGCAAAAAGCCCAGCCGCTTGCGGCTGGGCTTTTTGCTTCTCTGGAGCAGCCTTTCCATTTGCCAGAGGAGCGGTGCATTGTTCTCGTTTCTGACACCTGTGCAGCAGCCGCATGATTGTGGACGAGGCCAGTCCGACTGACCCTCCCACTAGTCCTTTTCTTTCCTGCCAGCACGGTGAAAATTTTTCGCCGGGATGTGCCTGGCCCTATGCCGCGCAATCTCCAACAGCGGGTTTGGCTCCATATCCATCCTGAATGAAGATACATAGACGCAAATCCACGCTCTTCCGGAGAACATGGTTCACGCCAACCCGCTCGGCGTGCCTTGAGCATTCCAATACAGACGCGCCAATTGCATACGCCCTATCTTCGAACCGTGTCATAAGGTGTCGGAATCGGAACCGAGCCTGCATGACGGTGAGTCTAAGACAAAACATCACCACAGTTGGATGAAGGGGTACAAATGCGCAATTACAGGACTCTTTTCGTGTGCTCTCTGACGGTTCTACTCGCGGTTTTTGTTGCCGGCTGCGGTCAAGAGACAATCAGTCTCCCAGGTCTGGTCTCAACGACTCCTGCTCAGGGCGCTACCAGCGTGGTGATTAATACGCCGGTCACAGCGACATTCAGCATAGCGATGAGCGCAGCTTCAATTACCACCGGCACGTTCACTTTGACGGCGCCGGGGGGGACCGCCGTAGCTGGAACCGTCTCCTACACCGGCATGACCGCGACCTTTGTACCGGCAGCCGCTCTGTTGTACGGAACCACCTATACGGCCACCATCACAACCGGAGCCAAGACTCCCGGCGGTACCGGGCTGATCGGCCCCTACGTTTGGTCGTTCACAACCATTACGCCTCCGCCCGCAGTTGTGTCCACGATACCGGCGAATGGAGCCACGAATGTGGCCATCAGCCAGACACTCAGCGCGACCTTCAGCGAGACCATGAACTCCGCCTCGATCAGTGCCACGACATTCACTGTGACAGGGGCCGGCGGTGTGGCCGTTGGCGGGACCGTCACCTACTCCGGCCTGGTTGCGACGTTTACGCCGACCGCCGCTCTGGTCAATAGCACCCTCTATACAGCCACCATCACCACCGGCGCTACTTCGCTGGCGGGTACTCCGCTAGCTGCCAACTATGTTTGGGCGTTCACCACAGTGACTCCGCCGCCTGTGGTCATAGCCACGATTCCTGTGAACACGGCCACGGGCGTCGCGGTCAATCAGGTGCTCAGCGCCACATTCAATGAGGCGATGAACTGCACTCCGTTCCCAGCGGCAGGCTTTATCTTGACAGGCCCCGGCGCCACGCGCGTTCCTGGAACCATCGGATGCTCGGGCGCGGTGGTCACCTTCACGCCGGCAGCCAACCTTGCATTCAACACCGTGTTTACGGCGACCATCACTACGGGGGCCCAGAGTCTGGCCGGCACTCCAATGGTCAGCAATTACGTGTGGACCTTCAGAACGGTCTCAGCTCCCACACCGCCAACAGTCATCTCCACCGTGCCCGCGAATCTGGCAGTCGGCGTGCCTGTTAACCAGGCGCTCAGCGCGACATTTAGTGAAGCAATGAACGCGGCCACCATCACTCCGGCAACCTTTACGCTGTCGGTGACGAGCGGGGCCAGCGTGGCAGGAACGGTTGCTTATGTCGCAGCCGGATCGGTAGCGACGTTCACACCCACAACCAGCCTGCTGCCCAGCACCAACTACACGGCAACCATCACCACCGGTGCTATGGATCTGGCCGGCAGCGCGCTGGTGAGCAACTACGTTTGGACATTCACCACCGCCGCCAACAACCCGATTCCCGTGCAGCCGACGGTGATCATGACCATACCGGCGAATGCGGCCATCAACGTGCCACTCAATCAGGTTGTCAGCGCTACGTTTAGCGAAGCTATGAACCCGGCAACAGTCAACGCATTGACCTCCAAGCTCACTGGACCGGGTGCCACTGCGGTCTCCGGCCTGGTTGCGTACGCCGCCATCGGCAACACGCTTGTCTTTACGCCCACCTCAAACCTGGCGCCCAGCACGCTCTATACGGCGACCATCACCACCGGGGCCCAGGATCTGTTGGGGAATGCACTGGCAGCCAACTACGTGTGGACCTTTACAACCGGCACGACTTTGAACACCATCCAGCCAGAGTTGGTTGCGACTGTCCCTGTGAACGAGGCTGAAGAAGTGCCCCTCAATCAGGCAGTCAGCGCCACATTTACCGAAGCAATGAATCCGCTGACGATCACCACCGCCACCTTCCAACTCACTGGACCGGGCGGGGTCGCCTTGGCTGGAGCGGTCTCCTACGACGCGATCAACTTCATCGCCACATTCACACCCACCCTGCCTTTCGCGATCAACACCGGCTATATCGCGACCATCACCAATGGGGCGACGGACCTGGCCGGAAACTCGCTGGGAAATACCGGCGCTCCAAATCCGTGGACCTTCATGACCGGCGAAGCGCTGATTGTGCCCCCGGTTGTGATGGGGCCAACGGTATCGTCTTTTGGCGGGCTTGGTGGCGGCGCGGGAATGACCAACCAGGGAATCAATACCGTCATTCACGGAAGTATCGCCACCACGGGCGCCTCTTCCAAGATCACCGGGTTCCACGACACCACGGTAATGGTTGCCGGCATTCCGCAATGCATCTACACCGAAACAACAAGCAATGTCGGGCTGGTGACTGGAGCGATCGATACCGCTACGCCGCCACCAACCGTCGGCTGCCCCAATGAAGGAACGGCGGTCACTTTCGCCATTGCATCCCAGGCTGCGCTCGAAGCGCAAACCGCTTACACCACGCTCCAGAACATCCCTCCGGGCATCACCCTGGACAGCCGCGAGTTGGGCAATCGAGTTCTGGCCCCTGGCACTTACACCTCGTCAAGCTTCTATGACATCACGGCGGGGCCGTTGACTCTTGACGCGCGGGGCGATCCGAATGCGACCTGGGTCTTCCAGATGGGCTCCTATCTCACCGTAGGCTCGCCAACAGCGTCGGAAAGCGTGATCCTGGTCAATGGCGCCAAGGCCGCCAACGTCTTCTGGCAGGTCGGCGGACTTCCTGGTGCGGTCATCAATTACGGGGGAGGCGGGACCATGGTGGGAACCATCATCTCTCAACCGGGAATCACCGTCTCAAGCCCTGGAGTTGCCGCGATAACCACAATCAACGGTAGATTGCTGGCCCTGGGCGCCTCCATCACCCTGGTGAATACCGTCATCAACATACCGTAATCAATTGCGGAGATTGCCTCTCGGGGCGGTCTCCGCACCTTCTCTTGGTGCGGTGTTTGCCATCTGTTCATTCGCGTCGAGTAAACCCGGCGCAGAGATTTTCGACGATCGCGATGTGCGGTTCGGGAGGCGACAATGAGATTTAGTATAGGGATGATTGCCAAGGCGGCATGTGCTGTTTTCCTGATGTCTGCGTTCATTATTTATGCGGAGGCCGTTGTCGAGCCAGCAGGTTCCATGCCCTCCGCTCCAGTGTCGGAGCACTCCACGGCAGCCATGCCGTATTCGAATGGCTTAAACAAGGGCGTTCCAAAATTTGAGCTCTTCGTTGGCTACTCGTATCTGCGTGCGGTGCCCACCTATGCCGATGGAAACCGCCTGGTTTGGCTCAATGGCGGCAGTACCTCTCTTGCCTACAACTTCAACCGTCACCTGGGGCTGGTTGCGGACTTTGGCGCTTACACCAACTCCGAAGTGCGATTCACCGGGGCATATACGGGCACCGTCGACGTGGACAATTCCAACACCGCGGTTTTGAGCTACCTGTTCGGCCCGCGCCTTTCGTTCCGCAATCATAAGCAGCTCACGCCATTCGTCCAGGCCCTGTTTGGAGGCGTGCACGCCAATCAGGTTGCGCTCAAAAATTGCACAACGAATTGCATAGTCCTGCCAAAGGATGACAGCTTTGCCATGACGGCGGGAGGCGGGCTCGACTTCAGAATCCACCGCCATTTCGCCCTTCGTCTCATTCAAGCTGAATACCTGATGACGCGGTTTACCAGTTACACCACCGGCGTAACCGGGACCCAGAACGACATGCGCCTTTCTTCGGGCATCGTCTTCCGCTTCGGTGGAAGACACGGGCCAGAAATTCCTCCACTGCCGCCGCTGTCCTATTCGTGCTCGGTGCGCCCATCGTCCGTATTCGCGGGAGAGCCCATCGCGGTCTCCGGTACGGCTCTCAATCTTGATCCGGCCAGAACGGCTGTTTACACATGGTCCGCAGATGGCGGAACGGTCTCAGGAACGTCTGAATCGGCGAACATCGACACCAAAG
The DNA here is from genome assembly GCA_903828675.1 of uncultured Acidobacteriaceae bacterium. Classification (GTDB taxonomy): domain Bacteria; phylum Acidobacteriota; class Terriglobia; order Terriglobales; family Acidobacteriaceae; genus Telmatobacter. Next base: position 32,984 of record CAIKND010000237.1, read on the forward strand.
CCGCCGTGCCCGGGACCTACACGCTCAAGGGCCACGTCTCTCAGGGCGACAAGGCCGCCGACAACGCGGATTGCACCGCTCCTTATGCGGTGAAAGCGCCGGAACCGCCCACCGTGGGCTGCTCGGCAAGTCCTTCCACCGTAATCTCCGGCGATCCTTCCATCATTACGGCTCTCGGCGTGAGTCCGCAGAATCGTCCTTTGACTTACAGCTATAGCGCCACTTCAGGCTCTATCAACGGCAGCGCGCCCACGGCAAATCTTGCCACCGTTGGCCTGCCCGCCGGTCCCATCACCGTCACCTGCACTGTGGTCGATGACATCAACCAGGCCGCTTCAGGCACAACCCTTGTCACGGTCGCAATTCCGGTGGCTGCGCCCAAGCCTGTCACCGGCGATCTGTGCTCCATTCACTTTGATCGGGATGCTCGCCGCCCGGTCCGTGTAAACAACGAAGGAAAAGCCTGCCTCGATGAGATCGCGCTGAATATGCAGCGCAACTCCGATGCCAAGCTGGCTATCATAGGCAACGCGGCCGGCACGGAGAAGGATGGCAAAAAGCTGGCTACGCAGCGCGCCGTCAACACCAAAGCTTACCTCGTCGGTGAGAAGGGAATCGATTCATCGCGGGTTGCCGTTTACGTCGGCTCTCAAGATGCAAAGATTGCCTCCACGACCCTGATTCCAGCTGGCGCAACGCTGGATACCACGGGCGACACGCCTGTGGACTAGAGCGAAGCCGGGAGGCATTCTGGATTACCGGTAGAACGCCCACTCCTCCGGGCACCTCCCGGCTTCGCTGACCGAACCAAGGCTGACTGGCAACTCATAGTCCAGTCAGCCTTTTTTTGTTCGAAGAGAGTAGCCATACGAAAGCAAGGCCTGGTTTCGATTTCGTGGCTCGTCCATCAATCCATATAGGTCATTTGCAGTCCAGCATGGGGCGCATCCGCACCCAGAAAAAGATGAAAATGAGGCATTATTTTACATTGTTTAATTTCAATAACTTAGCCGCTATTTTCACTGCAGATAATTACCACCCATCGGCGCACAATGGAACCATGAAGTTCAAAGAAGCCGCAGCGAAACAAATCGCCAACACAAAAGCCATCCAGATTCCCTGCGCGATGCCCCTCCAGGAGGCCCACCCCCCTCCCTACCACCCTCCCCTCCACCCCCCCTCCCTGTGAACTGCGTGGTCTGGGCTAAGTCGGCCAAATGGGAGTAGCCGCTCGACGCGAGCGTTATTATATTTATAATCAACAAGTTATAGAGTGATTTTTGCCCTGAATGACCTGGCGCCTTCGCAACACGCTGGCCGCAAGCACAATCATCTCCAGACATTCATCCATGTGCGCAGCACGCGCTGGGCAGGTTTCTCCACCAGGTGCAGAGCCGCAACAGCCAGCGCAATCAGAGCCACGTAGCTGATCCATGGATCGAAGCGGGTCAGGCCAAGCCGGTCCAGCACATGCGTGTCGTGGATCAGGTTCCACAGGTTGAAGTGGAGCAGGTAGAGGCAGTAGCTGGCCTCGCCCACAAACACCAGCGGCCGCCAGCCGAGCGTGTACGCCAGCCGGTTGTTGCCCGCCAAGCCCAGGATGATGCATCCAAACAGCGGCATCAGCAGCCCATCGTGCGTAATGGCGTAAGGAACGCGCGCGCCCAATTCAAGAATGCCGAACGTGGCCGCGAAGCCAAAGATTCCTAGGATGAGGCGCAAGCGGCTGGTGCGGCCGATCATCTCGTCCAGGTTGGCCAGCATCACTCCGAACACAAAGCTCGCCAGGTGGGGCATCGGCGTGTACTTCAGCACCTGTAGCCACGGTCCCCAACTCCAGCGGTCAGGATGCGCGATGCCGTCCGGATTGAACACAATGTAGAGCGCGCCCGGAACCATGCCCAAAAACCAGACCGCGGCCATCTTCCAGAGATGAGGCTGCACCCGCTCCGGCCGCTTCCAGCTCGCCAGCCAGGGAAACAGGACGTAATAAAAAGCCTCTGCGGACATCGTCCATGCCGGCGTATTCAGAAATGTGGCGATCGAGGGAATCCAACCCTGCAGCAGCAGCGGCGACAGCACCATGCCGGTCCAGAACATGGCGTGCGTATGCGCTCCATACTCGGTACGCACCATGTGCCAGCTCAACAGCAGGCTCAGCAGGTAGATGGGATAAAGCCGCGTGAACCGTGCCTCCCAGAACCGCAGCCGGTCCAACTCTCCGCTCCGCGCCCGTCCGGCATAGTTATAGGCCAGCACGAATCCTGAAAGCAGAATGAAGAAGCTCACCGAGGCATAACCGGCGTTCACCACCGGCGCCAGCCAGCCGAACCAGTTTGGATTGGAGAAATGAAAGAAGACGATGTTGATCGCGGCAAAACAGCGCAAGCCTGTAAGTGCATTCAGCCGGGCTGGCTTGCGCGTCTCCACTGGTTGTCAGACGCCTCCGGGCAACTGCCTTGTTCAGGCTTGGTTCATGCCTGGTTCATGTCTGGTACAAGCCGCATCAGCCAGACTCCACACGGCTATCGTTCCCTGCGTTTACGCCGTTACAAGCGATCCGACCTTTTCACCCATCACCACGCGCCGGATATTCCCCGGCTGGTTCATGTTGAAGATGATCATCGGCAGGTTGTTGTCTTTACACAGGCTCACCGCGGTAAGGTCCATTACTTTCAGGCCCAGCCGCAGGATCTCCATATAAGTAATGTGGTCGTACTTCACCGCATCTTTCACCAGCACCGGATCGGCGTTGTAGATGCCCTCGACCTTGGTGCCTTTCAGAAGCACATCGGCCTTGATCTCCATGGCGCGCAGGCTGGCCGCCGTGTCGGTTGAGAAGAAGGGGTTGCCGATACCGGCGGCGAAGATGACCACCCGGCCTTTTTCAAGATGGCGCACAGCCCGGCGGCGAATATAGGGCTCGGCAATCTGGTTCATGAAGACGGCGCTCATCACGCGGCACTGCACGCCGCGCTGCTCGAGTGCGTCCTGCAGGGCGATGGCGTTGATCACCGTCGACAGCATGCCCATGTTGTCGGCGCTTACCCGGTCCATCTCCTTGGCTTGCTCCTCGACGCCGCGGAAGAAGTTGCCTCCTCCCACCACAACGCCGACTTCCGCGCCAAGAGCGTGGATTTCAGCGAGTTCGCCGGTGATTTCGGACACTTTTTCTGCGTCAAGACCGAAGCCGCGATGCCCCGCCAGAGCCTCTCCCGATAGCTTGAGTACGATCCTCTTATACATGCTTTTCCGAGTATCGCATACGAGCCCGAACCTTGGTTTCCCAGGTTTCACGCGGCATGGTTCGAACGTTGGACGATGCCGGCGGTGCTCCATTCCGGGACAGAAATCCATGAGGGTCTTACGGAAGCAGAGGCTCGCAACTTTCCCGAAACGGCTCATGCATCCGGCGAGTTTTAAATGGGGAAGCAGTACGGCGGCTTCCGGTAGATAGCAGGCAGCCTTCCTTCACGGCATCCTTAGACTTGGAGAGTCCGGCGTTGAACAGCAGGTATGCATGGTAGTCAAGACGCATAGCAAGGGGCGCGGCGTTACAGGGTTGCAAGTGGGCGCGAGCAACGTCCGCCGCTATTTCCCCAAACACGTCGAGGTCATCGAGTTGCAACTGGATCATCTGCAGATTCAGTGTGGGCTCAAGCCCGATTTCTGGCAGGGGCAGCCCGAGATTTACGATCCCAGGCTGTGCGCCTGGCTGGAGTCAAAGAGCTTCAGCGAGAGGCCGGGCAAGCGCCCCATGCCTTTGGCCATGATCCCCGCGGGCAAGAATTGCTTCCGACTGCGACCCATCTCTCAGACCGGCCAGCCACGGAGCCGCCAGGCCCCCAGCGTCTTCAATCCTGCCTGAGCCGGATGCAGCCGCTTTCGTCGTTGCCGCGAGCGGTCCTTCCTCCAAATTGATAGACTCGAAATGCCATGACTATCAACCAACTTCAGAAAGACATTTTGGGGCATTTTGCCGCCGGACCGGCCGCCATCGGCGATGCCTCCGCCATGACAGCGTTTCTTTCGCTCCGCGCGGCCATCGAAAATGGAGAAGTGCGCGCCGCCTCGCCAGACCCAAAATCGGAAACCGGCTGGAGCGTGAACGCCTGGGTGAAGCAGGGAATTCTACTGGGCTTTCGCATCGGAGCGTTGGCAGAGCAGCCCTCCGGCGGACTTTCGTTCGTTGACAAGCAAACTTACCCGGTGCGGCGTTTTACCGCCGGCGATGGAGTGCGCGTGGTGCCCGGCGGCTCGTCGATCCGGGCCGGCGCCTTCGTGGCGCGCGGCGTAGTCTGCATGCCTCCCATGTACATCAACGCCGGTGCCTACGTGGACGAAGGCACCATGGTGGACTCGCACGCCCTGGTTGGCTCCTGCGCGCAGATCGGCAAGCGTGTGCACCTGAGCGCGGCAGCGCAGATTGGCGGAGTTCTGGAGCCGGTGAACGCCAGCCCGGTGGTGATTGAAGACGACGTGCTGGTGGGTGGCAATTGCGGCGTCTACGAGGGAACCATCGTGCGCAAGGGAGCGGTGCTGGCTTCGGGAACCATTCTGACGCGGGGCACTCCTGTATACGACCTGGTCAACGGAGAGATCCTCCGCGCCACAGAAGGTCGCCCCCTGATTATTCCCGCGGAAGCCGTGGTAGTTCCTGGCTCACGCGCCGTTACCAAAGGCAAGGGGCAGGAGTGGGGATTGAGCCTCTATGCCGCTGTGATCGTGAAGTACCGCGACGACAAAACCAACCTGAGCACGACCCTGGAAGACCTGCTGCGTTAAATCGGAACACCCTCTTGAGGCTCCACTACAGGCCGAAGGCGCTGCGGATCTTCCCGAGGAATGCGATGATTCGCGGTGTCGGGTCGCCGGCGCCAAGGGCCTCAAACGGAACATACCCGCGGTAGCCCGAGCGATCGATGATGGCCTTGATCTTTGCCAGGTCGGTGGGCTCTTCCTTGCCATTGCGACCTACCAACTCCTTGATCTGCCAGGAGACCGCGTAGGGGACCAGTTTCTCGATTTCAACGTAGGGATCTGCCGAGCGAAGACTGCCTATATCGAGGATGCAGGCGAACCATGCAGAGTCAACGGCCTGGATTGTACGGATCGTCTCGTCAGCTGTTTTGAGGAAGTCGTTGTGCTGCTGCAGGGCCAGGACGACGCCGTGCTGGCGGCCAAAATCCGCGCACTGCTTGAAGTCGTCGACCATCCACGCCAGCGCCTGATCGAAGGTGTAGCCGTCGGGTCGCTTTACCCCGGAAAAGACACGCAGCACCGGAGCGCCGAGCTTGCTGGCTACCACCACCCAGTCCTTTACCATCTGCACATCTTTGGCGCGCGCGGCTGCGTCTGCAACGGCAAAGTCGTTGCGCACGCCGGTGCCGCTGATGGCGACTCCGTTGACGAAGGCGGTGCGCTTGAGTGCGTATATGGTTTCGTCTGTCGGCACGGCCGGATAGCCGGGGAAATAATAGCCGGTCGCGTCGAGGGCATCGACCCCATTCTTTGCGCAAAAGTGGACGGCGTCGGCGAGCGTCATTGTGCCCCTGCGGAGAGCCGCGTCAAAAGAGAAGGCGTTGAGGCCGAGCTTGAGTTTCACTCCGGCCTCGCGGGCGACTGCGTCGGATGCGGGCAGTGCAGAGGCCGGAATAGTAGTCGCGGCGGCTATGGCGGCGGAGCAGGCAAGGAAGGTACGGCGATCGATGATGGGCATGGGTTTCCTCGCCTCACTCTAGTCTGAAGGTGCAGGCAAGGTCAAAAGCGAGACAGGGAATTCAGGAACTCGCTAGTGGCAGGGCCGCAGTATGAGGGCTACGGCTCTGCCAATCCGGTGGGCGAACGCTCAATGTATTTCCGGGTGAATCCTGTAGGCCACCAGGGTGGCTGTCAGCGGAGTATCAACCACCTGCGATGTTTTGAGGACCAGTTCAAAATAGGGAAAGTCATTCCCCTGCAGCTTCTTCCGGAAAGTGGACAACTCATCTTCGGAGAGGAGGAAATCCCCGCAGGCTTGAGCAGCTTCAGAGTTTGTACCCCCGAGCAGCAGGACCTTGCCCGTATGCGCGGGGTTAGGCAGGTAGGCGATGGTGCAATAGCCCACCCCAGCGGAAGGCGTATAAGTCTGCGGCTCTCCGGCTGCGGGTGCGCGGTTCTCCACAGTCGCATGAGGCACTTCGGAATTTCCCAGAACTTCGATGTCGGATTTACTGACAAAGTTCAAACGGCTGTCAAACACTTCATACCAGGGATTTGAAGTACTGCTGCCAAACAGGATCACGTTGTCCTGATTGATGAGGCTGGGACTGTAATTGCGGGCGAAATAGACACGGATCTTGTCGCTGATGGGGTCCAGCGCAAGAAGATGCTGAGCCATGGTGAATCCGCCTCGGCTCACGAGGATGCGATTCGCGAGCAAACCCAGGGCGAAGCGAGTCTCCGGGCTCAGACTCTGATCCTGAAGCTGGGAGATGTAGCTGTGGTTGAGATAGTCCTGAAGTGAGAGCTGCTTCTTTCCTATGGCCTGGAAGAGGGTGAGAGAGGGGTCGCCAATAACAAAATCAGTGCCGGTATTGGCCGTGAGGAAGCCCGACCAGAAGGCGGCAACAGATGGTTTGAACTGCCACGGATACATTGACCGGTCCATGGCACGGTTCTGCATCCACAAGTGGATGCAGATGGCCAGGAGCAGGGCGCAAGCAACCGCAAGGCTGATGGTAGCCAACTTCAATCTGTCGCGGCTGGGGGGCCGAGGGGCCTTTGGAGCGGCTTCAGGAGGGCTGGAAACGAAGGCGCTGGCGTCTGCCCGGTGTTCTCCTTCCTTGGCAGTCTCGGCTGACCGGTATCGAAAAACTGGAATATAGCTGCCGCGAGGAATCTCCGCGAGGATCGGTTCCTGCAGTCCATCGGTGTTGAAATAGAGCTCAATACGCTTGCGCAATTCGGTGGCGTTGACGCGAACGATCGTGTCCGCACTGGTGTCATAGCCCTCTGGGCGTCCAAACAGCTCAACGCCAATCTCCTGTTCACGGATAAGAGTACGGCCGTCCTTGAGGGCGCGGTTGCCAACATAGGCGAGAAGGTCCCGGAGACGGGTTGAACGCCTCAGGTGTGAACTGGTGAGGATACGATCCAGAAGAGCCTTGCAAGATTCAGCATCGGGCGATTCCTTCTTTTTCTTATCCAAATTATCCAAAGCGTGCACAGTAATCGAACCTCACGTACTGATTAGATTCAATGTTTTAACAACGTACCACTGTAAAGGTTTGAAATGGAAGCCTGAATTTTCAATAAGTAAGCCTCCTGGCGCCGCTTGGCTCAGCGATGTCACTGGCCAGGTGTCGATTCCTGGTTATCGATCCCATTTGAGTTCCGGATGGGCCCTCTTAGCATGATGGGAGCTTTTATTAGCGGTTAAGAACGGCCTGATAGACAAACCAATAGCACCGCCCACGGGTTCGGCCGCTGCTTGTCTCTGAAAACTTCGACAGGGTTTCGGATAAGTGCTGGCCGTGCAAATAAATCGATTCATTTCAAAACACTTAGCGAGGTGGCACCCGGGTCGTTGGGGTTGAGAAGGGAATGCTCGCCGTCTTCTGGGCTGCAGGTATTGCAGTGTGCAGTTTCAGGGGGTTTGGCAGGGACTCTTCACGTCGATTGCTGCTCATTTCATAGCCGCTATGAGTCTTTGCCTCACATCCAATATCACTGTGAATTCACTTGTCTGAAAAGGCTTCCAAGGGTGATTCTCTTTTGACTCTTCAATACGAATCCGTGTGGCGTGAATTGAGTGGGGTGTGCTGTATGGCTCAATGATATCGATCACATCATGGGGTGGCGTACAGCCAGGCCGAAGAATTCTTGCGGCATTTGGGCAAATGCCAGCCAAGTGATCGATCTCAACGCGTTGCGGACCACGTTTGCAAGAGGCCATAGCAACGCCGGGAGACTGGCGAATCCACGGGCCGGGGGTACTTGTGAACTTCGAAGCTGGTTCGAGCGCACTAGAAGTTCAACGTTCTGATTGCAAGCAGAAGGAAGCTTCCAATGCCGAACGCGGCCTTTTAGGTAACGATCACCCCGATCAGCCAACACAATTGTCAAGGAGAACAAATGATTAGCTTTGCCAGTTATATGACGCGCACTTTTCGCAAGTGGAATGTGCCCATGCTCGCCATCGTGGCCCTTGTAGGGCTCGCGATGTGCAGCACGGGTGCTCTGGCACAGTCAGGCGCCGGCTCCATTCAGGGGACGGTAGCTGACCAAACTGGAGCCGTGATCCCTGGAGCTTCGATCCATGTGGTCAACCAGGGAACCAACGTAGCCACAGATACCAAGACGAACTCCGTAGGCTTTTACCAAGTGCCTGCTTTGTTCGCGGGCATGTATAGCATCACCGTGGCGGCACCCGGTATGAAGGGCTACCGGACCTCTCTGCAACTGCTGGTTGACCAGCACGCCGTGATCAATCCGTCGCTTACGCCCGGCGAAGTGACTCAGCAGGTTGAAGTGTCCGCCGACGTGGCCCAGTTAACCACGACCGAGAATGGCACCATCGCCTCGACTCTGGAAAATAACCGCATCAACCAGTTGCCGATGAACGGCCGCATTCTGATCAACCTTGCCTCAATGACCACTCCTGGTCTCGAAGGTGGCGCTCGCGCCAACGGTCTGATGGGCGAAGCACTGGAGTATGTAGCTGACGGCGTGCCGATCTCTAACCGTCAGTTCGGCGGCATGAACCTGTCGCAGACGCAGGCTCCGGATCCGGACGCGGTACAGGAAGTTCGCGTGGAAACGACCAACACCGGCGCGCAATACTCTGAGCCGGGTACGGCCATCATCACCACCAAGTCGGGCACCAACAGGCTCCACGGCGCATTCTTTGAGACCGCCCGCAACAACGCCATCGGCATCGCCAAGGCTCGCCAGAACGTCTCGACCTTTGCGGCTCCGCACCTGGTGCGTAACGAATTTGGCGCATCAGCCGGCGGCCCGATCATTATTCCCAAGATCTACCACGGCAAGGACAGGACCTTCTGGTTCTATGCCTACGAGCGGTATTCATATGCCAGCCCGCAGGCTCAATTGGTGGCCGTAGCTCCAACTGCGGAGCGCAACGGCGACTTCAGCTGGTACACCAACAGCTCGGGCGTCTATCAGCAACTCTATGATCCGGCGACGACGCGCAACGACGCTAACTGCAACGGCAGCGGCGCGGCCAATGCCTACTGCCGTACACCGTTCGGTAACGGCACCCTGGGCAGCGCCGGCAACAACCAGATCCCGATGGGCCGCCTGTCGCCGACGATGAAGAAGATCTTCGACATCACCCCGGCGCCGGGCAACAGCAACAACCCCATGGTGATCGGAAGCAACCTGTCGGTTGCCAACCCGACTTTCAACGTGGTTCCGACCCATACCTTCCGCCTGGACCACATGTTCAATGAGGCCAACCGAGCCTATCTGCGCTACACCAGCAACATCCTCTCCAGCGTCTCGCTGAGGAACTACAACGCGGCGGGCGGAAACTATAACGCCACCATCGCGGCCGACGGTTTCCCGAACTGGGCCACCGGTATCGCTTATAACCCCTCTGCGTCGTTTGCCGAGGCGATTGGTTTTACGCACGTCTTTTCGCCCACGTTCTTCTCTGAAACCATCATCAGCCAGCAGGCGCTGGGCCAGCATAACTATGCCGGCGGCACGCCCAAGGCGAACTTCGAGCAGATGCTGGGCACGCCCAACAACTTCGGTGAAGGCGGCTTCCCGGCCTTTGGTTCCGGCCAGTTGCTGAACGGCGGATGGGGCTACGGCGGCACGATGTTCATCTACGGTCTGAGCCAGATCGTAGACAACCTCGACCAGAACTTCACCAAGACCATTGGCAAGCACCAGCTCATGTTCGGCGGCCGCTATCGCCACGAGCGCTTCGGCCAGTTGCCGGACTGGTCTGCCGACCAGATCCAGTTCAACGGCCAGGCAACTTCGCTTGAGAACCCTGGTTCAGGCACCAGCTACACCGGCGTAGCCAACACCGGCGCCAATGATGCGGACGCGTTCCTGGGCGCAGCTTCTTACTACTCCGTCACGCAGGAGCCTCCTTACGAGCACTTCCATGACATGGAGTTCGACGCCTACTTCCAGGACAACATCCATGTGAACCGCAACCTGACGGTCAACCTGGGTGTTCGCTGGGAAGACCACCCGTCCGTGTGGGTCAAGGACGGCTTGTATAACAGCTTCGATTTGAAGAACGATGCCGTCGTTCTGGGCTCGACTCCTGCGGAACTGATTGCCAAGGGCTATACAACCCAGGCCATCATCACCAATATGCGGAACAACGGTGCGGTGTATGAAACTGCCCAGCAGGCTGGCTGGCCATCCACTCTGATGCGCAACTACCCGTTGAGCTTCAGCCCGCGCGTAGGCCTTGCCTATCAGCCTTTTGGCGGCAAGCATGGCACGGTCATCCGCGGCGCTTACGGCCGCTACATTTACCCGATGCCGACCCGCAGCTTCGTCAAGAACCCCATGGGCAATAACCCCTTGGTGGCGGGCTACAGCCAGTCGTTCACCAACGCGGCTCAGTCGTATGACAGTAATCCCAACGAACTGCTGCGCCTGCCGCAGGGCAGCGGCGCCTGGACGATTTCAAGCCCGTTCACGCCGATCATGGGCGTCAACACGGGCAACACCATCGTCAATAGCACCAGCACCAACGCCATCACACCGGGCGTGGGTCTGTGGGCCAACTCGAAAGACATGCCGCCGGACTTCGTGACCCAGATGAACTTCACGATCGAGCAACCATTGAAGGGCAACTCGGCGTTCCGCATCACCTGGCTGTGGAGCCACGGCACCAACCTCGACCACTACTACTACGTCAACAACCACCCCTCCAACTTTGTTTGGGAGACTGCTTACGGCATCGTGCCGCCCACTGGTGGCGCTGCGGTTATCGGAACCTCCCAGCAGAATACATACGCTGCCACCGCCACCGGTCCCTATGACCAGAGGACCTGGGGCGGCATCACCTGGGACAACAAGAACGGCTGGTCAAACGACAACGCATTGCAGGCGACCTATCAGCGCCTGTATCACCGCGGAATCGCCTGGCAAGTCAACTACGTCTGGTCCAAGCCACTTCGCCTGGGTGGCAACTACTTCCGCGACGGTACAGAATATCCTCGCGCCAACTACATGGGCGTGCTCGGATCACTGGGCTCGTTCAATACGACGGGCATCGCTGGCGCCAGCTCGGTGATTGCACCGGCACTGCCTCCCGCACCGCCTGTGGGCACGCTGCCCTGGCAGGAATACCATCAGCTCCTCCGGTTCCAGCAGTACAAGGTGGACACGGCGATCCCGAAGCAGCACATCACCTTCAACGGTGTTGTCGATTTGCCCTTTGGCCGTGGCAAGCGGTTCCTGGGCAATGTAAACCGCTGGCAAAATGAAGCGGTGGGCGGCTGGCAGATTGCAGGCGCCGGGCAGGTTGTCTCTCAGGACTTCGCCGTTGCCAACGGCAACTGGGGCGCTACCAACCCCATCAAGTACTACAAAAACAGCGTCACGCTTACTGACTGCCAGAGCATCTGCCAGAAGTCAAAGCTTTGGTTTAATGGTTACTTCGCTCCGACTGCCAGCGCCATGGGCAAGATCACCGGCCTGCCTTCGGGCTATACGGTTGGCAGCGCGGCGAGCCCGGCATACCTGTCGCCGATTACCTTCACAGGCACCGCGACCAACAACAACGTGAACGTCGTCCTGGCCAATGGCACCGTGCAGACTGGCCAAGGCTATTCGCCCGGTCCGCTGGGCTCCAACCCCTACTCGCAAACGATCCTGAACGGACCGATCAACTACAACGTTGACCTGTCTGTGTTCAAGGTCTTCCCGATCACCGAGAGCACATACCTGCGCTTCAACGTGGACGCGTTCAACGCGTTGAATATTCAGGGCTATCAGAACCCGAACGGCACGACGGGCGAAATCCTGTATGCGCCAGGCGCCGTTGGCGCCAGTTCCTACTGGTCTGCTCGTCAGATTCAGCTCACCCTGCGCTTGCAGTTCTAGGCAAGACCACTAACCAGGTAAACAGCAAGCCCCGGCCGGAAGATTGGCCGGGGCTTTTTTGTCCTGAGGTGCGGATCTATTTCGAAATAAGCAGGCGAAGCATGGACGGCGCCGGAGCTCCCTCAGGGCGGGGGCGGTCGCGGTTGGCGTCGAGCGTATTCCAGGTCAGGCGGTAAGTGGCGCCGCTGGCATCATGGCCGGCGACGTCGCTGGTAAAGCGTGCGGCAAGATGGCTGCCTGCGGGCGGCGCATACTGGTCAGCTGCGGTGTCCTTTTCCGCCACCGCCTGTGGTGTGGGATCGCCAACCAGCTCCATCGTCTTCGGATTGACCTGCCACACCACGTCTCCATAAACGACATGATGGACAGCAACGGACAGGTGGCCACCGGAGGCCTGCAGTGGCCCCGGCATCACCTCCATGGGAATGCTGCCGCCCCCGTGAAAGTCCCAGCGGTAGTTCCAATGGCTCGCCTGCAGGCTCTTCCACCCGTTCTGTTGCCAGCGGGCAAAGTAGAGCTGGGTCTTTCCTTCCGCGTCGTACTTGATATAAGAGATAACCAGCTTGCCTTCGAGATCGAAGCCGACCGATTGACTGCCGTTGATGATCCCTCCGCGAATAGGCGCGTCATCGACAACGATGCCCGGTGTCTCAAGCTTCAGGGGAAGCTGAACAGGGGTACCCCCGGCAGTTTCCCAATGCACCAGGTCCCGGCTCCGCACATAGCTCATGTCATGATTGGTTTCGGCCCATGGAGATTCACGCCACACCCATACCTGGTGGTACCATTTGTCCGGTCCAAGCACCAGGCGTATAGGATAGGCGTTGCGCGCCGTGCCACCATGGAAGAGCGGCTCAGCGGTTAGCGGCTTCCAGGTTTTGGTGCGCTCGTCGTAGCGGTTACGGAAAGTGTCTCCGGAGCCGCTGCTGCCGCTTCGATACTCAAAGAGCAGGTCGCCCTCAGGACTATATGAAAAGACCGGATAGGTAACACTCTTCTCGTTGTTGGCGGTCATTGAGGGAACGCGCTCAAGCGTGGAGGCATCCCCCGGCTTGGTGCTGCGGAAGTAGATGAGCGGGATGGCGTGCATGTTCCCGGAGAGATGCAGGTAGCCGTCGCGGTCAAAGGCCATCGTGACGTAATTGTGGCTGTCCCACCCCAGCGTGGTGGGCAGGATAGTGGTGCGACCTTCCTTGTGGCCCAGGGTGCGCTGCAAGACGGTGAGCTTACGGTCGGCGGCGTAGTAGGCAATGTACTGCTGGTCGCCGTGTGTGAGCAGCGCGAATCCGACAGGCTGGCCGGACCAGACGGGAGCGATATCGATTTCGTTAATGCCGGCGGCAAGGTCGGCGTTGGCGGCTGGCTGGCCGTATGCGGCGATAGTAAAGATGGGCAGCAACAAGGCAACGGCAAGCAGGACAGAGGGGCAGTGTGTTCTGTATGCAAACATGGTGCTCATTGAAACACCGGGGCATGGGGCTGTCAATAAAACTGAGAACGCCGGTTAGGCACAATTCGTGACCTCAGAATCGGGACCAGCGATGCCCCCGCAGTCTATAGTTAGCGGAGCAATAGGAGACATGCATGAAATTGTCGCCACTTTTCTGCCTGGCGTTGGCGCCGCTGACGTTGCTGCCCGCGAGAGCACAAACAACTGAACATGTAGTAGTAAATACGTCGCAGCAAGGCCCGTCAAATATGATTACGGCCGGAGATGCCGGTAACAATCAGTTACTCTATTTCACCTCTCCAAGTCTCACCGCGGATGGACGCCATCTGGTCTTTATAAGTGACCGTACTGGGAATCCGAATCTATTTACACGCGATCTTGTAAGTGGGAAGGAGCGTCAGCTAACTACAAATACCGATGGAGTGCTTAAGGCTTACGTCTACTTCGATGGAAACCCCTATCGGGGATTTGGCAAGGGCAGCGTAAGCCTCGATCTCAAAAGCGGAACGGCCTATTACATTCAAGGCCGTCAGATTCGTGCCGTGACACTGGAAGGCAGACAAAGACTGCTTGCCGAGTTGCCCCCCGACCAGATGACGGCCTATACGCACGTTTCGGCCGATGGCTCCCGCCTGTGCGTGCCAACCACCGATGCTCGCGCTCTCGACGGCGACAAGAAGCTGCAGGGAAAGCCGGAGTGGGACATCGATCAACGGGTCCGCGAGGAGGGCCTTTCCTCGTACCTCAGAATCTACGACACGGCGACTGGGAAGCTGATCCACGTTGAGCAGGTGCCAAAAGCCTGGATTACACACGTGCAGTTTTCACCCGTCGATCGTAACCTGATCCTCTATAACAACGAATGGAGTTTTGAAAGCGGCATCCGGCGGATGAGGCTATGGGACGGACACAAGCACATAACTCTGCGAACCGAAGGCGAAGGCCGCAGCCGTTTTGACAATACTGTCCATGAAATGTGGGAAAGAGACGGGCAGGCCATTATCTATCACGGCACTTACAAGAACGGTGCTGCCTATCTGGGACGGGTTCGGCCGGACGGCTCGCAACTCTCTGAAATTGAGCTGCCCAGGGGTTGGAAGCGCTATGGTCATTTCACGGTCGGAGAGCCGGGAGAACTGGTTACCGACTGTTGCTACGAGACCCCGAGCGACCCTGCAAAAGGCAGCGGCGCATGGATCAGCCTGCTCCGTGTGGACTGGAATCAAAGAATCATTCAGTGGTTTCCTCTCGTCCTGAATGGTTCCAGTTGGGACTCGCAGGACAGCCATCCGCATCCGGTCTTCAACCAGGCTGCAGATTCCATCTGGTTCACGTCCGACATGTCAGGCAAGCGAGCCGTCTACCAAGTGGGCGTCAAAGCACGGTAGGATTTGCCGTGCCGCTCGCCGTGGTCAATCCTGAAGTGCCGGTTACCGTAATGGTGTAAGCTCCCGCGGTGGTGCCCGGTCTTGTGGTGCGCTTCAATGGTCTGGTCTTCAACGACAACCGGACGTTGCGAATGGATTGCGCCCAGATCAACGACGGTGTAGCGGAGTAGCAGGCCCGAGGCCCAGAGAATGGAACCCGGAATCTCACTTATTTCGCCTCAGTGAAGGGGGCTTGATACGTATTGCGGGCGGAATAAATCCCTAAGAGCCATAAGTGGTAGCATCAAAGATGACAGATGCAAACTAAAAAACTGAAAATTATCCCCCTCGGCGGTCTGGGCGAGTTCGGCATGAACTGCCTTGCGTTGCGCTGGGAAGACGACATTATCGTGATCGACGCCGGTTTGATGTTCCCGGAGTCGGAGTTGTTGGGCGTGGATATCGTTGTACCCGATATCACCTACCTTGTTGAGAACAAGCAGCATGTCCGGGCCATTATTCTCACGCACGGCCATCAGGACCACATTGGCGGGCTGCCGTGGCTGCTGAGCGAACTCAAGGTTCCGGTGTATGGCACAGAGTTTACCCTGGCCTACGTCGAAGGAAACCTTGAAGAGAATCAGTTACTCGACGAGACCGAACTGATTGAAATTGCGCCCAAGCAGAAGTTCACCGTGGGCCCGTTCACCATTGAGCCGATCCGGGTTACTCACTCGCTGGTGGATTGCGTGGCCTTGGCCATCGACACCCCGGTGGGCGTGGTGATTCACACCGGCGACTTCAAGGTAGATCTGGCGCCGCTGGACGACAAGCCTTTTGACCTGCACACCTTCGCCGAATACGGCAAGCGCGGCGTGCTGGCGCTTCTGCAGGACTCAACCAACGTGGAGCGGCCCGGCTATACGCCCAGCGAGCGTTCCGTTATTCCACGTCTGGACGAGGTTTTTTCGCAGACCAAGAAGAAGCTCTTCTTCAGCTGCTTCTCGTCGTCGATCTACCGCATCCGGATTGCGATGGAACTTGCGCGCAAGCACGGGCGCAAGGTGGCCATCGTGGGCCGGTCGATGATGGAGAGCAGTGAGATTGCGCAGGACCTGGGCTATATCGACATACCGCAAGGTTTGGTGATTCAGCCCGGACAGATGCGCGACTATTCGCCGGAGCAGTTGATGGTGCTGATCAGCGGCACGCAGGGCGAGCCGATGAGCGCGCTGAGCCGGGCCGCGGTGGACAATCACAAGCACGCCAAGATCGATCCGGGCGACACCGTTGTGCTCAGTTCGCGCGTTATTCCCGGCAATGAAAAAGCCATCTTCCGGGTAATCGATCACCTGAGTCGGCGCGATGCCAACGTCATCTACGACGATGGTTCGAACGGGTTGATTCACGTCAGCGGGCACGGCAGCCAGGAAGAGTTGCGGTTGCTCATCAACCTAGTGCGGCCGAAATACTTCATCCCCGTGCACGGCGACTATCGCTACCTTCGCAAGCATGCCAAGGTGGCCATGGAGACCGGTGCCGTGGAGCACGCGATCGTGATTGAAGACGGCGACGTGCTGGAACTGGATAAAAACGACGCGCGCAAGAAAGACAAGGTAACGGCGGGGCGGATTCTGATCGACTCCGGTTCGTCCATCGACGTGGTTGAGGAGTTGGTGATCCGCGACCGCAAGATCCTGTCTGAAGACGGTATCGTTCTGGCGGTGCTGGCCATCAACAAGCGTACCGGCAAGGTGCAGCAGGCGCCGGAGGTGTTGATGCGCGGCTTTGGCGGCGCGGATATCACAGATGAGGCGCGCGAGTTGGTCATGAAGACGCTGGACGGACTGAGCGCCGAGGAAAAGACCGACTACGGCATGGTGAAGGATAAAGTGCGCGTAGAACTCAAGCGGCTGGTGCAGAAAACCACAGGCCGGCGGCCCATGATCATGCCGGTGATTCTGGAGATCTGAGCCAAGGCAAACGAGCAGAGAAAACGGGCGGCGGAAGCGAGGTTGCTTCAGCCGCCCGTTGTGTTTTTCGCCGAATGGCGAGCGGCCCGGGCTCAGGCCGCCGCGACCGAATAGTTTTCCGGTGCACAGCCCGCAGAGGCTGCCGTTTGCTGTGGTTCGAAATGCGGCACCGAAGTTATCGCGATGAAAACCTCGCCTGAAACCAGGTGCGCATTGCCCTCCAAATCGAGAAAACCGACCTCATTTTCCCTGCAAAGCTTCCGTGCCTCGTGGGGAAGATGAGGCGCAATGAGAACCGGTGCGGCATTTCGGCCGAACCGGGCAGCGGCTACGCGCAAATCGTACAACGCCGTGTGTAGCTGATGGGGCTGTTCGTAGGCAGTTATCTTGCATGCCAGGGTATGACTGCGGCCAAACACATCGATGCACGCAAGGATGTCAATTTCGCCATGAGGGCCCGTTGGTTCAAGCTGGATTTCTCTAAGTTTGAATGCGGACACCTGATCGATGATTGTCCTAAGCGCTTCGACGGCTCGGCTCCCCGAAGATCTCCTCGTATCGACAATTCCCTTCATGGAAACCTCCTCTAATTCATTGGATTGGTTGCTGGACAAAACACTCCCACTGCAGGTTTTACAGATGAAAGCGCAGCGGCTATGCGGGTTGAACCAAGGCTGAGGAAGCGGCCGTTTGCCTGGTCCTCGAATGCCCGCTCACGGAGATGGACCCGAGCTTGAAGGAGTTCTTCCCGGACGGAATCAGTGTCAACGGGACCGGTGTTTTCCCCGTCTCCTTGTGCTGATATTTCGCCTCCAGCCAATCGCAGAGCCTGGGATCGTGGATCTCCGGCTGGTCCTGCCAAAAATGGGGCGTCAATCCACACTGGATCTGCAGGTGATCGAGTTGCAATTCAATGACGGCTACGTGTTTTGAAAAATAGCGCCGGACGTTCTCGGCGCCAACGTACAAGCCAGAAATCCGGTGTCCCTGGTATTGAGTTTTGACCACCATAGCTCACCTCTGCTCAATTCGACGTCTGATGGAAACCGGGGAAAGCATTCGTAGGGAGTTTGGCCAAGGCGAGCCGCCCCCAAGCATCATGCAATCGCAGCAAGGTTTTCCAATGTGCAACCCACCAACCGAACGGTTAATGAGCGATTCGCGGGCGAACGAGCTGCCGGCGGGTGAATGACTGACGAGCACAATCGAGTGAGGACGCTCCGTGCCACGAGGGGAACTCGCCGCTGATGCGGCTCTTGGGGAGCATCCTAATGCAGATCTAAACAGGGAAATAATGAGCAGCTGAATCCAGCGGGTGCATTGGCGGCCACGCTGACCGCATGCATCTATTTCTGAACTTTCTGGGTTGATCGTGAGCCTCTTTTTCCACAAAGTCAAGCCGCATTTGATGAATTTTCCGAACAAATTCGCTACTTTTTTTGACAGGAATGGATCAGGCGTAGTCCATCGAATACATTGATAAACGTGTGCAGGTTGCCAAGTACCGGTGCTGAATTGGACAATGCTGGCGAGGCTATCTTATGGATCGCAGAGAGTTTCTGGGGGCCGCGTCGGCGGCCGTTCTTTGTTCGGGGCTGCCCTCGGATGCAGCATTCGCTGAGGCGCCAATCGCGCCGCTGAAACCCATGGCGCTGGGCCTGATGATCGCCCCCTTCGGTGGTCCCGAGGAGAGGCTCAAGCGCGTACACGACCTGGGCTTTACCACCTGCTTTCTGTCGCTGGACGCCTACCTGGGGCACTTTACCTCTGAATTGGCGACACAGATGCGCGATCTGCTTGCGAAGAACGAACTGACCGCGACCTGTGTAGAGGTGGTGGGGCCTGGACCGCTGGTGTGGAACTTCCTCAAAGGTCCATCGACCATCGGTCTGGTTCCTCCAGAGACGCGTGCGGCGCGCATGGATGCGCTCAAGCAAGCGTCCGACTTTGCCAAACTGCTGGGCACCCCGCAGGTGCAGACGCACTGCGGATTCATTCCCGAAGATCCGGCCGATCCACTCTATCCAGGGGTCGTAGAGGCCATTCGCGGGGTCGCGCAGCACTGCCACGCGAATGGGCAGTACTTCCTTATGGAGACCGGCCAGGAGACGCCCACCGCGATGTCACGCATGATTCGCGACGTGGCCATGCCGAACCTCGCCGTAGGCCTCGATACCGCAAACCTGATTCTCTACGGAAAGGCCAATCCTGTGGATGCGGTCGACATCCTGGGACCGCATATTCGCAGCGTTCATGCCAAGGACGGCTGGTGGCCGACAGATCCGAGCGAACTGGGCAAAGAGGTGCTGATTGGCACTGGCCTGGTTGACTTCAAGAAGGTGTTCTCCAAGTTGCACGACCTCGGCTACAAGGGCGCGGTGACCATCGAGCGCGAGACCTCGGGCCCGCAGCAGATTGAAGATGTGCGCACGGAGAAGGTCTACCTTGAGGGCATTCTGCGCGAAGTTCTCGCCTGAGAGCCTGCGCACATGATCTTTGAACTATCGACATAAAGAAGAGTCACCAGGAGAGGTGCCACGATGAACCGCAGGGACTTCATTCAGACCACAGCCGGAGTCGCTTCCGGATTCCTTTTTCTGAAACCTAGGGCGGCCTTTGGCTACCAGGCAAACTCGGCTGTACGGTTGGCGCTGTTGGGGTGCGGAGGGCGCGGCACGCACGTTTCCACGTCGTTCTCGCAAAACACGACGGCGCAAGTGGTGGCGCTCGGAGATTTGTTTCCCAATCAACTTGAAGCCGGCCATGCGCACTTCGACGCGCTGAATGCGAGCCTGGGCCGCGCGGCAATCGACAGCAAAATGCTGTTCCATGGGCCGCACGCATACCAGCAGCTTGCCGGGTCGGCGGGCGTTGACCTGATTCAGATTTCCACGCCGCCCTTCTTCCACGTGCAGCACCTTGAGGCCGCCGTGGCCGCGGGCAAGCATGTGTATTGCGAAAAGCCTGTGGGCATCGACGTGGCTCAGGCGCGCAAGGCGCTGGAGATTGCCAAGCTCGTAAAGCCGACGCAGAGTGTCGACGTGGGTTTCCAATGCAGGAACGCGCCGCCCATCGCCGCCATCGCCGAGAAAATCAAAGGCGGAGCACTCGGTAAAATCGCGTCCATCAGCGCCTACTACTATGCGCCGGCGTCGAAGGAGAAAGTCTTCCCGGGTGCTGGGCCGGACGAGTACCGATTGCGCAATTGGCTCTGGGACCGCGTGCTCTCTGGAGACATCCTCGTCGAGCAGAACATCCACATCATCGACCTGTGCAACTGGATGCTGGGTGCGCGGCCGCTCAAGGCAACCGCCACCGGAGGGCGCAACATCCTTACCCACGCCGGCGACTGCTGGGACAACTACCAGGTTCACTTCACCTATCCCGGCGACGTGCGCGTCTCGTTCGCTTCCAAGCAATTTGGCGAGTACGATCTGTTCGAGGCCGGGCTCAGGCTGTTTGGCGCCGAGGGTGCGGCGACGGTTCCGTATGCAGGGCCGGTGGGCATTGTCGGAGCACAAAAGTGGGCATGGCAGGATTCTGCAGCTCAGCCTGAGGCCACCGGGAAGTTTGCCGCCAACGGCAGCTTTGAAGACAATCTCGCCTTCGCGGACCGGGACAAGGAGCGCACGTTCATCGACAGCATCGTGAACGGGCCTGTCCACAATCAAATCGCTGCGGGCGTCGAGACGGCGCTGAGCTGCATGCTGGGACGCATGGCCGGCTATACCCGCCGCGAGGTCACCTGGGAAGACCTGCTCGCACACGGCGAGACCTACAAACTGGGAATGGACATGGCCCAGTTTGGCTGATGCTCGGCTGAAAAAAGAGGCGCGGCCCAGGCCTCGCCTCTTCAACCAATCGAAAAAACGAACGGCGCTCTAGCGGAAGCGCTTCGATGGCTCGTCAGAGAAAATCTGACCGTCGCGGATATGAACCACTCGATGCGCGTATTCGGCGATGTCGGGCTCGTGCGTCACCAGAACGATGGTGTTGCCGCCCGCATGAAGTGTGTCGAACAGCGCCATGATCTCGGTGCCGGTCTTCGAGTCGAGATTGCCGGTAGGCTCGTCGGCCAGGATGATGGATGGGTGGTTGACCAGAGCGCGGGCGACGGCTACGCGCTGACGCTGTCCGCCGGAGAGTTCGTTCGGCTTGTGATACATGCGCGACTCGAGGCCCACATCGGTCAGGGCTTCCTTGGCGCGTGCCAGCCGCGCGGCGGCGGGGGTGCCATTGTAAATAAGCGGCAGCTCGACGTTATGCAATGAAGTGGCCCGGGCCAGCAGGTTGAACGTCTGAAAGACGAATCCAATTTCCTTGTTGCGGATGCGCGCCAACTGGTCGTCGTCCAGCTCGCTGACGAGCTGGCCGTTGAGCCAATAGCGACCTTTGGATGGCGTATCCAGGCAGCCGATCAGATTCATCAGCGTTGACTTGCCGGAGCCTGAGGGGCCCATGATCGCGACGTATTCATTGTGCTTGATGCGCAGGTTGACGCCGCGCAGGGCCTGCACCTGCTGCTCAGAGCCCATGTCGTACGTCCGCCACAGGTCCTCAACGACAATGACGTCGCTCGATGGTGGAGCCACGGGTTGCGCCAGGTCTTCGGTGATAGTCCCCATCATTGCCATCCGAATCTCATCCTTTGTGTGGAGGTTTGTCTCTGCGTCTGGATCGGACCCTGCAGTTAAGAGGATCCGCCCGATGGGAGCACGATCTTGACGGTGTCGCGCTTGAGCAGCGACCCGCCTTTGAGCGCACGCAGAATTTTGTAGGGGCCGGTTACGATTTCCGCGCCCTCGTTGAGGCCGGAAAGCACCTCTATATCCGTCGCGCCTGTGATGCCGGTGGTGACCGGAACAAACTTGGACCGCAACCTGCCTTTGGAGTCGGGGTCGACGACGAAGACGCCCTGGATCAGGTTCGGCTTGGCCGCCGGAGACTGCGATGCCGCCTGCACATCGCCCTTGCCCTTCACGTTGTCCGTTGCCGGGTCGTGCATGGTCAGGGCCTGAATAGGCAGCGAGAGCACATTCGGCTTGTGGGCGGTGGTGATTTTGGCGGTGCTGGAAAGTCCTGGGCGAAGATCGTTCGAGGTCGTGTCGAGAGTGACCACAACCTTGAAGTCCTTGGCCTCTTCAGTGCCGGTTGTCGACTGCGAAGTGGCGATGCCCGTGGAGCGTAGCAGCGCCTGATCGCCGACCAGGGTTACATGTCCCTTGAAAGTCTTGCCCGGCAGGGCATCGACGGAGATTTCAGCCGGCTGGCCAATCTGGATGTTGACGATGTCGGTCTCATCCACCTTGACCTCGGCGGTGACCACACTCATGTCGGCAAGCGTCATCAGCGTGGAGCCCTCTGCGTTCTGGATGCCGACAACCACCGTTTCACCTTCGCGCAGCGGCATATTGGTGACAATGCCGTCAAAGGGCGCGGTGGCGATGGTCTTGTTCAGCAGGTCGCGGTTGGCGCGCAGGGTAGCCACCGCGGTCTGCAGGTGTCCCCGTTGCGACTCGGTCTGCGCCTTGGCCTGGTTCAGCTGCGCCATGGCCTGCGAAACTGAAGCCATGTCGGTGTCGTAGGCGGCCTTCTTCGCATCGAATTCCGCTTTGGCTACGATGCCTGCCTGGAAGAGGCTCTGTGCGCGCTCCCAATCCAGCTTCTTTTGTTCAAGGTCGGCTTTGGCGTGCTCCAGGTTGGCTTCGGCGGTCTTCTCCGCTGCCAGATAGGAGGAAATATCGGTCTTGGCCGCGGCGATAGCGGATTCCTGGCCTGCGACGGTCGCTTCCTGCTGCACACTTTCAATTGTGGCTACGGTCTGGCCCTTCTTCACCAGATCACCTTCCTTCACAAAGAAGTGGGTGATGCGGCCAAACGAGGTGGCGCCCACGTTGACATAGGTCTTGGGCTTGATCTGTCCGGTGCCGCTGACGACCGTTGCCAGGTCTTGGCGCACGATCTTCGCGGTCAGAACCTTGGTGTAGCCTGACTGCTGTTTGATAACCATGAAGGCAACCAGCCCTCCGGCGACCAGTACGGCGAGAACAATTAGCAAAATTTTCTTCATGTACTGTGCGTGCTCCAAATCCCTCTCAGTTCAGTGTACGCAATCTCCCCGCGTACAGTTCCCAAGAGCGGTCAAACCGGCCCCTTACTGCTGGATCACAGGACATTCAGAGTGAAAACGTCCCGGACAAATCCCCAGAAACAGGGCGGTTATTAATTGGACGGCCGATTGGCTCCCTGGGTTTCGCCAAGTCCGTCCTATCGGCAATTCTACCTGCTTCCAGCTGCATTTTCGGTTACCTTGTGGGCGGTTGGACGTCCAATCGTCATCCGACTGCGCAAGGAATGTTGCCCAGCCCTACCGGGACCCGTAAAATAAGGGTTCGCAGGAGTTTTCAAGGCAAATGATGCTCAACGGTCGTAATTTACTTTTCGGCGTACTTGGTTGCGGCTTGGTTTTTATCCCCGCGACAGGTCTTTTCTTCCAGCAGGCAGCCGCCCAGCCGGCCCCGGCCCAGGCACAAGGCCAACCACAGACCGCACCGGCTACCGGCCAGGATCAGGAAATTGACCCTCGCAAGCGCCAGCGGTCCGATAAAGAACGCTATGTCACGCAAAAGGCCCTCCGCCAGGAGTTGAAGGGGACTTACAAAACCTGGCTCAACCAGGAAGTGCCCTACATCATCTCCGACGAGGAGCGCCGCGCTTTCACCAGCCTCAGTAACGATGAGGAGCGCGACTCCTTTATCGAAAACTTCTGGCTGCGGCGCAACCCGAGTCCGGATTCGCCCGAAAATCAGTATCGCGAGGAGCACTACCGGCGCATCGCTTACGCCAACGAGCACTTTGCCGCCGGCAAGCCCGGCTGGAAGACCGATCGCGGACGCATTTATATCGCATGGGGTCCTGCCGATTCCATCGAGTCCCACCCCTCGGGCGGAAGCTACGACCGTACCCCAGAAGAAGGAGGCGGCTCCACCACCACTTTCCCATTCGAGACATGGCACTACCGCTATCTCGAGGGTGTCGGAGAGAACGTCGACCTTGAATTTGTGGATAACTGCCAGTGCGGCGACTACCACTACACGCTGGATCGAAGCGAGAAGGACGCGCTGCTCAACGTTCCCGGCGCCGGCTTGACCACTTATGAGGAGATGAACCACAAGGACAAGACTGATCGCTTCAAGGGCAACGGTCTTGAAAACATAGGCGGCGGTCCTATGGGCGACTACCAGTCGGGCAAAGTCTTCGACCGCATCGAGCTGGGCGCCAAGCTTTTTGCCCCCCCGCCCGTCAAGTTCAAGGATCTTGAGGCCTTTGTTTCCGAGCACAAACTCCTCACCGGGCCGGTGTTCCCGTTCGACGTGCGCACCGACTTCATCCGCGTGACGGAGAGCATGGATACCGTCCCCATCACCATTCAGATCAGAAATCGTGACATCACCTTCGTGACCAAGGAAGGCGTGTCCAAGGGCGTGGTCAACATCCTTGGCAAGGTGACCACTCTCACCCACAAGACCGTGCAGACGTTTGAGGATACGGTCGAAGTGAATCAGCCGGCCGAGTTGCTCGAGAAGACCCTTGACCGTCAGTCGGTCTACTGGAAGGCCCTGCCGCTTATGCCCGGCCTCTACCGTCTAGATATCGCCATCAAGGACGTAAACAACCCCGATCACGTGGGAATTTTTGGCAGAGGCATTGACGTGCCGACCTACCACGATGAAAAACTAGGCGCCTCGTCGCTGATCCTGGCCGACCAGATGAACGTGGTTTCCTCTCGCGAAATTGGCAGCGGCAACTTCATCATCGGCAACACTTACATTCGGCCGCGCGTGAGCGCCAATTCGACTACGCCGGTCAAATTCAAGCGTACCCAGGATCTCAGCTTCTGGATGCAGGTTTACAATCTGGGTATCGACGAAGCCACCAAGAGCAACCAGGCTACGGTCACTTACCAGATTACCGATACCGCTTCCGGGTCAATTATTCTGGAAAAGCAACTTGAGTCGAAGGAGCTTGGAGCGCACAGCGATCAGTTGACTGTGGAGAAAACGCTTGACCTCGCAGGCATCCAGCCAGGTAAATATAAGGTGACCGTGAAAATAAACGACTCAATTTCAAAACAAGAGATTGCGCAAACGGTACCTTTTGTCGTCGAATAGGAATATCCCCGCGCAGTTCATATCCGAACCTGAGATTCGGAAGGCTGCGCGGGTTCAAATTGCGCTAATATTGCCAGGGACGACGCCAGGTCACATACAACAGTGATGAAGCGCAGAGCCCATTTCGCCGGATTTGCAATGATGATCGCTCTGGGAGCTGTCTCCGTATGCGGAGCTGCCCCCACATCGGTCTCTGGAGTGGTGCGCGACTCCTCCGGTGCGCCGCAGATCGGCGCGGAAGTGCAGTTGCTTCGCCCTGACCTCTCCGTCATTACCAGCGTCTATACAAATGGCAAGGGCCGTTTTGTCATCTCTTCGATGCTCCCCGGCCGTTATGCGCTCAAGGCGATGGGCGCATCTTATCTGCCTTCCCTGAGGGAAAACGTCCGCGCGCGGGCCGGTACGGTCGTGAACCTCACGCTCAACTCCCTTTACGAGGTGATGCAGTGGCTTCCTGCCCAGCCGCGCGCCGTCAACGTACAAAAAGATGACTGGGCCTGGACGCTGCGTTCGGCCGCCAATCGCCCACTATTGCGTTGGTTGGAAGACGGCCCCCTGGTAGTTGTCTCGGACGGTTCCGGCGCGGCGCCAAAGCTCAAAGCGCGGCTCATGGCCACAGGCCAGGACGGTACTTTTGGCGAGAGCGGAGAGCGCTTCTCAGCCTCGGTTGAAGATACGCCCTCCAACAGCCGCGAACTGCTGGCTCGCGTGGATTTTGCACCCAATACCGACGCCGGCATGGAATCCATGCTGGGCTTCCGCCAGGATCTGGGATTTGCCGGTTCGGTGCAATCGGTGGCGGCAGTTGCTATTCACCCCGAAGTGGATGGCCCTGATGGCCCCGGCATGAGCGAAGCCGCAATCCGCACATCGGAAACCATGCGCATGGGCGATGAGTTCGAGGCGGAGGTGGGCTCCACGCAAGTGCTGGCACGCCTCGCTGAGCAATCTTCGGATATCGTGGCCGCGGCCCTGCCCTTTGCCACGGTCAACTGGCGTGGCGGCAATTCGACCGTCGGCTATCGGATGGCGACTTTCAAGCCCAGTTCACGGCGTAGTGATGAGTCTCAACCCTCGACCTGGCTTCCGGTCTTCTCCGTGCGTAACGGCAAGTTGGCCTTGGATCACGGCCTGCACCAGGAATTTGGCTGGGAACGGCGCACCGATGTCTCTGACATGAGCGTGCAGGTATACTCTGACAACTTCCAGAATCCGGCCATTGAAGCCATGGGGCACTTTGCATCTGGCAATTCCGGCAGACCTGTTGTCACCGAGGCGCTCTTTGACCGCGGCAGCAACCTGCTGCGCACCGCCGGACCCAATTTCTCGACCACCGGAATGCAGGCCACCATTGAACGCCGTCTGCATGGTGGCAATTATGTCCGGGTGAGCTACGCCAACGGCAACGCGCTGGTGATGTCCGCCCAGCAGGGGCCGGTTGATTTGACTGACATCCTTGCAGCCGTTCATCCCCGCCGCGCCCAGACCTACTCGATTTCACTGTCCGGCACCCTGGACGGCACTGGAACCCGCTGGCGCGCCAGTTACCGCTGGCAACCCGACGACACCGTCACAGAGGTTGCGCCGTATGCGCTGGACGCAGCTGCGCCTTACCTCAATATGCACCTGCGGCAGCCCATCCACATGGGCCGCGAGGGCTCGATGGGCATTGAGGCGCTGCTGGATGTTCAGAACATGCTTGCCGAGGGGTACCGTCCCTACCTTCTAAGCGACGGCTCGCTCCTGGTCTTCGCCCAGGATCAGCGCGGCTTCCGCGGCGGCCTCGCCTTTACCTTTTAAACCCAAAAACTCCCCCTCTTCTCAACACACCCAAATCACCAGCCGCTTTAGCTTGGTCGGCACATCGTTCATGCCGGATCGCTGGACGCCTCTCTGGTCCATTCTTGCCCTCGAACACTCTGCCTCTGGGTCGGCGCGGCTTGCAAGAAGCCGGGTATACGACTAGATTTGCCCGTGGGTATTTCTTTCATGCGCATACGTAATTTCCTTGCTGCTTCTCTTCTCGCCCTCACCGCGCTTCCACTGGCTTTGGCCGTCGAAGCCCCGCGACTGCAACAAAAAGACGGCCGCTACACGCTGCTCGTTGAAGGCCGCCCGTTCCTCATTCTCGGCGGACAGATTCACAACTCCAGCGCCTGGCCAAGCGAGTTGCCGCAGGTATGGCAGGCCATGGCCGCCCTGCACGCCAACACCATGGCCGCGCCCGCCTATTGGGAGCAGATTGAGCCCCAGCCCGGCCACTTCGACTTCAGCAACGTGGATCTGCTGGTCGAGGGAGCCCGCGCGCACAATCTGCACATGGTTCTGCTGTGGTTCGGAACCTGGAAGAACGGCAACATGCAATATGCGCCGGAGTGGGTCAAGACCGACGCCAGGCGCTTCCCCCGCATGATCCGGCCTGACGGAGAACCTACCGACGTTCTCTCCGCCAACTCTCGCACCAATCTCGAAGCGGATAAGGCGGCCTTCACCGCTCTGATGCGGCACATGAAGCAGATCGACGGAGAGCAGCACACGGTTCTGCTGGTGCAGGTTGAAAACGAGTCCGGCGGCATTGGCAGCGTGAGGGACTTTTCTCCCGAGTCAAACCGCGAGTTTGCCGGGCAGGTTCCCGCCGACCTGTTGGCCGCGGTTCACGAGCAGCCCGGTACGTGGAGCCAGGTCTTTGCCTCCGAAGCTGACGAGATGTTCCAGGTCTACCAGCAGGCAAGGTACATCAACGAGATCGCCGCGGCCGGCAAGGCGGAGTTCACCGTTCCCTATTACATCAATGTATGGCCCAGCCACTTCACGCAGGAGTTGCCGCAGCGCCAGGTCGCGATCGCAGGCATTCTCTACCCCAGCGGCGGCGCGGTGCAGAAGCTGGTCGGCCTTTGGCGCGCTCTTGCGCCCTCCATCGACATGATCGGCCCGGACATCTACACCGACGACTCCGCCGCCTACCGCGAACTGATGCGCACCTATCATCGCCCCGACAATCCACTGTGGATCCCTGAGACCGGGCGCAGCGACAACTTCGCAAAGTTCTTCTTCTACGCCATTGGCGACGGCGCTATCGGATTCTCGCCCTTTGGCGTGGACAATTCAGGATGGAACAGCCTCGGAGACGACCCCTGGAAGGCGCACGCCAGAAACTTCGCCCTCATCGAGCCCATGAGCCGCGAAATCGCCCAACTGGAGTTTGAAGGCAAGCTGAAGACCAGCGTGGAGGAGCCGGGACAGTCGCAGCAGGAACTGGATTTCGGCGCCTGGCAGGCCACAGTTTCCTATGGCTTCCCGCAACGCGACGGCGTCAAGCCCCCGGGTACCAAGGACGCCCACGCCGTGGCCCTGGTCGCACAACTTGGCCCGGACGAGTTTCTGGTCACTGGCCAGGACTCGAGCGTCAATTTTCATGTGCAGGGCAAACTGCCCGGGATGCGTTCGCAGATCCTCTCGGCACAGGAAGGCAGCTATGAGAACGGTGTCTGGAAGCCCGTCAGGCTGTGGAATGGCGATGAGGTAGACCGCGGATTGTGCTTCCATCAGAAGCCCGTGGTGGTTCGCGTACGTATGGGAAGGTTCTAGGAGTCGGCTATCCGCCGGTCACTCCTGGCAGCCCATCCGGCGGCATCGAGTTACGCTCAAAGATGCTCCCGCGCCGGCTGCCGCAAAAAAGCTCCGTGCCACATCCTTTCCGCTTTTTCCTGCGGAAAGGGTGGGACGGCGAAACCCTCAACCAGTCCCGTTCAACGGGAACGGATCGGAGAAGCAACATGAGTATGTTTGAAATCAGCCGCCGCACTGCACTGAAAAGCGGACTTGCCGCAACCGCCTTGGCATCGTTCCCAGGGTTACTCATAAGCCAAGAGGCAGTCACACCCAGGAAGAAGCGGATCAAGCAGTCGGTCTGCCGCTGGTGCTATCAGAAGATCGCTCTCGACGATTTATGCGCGTCCGCTGCGCAAATGGGCCTCACCGGCATAGACCTGCTTGAGCCGGCCGAGTATGCCGCTCCCCGCCGCCACGGACTCATCTGCACCATGGGCTACGCCGGTGGTGGAGAGATTCCCGAAGCGCTTAACCGGCCCGAACATCATGCCGCCATCGAAGCGGCCTTCCGCACCAACATTCCCCTCGCGGCCAAGGCCGGCGTACCCAACGTCATTACTTTTTCGGGCAATCGCAAGGGCATGGCCGACGAAGAGGGCGCGCGCAACACGGTGGCTGGTCTCAATCGCGTAAAAAAGATCGCCGAAAATAATGGAGTCACCATCTGCCTTGAGTTACTCAACAGCAAGGTCAACCACCCGGACTATATGGCGGACCACACCGCCTGGGGCGCGCGCGTCATGCAGGAGGTAAATTCGCCCAACGTCAAGCTGCTCTACGACGTCTACCACATGCAGATTATGGAGGGCGACCTCATCGACACCATTCGCAAAAACATCGCGTGGATTGGGCACTTCCACACCGGCGGCGTGCCCGGACGGCACGAACTCGACAACACCCAGGAGGTACAATGGGACAGTGTCATGCGAGTCATCGCGGAGTCCGGGTTCACAGGTTATGTGGCTCATGAATTTATTCCGCTGCGCGATCCCATGACCAGCCTGCGCGCGGCAGTCGACCTTTGCGACGTATAACTCGCTTGCTTCAGCCCTATCGCCAAACTTACTAAGTTGAGAGGAAGATAAGTTATGAAATCCTTGCTTCTGTCTGCATACAACCACCTTGAGATAGCTGATCTTCCTCTGCCCTCCATCGGGCCGGACGAAGTGCTGGTGCGCGTTGAAGCCTGCGGCATCTGCGGAAGTGACGTGCATGGCTATGACGGCTCGTCAGGCCGCCGTATTCCGCCCATCGTGATGGGCCACGAGGCCTCCGGAACAATTGCGGCCATCGGTGCCGATGTGCGTGGGTACGCCGAGGATGACCGCGTCACATTCGACTCCACGGTCTACTGCGGCATGTGCGAGTTTTGTGGGCGTGGCGAAATCAATCTCTGCAACAATCGCCAAGTGATCGGCGTCTCCTGCGGAGACTATCGCCGCCACGGCGCATTTGCCGAGTATGTCGCAATTCCGCAACGCATCCTCTATCCGCTGCCGGAAACTTTCTCGTTTGACGACGCGGCTATGCTGGAGGCCGTCTCCGTTGGCCTGCACGGCGTCCGCGTTTCTGAGGTCAAAGGCGGCGAGACGGCGTTGGTCGTTGGCGCCGGAATGATTGGCCTGCTGACCATGCAGGCCGCCAAGGCCGCTGGCTGTGCCCGTGTCTTCATTACCGACGTCGACGAGACGCGGCTGAAACTGGCCCGCCAGGTTGGCGCCGATGAAACACTCCATTGCTCCGGCGCGGACCTGGTAGCTGAAGTTATGAGGCTAACCGACGGCCGCGGTGTCGACATAGCCCTGGAAGCAGTGGGAAGAAATGAAACTGTATCCGCCGCCATCGACTGCACCCGCAAGGGCGGCACGGTTACTCTGATTGGTAACATCGTGCCTGAAGTTATACTTCCTTTGCAGAAAGTAGTTACCCGCCAGTTACGGCTGCAAGGATCGTGTTCGTCGGCAGGCGAATATCCCCAGGCAATCGAGTTGATCGCAAGCGGAAAGATACTGGTTAAGCCGCTCATCACCGCTGTCGCTTCGCTGGAAGAAGGGGTGCGGTGGTTTGAACGGCTGCATGCGCACGAACCGAATTTGATGAAAGTAATCTTGACCCCGAGGATGCAATGACCGATAAACTCTTCGATTTAACCGGGCAGGTTGCCATTGTTACTGGCACAAGCCGCGGGCTGGGGCAATATTTTGCCATGGCGCTGGCTAAGGCTGGCGCGGATTTAGTGTTGACAAGCCGAAAGCGCGAAACTCTGGCTCCATTCGAGGCCGAGATCAAAGCGCTGGGACGCCGGGCGGTCTCGCTCGAACTCGATGTGTGCAACCAGGAAAGCATCGAGAAAATGGTCGCCGAGGCGGAGGCGGCTTACGGCCAGCTTCATATTCTGGTGAACAATGCCGGATGCAACATCCGGAAGCCGGCCCTCGATGTTACCTGGGACGATTGGAATACCATTCTCGATACAAATCTGCGCGGGTCGTTCTTTGTAGCTCAGGCCGTGGCCCGGCGGATGATTGCCAAGAATTACGGGCGCATCGTAAATATCGGCTCTGTAACCAGCGTTTTCGGTTACGCCGGACTGGCACCCTATGGCGCTAGCCGCGGCGGTGTGCGGCAAATGACCATGAGTCTGGCCGACGATTGGGGCAAGCATGGAATCACAGTTAATTGCCTGGCCCCAGGCTGGTTCCGCACTGAGCAAAACAAGGTCCTCTACGAGAATCAGGAATGGGTCGAATATCTCTGCGACCGCATCCCTGTCAAGCGTCCCGGACAGCCGCATGATCTGGATGGCGCGGTCGTATTTCTCGCTTCGGAAGCAAGCCGTTATATCACCGGGCAAACACTGCTGGTGGACGGCGGTATTTCGACCGGTGCTACCCGTGCAGCGGTAGCTCCCAAAAAGTAAGTGGCATCTAACTCCGCGAGGCCTCTCCTCTGCAAGTGAGAGGCCAGCAAGGATGGATTGAAATGATAAGTCTGAGATCGGGCATAACTGCCATTCTATGTCTTGGATTGGTC
This sequence comes from uncultured Acidobacteriaceae bacterium, assembly GCA_903828675.1. Lineage (GTDB taxonomy): Bacteria > Acidobacteriota > Terriglobia > Terriglobales > Acidobacteriaceae > Telmatobacter. The sequence goes on from CAIKND010000237.1 coordinate 64,671, forward strand.
TCATGTTACAACCTGCCGGCCCAAGCGCCGGCAGCGTCGTCTGCTGACACCCAGCTATCCCGCGACGCCCATGACTCATTGATGCGCGCGTTTCAGGATCCGCCTAATAGCGCGCGTCCCCGCGTCTGGTGGCATTGGATGAACGGTAACATCGCTCCCGAGGGAATCAAGCTCGATCTGGAGTGGATGCACCGCGTCGGCATTGGCGGGGTCACCATCTTTGAAGGTGCCATCGCCACGCCGCAAGTTGTGCCGCAGCGGCTCATCTACATGACCCCCGAGTGGAAGCAGGCCTTCAGCTATGCGGTCACCACGGCGAGAGGGCTGGGCTTGGAAGTGGCGATCGCCAGTTCGCCCGGGTGGAGCGAGACCGGCGGTCCGTGGGTTCCCGCACCTCAGGGCATCAAGAAAATGGTCTGGAGTTCCACGCGTGTCGAGGGCGGCAAGGCCTTCGCCGGCATGCTCAAGCATCCGCCTACGGCGAGCGGAACCTTCCAGAACTTCAGCGTGCCCGGGCGCCGCGGCGAGGGTGGACGCATCGTCACCCCGGCGGAATTCTACGCTGATAACGCCGTGATCGCTTATAGGATACCCGCGGGTGACAAGACTCAGGCCGAGCTGAATCCCGGTGTAACAGCCAGTGGCGGCGCGGTTGATGTTGCCTGGCTGAGCGATGACGATGTTGCCTGGCTGAGCGATGACGATGTGGCCAAAGTAGCGCTAAACCTGCCCGCTGAGGCGCCGGGCGGCATGGCATGGGTCGCGTTCGACTATGGCAAGCCGCAGACCATTCAGGCCGTGACGCTGGCTACGCTCGGCGACTCGATCAGCGTATTCGGACACGACAATGACGGTATTCTTCCTCGACTCGAGTCCAGCGACAACGGCGCCAATTTCACCAAGGTCACTGACATCGAAGCGAGCAGCGTCATCGAGCGCACCGCCGCGTTTAAGGCTGTCACGGCGCGTTACTTCCGTCTGGTCTTTCAAACCCCTGCCAATGCGAAACCCGCGTCCCCGCACGAGATTACTGAACTCGTGCTTTCGAGTGGCGCGCGCGTGAACGAGTTCGAAAAACGGGCTGGCTACGCAAACTCGCCGAACTTCTATGCCATTCCCGATCCTGAGGTTGCGCCAGAGTTCGCCATCAAGCCCACGGACGTTATCGACCTCACGTCAAAGATGAAGGCCGATGGCACGTTGGAGTGGACACCGCCCGAGGGCCAGTGGATGGTCCTGCGCATCGGCTACTCGCTCACTGGGCACCAAAACGGACCGGCGCCGGCAGAGGCCACCGGTCTTGAAGTGGACAAGCTCGACAAGGAGTTCGTGAAGGGATACCTCGACGGCTACCTCAAGATGTATGCCGACACGGTAGGCCAGTCGATGATAGGCAAAGACGGCATCTCTTACATGCTGACGGATAGCATTGAAGTCGGTCCGCAGAACTGGACCGACAAGATGCTCAGCGAGTTCCAGCAGCGGCGCGGCTACGATGCGCGGCCCTGGCTGCCCGCGCTCACCGGCATGGTGATCAAAAGTCCAGCCGACACAGACCGCTTCCTATGGGACTTCCGCCGCACCATCGGCCAACTGATGGCCGAGAATCACTACGGCGAAATTGCGGACGACTTGCATAGCCACGGCCTGAGCTACTACGGCGAAGCTCTCGAATCGCATCGGCCCTCGCTCGGCGACGACATGGAGATGCGCAGCAAGACGGACGTGCCGATGGGCGCGATGTGGACCTGGGCCGGCAGGCCTGGACCCGAGCCGACCTATATTGCAGATCTACGCGGTGCCGCGTCGGTGGCCCATATCTACGGGCAGAATATCGTCGGCGCGGAGTCGATGACATCGCGCGGTCCCGCATGGGCGTGGTCGCCCAACAACGTAAAGAAGGTTGCAGATCTTGAATTTGCGTTGGGCGTGAATCGATTCCAGATTCATGAGTCCTCGCATCAGCCGGTGGCCGACATGGCGCCGGGCATGACCCTGGGACCGTACGGCCTGTGGTTCAACCGCAACGAAACGTGGGCGGAGCAGGCTGGGCCGTGGATTAACTATCTGGCGCGCTGCTCATATCTCTTGCAACAAGGGCATTTCTTTGGCGACGTGGCTTACTTCTACGGAGAAGAAGGGCCTCTGACGGCGGTCTACGGCTGGAAGGCGCAGCAGGACGCGCCTGAAGGCTACGGATTCGACTTTGTCAACAGCGACGTGTTGTTACATCATCTCTCCTACAAGGATGGAAAGCTGATAACTCCCGGTGGAACGAGTTACCGCATTCTCTATCTCGGCGGAAGAAGCAATCGCATGACCCTTCCGGTACTGCGCCAACTCAAGAGTCTGGTTGCGCAGGGCGCGGTGATCGCCGGTAACAAGCCCACGGATTCGCCCAGCCTCTCCGATGACGAAAAGGAATTTCACGTCGTCGCCGACCAACTCTGGGGCAAGGCCGCGGCGCAGCCACGCTCTGTTCACAAAGTAGGGAAGGGAAGAGTCTACTCCGGAATGACAGCCAACGAAGTACTCAAGGCCCTCGATATCGCCGAGGATTTTGAATACACCAAACCGCAGACCGATACCGCATTGATGTTCGTGCACCGGAAGCTGGCCGATGAAGATATCTATTTTGTAGACAATCGCCAGGAGCGCGCGGAGAACGTGGACGCGACCTTCCGCATCGAGGGCAAGGCGCCTGAATTGTGGGATGCTGCAACAGGTAACTCAAAGCCTGTTTCCTACAAGACCGCCGCCGGCCGCACCACGATTCCGCTGCACCTTGATCCCAACGGAACAGTGTTTGTTGTCTTTCACGCGCCTGCCACCGCCGCATCCCTGCAGTTGCCGGAGCCTGTAGAGACGCCATTCAATAACGTAGCGGAGACGCTCTCCAGCGGTTGGAGCGTGAGCTTCGAGGCGGGTAAAGGCGCTCCTGAGAAAGTAGCTTTCGATCAGCTGAAATCGTGGAGCGACGACTCTCGCGAAGGCGTGAAGTATTTTTCGGGAACTGCGACTTACTCGAAAACACTTCAAGCCGGCCCGGAGTTATTCAAGCCCGGCGCTCACCTGTGGCTCGATCTTGGCCAAGTGAATGAAGTTGCGGAAGTTTCGATAAATGGCAAGCCTCTCGGCATTCTGTGGAAGGCGCCCTATAAGGTGGATGTTACCGGGGCCCTCCAGCCGGGAAGCAACGAGTTAACGATCAAGGTGACGAACTTATGGGTCAACCGGTTGATCGGCGATCAGCAGAGTTACTCGGTAAAGAAGTACACGTTCACTGACTTCGCACCGTATAAGGCGGATTCACCTTTACTGCCCTCTGGACTCTTGGGGCCGTTGCACTTATCCTCCATCGCCGCACAGTAAGTCATCCGTAAGCAGCAAACGGCCGCATCCCGTCAAGGAGTGCGGCCGTTTGCTGTTTGATTCAGCTATTGAATGGTGAGAGTGATCGGGCTGCTGGTCGAGACAGTTGATCCCGATGTGCCCGTGATGGTGAAGGTGTAGGTCCCCGTAGTGGTGCCGGCGATGGTTGTACCGCCGCCACCACCGCTGCTGCTTCCTCCGCCGCATGCGATCATGCCACCGGCGAGGACTGCGAAGAGCATGAACATGCCGAGCAGGTTGCGCAGCTTACGCCGTTTGGCCGGGATCCCGAACAGCAGGAGGCAGGCCAGAATCGCGCCGCCACCCGTGTACCAGGGAGAACCGTTGGTCCTGGGGTAGGCCAGAGAGGCGGTGCTCGCCGGGGTCGTTGAAACCGTCAGCGTCGCGGTCGCTGCTGTGCCTGCGCTCATATTGACCGGGCTGGTTGTGCCGAAGCTGAACGTAGGCGGATACTGAGCGCCGGTTGGGCTCGACACCAGCGCGGCGGTAAGTGTCACGCTGCCGGCGAAGCCGTTGGTAGGCGTTAGCGTAATCGTGGCTGTGTTTGAGGAACCCTTGGTGACGGTAACCGTCGAGCCGGTGAAGGTGAAGGATGGTATCAGCGCCTGCGTTACAACTACCGTGGTACTGCCTGTGGCTGCGCCGTAGAACCCTCCCCCAGTCGGCACATAGCTTCCAGTCACCGAATCGCTCCCAACCGGCAGCGCTCCTGCAGGCACGGTAATAGTGGCGATGCCGCCCACCAGCGCAGTTGCACTTGAAGAGTAACTGCCGCTTGTGAGAATCACCGCCCCGGACGGGATCGGATTTCCTGCGCCGCCGCTCACCGTCACGCTCACCGTCGTGGCTTGTGTTGTGGTGATGCTTGCCGGGCTCGCCGACATGGTCACCGTCGGCGTAACCAGCGTAACCGTCACGCTGTCTGTACCCGTCGCGCCCAGGTAGTTTGCTGAAGCACCCGCATCCGGCGTAAACGTTGCCGTCAACGTATCCGAGCCCGCCATCAGTCCTCCGACGGGAACCGTAATCAGCGCGCTGCCTCCAGACAGTGCGGTCGAGACTGAGATGTAGCCGCCGCCTGCAAGCACAACGGAGCCGGTCACCGTCGGATTGCCGGCGCCGCCGTTTACCGTGACCGTCACCTGCGTTGATTGCAGCGTGGTGATGCTCGCCGCGCTGGGCGACACCGTCACCGTTGGCGTAATCTTCGAAACCGTTACGCCGGCAGTACCCGTGGCGCTGTTATACGTCCCCGTACTGCCCGCGCCCGGCGTGAACGTGGCCGTAAGCGTGTCCGAACCCACCGCCAGCGTGCCCGCTCCAATGGTGATGGTTGCACTGCCGCTTACCAGCGCGGTGGCCCCGGATGAGTAAGTGCCGCTGCTCAGAGTTACAGTGCCCGTGGCTGCTGGGTTGCCTGCTCCGCCGCTCACTCCGATCGTGACCGACAACGACTGCACTGTCGTAACACTGGCTGACGTCGGTGTGACCGTCACCGTAGGCGTGGCCTTGGTAACAGCCACGATGTTAGATCCCGATGCCGTGTTGTAAGTAGAGGCTCCGGGCGCATCGGGGGTGTAACTCGCGGTGAGTGTATCTGTCGCTACTGCCAGAGAGCCTGCCGGGACGACGACTGTCGCGCTTCCGCTTGCCAGCGTGGTTGCCGCGGAAGTATAACCTCCGCCGCTCAATGTTACTGTGCCAGTTGCCGTCGGGTTGCCCCCCCCGCCGCTGACGGAGACTGTTACCGAAAGTGATTGCACCGTCGTGATGCTGGCTGGCGACGGCGTCACCGTCACAGTGGGCGTGGCCTTGGAGACTGTCACAGTGTTCGTGCCCGTGTTTGCAATGTAATTGATGTCACTCGAGTAGCTGGCCGTGAGCGTAGGTGTGCCCGACGCCAGCGAACCTGCCGGTACGCTGACCGTCGCGCTGCCGCCAACCAGCGCTGTTGCCGCGGAGGTATAAGTACCGCTGCTCAGAGTTACTGTGCCGGTGGCGGTTGGACTGCCGACTACGCTGCTGCTCACCGCGACTGTAACTGACAACGGCTGTGTAATAGCAATGCTGGCTGGCGTCGGAGTTACCGTCACGGTGGGCGTAGCCTTGGTTACTGTAACTGAGCTCAATCCGGAAGCGTTGCTGTAAGTTAGGGAGCCCGATGCGTCCGGCGTATAAGTGGCGGTCAGCGTATCGGTCCCGACAGCAAGCAACGCCGGCGGAATAGTGATGGTCGTGCCGCCACTTATCAGCAGGAAAGTGGCCGACGTGAATCCGCCACCTGCGAGCGTCACGGAGCCAGTGGGAGTCGGGCTGCCGGCGAGGCTGCTGCTCACGGCCACTGTTACTGACAATGATTGCGCCCTGGTAATGTTGGACGAACCCGGAGTTACAGACACAGTGGGCGTGACCATTGATACGTTGACGGTGTTAGTCCCGGACGCGGCGTTATAAGCAGAGGAACTGGAGGCATCCGGCATATAACTGGCTGAAAGCGTAGGAGTGCCGGCCGCCAGCGACCAGGCCGGCACGCTGATCGTAGCGCTGCCGCTCGCTAGCACCGTGGACGCAGACGTATAGGTGCCGCTGCTCAGAGTTACTGACCCGGTAGGCGTCGGGGTGCCGCTTACTGCCACTGTCACAGACAATGCCTGATTCACTGCAATGCTGGTGGGATTCGGCGTCACCGTTACTGTCGGCGTGGTCTTGGCTGCGGAGTAGTTGTTGATGAAGTTGGTTACGTTCAGCGAACCGAGCCCGGTTACCTCGTCATATCCTGCTGTCACCAGGAATCCCGGCTGGCCGCCGGTCAGTCCGGTCGGCCCTGGGATGCTGTTATTGCATAAGCTCGGCGTATTAATGTCGCAGGGACTTACGCCGCTGGTGGCAACCGTAACATCGTGGAACGCCGATGGCGCGGATGCTGCCATCGCATAAAGTTGAGGATTGAGGTTGCCTTGCCCCCCACCCAGTTTCTGATCGAGCAGTGCCGCGACGCCCGCCATGCCTGGAGCGGAGGCCGAGGTTCCGGAGAAGACGATAAAGCCAAAAGGACTGCCTGAGCAACCGCCGCCCGAGATTGCCGCCATGCATGCAAAATAGCCATCGTGATTCGCGGCGGAGAATGAAACATCGGGCGTATAGCGTCCCGCTCGCGCCGCTGGAACACCGGTGCCCGTCTGCCAGGCGGGAGTAGGTATGTTGAACAAACTCACGCCGCCGCCTGTACCGGCTACCGTGGCGTTTGATCCATCCCAGGACTCGTTCCATCCGCCCTCAGGAATGTAACCGAGAGCCGACAAGTAGCCTGTGCTGTTGGAGGAACTCCAGTAGCTTGAAGGGCTTGCCGTGTCGGCAAATTGGGTTCCACCCACGCACGTGGCATAGCTGGATGTGCAGATGTAGTTGGGGCTATTGACGATCGCGGATGTGGCGGCAGGTGGCGCTGAAAACGCGGCATCGCAGCCTGCGGCAGCGGAGTCGCCAGAAGAGACAAAGACCGACATGCCTTCCAGCGCTCCCTGGGAAAACAGCCCGTCCCAGAAGTCAACGTCGGACTGGGCTACTTCAGACTCGCAAGCTCCGAAACTGATCGTCATCACCTGAGGAACCGGGGTGAGGTTTACAAGGTATTGCGCATCCGCGCCGATGCCATCGTTGCTTATGGTGGTGGGTGAGGAAACCACAAGCAGCAGATTGGCACCCGGAGCAACGCTGCCGGCACGAATCACATCCAGCGTGGCCTCCTCCTGGCTTCCGAGGTAATTGCTGCTGCTCGATGGCGGAGAAGTGAGCGCGGGGCCCGGGTCCACGCCATGGTAGGCGGTGGGAACCACTTGCGTCGGATTGGCAAAGCTGGCCAGGGTCTTGGCTCTGAAGTTATCCAGATCGGTGGTGCTCACGTGAGCCCAGCCCACAATGCCGATCGTCATGCCGGCGCCAGTGTAGGCGGCCGGAACGTTGTAGATGGTGTCGAAATCGTTGGGCCCGATGTAGTGAGCGCCGGTGGTCGTCGTCACCAGCGGCGACGCCGACTCGACCACGGCAGTCTGGTGCATGGGCCGCTCGTTGATGGTGTACAGCCCGCGAACGGCCTTAATCGCTGGCGCCAGCGCCGACGGAATCACCGGCTCAGTGGAGACGGACATGCGTTCGACGCCGTTCACTTTGTAGGAGTGCATCTCGGTCTGGAAGGCGCGGCCCATATCCGCCGCAGTGCCGCCGAACCCGATGAAGATCCGGCTTGGCGAGATCCAGTTCACGTGCAGTCCCTGGGATTGAAGCCACCCGGTGATCGTTGCGATGTCCTGGTCTGAAAGTCCGAAGCGTACGCCCACCTCGGCTGGCGTCAGCCAGTGGTGGAAGCTGGGCGACGCAGGGTTCTGCTGGTCGGCCAGGAGCTGTTTGAAGGCAGTCTCCTGCTCCGGCGAGCGAGTCAAAACCAGCGTCATATCTTCGAGCGCTTGATCGGCCGGCAGCAAACCGGTACTGTTGGCCTGGTTGGCCCACTGAGGATGATGATTGCCCAGCGCCTGCACCCGCGATGTATCCACGCGCTGCGTGATACGATTCGCGGGCTGAGCGGTCTGCGCGGATGCGGCAAAGGCAGCCAGCGCCAGCAATATCAAGGCGGACAGAAGCCTCATGCCGCGAACGGCAATGCCCACTTGGTCACCGGAACGCAGGACGAAAGGGGGAAGTATACGGTGCGGAAACAAGGGCATTGAGCGAATCTCTCCTTCGTGCATGGGAATTCAACGCGTTATTGGAGATTGTCCGCCTTATTCAAGGGGACTGGCAAGAGCGAGCGCCCCGAGTTTAGGCCCGAATGGCCAGGCCAGTGTCTGGTCCGCGCCGAAAATGCTTGCATATCGCAAGATAAATCGGGAAAAATCTCAGCACGGCGATTCCCCAGAATCGGGCCTACAAAGCTTAGACGCCGGTGATGCAAAAGGAGCGAAAGAAACAGCGGAGGAGGTCAAAAGAATGAGCAGGGTGCGAGTCCTGGTCGGGACGCGGAAGGGCGCGTTCATTCTCAATGCAGACGGCAAGCGGAAAGATTGGCAGGTGAGTGGGCCGTTCTTTGCCGGGTGGGAGATCTACCACCTGAAGGGGTCAACGGTCGACCCGAACCGGCTCTATGCCTCGCAGTCGAGCAGTTGGTCGGGCCAGGTCGTCCAGCGCTCTGACGACGGCGGCGTCACCTGGACTCCGGTTGGCAACAAGTTCGCTTACGCCGGCGTGCCAGGGACGCACCAGTGGTACGACGGAACGCCCCATCCGTGGGAGTTCAAGCGCGTGTGGCACTTTGAGCCGTCGCTCATCGATGCCGACACCGTGTATGCCGGTGTTGAGGATGCGGCGCTGTTCAAATCCTTAGACGGCGGCGCAACCTGGGACGAACTCAAAGGCCTGCGCGAGCACGGCACTGGCTCGCAATGGCAGCCGGGCGCGGGCGGCATGTGCCTCCACACCGTGATCCTCGACCCAACCAATGCCAATCGGATTTATATTGCCATCTCCGCAGCCGGAGCGTTCCGAACCGACGACGGCGGCCTCACCTGGAAGCCCATCAACAAAGGCCTGGTGTCGAAGTACATCCCGGACCCCACCGCGGAGGTAGGCCACTGCGTTCACCATGTGGCCATGCACCGGTCGCGCCCCAGTGTACTCTTCATGCAGAAGCACTGGGACGTCATGCGCAGCGACAACGCCGGCGAATCCTGGCATGAGGTCAGCGGCAATCTGCCCACCGACTTCGGCTTCGCAATCGACGTCCACGCCCACCAGCCGGAGACCCTCTACGTGGTGCCCATTAAGAGCGACTCCGAGCATTTTGTGCCGGATGGCATGCTCCGCGTCTTCCGCAGTCGCACCGGCGGCAACGAGTGGGAGCCGCTAACCGCTGGCCTGCCGCAAAAGGATTGCTACGTCAACGTGCTCCGCGATGCCATGGCCGTGGATCAACTGGACCAGTGCGGAGTCTACTTCGGAACCAGCGGCGGCCAGGTGTATGCGTCAGCCGATGCGGGCGACAATTGGGCGCCCATCGTGCACGATCTGCCGGGGGTGCTGTCGGTTGAGGTGCAGACTCTCCATGAGTGAAGGCCCGCTGAGCGAAGGCGACGCGAATGCGTCCAGAATTGTCCGCGTCGTCTTGCCCTACCACCTGCGAATCTTGGCGGGGGTGGGTGCTGAAATCGCGCTCACGGTGGACGGCCTAGTGACGGCGCGAACAATCTTGGATGCGCTCGAGGCCCGCTACCCCATGCTGTGCGGCACCATCCGCGAATACGGAACCGGGCAGCGCCGCGCGTTCCTGCGCTTCTTCGCGTGCGAAGAAGATTGGTCGCACCAGCCGATGGATGCCGCATTGCCCGAAGTTGTCGCAAACGGCAAGGAGCCCCTCCTGATCATTGGCGCAATCGCCGGCGGCTGACGCAAGAGAAGTCTCGATACGAGTTTCTGGATTCGATTGTCAACAATCATTTGCGTGCTCCATCCTTGAATCGTCCTTTGATTCAAGGATGGGAGAGCACAAATCTCAATCTCGACGGTAGACAGTTAAATAGAGATTCTTCAGGCGGCCACGATTGCAGGGCTGGAGGGTTGCGGCTGGACGAGTTCATCAAAGACAGTGCGATATTGGACCATTGCGGTTCGCAGCTCTTCCGTGGTGGCTTCAACCCGGCCTAGCCGCACGGCGATGCCGTGGGCCACGCGGTAGTTTTCCATCACGCGGGGATAGTTGACGGAGACATCGGCGGCGCGCTGTTCAAAGCTGGCTTGGGGATAGCCCCGCGCTTCCAGCAGTGCATTGATCAGGTCGTCTGCTTCAGTTACCGCGGTCCTCGGGTGATCCACAAAGCGGGACTGCGCCCTATACCACTCGGTCATGAATCGTTCGCGCTCGGCTGCGCCCAGGTCGCGGATGACCAGCGTCTTCACATGGGCCACGCGATCGCCGAGTTTCGATTCCGCCTGGCGCGAAGAACTTTGCTGTTGAACTTCGCGGTCATACTCTGATCCAAAGCGATTGCGCAGAGCCAGAGTCTTGGTTCTGCGGTGTTCAACAAAGGCGGCAACGGCGATGACAACGGCGATGACGAATACAAACGCGATCACGATGAGCTGGGTGTTCGTGAGGGAATAGTACGCTCCATTGAATTCAAACTGCATGGTGGTCTCCTGTGCGTGGAATGTCGGCCGTTGCCGGGGGAGCGGCGTGACTGGATGGAGTATCGAGCGGTCTGGCATGCGCACGCTGGCCACAATTGACCAGAGCACCACTCCCCGTTCGATGGCTTGAGGCTGGTGGCCAGCGGTCGCGAAACAATCGCACCTGTTGCCAGAGGAAAGCCTTAAAGGGCCTTCCTCAAAAATCGTTGCGATTGTCCGTGGATCACTCCCACCCACGATTCTTCAAGGCCGCCTAGCTTTGCTCGCCTCGCGGGCTTGGCGAACCTCCAAACGGGATTGATAGTAAGCCTCCCATTCTCCGGGCTCGACGTAAGAGCCGAGCGGGGCATGCTCCTGGTCGAACTCCGAGTAGAAGTAACCGTGAAGCTGTGGCTTGGTCTTTCTACGGTAGTCGAGGAACGCGGCAACTGCGAGGATGAGGCCGACAATCAGGCCAAAGCTGCCGACAAGGAACTGGAGATCCGTCAGGTGGGGATACATGGCTTTCTCCTTTCTGGGTGTTTGCGGCGGCTAGGGGGGGGCGACATAGGCGCTAGGCAACGGTCGTAGAAGGAGTATCGAAGGTCTGTCGCGTCAATACTGGACAAAACGGCTCAGCCCGTGTGAGGCAATGCAGTAGGTATTTGACGATGACCAGGAGCTTTGTATCGATGCATGGCCGCGGTGCCGGATACCCTCCAAGTCGGGGTTGCGTGCCGCAAATACCTTAAAAGAAGGGAACTAGACAGGCTGCGGAAAAACTCCTTGCTCGAAGTCCACTGGTGAGCTTTGTATCAGGGCACGATTTTAGTCTGGCCGCAAACCGTTGAAAAAGACTTCGGGCCTCAGCCCCCTGCTACATGTCAATCAGGGCATTGACTCAGATTCAGCCCATTTCCCGCGGCCCCCGGCACTCCAGGATCCCTACATCTCGTCCTTGCCCGGCCGCAGCATCAGGTCCCGAATCGCTTCCATCGGGTCTTTGCCTTCGTCGAGAATCAGCTCCATCTGTTCGGTGATGGGCATCTCGATCGAGTGCTTGCGGGCTAGCCCTAGCGCGGCCCGAGTCGTCAGCACGCCCTCCGCCACCTTCCCGCCCAGACTCGCAAGAATCTCCGGCAGCTTCCGCCCCTGCCCCAGTGCCTGTCCTACCGTTCGGTTGCGGCTCAGGGAGCCCGTGCAGGTCAGCACCAGGTCGCCTACGCCCGACAACCCGGCCAGGGTCTCGCGCCGCCCTCCGCAGGCCACGGCCAACCGCGTGATTTCGGCTATGCCGCGCGTAATCAGCCCAGCCGCGGAGTTGTAGCCGAGGCCCACCCCTGAGGCGACGCCGGCCGCAATCGCGATCACGTTTTTGAGCGCGCCTCCCAATTCAACGCCGATTACATCCGTGGACGTGTAAAGTCGCAGCGTTTCGGAAGAAAACTCCTGTTGGATGCGTGACGCAATCGCCGCATCGTCATAGGCCACCGTCACGGCTGTGGGCTGCCCCTGCGCCACCTCAAGGGCGAAGCTCGGCCCGCTGAACGCGCCAACGGGCGACACAATGCCCACCTCAGACAGGCACGCGGCAATCACCTCCGTCATGCGCAGGTAGGTGCGGTCTTCCACGCCCTTGGTGGCGCTAACGACTGTCTGCCCAGAGTGCATAATGGGGCGCAGCCGCGCCAGGGTCGAACGCAGGAACTCGGAAGGCACCACCGAGACCACGATCTCTGCCTCGCCAACGGCCGCGTTGTCGCCGGTAATGACAATCTCTGCCGGTAGGGGGAACCCCGGCAGGAACAGTGTGTTCTCGTGTGCGTCGGCGATCTCGCGCGCTGCCTCCGGGCTGTGCGCCCACAGGGTGACCTGGTGACCGCCGCGGCGGTGAAGCGAGAGGGCAATGGCGGTTCCCCAGGCTCCAGAACCCAGGATGGCGATACGGCTCATGTGGCTTTCTTAGCTCCGAAGCGGGATTCCGTGCCCTTCAGCAGGCGGCGGATGTTCTGGTAATGCTTGACGATAATGATTGCCGCAACTACGGCCTGCACGGCGATGAAAAACGGAGGGCGGTCGCCGCTGACCAGGAAGCACGCAAAAATTGGAAAACTGACAGCACCCAGAATGGAGGCCAGCGAAACATAGCGGCTGATGCCGAGCACCACGAAGAAGACGCTGATGGCCGCCAGTGCCGCCCAGGGCGAGGCGACCAGAAAAACGCCAAAGCCGGTGGCTACGCCCTTACCGCCCTTGAAGCGAAGCCACACCGGGAACACATGCCCCAGTACCGCAAACAGCGCAGCCAGAGCCTGGGCATCGCGATGGGCCATGGCAGGCACCAGCAGCGCGCCCAGAACTCCGCCGAGCCAAACAGCCGCGGAGCCCTTCAGCATGTCCAGCAGGAAAGTGGTAGCGCCCAGGCCTTTGCCGCCGGAGCGCAGAACGTTGGTCGCGCCAATGTTCCCGCTGCCAAAAGAGCGGATGTCCTGTTTGCGAATCAAGCGTACTAGTAGGTATCCGGAAGGCATGGATCCGAGCAGGTAAGCGGCGGCCGCGATTAGAAGGCTTGCGAGAAGCATAACGAGTGAGAGTTTAGCAGGTACGCGGTGGTGATGCGGAGGGAGTTTTGTGAATTGAAGTGACTGGAACGTGAGCGCTCCGGCGCGGGGGGAGCTATTCCTGTGCTCCCCCCCGCCGGATCCCCCCTTTACATGTGGGTCAGCGCTATCCGGGCCGTGCGCACCTCAGCGGCCAGCACCTGCAGAACCTTGAGTGACAGTAGCGGGTTCGAATGCATCAGGGTCGTAAAGTGGTCTCGCGACACAAAGCTCACCTTGGCTCCGGTGCGCGCAATGGCAGTCAACGAGTAGGGATGGTTGCCGATAAGCCCGGGAAGGCCGAGCAGGGAACCGGCGGTCGTTTGTACGGACACCAGAGGCTTGCCTTCGTCCGAATTCATTGAGAGCGTAGCCTCGCCCTCGTGCACGATGTAGACGCCCACCGGAGCGTCTCCCTGGCAGAACAAAACGCGATCCGCCTCGCAGGGTATAGGGATTGAACTCTTTTCGAGCTCCTGAACAAGCTCAGGGTCGGCGACAAATGCTGAAGGGTCAAGTTGCACGTAAGGCCTCCATGGGATGAAAGCGGGAATGAAATGTGAATGAGCACTTGCAGGCCAATGAAGCTATGGTTGCATCCATGGAAGTGGAGTTTTTGTGATGAGTGTCACATACTCTTGGTCAACATATGAAGGGATGGTCATCTTCGAACCTGCACATGCAAGCCAACACCAACCCGCGCACCGGCCGCGCAGCGAAACTGTAGCCTAGTGTTTCTCGGCTTGCTGGCGTTTCAACTCGGCCTCAAAAGCCTGTTTGCGGTCGGCGATATAAGCCTTGCAGCCGCTGGGGTCGAGAAAGGCGTCGCGTTCTCCACGCTGCCAGCGCTGAAACTTCGCGGTCAGCCCAAAATAGCCGCCGTGTGCGCCCAGGAAGATGTCGCAAGGCAGGTCGTCGAGCACTTCAAACCCATGCTTGTAGTCGTCGGCAATAGTCGGATAGGCTTTGTTTCCCACCAGCTTGTAGCCGGGGTTCACGTTGGGGCTGCCCACAATCACCACATGCAATCGTCTGCCGCCTTCGCGCTCATCCAGCGTCCAGGTCGTGGTTCCCTTGGTGTGCCCGGCGGTCAGGTGAGCCGTCAGCACCGCGCTGCCCAGCTTCACCGTATCCCCGTCGTGCAGAACGCGATCCACTTTCGTGGCAGGAAACCGCATGTCTGGCTGCTTGCCATACTGGAAGTCGGTCTTCCCGCCAGACTCCACTACGGGCACATCGGCATCCATCACCTCGTACTGCGCGCCCGTGAGCTTCTTCACCAGCGCACTCCCGTCGCAGTGGTCGTTGTGCGCATGGCTGATCAGCAGGATCTTGATATCTGTAAAGCGGAAACCCAGCGACTCCACGCTTTTCCGGATCAGCGGTACGTTGGCTTCAAAACTGCTGTTGATCAGGATCAGCCCGTCGGACGTGGCGACCAGATAAGATGCCAGGTCCTCGCTGCCCACGTAATAGAGATTCCCGGCAATGCGGAAGGGCGTAAAGGCCCGCGTCCACGCGGGGTTGAGCCCTTCCTCGGCATGGATACCGAGGGCGAACGGCAAAAACAGTGAGAGGATAATGACAAGCTTGCGAAGACTCAATTGCCCTCCACGAACGCAGTTTGATCTTTGACGGCATTTTTGACGACTTCGATAGCTTGTTCCAAGTGGACTCCGCGCGACCCCTTCACCAGCACCACGTCCCCGGGTCGCAGATTCTCAAGCAGCCACCTTCCTGCCGCTTCAGCATCGGGCAGGAACAGCGACGCCACTCCACCCGCGCAGGCGGCCGTGGCCAAGTGTTTCGCATTCCCCCGGACAGCGGCAACCAGGTCGAGCCCGGCCTCGGCAGCGGCGTGGCCACAGGCGGCGTGCAGCGCCGGCCCCTGTTCGCCAAGTTCCAGCATCTCCCCGGCCACCAGAATGCGGCGGCCCGCGGCAGGGCGTGCTGCCAGCGTGCGAATCATGGACCGCAGCGCCTCGGGATTCGAGTTGTAGCAGTCGTTCAGCAGCGTGGCGCCTGCCAGTTCGATCACCTCGCCGCGCTTGTCTCCTGCCGTCAGCGACTCCAGCGCTGCCACTGCGGCGTCCAGCTCCACGCCTGCCTCCAGCGCAACCGCCAGTCCCGCAATCGCGTTCGCTGCGTTGTGCTCGCCCAGCAGGTGCAGCGTAAACCTGCCTTCATGACTGTCGGCCCGGTACTTCACGTGCAGTCCGTCCAGGTCCTCGGTCACAGAGAGAATCTGCGGGTCGGCGCAGGGGCCGTTGCCGAAGTAAACTACCCGGCCCGGAAAGTCCCTGCCAAATTGCGAAACATAAGGGTCGCAGCAGTTCAGAAAAGCCACACCGTTCGAAGGCAGCGCTGCCACCAGTTCAAACTTCGACCGCGCAATCCCCGCCTGCCCCTCTGCGAAATTCTCAATGTGAGCCGTGCCCACATTGGTCACCACACCCCAGTCAGGCGTGGCGATGCGGGCCAGAGCTGCAATCTCCCCGGGGTGGTTCATCCCCATCTCGACCACTGCGATCTCGTGTTCAGCCTTCAGGCGCAGCAGTTGCAGCGGCAAGCCAAATGCGTTATTCAAATTGCCCTGAGACTTCAGCACATTAAACTTCGCGCCCAGCGCCGCCGCTACCGCTTCTTTCGTCGTGGTCTTGCCCGCTGAGCCGGTGATCGCCACCACCCGCCGACCCCATCTGCGACGTACGTGCGCGGCCAGCGACTGCAACGCTAGCAGCGGATCTTCCGCGATCAGCAGCGGTGCCCCCAGTGCGGCGTCAGGCAGCCCGGCCACGCGCTCGCGCGAAACCAGCGCCGCCACCGCTCCACGCGCCAGCGCCGCTTCTACAAAATCATGTCCGTCCATGCGCTCGCCGCGCACTGCAAAGAACAGCTCGCCTTCACCCACGGTGCGCGAGTCAATCGAGTAGCCCCTCACCGGCAGCGCACCGGCGTTCGTCACGCTGGCCGGCGTCTCCAGCACTGCGCCCGCGCCGATTGCCGCTTCTGCCAATGTGAGGTTCATTGCAAATTACCATATCCCATTTTCTTGCCCAATTCAGCAAGAGTTGCAAGCGCAATCTCGGTATCGTCGAAAGGAATCGAAGTGAAGCCGATAATCTGTTCCTTTTCGTGCCCCTTGCCGGCGATCAGAACCACGTCGCCCGCCGCCGCCGCCTCCAGCGCCAGCCGAATCGCCGTTGTCCGGTCCGGCTCAATCCTGTACTTCACGCCGCTCGACTTAAGTCCCGGCTCAATCTCCGCCAAAATCGCAAGCGGTTCTTCCGAGCGGGGATTGTCGCTCGTAGCCACCACATAATCGCTGCCCACTCCGGCGGCCTGTCCCATCCTCGGCCGCTTGGTGCGGTCCCGGTCCCCGCCGCAGCCGAACAGCGTAATCACCCGCTTGCCCGTCTGCGCCGTCATCTGCCGCGCCAATGCCGTCAGGTTCCGCAGTGCGTCGTCCGTATGTGCGTAATCCACAATCACCGTGAAAGGCTGCCCCGCATCCACTGACTGAAAGCGGCCCGGAACCGGCTTCAGCTTCGGTACAAACTCCACCAGGTCCGCAAACGCCACGCCGCGCGCATGTGCCGCAGTAAAAGCCGCCAGCAGATTCAGGATGTTCACTTCGCCAGCCAGGTGCGAGGTCACCTGCGCCGATCCTGCCGGAGTTTCCAACTGCAGCGCCGCTCCACTCGGTGTCAGCGTATAGCTCGCCGCGCGCCACTCGCCTACCCCAATCCCATAGGTCCGAACCTCTGCCCCAGCCTTGCGCGCCGCCTCGGCCAGCTCTTCCGCCCGCGGGTCATGCGCATTGATCACCGCCACCCGCGGAGCCGGATACACCGTCCCGTCGAACAGCAGGCGCTTGGCGGCAAAGTACTTTTCCATCGTCTGGTGATAGTCCAGGTGATCCCGGGTCAGGTTGGTGAACACGGCCACGTCGAACTTCACTTCCGTGGCGCGACCCTGGTCCAGCGCGTGGCTTGAGACCTCAGTCACAAGTTCCGTAGCTCCGCGGCTCACGCCCTCAGCCATCAGCTCAAACAGGTCTCTCGACTCGGGCGTAGTGTGCACCGAGGGCCGCACCTCCCCTGCCACGTGATACTCAATGGTCCCGATCAGCACCGTCTTGCGCGCCGCCGCGTTCAGCAGCGCCTCGGTCAAAAAGGCCGTGGTGGTCTTGCCGTTGGTTCCGGTTATCCCAATCGCTGCCAGGGTGCGTTCCGGATGCCCAAAGAAAGCCGCCGAAGCCTGCGCCAATGCCCTCCGCCCGTGCTCCACTTCCAGCACCGGCAGGCCAGCCTCGAACACCAGCAGGTGGTCGAACTTCTGCGCGGAGTCGGTAATGATCCCCAGCGCGCCCGCCGCAATGGCCTTCTCCACGTAGCGGTTGCCGTCCGTCGAGCCGCCCTTCATGGCCACAAAAACCGAGCCCGCCCGCACCTTGCGCGAGTCGTATTCCACGCCCGTTACAGGCTCTGCGGAGTCGCCACCCGCGCCCACCGCCGTGATTTCTTCAATCAGTTCGTTCCAAGTCATATCGGGTTTAATTGTAGATTGCTGAACAGGCTGCGGAAAATCTCACGCACCTGGTAGGCCGGGAATTCATCCCCTGTATAAGCTTGACCACGGCCAAGAGAGCATCTGTCATCCTGAGCAGCTTCACTCGCGGCAGCGCGTTACGTGCGGGGATGAACGGCCGCCGTCTACCCCGCAACTAGGCCCCGTGCCCCATCCATTCTGCGTTCTTTGCGGAATGGGTGGGACAGAACAACACTCAATCGTGCCGTTCATTAGGAGCGCAGTAAAGGATCTGCGGCTGTTCTTCCCGTCAAAGCCAAAGCAGCCACGAGCTGCTAAAGACAAGCGAGGGCTTTAAATGCTGCGGAAGAACTCTTATCTAGGAGTGTGTCGGTCATAGCGTTTTCGCAAAAGCCAACTTAGCGGTTTGCCGGGGAGGTATTCGAAGTGTGTCGCGCAGGTGGTGAGCCGGTTTGCGGATGACAGTGTGTTTTTCGGTGCGATTTCGGTTAAGACGAC
>CAIKND010000238.1 GCA_903828675.1 uncultured Acidobacteriaceae bacterium
ACAAGCCTGGTTCAGACTGACACTCAACTGGGTACAGCTATGATGAAAATGCTCTAGAAGTTGCGCCGAGCAAATTCGAGTGACAATGGCGATGAGGGTGTCTTTCGGCCTCTTCCCTCGAAATCCTTTTCCCCCAGCATCTTTAGCTGCCAACGGATACTGCCAGATGGCAGATCCCCTTTCCGACGCTATTTCAAAGGAATCAAAAGACATTAGTTTCCCTTATACGGGTTGTGTAGGCGCTTTCTGGCGGTGTCGACTCGGGAAGTGTTTGGACCCGCGCTAATGGCCGCTTGGTAGTCCTTCACCGCAAGTTGCCGCTCCCCGTTCAGATCACGGCACTCGCCGGCAGCCAAAAGCGAGCGGATTTTGAGTTCGGGACCAACGTTCCGGGTCCAGGCGCTCTCTTCATAGGCCTCCGCTGCTTCAAGGTAGTGCCGCTGGCCGCGCAGGGCGTCGCCCAATCCAAAGTAGGCCAGTTCCAGTTGCGCATCAGCAAAGTAGCCGGGGTTGGCGTTATCAGCCAGAATCTCGCGGTAGGCATCGACCGCAACCATGCCTTCGCCATCATCCTTGCGCAGGTTCGCTTCTTCAAGGCAAAAAAGAAAGTCGTGCGGGTACTCACTTTTCAAGGAGCGCACTACCTGGATCGCCTCCTTGTAGCGCGACTCTCGCCGCAAAAACAGCGCCATCACCGTCCGCGCCTCCAGGCTGGTGATTACGCCGCGCTTCCCTGCATCGTTCAGCAGCGCCAACCCAGCGGACTTTGACCCCGTAATGCCCGCAAAGCCTATGAGGAATTTGAAGGGCAAAGGCAGCGCGCCCACCACGTACTGATAGACCCCCACCACCAGTTTGGCGTCCACGTAATCCGGATCCAGTTGCAGCACGCGTGCCTCGTCGTCTCTGGCCTTGTTGGCCAGATGGAAGCCGGCGCCAAAGGCCCGCTCAACCATGGCGACGTAGGTACAGCGCAGGCTGCGCGCCCAGCCCCGGGCAAAGAGCGCATCAATATCGTTCGGATTCCTGCCCAGGCGCCAATCCGCCTCGTGAACGACCTCGTCGGCCAGCCCCAGGATACGGTCGCGAGTCACCGGATCTTCCTCTGTGGCGTGGCGGCCGGTAAGAAAACCATCGTTGGCGTAAAAAGTCGTATCCAGCATATCGAGCCGGTAGAGTTCCTGAAAGATTTCGGCATTCAACAGGAGAGCGGTGGCTTGCGGATCGCCCGGATGCTCCTCATGGAAGCGCTTGAAACGTTGGACGGAGCCCGGATAGTCCAGATTGTAGAAGTGTTCGTAGGCCTCGCGCACCAGCGGATCATGGTTCAAGGGATTGGTGTGAACGCCGGAAGCCCGGCACAGGCTCGCCGTTGCCAGCAATGCCAATCCCAATGCCCAGTCGCGCATCTTGAAAGGTGCCATCTTCAACTTCAACTCTCCTCCTTGCGCTTCAGCATCGAGCATTCATGCTACTTTGACGTAAAAGAAATACAGTCAACCCTGCGACACTCAATCAGATTCAGCTTAATGGATTCAAATGCCTGCTGTTCAATATCAAGTCCCGGATGCGCTTGGGCTCAGCTCCATTCGAACCCAGTGTCTGAGATTAAACCTCCTCCTCCCATTTCGAAATGCTTTAGGATCCAAGTATGCCCATCCCTGAACGGCTGAACCCAATGTTTGCCTCTTCCCTGCCGGTCGCTGCGGCCCCGCCAGACCCCATGGAACAGGCGCGCCGCCGCCTCATCGTTGCCCTCGATGTGCCCAATGCAGCGGCTGCCATCAAAATGGTGAACCAGTTGGAGCCTTCATGCCGCTGGTTCAAAGTGGGGCTGGAGTTGTTCGTGGCGGCTGGACCGGCCGTTATCGAGCCGCTCGTCGCTCGCGGCCACTCCATCTTTCTGGACCTGAAATTTAACGACATTCCAAACACCGTGGCCGGAGCGGTAAGGTCGGCAGCATCGTTGGGCGTTCGCATGATGACAATCCATGCCTCCGGAGGCCCAGCCATGCTTGCGGCCGCAAGCGAAGCACTGGAAGGGATGCCCTCCCCCCCGCTGTTGCTGGCCGTGACCGTACTCACAAGCATGGATCAGGCGCAGGTGAATGTGGTTGGACTTAACCGCTCGCCCGCCGAACAGGTGGAACTTCTGGCCCGGATGGGCCTCGGCGTGGGAATCAGAGGATTCGTCTGCTCGCCACACGAAGTTTCTTCCCTGCGCACGATCACTGGCCCAGAGGGCGTGCTGGTGATTCCGGGAATCCGCCCAGCTGGAGGCGAAAGCGGCGATCAGAAGCGCATCGCCACCCCTGCGGAAGCACTTCGGCTGGGCGCAAGCTACTTGGTCGTGGGCCGACCCATCACCCAGGCTGCGGACCCGCTCGATGCAGCCGAGGCCATTTTGAAAGAGATGGCCGAAGCCATTCAAAATCAAGAATAAGCTGCCAGCAGCAAGCTCCGGCATACACTGAAAAGCCCGGCGATCTGCCGGGCTTTTCAAGCATAATAACCTCAAGCAACGCTTAAAGCTTCTCGTAGAACTCGCATGCAGAGCACGAAATATAGACTCCGCCGGGGATCCCGCGCTCGCGGTCCTTCACGCGCTTGACGATGCGCGTCGGCTTTTTGCACTTGGGACAGTCGGTCGACTTCGTCGTGTCCATTTCCTTCTTGCGATCACCTGTTTTTGCGATCTTTGCCATGGGTCGGGTATTTCTCCTTCTTCGGGTGTCTCTGCACACACGGGCCAAATCTCTGCCCGCGGCTTCAACGGCGCGGTCATTCGCTGCCTCGCATCGCAATGGAATTGCATCGAAGGAGCGGGACTCGCTGCCTTCAGTTTACATGAAGGCAGTGCCCAAAGTTCAGTTCGGCTGGGTTGCTGAGGGCGTTGTTTGAGGTTTGGCCGGGTCCGGCTGCACCGCGGCAGGCTTTGAGGCATCCGGCTGCGCTTCCGGTTCGCCATCCGGGTTCGCTCCCAACTGCGGCTCAGGCTTCTTCTTGGGAAACTGCACCGGCTTCATCACACCAACGTTCTTCTGACCGCTCGGCTGTACGACATTCTGATCGCTCGGAATCTGCTCGCCGGGGTTGCGCAGGCTGGGCGGAGCCTCGGGAGCCTCCCGGTTCGTGTCGCGCTGCACATCGCCCACTTCAGCAATGCGCGTCCTCGATAATTCAGGTGCAACCGGCGTGCCATCCGTACGCATCAACCCTTCCACCTCGTCCTTGGTGAAGATAACCGGGGGCTCGCCCATCTTCGCCACTTCCACGCGAATCACCCGATTGCCGTTGATACGGACAAAGTCCACCTCTTGGGGCGGCTTGCCGTAGATCCACTCCTCGAAGGGCATCTGCCCTTCCATCTCCCGCGTCTTTGTCTGCGGCTGCCCTTTGGCATACAGCACCATATCGGTACTCATGCCCACCATCACATGGTGCCCAAGGATGGCCTCCTTGAGCTTGCCGGGAAGGGTGTCGGTGAAAGCTTGTATTGGCGTCTTCACGTCGAACGAAATCAGTGGGGCCAGCAGCGCCTTCACCTCGGCGCCGGTCAGTTCGGGGACATGGCTGTCAAACGCCAGCGTTAGCCGTGCGCCCTGCGGCTCCTTTTCGTCGCCCTGGATCACCGGATTGGTCGCATTGCCGCCCCCCGCGCCAATCTGGATGTGGCGCAGTATCCTGTGCTTCCAGTCCGGCCCGCCGTTCAACTCGAACACGATCTTCGAGTGCTCGATCTTCACATCGGTCAGCACCAGTCGGTCGCCCGGCTTGGCGCAGAGCCCGTGGGCAATCGCCATGTTCAGATACGGCTCTCCCGCCGGTTCCAGCTTGCCGTTGGCCACCAGCGTTAGGCCCTTGTGCCCGCGCGGAAACGGCCGCATCGCAAACCCCTGTTCCGCCTGCAACAGGCGTATAAGCTCAATCCGCGCTTTGGCGTCCAGTTCTGACTTGGTTAGAGCTACCTTGGTAGGCGTAATCTGGGAGTAGCGCCGGTCGACCGGACCGTTCGCCGTGGCCCCTCCCTTGCCGCTTGTATCGATAGTGATCACCTGCGCCGAAGCCCTGCCTGCAACAAGCGCGAGGATCGCCGCACACACCGGCGCAACCCACCTGAAGTGGTTGATTTTACGGGCTGTCGCGGCTGTCCGAACGGTTTGCCGCGTCTTCATGAAAAGGGCTTGCTGGATCATGGGAGCCTCCCATGCACACCTACAGCATTGAGCAAAAGATAGCCCCGTTCAAGTGCAAATAGCAAATTGGCGCAAGAACCTCCGCGGTCAGGCCTACCAAGTAGATTCATGCGACCTAGTTGGACTCGGCGGGACTTTCCGGCTCAGGCTCCTTATTTTGTCCTGGCGGCTGGGGAACGGCTGCCGGAAATATCTGTACCAGCGTGGGAGGCGCGGGCGTAGCCGGCCCCATTGCAGCCTCATGCTGGCGGCGCGACGCCGCGTCCAGGTCCACCGCAATGCCACCCGGCACAATCACCGGGGCGTTATAGACGAAGTCCAGATCGCGGGTGATGCGGAAAACCACCGGCAAGGCCGCCAGAAGCACGAAGAATGTAATCCAGCTCGCGTCCAGGCCAAACCCTCCGCCGGTAAGCCAGAAGGACCCCATGGGATCGCCCTGCACCACGGGAGAATGGCTGCTGACGCCGCTCACAGCCAGGCCGAACACCAGGGCCCGACTGGCCTTCCAGCCGAAGTTCAGTCCCCAGCTTAGCCACAACGCCCGCGTGCGCAGATAGGCAGCAGAGAGAACCAGCCCCAGCGCGACCGAAACGAATACGCTGGCGCGGTTCGAACCCGGCAAGAGCGACTGCACAATGGCGTAATACGCGGCAAACCCCAGCGATGCTCCCAGCGGACCTACCGCGTCGGCAAAGCGTTGGAATCCCCAGCCCCGGAAAGCAACCTCCTCAGCCAGCGCGGCCAGTGCAAAGAAGGTCACATCTACTGCCAGCCAGCCCCAGGCTGAGAACCGCGTGGAAACCGAAATGGCAATGCCCCCGGCGATCGTCATCGGCAGCACGCAGGCAACGGCCAGGGCCCAGCCCACAGCCAGCCCCATGCCCGCTTCTCTCGGCCAACCAGGCCGCTGCGGTAAACCCTGTTCGCTTATCGGGTGCATCTGCCGGTTGAGCCAGTAGCCTAATCCCGCGTAGCCCGGCAGCAGCAGGAACACCAGCACCGCCTGCTCAAGCAGCGGCCGCCATGGCTCATCAAATAGCCCCTGCGCTCCACGATGAGCCAGCGACCTTGCAAGAAAAAAGTAAAGTACCGCAACAAGAAAATGAACGTAGGCGCGAAACCGGCCGCCGGTAGGCTTTGTCGCGCTCATGATCGCTCCCTCAGCGCCAGCTGGCAGCCACTCGCGGTGCACTTCGCCGTTTGTAACGCAAAACCCAACCTGACCTGAAATCCCGGCATGTCAACCCGTTTCGTATCCAGAGCTAACCTTCTGTGTAGAACTGCGCGATGTTGCGGAACTTCTCCCGGCGTGCAGCCACAAGATCTTCAATTGACATCGCCTTCAGCGCGGTCAGATGCTTCTTCAAAGTGCTGCCAACCAGCCCGGCGCCCGCCTCATTGTCCGTATGAATGCCGCCCGGCGGCTCGGCGATAATCTCGTCCACACAGCCCAGCGACGCAACCTCTGGCGCGGAGATGCGCATAGCCTCGGCAGCCAGCTGCTTGTTCGCAGCATCCCGCCACATAATGGCAGCGCACGACTCCGGCGTGATCACAAAGTAGAGCGCATTTTCCAGAATCAGCACTCGGTCGGTAACTGCCAAAGCCAACGCTCCGCCCGATCCGCCCTCGCCGCTAATCACCGAAATCGTGGGCACGCGCAGCCGCGACATCTCAAGAATATTGCGGGCGATTGCCTCGGCCTGGCCGCGTTCCTCTGCCCCCAGCCCCGGATACGCGCCCGGCAGATCGATAAAGCTGATCACCGGACGCGAAAACTTCTCCGCGATCCTCATGCAGCGCAACGCTTTGCGGTAGCCCTCGGGGTTGGGCATGCCGAAGTTGCGGCGCACCCGCTCCTTGGTGGTCCCGCCCTTGCGGTTGCCAATGACGAGAACCTCCTCGTCGCCCAGTCGCGCCATGCCGCACGCCACCGCCTCGTCGTCGCCGTAGGCGCGATCCCCGTGAATCTCGCTGAAATCCGTGAAGATTCGCTCGATAAAGTCCATGGGGTAAGGCCGCTGAGGATGCCGCGCCCGCTCGATTCTTGCCCACGCCGGCGAAACTGCCGGCGCCTGATTGGATGTCCCTGTTTCCAGTTCGCTCATCTGTACCTGGAGCCGCACGGGGAAACGTCGCCGCCGGCCCTCATGTGATTCTACGGGTCCAGGGCGGTTGGGACAAATACGAGGAAAATCAGGCGATCGATTTGGAGACTGAACAAGTTACCCGCCGGGTCGCCCAGTGCACGCCTGCCCCCGCTTGCCCTTGCAAATGACTCTACAATATCTGCGGCCGCTGTTCGTCTACAGAACTGGAAGGATGAACCGGTGAGCGCCACTTTGATGATCGAACAAGACCGTCAGATCTCCGAAGTCATCGCGGCAGAAAGGCCCCGCTTGCGCAGCTTCATCCGCAGACGAGTGCCAAATGAAGCCGACGTGGAAGATCTTCTCCAGGAGGTCTTTTACGAACTGGTAGAGGCCCGCCGCCTGCTCATGCCGATTGACTACATGACTGGCTGGCTGTTCCGGGTGGCGCGCAATCGCATCACCGACCTGTTTCGCAAAAAGAAGCCGGAAAACTTTGCCGATGCGGCGGTTCAGGACGATGACGGCGAGTTGATGCGCATTGAAGATCTGTTGCCGTCGAGCGATGCCGGGCCGGAGGCGCTTTACGTCCGCAACCTGCTTCTCGACGAGTTGGAAATCGCGCTCAGCGAACTGCCCGGAGAGCAGCGCGATGTCTTTGTAGCCCACGAAATCGATGGACGCAGCTTCAAAGAGTTAGCGGCGGAATCCGGCGTAAACGTCAACACGCTGCTCTCGCGCAAACGCTATGCCGTGCTTCATCTCCGCCATCGATTGCAAAGCATTCACGATCAGTTCACAGTTAAATGAGGAACCCAGAATGAGAAGGAAATGGATATTTTTTGTAGCCCCGCCGGCGGCCTTGCTCGTCATCGCTCTTTGCGGCGAAGTGGTGATGCACCTGTGGAATTGGCTGATTCCGGCGATCGTCGGATGGAGCCAGATCACCCTCTGGCAGGCTCTCGGTCTGCTGGTTCTCTCCAGGATTCTCTTCGGAAGCTGGGGCGGTGGCGGCGGCGATCGATCCAGGTCGTGCCAACCATCTGCCAAACGCTGGGCGAAAATGACTCCCGAAGAGCGCGAGAAGTTCCGCCAGGAAATGCGCTCTCGGTGCGGAGGCTTCGGAACGCCATCCGGCGAATTCAACGAACCCGCCCCCTGATTCAGCCACGCTGATCGCTGGCGGGGTTGGATCTATCACCCAGTCAAATACCAAGATTGGGTGCCCCATCCTTTCCGCGCCTTTTGCGGAAAGGGTGGGACAGCAAAGCACTCAATAGACGTCGACTCAATAAACATTCAAACCGAAGGCCGCTTAATGCGCCCCGCTCGCCTGTCCCGCCCGTTGCGTCGCCAAGCGAGTCACCGCATCGCCCTGCTTCACCATCTCATGCACGGATTGCCCCTTTTCAGCCAGCGCACCCGTGGGGCAAGCCTGCACGCATTTGCCGCATCCCGTGCAGTTGTGCGCATGTCCCCAGTCGTCCTTCAGGTCGCTCACAATCCGCGAGTAAATCCCGCGCGATGCCACCTCCCACACGTTCGCTCCTTCCACCTCCGCGCACACCCGCACGCAGCGCGTACACAGGATGCAGCGATTGTGATCGAGCACAAAGCGCGGATGCGACATATCCACCTGCAGTCGCGGGTTGTTGTAGGAGTAGCGCACATGCGTAATCCCCAGCGATTGCGCCATCGATTGCAGTTCGCAATGGCTATTCGACACGCACGACGAGCAGATGTGATTCCGCTCCACAAGCAGCAGTTCAACCGCCATGCGCCGGTAAAGCGTCAGCTTGGCTGAAGTCGTTTTGATCGACATTCCGTCCTGAATCGGCGTTGTGCAAGCCGGCAATAATCGGTCGGTGCCTGCAAGTTCCACGACGCACACCCGGCAAGCGCCCACCGCGCTCAATCCCTTCAGATAGCAGAGCGTCGGAATCTGTTTTCCGTTGGCACGGGCCGCTTCCAGAATCGTCTGGCCCTCGTGCGCAGTCACCAGTTCACCGTCAATGCGGACGGAAATTGTCTTGTTCGGCAACGGATTGCTCATTTTCTTCTCCAGGTCTCTCAGTACTCCGGCCCTTACATACTCTGAATTGGGTGCCCCATTCCTTCCGCGTTTTTTGCGGAAAGGGTGGGAGCCGACGCACTATTCTTGGGCGTCGGCCCTCAGTGGGTACTCGCGGTAGCTCTCAAATCGCAACGAAGGCAGCGGCGGCACTCCTCCAGCGCTTCTTGCGAACTCAGCCCATCCACAACTTCATCCTGCGAATGAGCCCTTGCCTGCGCAGGCAGCGAGTGTGCTGTGTGCCGACGGCTGAGGCTCGGCTCTCCGGGTGCCTGACGGCTATATTCAAAGTCCGGAAACAGGCTCTCCCAGCGTTGTTCGCCCGACAGGCTGTCACCCATCAGGCGCTCGTCCATCTTGCGTGCCGCCTGCTTGCCCCCGCTCATGGCGTTGGACATGTTGGACGCACCGGTGATGACGTCGCCGCCTGCATAAAACCCCGGCCGGCTGGTCTCGAGCGTAAAGCGATCCACCACAATGGTGCCCTCTTCCTTGAGCGCGAGACCGGAGGCACGACAGAAATCAACGTCGAAGGTTTCGCCCACGGCCAGGATCACGCTATCGCATTCGTAGCGCTGCACCTCGTCCGTTGGAATCGGCCTTCTGCGTCCGGATTTGTCGTATTCGCCAAGGCGCGTCTTGACGATCTCAATGGCCTTCACGTTGCCATCGGCATCGCCCAGAATACGGTGTGGCGCGGCCAGAAAAACAAAGCGCACGCCCTCTTCCTCAGCCGCCTGAATCTCCTCGTCAATCGCGGGCATGTCCTTGCGCTCGCGACGGTAGAGGATGGTCGCCTCCGCGCCCATCCGCAGCACGGTACGCGCCGAATCGATGGCCGCGTTACCGCCACCAATAACAGCCACCCTTGCCCCCATTGACACTTGGTCGTGCCGCGCCACCGACTCCAGGAAAGGCAGCGCCGGATGCACGTTCTTCAACTCGGTTCCGGGCAGGTAAAGCCACGACTCCTTCCACGTCCCAATCGACAGAAAGACCGCGTCGAAGGCGCTCGCCAGTTCGTTCAACGGAAGATCGAAGCCCACCCTGGTGTTAAACACCATCTTCACGCCCACGCCCTCGATCAGATCGAGTTCGCGCCGCAGCACGGACTTCGGCAGCCGGTACTCGGGAATGGCAAACCGCAGCATGCCGCCCGCCTCGCTACGCTCTTCAAAGATGGTCACGTCGTGCCCGAGCATGGCCAGATAGAAGGCGGCGGTCAGCCCGGTAGGCCCCGATCCCGCCACCGCAACCTTGCGCCCGGTCGGTGCAAGTTTGCGCGCCTTGATCCGCTCCAGCATTGGCTCAAAAAGGTCGGACTGATAAATGGAATCGGCCAAGAAGCGATGCACCTCGCGCATATTCACTACTTCGTCGAACGATTGACGGCGGCAGCGATTGTCGCAAGGGTGCTGGCATACCCGGCCTGTCGATGCGGGCAACGGATTGTCCAGAATCACCGACTCGAACGCGTCTTCCAGCCGCCCCTCCTGGTATAGCTCCAGGAAGCGCGGAATATTCATGCGCAGCGGGCAACTGTTCTCGCAGGGAGAAAGTGCCAGTTCCTGGCAAACTCCCGCTCTGCAGCGATGGGCCACGATATGGTCTTCATACTCTTCGCGGAAGTGCCGAATCGTCGTCAGCACCGGGTTCGGCGCAGATTGCCCCAGCCCGCACAGCGAGCACTCGCGCACCATGCGGCCTAGTTCATCCAAAAGCACAAGATGCTCCGAGCTGCCGTTGCCCTTCGTAATCGAGTTGAGGATGCTCAGCGCCTTGTTCAAACCCACGCGGCACGGAACGCACTTGCCGCACGACTCTGAGTGTGTGAACTCGACAAAGTAGCGCGCCACGTCGACCATGCAGTTGTCTTCGTCCAGCACCACCATGCCGCCCGAACCCATGATCGAGCCAAGCTGCGCCAGGCTCTCGTAATCCACCGGCGTATCCAGCATCTCCACCGGAATGCAGCCGCCCGAGGGCCCCCCCGTCTGTACCGCCTTTACCCGGCGACCGGCCACTGCGCCCTCCCCAATGTCGTAGATAAAGCTCTTCAGCGGCGTGCCCAGCGGCATCTCCACCAGTCCCGTGTTCTGTATCTTTCCCACCAGCGAGAACACCTTGGTGCCGGGGCTTTTCACGCTGCCCGTCTCGGCAAACCATGCCGGACCGCGCGTAATAATGGGCGCAATATTGCACCAGGTCTCAACGTTGTTGATGTTGGTCGGCTTGCCCCAAAGACCCTTCTGGGCAGGGAACGGAGGCCGGGGATGCGGCCTGCCCGCGAAACCTTCGAGCGACGCAATCAGCGCCGTCTCTTCGCCGCACACAAACGCTCCAGCGCCCTGCACCAGTTCGATATTGAAGTTAAATCCGCGGTCCAGAATATTGGTCCCCAACAGCCCGTACTCACGTGCCTGCTCAATGGCGCGATTCAGTCGGCGCACCGCCAGCGGATACTCCGCGCGTACGTAGACAATGCCTTCCGTCGCGCCCATCACGTAACCGCCGATAATCATCCCTTCCAGCAGCGAGTGGGGATCGCCCTCGATCTCGTTGCGATTCATATAGGCGCCGGGATCCCCTTCGTCGGCGTTGCAGATAATGTACTTGGCGTCGGACTTGGCCTTGGCCATAAAGTCCCACTTGTTGCCGGTCAGGAAACCCGCCCCGCCGCGGCCGCGCAGCCGCGATGCCTTGATCTGTTCGATTACACTGTCCGTCCGCCCATCGATCAGGACCTTATACAGCGCCTGGTAGCCGCCCACGGCAATGTATTCCTCAATGTCCGAGGGATTGATCAGGCCGCAGTTGCGCAGCACGATCTTCTTCTGGCCTTTGAAAAATGGAATCTGGTTCCACGGCGCAATCTCCGGATACCCCTGGCCATATTTCACAAAGCCGGTAATGTGGTCCCATTCCTCGATCTTGCAATAGATCAGATCAGGCGGCATTGCCCCCGTGGAGATCGCCTCCAGAATGCGCCCTGCGTCGTTGGCCTGCACCCGATGCAGCACCACCAGCGGGCAACCCGGCAGCCGCACGCTCACCAGCGGCTCCTGAAAGCAAGAGCCGAAGCAGCCCACGCCCGCCAGCAGCACATCCAGACCGCTGCGCTGAACGGCCTCGTTCAGAGCGTGATAAACCTCTTCCGCTCCGTTGCCGCGGCCGCAGGTTCCCATTCCAACCGTCAGGCGCGGGATGGCCGGCATAAGCTTGGCAAGCCCGGACTCGCGTACTGCGCTGAACGCGCCTATATCCTGAATTCGCGGCATTACTTCCCTCCCCCACCGTTCTTGGTCAGTGCCTTTACTTCCCGCTGCAAGGTGCGTTCGTTCACATGACTCAGAATGTGGTGGTTCACCTCCACCACCGGAGCCAGCGCGCACTGGCCAAAGCAGGCGACGGTGCGCACCGTAAATTTGTGGTCGGGCGTCGTAAGCGCCAGTTTGTCGGCCTCGCCCGTCTCGCCCGCCTCGTGCTCGCTCAGCCCCAGGTCAAGGCACAGCTTCTCCAGCAGATCGCGGGAGCCGCGCGTGTGGCAGGCCGTTCCGCGGCACACACACACCACGTTGTCGCCCTGCGGATCGAGATTGAAAAGAGCATAAAAAGTCGCAGCGCTATAGATCCTTGCAGGCGGAACCCCGGTCTCGTCCGCGATGTAGCGCAGCGACACCATGGATAGGTATTTGTGCGCATTGGCGGATTGAACCGCTTCCAGAATCCCCAGCAGCGCCCCCGGCCGGTTTCCGTGCTTCGCGATCGCCTGGTCGATCAGCAGCCTCTCATGAGCATCCAGGACTTCCTTTACGGCACCCTTCATGATTCTTCTCCACCCCATGCTTGAGACCGGTACGCGGTCTCAAGCGTCGGTCATTCTTCCCAACAGTTCAGATAGTTGGCAAAAGAACTAGTTCCCACGCGGGCAGCGCAGTTCGGCTCCCGCTTCGCAGCGACAGGCATAAACACACCAAAGTTATAGATGAACTCGAATAGACCGGGATAGAGGGTCCGCGGCTCGGGCTCCCCGGTACCATGCACACGAAATTGAGAGGGCGACATCGGCCTGACCCTCCTCACTTCCAGACAATTCTCAGGTGGGGAGGTAAATAATAAAGAAAAAGAGCATTCGCCGATTGCGATTCATATACCTGGCGAAAGAGGATCCTAGGCTTCAATTACAAGCGCTATCCGTCGAGACTTCTCCCCAGAGAACATCCGTCCGGAACTTTGATACCACAGGGTGTATTCAGGATGTGCGTCAGGTCACAGCTGTTTGTGACAATTGAATTTAACAAGCAATTTCCTCATCCCGGCCCAAATACACAAAGGCCGCTCCCCGATGAACTCCGGGGAACGGCCAATGTGCGGTAAATCGTTCAGCGCTGCAATACAGCGTCTATGCCCTGACCGGTGCGGGCTTCGCCAACAAAGCGCCAAGCGCGCAACTCGCCATCCGGGCCAACTCGCCATCGGCGCGGCTGGTCAGAACGATCGGCACCTTCGCTCCCACCACAACCCCAGCCGCCAAAGCTCCGGCCAGGTACTGCAGTTGCTTGAAGAGAATGTTTCCGGCTTCCAGGTTCGGAACCATCAGAAGGTCGGGGTCTCCGGCAACCGGCGACGTGATCTTCTTGATGCGGGCCGCATCGCTTGAGATAGCGTTATCGAACGCCAGCGGACCGTCCACAATGGCTCCCGTAATCTGTCCGCGGTCAACCATCTTGCACAGCGCGGCTGCATCCAGCGTGGATGGAATCGCGGGATTCACTGACTCTACAGCGGACAAAATCGCGACCTTCGGATTCGTCACTTCAAGCGTAACCATCATGTCGATCGCATTCTGCAAAATGCTGATCTTGGTCTCCAGATCGGGCTGGATGTTGATGGCCGCATCGGTGACATAAAGAGTCTTGTGGTATGACGGAACATCCAGCGCGAAAACGTGGCTGATGCGCCGCCCGGTGCGCATGCCGCCCTCGCGTGAAACCACCGCGCTCATCAGTTCATCGGTGTGCAGTGACCCCTTCATGAGCATCTGCACTTCATTCTTGCGCGCCAGTTCCACGCCCTTCGACGCTGCCGACCGGCTATCCGGAACATCGACAATTTCGATTGCGGAAAGGTCAAGTTTCAAGGCCTCCGCAAGGCTGCGAATCTTGGCCTCTGCACCCACCAGAATGGGAACAATCAGCTTGTCCTTGAATGCCTGCACGGCCCCGCCAAGAGATACTTCGTCGCACGGCCACACAATCGCTGTCTTAACTGCCGGCTTGGCGGTCGCGCGCGCAATCAGACCATGATAGCGGCGATAAGGATCGTTCACGATCAGCCGCGGCACTGGCAGCGTTGACCAGCGAAGCTTTGTCGCGGGAGCCAGCAATTGCGCGGTTCCTGAAAAAATCTGCGTACCGCTGCCATTCACGGCTTCGCAATCGAATGTGACCGTCTTTGTCGAATCGTCCTTGCCGGTTACGCATACCTTTACCAGAATGCGATCGCCAACGCGGATGCGATTGTAGAACGAGAGCGAGATGTTGGTCAGCGTGCATCCGGGCCCTGG
This sequence comes from uncultured Acidobacteriaceae bacterium, assembly GCA_903828675.1. GTDB lineage: Bacteria > Acidobacteriota > Terriglobia > Terriglobales > Acidobacteriaceae > Telmatobacter. The sequence goes on from CAIKND010000238.1 coordinate 13,927, forward strand.
CGTATTCATGCTGAAAAGGCCGGAAACAAGCGAGGCGCACCACATGTTGGGACCAGTAGGGGGCACGCCGCCCGCGCGCTCAATCAATTCCTCGGAGTTCAGCACAGAGTCAAATCCGGAGATCGAGGCAAAAGCCATCGCGTCATCTGTGGTCAGTACGTGCTCTGTTCCAGCGGTATCACCTACTGAAATCTCGTCGTAAGTCTTGCTCTCAATAAATCCCAGATTCATTCAAGCTCCTTCATTGCTAAAGCTGCGGCCACTGTTCGGCCTGAATACAATCGTATTTTCTGAGCGTGCATTCGCCAGTGACTCCAATCACCGATGCCATTGGATGGCACTTGCGATGTTCTTATCGGGCCAAGGCGATTCTGTGGAGATTAGTTGTGTCCGCCGCACAGATGGTCGTTTATGTTTTGAAAGGGCACGACTTCAGTCGTGCCGTAAAGGGCAAAGCATAAGCCGGACTTAAGCCCCTGAGGGAAGTCTTCTCTACGACATCAACTCATTTGCTTGAACCAGCAAATGACCCTATCTACGGCGGTCTACGCTAGATCCAAACTCGCATTCATGCAAAACTGTGCGTCAACTAAGGACACCTCAACCGCCGAAAAACATCCCTCATTCCCGCCGCTATTTACGTCCTCTCGAGTCGTTACCGGGCGCGGGCGGCAATTCAATCTCAGGCTCTCGCGGCCCCGCTTCTTTCGCCTCGATTTCTTCCTCAACTTCTGCCGGTTCGACCAGCACAGATTCGTCTTCCGGCGCGATAGTTTCTGGCTCCTCCAGCGCGTCGGCTGTGCCGAGCAGCGCATCGATGCGATAGCCCGCGGCTTCTGCCGTCACCAGCGCCTCCTCGACCGTCTTGCTCAACTCCTCCACTGCGGCCCGACTGGGCGCAGCCTCGCCGGCAAGCCGAAGCAGCGATGGCATCAGCAGCCACCACAGCAGCTCCTCATACCGTTCGCGAACCAGGTAAGAGTGGCCCTCCGCTTCGTGAGCGCCTGTCAGCCAGAGGACATCGGGATCGAGCCACAATGCCGCCGAGAGTGCAATCTTTTCGTCGCCAGCCGCCAACGGAGTTTGTTCTCCAGGCTCTGGAATCGCCTCTTCAGTCGCAGGTGCCTCTTCGACTGAAGCAGGCTCCGCAGCCACATCCTCCGCCCTTCCGACGCCGGCGCCTGTAAGCAATACAACCTTGATGCGGGCTGCGACGCGCCAGCCTTCCTCACCCTCAAAACCAAGCGCTTCAAACGCCTGCGCAAATGGCTCGCGCAACCGAAGCCGGTCAAACAGGTCCAGGGCCACGCGCTCCGGCTGCTCCGGGTCAATGGATTCGGCCAGCAGTTCCAGCACGCACCAGCCGAGTATCGGCCCCCACATGGCCGTAGCCGTGAGCCGCGGACTGGGGCTCGGCAGCATGCGCCGCGCGGCCACCGTCCAGGGAGCCGGGAACAGCCCCTCGATTGCGGGAATACGCATCGCCGCGCGCAGACGCTGGCGGAAGGCCGGTGCAAGCAGCGAGGGATTGGCAGGCTGCACAATTTCTGCCGCATGGTCTTCACGGGCAACGCAAGCAACATAGGCCGCCTGCGCCGCGCGCAGAAAGCTCTCGCACTGCGCCCACGCCTGTTCAGAGAATTCACCGCGCTCCCGCTCGGTCTTCATTTTCCCGGCAGTCGCTGGGCCGTGATGCTCGGCAAGGTCGGCAAACAGCCGCACCAGCGCGGGGTCCAGTTGCCGGCGTAGCGCATCGTGTACGGGCCGCAGTTCCAGGTTCACCAGCGCGTCGTTGAGGTTGGGAACGCCGCGTCCATTCAGTTGATCGCACAACCGGTCCCAGGGTTGCTGAGCAGTCGAGTGCAACTCGCGCCAGTCCAGAAACACATAACATTGATAGGCGTGAAGATCCACGGTCAGCCCGCGCTCCTGCAAGTCGCTGTTCCGGCGCAGGTATTCGAGCCCCGTCAGTGAGTCGCGCCATCCAAGAACCATGCTGAAGTCGCCGCTCAGGCCCAGCCCCTCGCTCAGACGCTGCTGGCGAAGCCGCCCGGACCCCTTGTCGGCGTACGACGCTGAGAAATCGATGGTGCCGTGCGTCGTTCCGTAGCGGTTGTTATAGACCACCAGGGCGCGCTCGCCTCCGCTGCGGTTCGAGTAGGCAAAGACGTTCTCGTCGACCGATCCGTTGCCCTGGAAAAAGTCGTACAACAAGAAGTTGCTGCTCTCGGCAAACAGCCAGCGGCGCTTCAAAAGCGGAGCGATTTCGCGCTGGTGGCGCTCAATAAGCCATTGGTCGGGCGTTTCGTCGTAGCGGGGCCAGCGGTACTCCATGCCGTACTTCTCGGTAAACCCCTCAATCTGGCCATGGCCGAACATCGGCAGCCCCGGCAGCGTGGACATCACCGCCGCAACCCCAAAGCCCTTGTCCCCAGTGCCGAACTGGTCAATGGCGGTACGTTCGTCGGGATTGCTCATGAAGTTCACGTACCGCTTCATGATGTCCGGATCGAATTCCAGGGTATTCTTGATCACCGAGCGGTACTTGGCGTTCTCCTCGTCGCGCATCATCACCATGAAGGCGCTGTTATAAACGCGGTGCATCCCCAGCGTGCGGACGAAGTAGCCCTCCATCAGCCAGAAAGCCTCCGCCAAAAGCAGCGTTCCGGGAACCTCGGCGGCCACGCGGTCCACCACCTCGCGCCAGAACTCGTGCGGCATGCAGCGGTCAAACTCGGCCTGGCTCATCCCATATTCGGCGCGGGAAGGAATGGCGCCGCTCGAGCCGGGACCGGGAAACCAGAGCCGGTGAAAATGCCGCTTGGCCAGAGTCATCGCCGCGTCAAAGCGGATCACGGGAAACAGACGCGCCACGTGCAAAATTGTCTGGATCACTTGCTCCCGGACCGCCGCATTCAGGTAGTCGAGCTGGGCCGTGTCGTTCCACGGAAAGCTGGTGCCGTCGTTGCCGTGGTAGATATAGCGGGTCTCGCCGCTGGCGCGGTCGCGGCGTCGAAACACCACAGCCGCGTCGCTCTGATCGAAGTAATGGTCTTCAATCTTGATCTCCACCCGCCCGTCGTGGGAGAGGTCGGGACCGTTGAAGCTATACGCGGGATAGGGCGTATCCTGCCGCGAGATGAACCAATCGGGATGCTCAATCACCCAGGGCGAATCGATGCCCATGTGGTTCGGCACCATGTCACTGGCCAACCGGATGCCGTGTCGATAGGCATGGTCGCGAAGGTTGATGTAAGCCGCCTCGCCGCCCAGGTCGTCGGCAATCGTGTAATCAAACAGGGAGTAGGCCGAGGCCACCGCTTCGCTGTTGCCGCAAAGCTGCTTGATGGTCTTCGACGCCCGGCTGCGCTCCCAAACGCCGATCAGCCAAAGCGAGTCCAGGCCGCGATGCGCAAGGGTTGCCAGTTCTTCGTCCGGAATCTCGTCCAGGCGGCCAATGTGCCGTCCATACTGCTTGCTGAGCTGCGCCAGCCACACATACGTGCTCTTGGCGATCAGCACGGTGTTGGGCATCCAGGCGGTGTCGGCGCTGAACTTCTCGTATTCGTGGGCCGGATCGCCAAACACCGGAACCTCCGCCGTCGCTACCGGTCCACCCCACTGCTGCCGGCCGCTGTCCCGCCGTTGGGCCTCGTTGGCCCCGGGAGGATTGAATTGCATCCAGATAGCCAGCTCTTCCTCGTGCAGAATCTCGCCGGCGATCAGCAGAAAGTGGTCCAGGCTGTCGCCGATAAGCGGCTTCCAGAGCCGGCGGATCAGGGCCAGTTGATCGGCAAGCGAGCCCGGAGCCCCCACGGCCGGTGCGCGCAACAGATCCAGCAGGTTCATCGGCTTGGCGTCAGGCACGGGGATCAAGGGCCGGGTGGCGAAGTATTCCGGCATCTGCTGCGTCACCTGCCGGTACACGGTCTTTTCGGCCAGCGTGCGATCCTCAAACAACTCATCAAATGGCCTGAATGCCTGGTTGCGATTGGCGGTCCAAAGCAGCAGCAGTTCTTCCAGTGCCGCAGCCCGGTGAGGGGTCCCGTCGGAGGAGCCTGCCAGCCATTGCTTCGGTGTCTCCTTGCCCTGGATTACGGTCGAGCCCGGAAACTGCTCCACAAACGCGAGAAGCATCGTATCCACCGCCTCAGAGCCCACCTGCGCCGCAAACCAATCGAGCGCATTCGTCATTACCTCGGGGTCGAACTGCTCGCGGTACCGCGCCATTAATACGTGGCTGGCCTCGTCGATCAGGCCCATCGCGTACAACGAGCCGGCATGGACCGCCCGGTCTGGGTGGTTTTGAACGTCGCGCACCTGGTTCATGCGGTATGCGAACTCGCGGCATGCCGCCATATTCGCGAAAACCACGTTCCCCGTGTAAGAGAAAAGAGACTCCGCGAACTGGTATCGTTCACGCGCATTCCGCGAAATGTGGAATTCCATCATTGGAAATCGAGCTCCCCTGCAGCATTTTCGATTCAGGTGTTAACAGAACATTGTGTGCCCCATCCTTGAATCGTTCTTTGATTCAAGGGTGGGAGAGCGTAAAGTTCAATCTCCGCCGTAAACAGTTAAACAGAAAATGCTCCAGTCTTCCTGTCCTGAACATCTGCCGAAACTGATTTCCCGGTCGGTCCCGTCCCCGTCACCGGTCAAGCTCATCCCGCCAGCATCCGGCATGAACGAAGCCAAAAGGTAAAGGTACATCAACGGAAACAAAGACGCTGAGACTGTGATTCTAAATCGGCCCTGCCACTGCTGGCACCATAGCCGGGCGCCCCATCCATTCCCGCGCATTTTGCGGGAATGGGTGGGAAGAAGATGACCTTGTCTTCGTGCGTATCGATAAACCCTCGCCTCTCCCAAACCCGCCGCGCCGAATTCCCTGCCCCATTTGCATATAATTACCGCCTCCCGGCGCACAATAGATCTATAGAGAAAATGCCACGAAATCACCCCGCTTCCGTCTCTCAGGGATCTGCCAGGCCCGTACCCACCCCCCTCCCTTGGTGAGGCTGAGCGGCTCGGACTCATAGCTATACCATACTTAACTTATTGATAAAAAATGATATGCAAGCATATACGCCAATCCTCCAAGCCATTACAGTATTGTCGATAAAGTAAACAGAAAGGCGAGCTTGCCTCCGAACCGGCGTTCGGAAAAAGTAATTTTTGGGGAAAGATCGGCGCTTCGTTTCACAAATCGCTCAGCGCATCGCAAGCTTGGCTGCATCTTCGCACCTGAACACCTTCCAAAACTCCACAAAGCTCTTCAGCCGCACCACATGGAAGTAGTCGTTGGCCACAAGATAGAAGATCGTGGAAGCGATCCAAACGAAATGCAACGCATCGCCGCCCAACTCGTCGCTGAACGGCAGCGGAGCGGCAGAGAACACCATCGCCAGCACAATCAGCGCAAGCTTCACGATGCCCATCACCAGGTTGATCTCCGCCAGCTTGCTGGTGAACGGCTTGCCCAGCCGCAGGCCGCGCCCCAGCGCAACCGCCGGATTGCAGCCCTCAAGAAGCATCAGCAGCGGCGCAACGGACAGCGCCCAACTCACCAGCGCCCAGGCCGTAGAAAAGGCCAGCGATAGAAAAATCGCCCATATCGAATAGCCGATCAGATCGGGCTCGGCGTCCGCGGTGATGTGCGAGGCGGCAACCCACTGCAGGCACCGGAACCAGCCCCAACAGGTCGCGGCCAGCACCGCCAGCCATGCCGCCTGCAAGGTAATCATGCCCAAAGGGCGGAAAGGCAGCCGCTCATCCATGCGCCTTAGGACCAGGTTGCGGCCCAGTCCGGAGACCACGACCCAGACCAGCGCAGCTACCGGCAGCAGCCATCGCAGCACCGCCAGCACATGGGGTTGATACATGTTCCAGGCGTTGGCAAGCTGAATCACCGCAACCCAGGGATTCTGCGCATCAATCGAGTTGAGCCCAGTGGTCTCAGGCGGAAGTTCCGCAAGAATCCGCAGCGCCTGTTTCCAGCAAACCAGAAGCAGAGGTATACCGAATAGCCAGCGCCAGGCGATCTCAATGAAAGCGATCGAGGGCCGGTTGTGAACCCAGCCCATGTAACTCACCAGCGACTGGGTTCCGCGCAACCGCTGCGCCACGTCTATTTCACCACCAAATTGACCAGCTTGCCGGGCACCACAATCACCTTGACCACGGTCTTGCCTGCCGTACGCGACTGCACCTTTTCCCCGGCCAGCGCGGCGGCTTCAATCGTCGCGGTTGTCGCGTCAGCGGCCACCGTCACCACTGTGACCAGCTTGCCGTTAACCTGCACCGGAATTTCGAGTTCGTCTTCCCTGGCCAATCCGGGATTGCTCACCGGCCACGGAGCGCGGAGCACTGCGCCTTCCTCGCCGAGTACCTCCCACAACTCCGCCGCGAGATACGGTGCGAGCGGCGCCAGCAGCAGCACCAGCGAACGCAGAAGCTCAAGCATCACCGGAGCGCTCACCTCGCCCGCATCCAGTTGTGCGTCCGCTGCCTGGAGATCGTTGACCAGTTCCATGATCGCTGCCACGCAGGTGTTGAAGTGCCAGCGGCCTTCAAAATCGAGCGTGATTTTGGCGATGGTCTGATGCAGCTTGCGCAGCAGCTTGAGAGAAACGCCGCTTGGCGCGTCTACGGTGAGGCCACGTCCTGTACGGGCCAGCGGCGCATGTTTCTCCGCCAGCCTCCAGACACGGGCCAGAAAGCGGCTCACGCCTGCCACGCCGTCTTCCTGCCAGTCCAGGTCGCGATCCGGCGGCGCGGCAAACAGCGAGTACATGCGCGTGGCGTCGGCACCGTATTTAGCGATCATATCGTCGGGCGAAACCACGTTGCCCTTGGATTTGGACATCTTGGCGCCGTCTTTGATGACCATCCCCTGCGTAAACAAACGGCGTGCCGGCTCGTCGTTGACGATCAGGCCCAGATCGCGCATCACCTTGGTCCAGAAGCGCGAATAGATCAGGTGCAGAATGGCGTGCTCAACGCCGCCGATGTACTGGTCGATGGGGAACCAGTATTGGGCCACCTTGGGATCGAAGGGCGCATGGTCATTCTTCGCGTCCGTATAGCGGTAGAAGTACCAGCTCGAATCGACAAAAGTGTCCATTGTGTCGGTCTCGCGCCGCGCCGGTCCACCGCATTTGGGGCAGGTCGTGTTTACAAACTCCGGTACGCGTCCGAGCGGCGAACCGCCCTGCTGCGTAATCTCAATTTGAGGCGGCAGCACCACCGGCAACTGGTCGTCAGGCACCGGAACCAACCCATCCTTGTCGCAGTGAATCATCGGAATCGGCGTGCCCCAATACCGCTGCCTACTCACGCCCCAGTCCTTGAGCCGGAAGATGATCTTGGCCTCACCGAAGCCCTTCCGTCCGGCAACGTCTTGAAGCGATTTTTGGGCTTCATCACAGCTCAGCCCGTCGTACTCGCCGGAGTTGACCAGCACGCCCTCATGGGCACAGAAGGGAAGCTCCGTCGCCACAGATGGATCGCTGGGCTTGATCACCTGCGTGATGGGCAAGCCGTATTTCGTCGCAAATTCGAAGTCACGCTCGTCGTGCGCCGGAACGCTCATGATGGCGCCGGTGCCATAGTCGGCCAGAATGTAATTGGCCACCCAAATGGGCACCCGCTTGCCGTTGTAGGGATTCATGGCAAAGTGGCCCGTAGGCACGCCATGCTTTTCAATAGCGCCCAGGTCGCCGGCTTCGCGAGCCTTCTTCTGCTGATCAAGCAGTTCGTCTACTTGCGCCTTGAGAGCGGGATCAGTGGCCGTGAAGGCCGCCACCAGCGCATGCTGGGGCGCGAGTTGCACGCTCGTCGCGCCGAAAATCGTGTCCACGCGTGTAGTGAATACGCGAATGGGCTTCTTTTCAGTTGCCTGTTCCAGGTTGGCGTTTCCCTCACCGGCTTCTTCGGCCAGGAAGAAGTCAACCTCCGTGCCTTCGCTGCGCCCGATCCAGTTGCGCTGCATGATGCGCACCTTCTCCGGCCAGTCGTCGAGCTTGTCCAATCCGTCCAGTAGCTCCTGGGCATAGGCGGTAATGCGGAAAAACCACTGCACCAGGTCGCGCTGCTCAACCAAAGTGGTCTCGTGCCGCCAGCAGCAGCCCTCCACGACCTGCTCGTTGGCCAGCACCGTGGCGCATTCTGGGCACCAGTTCACCTTGCTCTTCTTGCGATAGACCAAACCCCTTTCGTACATGCGCAGAAAAAACCACTGGTTCCAGCGGTAATAGTCGGGGAGGCAGGTGGTAACTTCCGTTGCCCAGTCGTAGCCAAGGCCAAGCCGTTCCATCTGCCGCTTCATGGCGGCGATGTTGCTCAGCGTCCACTCGCGGGGAGGGGTGTTGTTCTTGAGCGCGGCGTTTTCCGCGGGCAGGCCAAAGGCGTCCCAGCCCATAGGGTGCAGCACGTTGTAGCCGCGCATCCACATGTGCCGCGCCAGCGCATCCCCGATCGAGTAGTTGCGCACGTGTCCCATGTGCAACTGGCCGCTGGGATAAGGCAGCATCTCCAGTACGTAGTATTTGGGTTTGCCGCAGAAAACGGGCTCGGCCGCATACATCGTCGGGTCCGAGGCCCACCGCTCTTGCCACTTGGGCTCTATTGCCGCAGGATCGTAACGCAGTTCTCTCTCATCCGCCATGTCATATTCAGTGTAAACGGAAGAGACGCATCAGCTACCGGGCTACCGCACCAGGCTCTTCAGAACACGTACATTCCGCTCCTCGTCGCCGGGTTCGTCCACCGGGGTTTCGGCGATGAAGGCGGCATTGGCAAAATGCTCGTCGTTCAGGAGCCGTCGAAAAGGCTCCACTCCCATTGTCCCCTGGCCAATGTGCTCATGCCGATCAAGCTTGGAACCGCGCACCGCCTTGGCATCGTTGCAATGCCACACGCGAACCGCGTCAAATCCGACTGTATTGGCTACCTGTGCCATAGTCGCCTCGTATCCCTCGGCGCTGACCAAGTCGTACCCGGCAACGTGTGTGTGGCATGTATCCAGGCAAACGCCCATGGGAGCTGAAGCTCTGAGCCGCTCCACAAGCTCCGCAACTTGTTCGAAGCTGCCGCCGAGAGAAAACTCCGCGCCGGCCGTGTTCTCGATAAGAATGTGGAAGCCGGTTCCCTGCCACTGCAGCCCATCGATAGCCCGTGCAATTGAATCCGCCGCAAGATTCAGGCCCTCTTCCCGCGTGAGCCCCTTCCATGAGCCTGGATGCAGCACCAGAAATTCGGCTCCAAAGATCAGGGCCCGTTCAATCTCCCCGCGGAACGCCACTACGCTCTTCTCGCGCACCTCGTCGGACTGGCTGCACACGTTGACCAGATAGCTGGTATGGATCACCAATGGGCCTACGTCGAAAGCGGCGCGCTGCTCCCGCATGCGCGCGGCCTGCTTCGGGTCAACTTTCGGAGCCCGCCACATGCGTGGGCTCGACGAGAAGATCTGAAACGTATTAGCGCCAATCTCCCGCGCCCTCTCCACAGCATTGGAAGCCCCGCCCGCCGTCCCCAGATGTACCCCTATCCGCTTTGTCATGCGAACAGTCTACACGGTGGCCTTCAGCCAGCAACAGAAATGCACTTTCCGCAATAAAGACAATGTGGAAAGGCTAGTGGGACAAGGATTTTGGCGTCAACATCAAATAAGGCACCATGGTACTAGAGAAGTCGTTGCGCAATTGAGCATCACTGAAGGGAGGTGCATGGTCGCCAACCAGGATGAAGACTGTTGGCCTGTAGGTTGTTTGCAAAGCCACCTTCTGGACGGACTGCTGCACTGCCCGCTCGAGTTGGAACCATGAGCAAAGCGCAGCGGAATTCCGGAGTTCAGAACTCGTGGCACAAACGCCATCATCAGGAAGATCGGGATGTGCGGGGACGGGAACATGCGAGTTGAGGGTGACCCAGTAGATAAATCTAGGCTTGACTTTATCTCCTGTGAGCAGCGACTCTCCGATCCAGGCAGCAATCGAAGAGTCACAGATCCCCGGGAATGCTCCGTGGCAACTGGCAAGTCCTGCTGTCTTCAAGTCCGCTTCGAACCAGGTGTGATCGAAGCCCAGCGTTGAGTACCAGCTGCTGCGATAAAACATCTGACCGACGTAGCCATGCACGGCGAAGCTCTCATAGCCACGTGCATTAAAGAAGCCCGGGAGGCATCGCTTATCCTGTTCCGCATTGGGATGAATGATTCCGAATCCGGCCGTGGAATGACAGAGTTCCCGTGCCTCCCCGGGTACAGTCAGGCCTGTGAAAGGCACCCCGCCACTTGAAACCAGGTATCTTTGTGCAATGCGGGGATCGTCAAACGGGACCGTTATCGCCTGGGCAAGTTGCGCATCCTGCAAGAGGCCCCACGACTCTACGACAATGAGCACGACGTTTGGAGACCGGGCCGAGTTTGGGCGGGCCTGGAGTAGAGAGACCGCCCTGGACGAAGCTGAGCGCATGGGAGCGTTGACGGCCGCGCGTGATCGTACGTCCGTGCAGTAGGCGCGAAGTTCACGCACCAGCAGCGTCAGGGCGGGACTCCGAGTCACACGACAGGAAAGAGCCGCAACATCTTTCTGCCAGAAGGGATTTTGTCCCCCGAGCATATCGATTGGAGTAAGGATCGCTATGAAGATTAGCAGAGCGCCAAATGTCCAAACGCGATTCTGGGGCAGAGACCTAAGAAGAGCCAGAGTGATACAGATCAGAACAACCATCCCCAGCAAGGCCGCCCCTTGCATCATTCGGCCAACCGGCATCGCACCTAGATAACGAAGAGATAACAACAGGTCCCCAACGGAAAACTGATAAGTGTAGCAAATCGCATAAACGAAGTCGGCAACGAACTCCATCACAAGCAACGCGAAGACCACGCCGCGTGGGAGCATAACACCGACGGCACCGATGAACAGATACTCCAAGTTGACGTACCCGTGGGGCAGGGTTCCCAAACTGCGGGTTGAGAGCAGCAGTGGCAGATTTGGAAGGATCAGAAAGAGCAAAGCCGGAAGGCAAAAGGAAACCCGCATTCTTTGAGAAGCGGAGTCCTTGGGCATGGCCGGAGGACTAGTGCACTGAGCCTCTCCAGACGGCCTTTCGCCCAAATTGACGAGGGCAATGCGAGTCACGTCGTCGCTCATTGCGGTGTCCTCTGAATGGCAGCCGCCGAGGTTCTAAGGAAGAGGGTGTAACACTGGGCCCGGATGGCATCGGGCACCAGGCGGATGGGTCCGCGCATCAGTATGTTCATGAGAAAGCCGAAGGTATTCAGCAGACCTATCCTGCATAGAAACGACTGAAACTTGATTTCTTCTTTCAGGTATGCGAGGCCGCCCCTGCGACTCTGCATTCCGTTGCCGCTGCGAGCGTAGACAAGCACGTCCTTCATGTTGTGCAGATGAAATCCAAGCGTAAGCATTCTTGCCCAGAGGTGGTAATCCTCGAACCCTCGACAAGATTCGTAGCTGCCTGCAGACAGCACGGAAGCCTTGCGGAAGATGACCGTCATGTGATTCATCGGTGTGCGAAATCTTGCAAAGCGAAGCAGAGCCGGCCCTGAGACGGGCAGGATCCGAATCGAATGTGGAGCCGAGCAGTTTCGCTCGAATTCCGCTATTGCACTGCCGACCACATCGACATCACTGTGTCTTTCAATGAAATCCATCTGCCTCTGAAATCTGTTCGGCACACAGATGTCATCTGAGTCCATGCGTGCAATGTACTCTCCCCGGCAGGCAGTCAGGCCGGCCCGAAGCGCGGCGCCCAGACCGACATTGACAGGCAGGCTTAACGAAACGATGGGCAGGTCCTCCTTGCAAGCGGCAATGGTTGCAACGAGCTCAGCGCCAAGCGGCCCGTCTTCGACAAGCACGATTTCATCCGCAGGACGAGTTTGAGTCGCAAGGCTGTCAAGACACTGACGCAGGAAGTCCGCTGATTCCTTGTGATAGATCGACATGAGCACTGAGAGGCTCATAGCATTCCCTCGCTGATCGGGATACATGGCGGGCAGGATGCGTATTCACACCTCAGCAGTCGTCCTGCCCAAACGATGAGCACAACCACACATGTCGTAAGGACCAAAGATGGAATTCGTTCGAACGCGTAACCCATTTCTCCGCGAGGCGAAAGCAGGGCGCGAGTGAGGCACTCTGCCCATATGCCGGAAAACAGCGAGCACTTACCGATCCAACCAACAAATCGTCGGCAACTGAAACCAAACAATGCCGATCCTGCGAAAACGGCAGTCAAACCACCAAACAGATAGAGCTCAATTAGGTAGTTGGACCCCGATCCGGCCACGGTGCCGTTAAGCGTGCCCGGTTCATTGACTGTAATGATGCGGCCGGCTGTGGCTGGCATATTCTTCAGGCCTGCAAAGTCCAACACACAAACGCCCAGCAAGTCATAGGGAATTGTCTTAGCCGTCATGGAGACAAGCAGGGGCTGGCAGCGTCCCGTCAGATCAAGGTCGGTGTTGTCCTGAAACAGCTTGAGCGTGCTACCTGCCGCGAAGAACTGAACACTCTCGTCCTGTCCGATAACTTGATCTCCACGGGTTAGAGGAGGAACGAAGATGATAATCAGAGCCATGGCGGCAAATTGCAGCAAACGCTTCATCGAGAAGCGAATCCAGCCGCGCGCCACGGCTATCAGTACGGCAGGGACAACCGCCTGGGCCAGAAAGAAACGGCCGCCATGCAGCGATTCAATAAGACGCGGCAGGGTAACCAGAACGACCACTGTCAGGACGCGGCGCCATCCTTGCTTGAGGGGATCGGCTGCACCAAGATACATAAAACCGAAAAACAGGTGGGTGTACAGCACTGCCTGGAATGGTCTGGGAATGGGATCCGCTGATCCATAAGCCACCGCAGAATGGCTGTATAGGAGGACGACCGCGATGATCAATGCCGGGAGGAATATGAGACAGGCGGCATTGTAGGCGAACTCCCGACAAGCGTCGAAAAGCGGCTCAGAAGTCTCACCTGGACGGACAGCAGGTATAGGCAGGAGATAGCCGGCAACCCAGAGCGTCAAGGCAATCAAGCTGATCCAGATTGTTTCGTTCTCAACTGCGTCCGGCAAATGAACGGCCATTCGGAAGAGAACACTGGGAAGCCACCAGAACAAGAAGCATGAAAAGGCAAATGTGCCGAGGAAGAACCACTTCCCTCGGACGCGTGCTAGCGGAATGGAGGCGCAGGATTTCATCGCACAACCTCTTGGATGACTGCGTCCTGGTTAGCAGCAAAGGGCACCGAGCCTCTTCGATCAACCTTGAGGTAGTTACGTGCAACCTGGGCCGCATCGTAGGCTGCCAGAGACATCGCGAAACCCTGCTGCGATAGCGCCTGGCGCAGCGCGGACAAAACCTCGCCTAGTTCCAGCGGCAGTGGCAGAAGACAGATCGACTTGCCAATTTGTTCAGGGGCGATTTCAAGCCCTCCCCCGCAGGCGGGCATGGCGACCACGCAGCCCTGGCTCAGAGCCTCCAGATACGCGATTCCTAAAGCCTCGGTTTCACACCCAGAGACAAAAATCCTGGTGCGCCGAAGCCATGCACGGACCTGAGAAGCGGCTAGCACCCCCTTGAACTCGATCCGCGGATTCCCACGAGCCGAAACCTCGAGCGCGTCGCGCAACTCGCCGTCGCCGATAATGCATGCCCTCAGGTTGGGAGTCTCTTCGACGAGCGCACAGATCGCCGGGAAGATGCGGTCAAGTCTCTTGCACGGGTGCAGCCGACCCACATACGTGATGTAGTTACGCAAATGTGGGACTTCGTGCTCTCTCTTCAAAAACATGGAATGCAGAGGATTATGGATCACCGCCTCCACGCGCAGGTTGAAGATAGTACGCAGGTGAACAGCGACATAGTGGGAAACAGCAATTAGTTGCGAGCTGCAGCTTGCGAGTTTGTAAGACGCTAGAATACCCAGAAGTTTGATCCAGCCTTGCACATCGGCGCGTGGGAATCCGTGAGCCACGCAAATTGAGCGCCGGGCTAGAGGCGCTGCCAGAACGGCGGTTGTGCTGAGAATCTTGAGCACCGCCGGATTACGGAGGTCGCGCCAGCGGGAGAGGATGCGTTGTGGCGGCACAACCTCTGCGGGGATTCCTAAAGCCGCGAAACCTGCTCGCAGGGCGCGAGCATAACTGGCAAGTCCGCCGCCTGGCCTCCCGCCGGAAATGAGAACTCTCTCAGGCACCAGCGGCATCATAGTAACTCCGCCCGGGCGCTCGCCTCCACCAGCGCGATCGCACTTGTGCGGCGGCGGGGTTGGGACATGGAGTCAGCCGTCATGCACCTGCGGCGGGTGCGCACAAAGATTAGCAACGATAGCGGAAGACCAACTGCACCTGTGGCAAACAGGTAGCTTAGAGCTGCACCGGCGTTTCCAAGCCTTGGCAGAGAAATGGCGGCCAGCATGAGTGTGGATGCTGCGACAAGCAGCGATTGCACCAGGAAGGGTTCCTGCTTGAAGCAGCGAATCAATGTGGCCATACATTGCGACATATGGCCCGCGGCCGCGCCCAAAACCAGCGCGGCGAACAACCACGCGGAAACCATGCGTTGGGCCAATCGCGGCGCAACCGCAGGCAACAGCGCAACCGCTGCAATAGAAAAGATCGCGATCCCTGCAAATGCCACAATCGATTGTCCAGCCGCACGCCTGAAGGACCTTTCAAGTTCTTGAAATTGCTTACGGGCGATCATGCTGCCAAACGATGTGGTCTTGGTCGAAACCCACACAAGCGCAAGGACTGTCATATAGCCGGTGATGCTGAGAGACATACCCATCTGTCCCGCTTCAACCGGACCCCGCAAGGCAAAGACGATGGGTATGAAAATTTGAACAGTGAAGTAGGAGCACATCCAACTGACGGCGATGCGCCATTGGAAGGGCCACACTTCACTGCTCCAGCGAATGGCCCTGCCGCACGCCGGGTAGCGCCCCAACCCAGCCAGCAAGCGCAAATGGGCGGTGATGAACAGAAGGCCTACGCCAATTTGGCCCACAATTACCATGGCCGGAGAATAGAGCCCATGATGAAGCAGCATGGCTGCCCATGCCAGCGCGGACGAAGCTATGGATTGGCGCAACCGCATGGCAGCTACCGCTCGCACCTGTCCGCATCCCTCAATAAACGAATAGAGCGGAACACACCACAGTCCAGCCATGGACGCTGCAACGGCCATTAGCCATGGCCCCTGCCAGGCAATCTGCGCCGAGCCCACGAATGCATGGCGCGCAAAGAAGATCATCCCGAGTGGCGCCAAAATCAAGCCCATTGTACCGGCGGCTACGGTGTAAAAGCGAAGGCTGAGTCGCAACGCTGAGGCTAACCGCACTTGGGCTACCGGATCGCCGACGACACTGCCGTCAGGGAGTAACTCCAAGTGAATGCACTCATGCGCAGCCAACTGTTGCACGACAAACGAGAAGCCCATTTCGAAGACTACCTGCAGAGAGACGAGGCTAAGCAGCGTGTAATAGTAACCCTGCTCGATGGGAGATAGAAAACGAACAATGAGCAACACCGTCCCCGCGCTACCCGCGATGTTCGTGGCCCTGGCTAGAAACGCGTACATGACTGCGCCATCCAACTCTATAGCTTTAAGGACCTTCATCGCGCTCCTCGGCTCCAGGTGAATTCGAGGGCGGCAAGCCAGGTTCCGCAAATGCGATGATGGCTGCAGAGAATACCCACTACTTCAGTAACAACCGCAATTAGCATGGCAAGTGGCAGAGCCAATAACAACGTGACGACGACGATCAAGATCCTGTAGGACGAACTGGACCGGTCGGGCACCGACGCAGGGTCGACAATTTGTACGGGGGCACCCTGGCGAGCTTCGTCAACGCGCGCGACCTCATACTGACGCGTCAACAGTTCGTAGAGCGTCTCACGGTACTTCACGTCGCGCAGGGCGCGCGCATAGTCCAGACCGGCCTGGGTTACATTCCCTTTGGGGACCACCAGATCACCGCCACGCCGGTCGGCGGCCAGATCCATGCCAGCCAATTGGCTTTCAATGCCAGAAAACTCTTGTTGAGCCCGCACCAAGTCTGGATTCTGGTCCGCCGCGAACTCCCGCATGGCCCGTATTTCAACGTACTTCGCTTCGAGTTGGGCGCGAAGCATGGCCGCAGACGCGATCATCGCACGAGACTGACTATCAATCTCAATCACTCCTGTGCGCTCTTCTGTCTTTTTCAAATTATCCTCGGCGGCGTTGAGGTCACCGCGCGCCCCACTCACTTCGTGTTCGAAAAACAAGCGGCGCTGCGACGCCTCGGTCACCGCCAAAGTCGCCATCAAGCGCCGGTACTCTTCCACCCAGGCGTTGGCCATTTCCGCAGCGCGGCGCGGATCTTTATCTATCACAGAAAGGCGAATGAGGCCATCTTTAAGCCCATTGTCGACGGTTGACTTCCGCTCCCATCGCTTGCGCGCAGTGGAGAGGTAGCGACTGTGGTAAAGCGCCTGAAAATGGAAGCGCTCCGCCATCGCGTTCTCAACAGCCGCGCTCTTCAAAAGCGAGACCTGAAGATCATTTGGATTCTTGATGCCCATGCCGCCGCCCAGCGATGCCATCGCACCCAGGTTGCCCAGTTGTGCCAGCATCGCAGCGCTAGAGGAGCCGCCCTGCGGCGGCATGATCAACACCGTAGCCGTGTAGCGAGCAGGCAATAACGACGCAACCACTGCGGCCAACGCGACAAAGACAACCGATAAGATGCCGATCATCTTTCCGCGTCGCAACGCCACCTGGGCCAAGAACGGCAGGGAGCAGGGAACGGTTTCAGATGTGCGAGTTGCAGATTCAATCTCTTCAATAGGCACGCGGGCCATCCTCATATATCCAGATCAATTGAGCGTTATAGACTTCCGTTGAAGGAATCGACCACGGGAAAGTGGGCATCTGACCTAGACCGGGAAGCTGAGTCCAGATTAGCGGCGTTTTCGCGAGATGCCACGGATAGGACGAAAAATAGACTGAGGCGCGCCGATTCTGGGAATAGCCTCATGAAGCTGTGCGAATTTGGAACGGCACTGTTATCCCTCCTCATTTTCCGGTTTATTTTGCATGATCGATGAGCCAACAATGAATCGTCCATGAGAAACCATTTATCTTTTCGCTCACTCTATCTTCGTTCGCCATTACTCGGGATTACCTTAGCCGCCGTCTTCGCCAGCTACGCACCGGCACTGCATGCTCAATGTTCTGATGATGACGCTCTCAGCTCGCTTGATTGCCAAATTCAGAACACTGCTGTCATTGCCACTCAAGCGGTTGAACCTCCGGCGGAGTTGAGCATTGCTCAGTCCGCGCAGAAACCGCGTGGCCCAGTCGGCTACACCGAAGCCTCCGCAAACGGCAGCCTCTCGAATGGTGCGACCTATACCGAGGCTGCGACAAAAGAAGGGAGCATACCTGGCAGGCGACGCACCACTGTCCTGCCGCCTCCCGAGCCACCTAATGAATTTCAGCGCTTCGTAGCGACGACAACCGGACAGATGCTGCCAATTTACGGGGCCGGCCTGTTTGCGTCTCAGCCTGCACTCTTCGGGTCCGATATTCATGCGCCAGCACCTTTGGATCTAATCGTAGGCGCCGAAGACGAACTGCAGATTCGGGTTTGGGGACAAGTAAATTTCAACGCCAATCTTCGCGTCAGCCGCGAGGGTGAAATCTACCTCCCCAAGGCTGGAGCCGTGCATGTTGCCGGACTGCCGTTCTCCGAGGTCCAAAACCATCTACGCACTGCGATGGCGCGCATCTATAAGAACTTCGAGCTAAGCGTCGACCTTGGCAAGATTCATTCCGTCCAGGTTTATGTAACGGGCCAGGCGCGACAGACGGGCGAGTACACGGTAAGCGCACTGAGCACTCTAGTCGATGCTGTCTTCACGAGTGGAGGCCCTGCGTCGACAGGCTCCATGCGCCACATTGAATTGAGGCGCGCCGGCAAGGTGCTCACCGATTTCGATCTCTACGCATTGCTGGTGAAGGGCGACAAGAACGGCGATATGCAACTGCAACCCGGCGATGTGCTGTATATCCCCGCCACGGGCCCTCAGGTCGCCTTGCTCGGCAGCGTGCGGCAGGCGGGTATCTATGAGTTGAAGGGAGAGGAGACGGTTGCGCATCTGCTCGACGCAGCTGGGGGCAGGACCTCGATGGCGATGGGAGCGCGCTTATCAGTGGAGCGGATTGAGGATCACTCCCGGCGTCGTGCCTTTGAACTGGCTGGCGATCAGGAGGGCCTGAGCACTCTGCTTGCCGATGGAGACATCGTGCGTATCGATCCGATTATTTCGAGCTATAGCGAGACGGTTACGTTGCGTGGATCTGTGGCCAATCCTGGGCACTTTCGCTGGCATGCGGGCATGCGCATCAGCGATCTGATACCGGACCGCGATTCACTAGTGACTCGCGGCTACTGGTGGCGGCGCACCCGTCTTGGACTGCCTGCTCCCGAGTTAATCTCCCCCGATCAACTTTCACTCAATGCAAGCGCAGACGGCATTACAGACAAACCGGCCGCTGTGTCCAGTCCCGGTGCGCAGACGGACTGGAACTATGCGGTGATTGAACGCCTGGACCCTGTCAATATGACGACATCGCTGCTGCCTTTTGATCTGGGCAAACTCGTTCTTGAACACGATGCAACGCAGGATCGCCAACTCACCGCGGGCGATGTAGTCACGATATTTTCGCAGGAACAGGTGCGCCCCTCGATCGACCGGCAAACAAAATACGTGCAACTGGACGGGGAGATCCTGCACTCCGGCATCTACAGCGCTTCACCGGGCGAAGGGCTGCGCTCCTTGATTGCCCGCGCAGGAGGGCTGACTCCCAAGGCCTATCTCTATGGAGCGGAATTCACACGCAGGAGCACGCGGGAGCTGGAGCAAAAACGCATGAATGAGTATGCAGACCGGCTCGAACACTCATTGGAACGAAGCTCAATTGCGCTGGCAAGTGCGGCAAGCGGTGGCAGCCAGGGAGATCTTCAGCAAAATCCGGTGGTCTCTGGGAATCGCGGCCTAGTGTCACGGATTCGCAAGTTTCGTGCAGCCGGAAGGATAGTGCTCAGCAGTTCCCCTGATATTATGCGTGCGGACGAACTACCTGACCTCCCGCTGGAAGACGGCGACCGTCTCGTGATCCCATCCGCCCCGGCGACAATCCAGGTGATCGGCGCGGTATTCAACCAGAATGCCTTCCTGTACAAGAGCAGCGCCAGAGTATGCGATTATCTTCTCCTAGCCGGCGGCGCCAGCCGTGAGGCTGATCGAGGACAGGAATTTGTTTTGCGAGCAGACGGGTCAGTGATCAGCCGATCCAGAAACCAGCCAATGCTTGCCTCATCCAACTTTGACAAAATGCGGCTGTATCCAGGCGACACAATCGTTGTTCCTGAAAAGATGGTGCATGCCTCAACGATGCGCGAGCTGATGAACTGGACGCAGTTGCTTTCCCAGTTCTCGCTTGGCGCCGCAGCCGTGAATATAATCAAGTAGGAGTGATTCCAAGGCGCGCACCTGAGTCCTCCGCATATTTCATAGGTTCGCTTCCAGACAATTCCAGGATTGCTGTACTCCGGCAGAATTGATGCCTTCGATGTATAGCAATTCTGAAATTGCGATAAAGCGCGGAATGATCTTCAGCTATAACACTGATATTTAGGGAACCTCTGATTAAGTCCCATTCCCCGCCGAGCATTCCCTCAGGGGCTGAAGCCCTGGTTAATTCTTCAGCATTTGCGGCACGACTAAAGTCGTGCCCTTTCAAAACATCGGTTTAATCAGAGTCTCCTTAGAAACGGCATATAACTCCTGCGCGCGAACTAGTGCCGTAACCGCTTGAATCTGTAACCTCCCAGGTCTAAAAAGCGAGATCTTGAGCACCCAAACCTTGATGATCACACTACACAATCACGCAGTCACGGTACTAGATTTCAGTGCGAAGCTGCCATCACTTACCGAGGTAATGAATTCATTAGAGTTTACCAATTATTTGTCAATTGTGGGAATAGTTCCATTCTTGTCATCCGAGTCATGTTTTCCTCCTGTTTACATCAAGCAAATGACCTGATTCGGGTGAAGATTCACTTATAGCCGCTTTCCGCATCAGCGCGTGTGAGTTACAGAATGCTTATCGAGCTGATCAGAAATTCAGCCAATTCATTGAACTGTCGACTATTCGGCGCATAGCCGACACACAATTGCACGAATTCATATTGGAGGTTATCTTATGCAGTATTCAAGCCGCGCTTCCGGGCTGACATCGATTAAAACACCTGTTCCATCTATGCCCTGCCTTTTGAACACGCATTATGCTTCGCCCACTTTTGCGGCACGAATATTAAACCCCTCTGCCAGCCGATGGGTTCTCTCGCGATCAAGGCGCGCACTGGATTTTGCAGTTGCGCTTCTGGTTCTCACTGTATTTGCTGTGCCTATGTTGGTAATTGCACTTTGCATACGGGCCACCTCGAGGGGACCGGCGATCTTTGTTCAGAAACGAGTGGGCAGAAGAGGGCGCCTCTTTCCCATCTATAAATTCCGCAGCATGGCATTGGCCTCCGGGAGCAACGCCGGTCCCGGCCTTACGAAAGATGGCGACTGCCGCGTGACCAGGCTTGGCCGCTGTCTTCGTAAGCTAAAGCTCGACGAACTTCCGCAGTTTTATAACATTCTGCGAGGGGACATGAGCCTGGTGGGTCCAAGGCCGAAACTGCCGCAATATGCCGCAATCCAAAACATGCCTTATCGTCCAGGGATTACGGGCGCGGCCACGCTGGCATTCCGGAGCGAAGAGCGGATTCTGCGCTGGGTTCACCCTGGCCAGTTGGAGACCTTTTATAACCAGCGCATCAAACCCCTGAAGGCGCGCATCGATGCACGCTACATGTGCCGCGCGACCCTTTGGACCGATATGCGGATCCTTGCTGCGACGTTCCTGGCATGCGTAACGCCAACGCAGGTTCCTGCGGTCTTTAGGAATACATCCCTGCGGTTTGTGGCGGTTCGGCCGCCGTCGTCGATGGAACGCAGAGTCAATGAGTTTTATGGAACGCCAAACTGACTGATCAACGTTTGAGTAGATCAGCAGCGGCGATTCCTTAGAAGCCCATGGCAACGCAGATGGCGGCGACATCTCCTATTTTCTCGCCTAGTGCGGCGGGGACGACCTGACAGATCTTTGCGGAGGCTGGCAGGGCTTCACGCCGCATGGTGAGCCGGGCTGGCGCGAGGAGGCTTTCACCCAGGCGCATGGCAAGCCCCCCGATGACAATCCGCTCGGGATTGAAGAGGTCGACAAGAATGGCCAGGGCCTCGCCCAAACGGCATCCTGTGTTGTGAATAATTCGCCTAGCTAGTTCGTCGCCGCCCTGCGAGGCCTCTGCCACATCTTTTGCCGTCAGCGTTCCACTTTCGCGATACCTGGCGGCGAGCACAGTGACGTCCCCGTTTCTTATGGCGGCCTTAACTTCCTGACAGGCCACTTGCGCCATTCCACCTCCGCTGGCCCAGCCTTCGACCGAACCTGCTTTGTTGTAACCGACCGGCCCCGACGTGGTGAGCCGCACATGGCCGACCTCGCCAGCCTGACCCGATGCTCCACTGAGCAGACGGCCATCGGCAATAACTCCCGCGCCCAATCCGGTTCCCATGGTCAGGAACACCATGTAACGCGTACCGAACCCAGCTCCGAAGCGATGCTCGGCTATTGCGCCTGCGTTGGCGTCGTTTTCCATTCTGGAAGGGAGACCAAACTCCTGCTGGAGAATGGACGTTATGGGCACGTCCACCCACGTGGACAGATTGGGAGGAGCCTGGATTATGCCAGCAGCCTGATCCAACGGGCCGCCACAACTGACGCCAATACCGCCCAGCCTTGATCTGTCGATTTCGGATGACTTAACGACTTGATGAATGGATTGCCTGATTAGATCGATAGCCCGTTCGGGCCCCAACTCAGGCAAGGTGGGAAACTCAATGCGCGCAAGCATGGCCGGCGGTTCCGCTGAAAGTACCACGGCTGTCTTGGTTCCACCTATGTCGACTCCGATCCAAACTCTGCTTTCGTTCACCGGATCAGCTCCTTTGCTGATATGACTTGTTTCCCCGTAGCACGGATAGCAGAGACAGAAATCCTCGAACTTCCGCGGGAGTTGGAGACTTCCCCATCCATCTTATTCCGGCAGGCGGCCGCGCGCCGCCTTACATGAATTAGCTCAGGACGTTCGCAGTTTCATGGGTTTTTGAGGGAAGGGGGGGTGGGTAGGGAGGGTGGGTGGGAGGGGGGTGGTGCCGGCATTCTTCCTCGGGCGCCATGAAAGGCGAGCGCGATTTGAGTTCAAATATCCCATGTAATTATTGTGCGCCGATGGGCGTAAATTATCTGCAATGAAAATTGCGGCTAAGTTATTTTAATTCAACAACTTGAAAATAGGCCGCATTTTCATCCTTTCCGGGTACGGCGGCGCCCCATGCTGGACTGCAAAAGGCCGCGGATTTGTTTCGCGGACCGCCCGCAGGAGGTGAAGCCTGTTTGTTTTGTCCTCTCTGATCAGAAACAAGGTTCCAGCCAGGCCAGTGCACTCAACAGTCGGACTGGAGTGCCTGGAACAAACACAGCTGGTGTTGAGTGACGGTGAGGTTACTTCTCCACGTGGGCTGGCGATACCGGGGGGCAGCTGTTACGCGGCTCTCGTTGACTTCCGAGGTCCGGAGAAGGTCAGAGACGCCGACGAATGACTGTCACTGTTCCAGGATATTGACCTCGGAGATGACCGCAGACTTTGGATTGATGCGGAGCGTCTTGATTTCAAATGGGTGGAACATCCCAGTCCACTGCGACTTTGCGAAGGGGAGGTTTAGCCTTGCTGTCGATTCCCTGCCGCCGGTCTCGTACATTCGGACGATCAGATCGTCGCTCTCTTCTGCCAACTTGATTGCTGAAACCACGATGTCTGGCGCATCGACTGAGAGGAACGAGTCCGATTGCGGCCTGGCTCCAGGGTGAATGCCCTGATAAACGACAAGCGCGGGAGATACCAACTCTTCAGCGATGTGAACGACGCCCACATCCTGCCAGGAGCCTGCGTGCGGCACAAGGATCATGCGAAATGCCTGG
Source organism: uncultured Acidobacteriaceae bacterium (assembly GCA_903828675.1). GTDB lineage: Bacteria > Acidobacteriota > Terriglobia > Terriglobales > Acidobacteriaceae > Telmatobacter. Next base: position 37,106 of record CAIKND010000238.1, read on the forward strand.
ACCCCCTGATCCTGCCACTTGTAATCCTGGCCGGGATCGATCTTCTGCGGCATATGGTTGGCATATACAGCACCGCGCGCAACCGACACGCGCAGGTCGCCGCCGTTGACGCTGTAGCCGTACTTCGCGTCGTTGATGACGGAGAGCCCGTACGGATTTCCGCCGCGTTCACCGCTTACATCGATCCATCGCTGGCCGGGATCTTCTTCGCCCCTGGTCGCGCGCACCATGGCACCGTACGAGACTTCATAGGTGGCCGTGGGATTCTCGACATCGACGGGGAATGAGTACTTGAGTATTTTCAAGTGCTCGTGCCAGTCCAGTTCAACACGAGCTTCAAGATTGCGGCCGCCCGTGTAGAGAATCCAGTCTGTGGTGAGCGACGAGCTGCCATAGACAGAGTGCACACGCATGCGGGCACGCAAAGGGCCGCTCTCTACCAACTTAATGCTGTCCTGCTTGAAAGATCCGACTTCATCCGTATATGCAACTACATTGTGGGCCCAGGTATCGTTCTGATCGCTGAGCACCATGGCACGTGCACCTGTTAGCCCGCCGCGAAAGAGTTCCCGTCCGGCATCCTTGTCAAAGACGCCAAGCGTTCCTTCAGGCGAGAAGGTTACGCGAAGGTGCTCGTTTTCCATGGAGCGATCCTGGGTCTTCAGCGTGCCCTGCCCTGCGGATTCGTTGATTTGCTTTCCAATGATGCGAATCTGCTGATATCCAAAAGCCGGCAAGCTCACTTGCGCTACGATTCTGCGCCGGCCCTGCGCGGCGGTCGTGGATTGAATCCATTGAAACGGAAGCGGGCGGCCAGCGCCGTCCTCGACCGCGTAGGATGTCTTGCCGCTCAAACCAAGGTCATACTCTACGTTCTGCGAGGTGTTCCAGGCATGCGGGTTAAAAACGAATAGATAGCTGGACCCGGGATCGAGCGTGGGCACCTGCCAGGCCAGCTTTTGCGCGCTCAGATACATGGCCTGCTGCGCAACGTCGATGGCTCGTCCTTGTCCTTCGCGCGCCGTTTTGTAGTGTTCGGGCAAGGATGTCCCGGCCATGCTGTCGTGGAACTGCAGAAAGAGCAGGCGCTTCCAGGCGGAAGTGAACTCGTCCTTCGGGTACTGCGCCCCCCAGGCGACGGATCCGACGGCCGACAGCTTTTCCGCTGTAACGAGCGCAGCCTCGGCCTCGCGGTTGCCTTTCTTCACGGACGACTCCGCGGTGTAACAACCGACGGAGTGGTGCTGCATATCATCGTCGAGGACGGGGATATCCGGACGAAACGATTTGCGAATCTCCGCGAAGTAATGGTCTGGCGTGCTGTATAGGATCTTTGGCGCGCCGGGTTCGGATTGAAGCTTGCGAATGGATGCCATATTCGCTTTGGTGATGCCGCCGCCATGGTCGCCGATGCCAAAGAACTCCATGGCGTCGCGGAGAGGCTGCGGGCGCAACTCTTCGATGGTCTTGCGCATCTGCGGCTCGACGGAAACATCGCCATCGTTGTAGGAGAGCGGGATGCGGTAGGTGAGCACACGCGAGCCGTCGATGCCCTGCCACCAGAATAGATTGCCGGGAATCTTCTTTTCGTTGATGCCCGGACGCATGAAGACGTAATTCTGCATACCTTCAAGTTTCAAAATCTGGGGAAGGCTGCCGGGGTGGCCGAAGGAGTCGGGGTTGTAGCCCACCGTCGCCGTCCTGCCGAAGAGCCTTTTGAGCGTCTGCTGCCCATAGAGCCCCTGCCGCGCCAACGACTCGCCATTGGGGATGTTGACGTCAGGCTCGACCCACCAGCCGCCGACCAGGTCCCAACGCCCCGCATCCACTTGCTTTCGCATCTCCGCGAGCAGCGCTGGATCGTTGGCCGCAACCCACTCGTAAAACTGCGACGAACTTGTGGTCATGGCTACATCGGGATCTTCAGCCAAGCGATCGAGCGCCGAACGGAAGGTGCTGTGAACGACCGAAACGCCTTCAGTCCAAGGCCAGAGCCATACAGGATCAATATGCGCATTCCCAACCATGTGAAAGCGGAACTGGCCTGCTGGCGGAGGCCAGGAAGGTGCACTTTGTGCCGGCAGTGAGGGGACAGATAACAGGCAGAGCAGAAGCGAGATAGCGAACATGCAGGCCAGATGAGATGGATGCCGTTTGCTTGTGAGCAGCGTCATAACGATCTCCCAAAGGTCTTTAATTTTAAACGGATAGCGCGGCGTGTACAAACCCGGGGAGAGGTTGCCGAGTGCGACTGGGATTCCAGAAACAGGGGCCCAGTTGAGGCATATCACCGGGTATGGAGGAGAATTTTGATGGCAAAGACGAAAACCCCTGAGCGGGTGAGGCTCAGGGGCTTGTTTATCGGCGCGTCCGGACTGGGAAGCGGGTCTAGCGCTTCTTTGCAGGCTTGGGAGCGGGCTTCTTCTCAGGCGGTTTGGACGGCTTTGCGCCGTGAGCCAGCTTGGCGCTGGAGACTGGAGCCGGTTTGCCTTTTGCAACGGCCTTGACGGGCGCTTTGTGCAGTGGCTTGACCGGAGCCTTGACAGGGGGCTTGGCAGGCGCTTTCGCCGTAGCCTTGACGTTTGGCTTGGCTGCCTTAGTTCCCTTGGCTTCCGCATGAACAGGCTCTGCCTTGTGCTTGGCGGGGGGCGCCTGGGCCTTTGCCTTGCTCGGCGCCAAGGACGGCTTGGTTGCAGCGGCAGCAGGCTTTGCCTTTGGTTCAGGCTTTGACGCGGGTTGAGGCTTTTCCGTCTTGACCGGCTTTTCCGGGGTCGAAGCCGGTGTCTTGGCGATTTTAGCCGGTTCGGGTTGGGCAGATTTTTTGGCCTTGGACTTCGGAGGTTCAGGAATGTGCTCGGACGCCTCGGCATCCAGGTCATCGTCGTCAGGCTCACCATCGTCGGCCATATCCGCGTCGAGATCGACCTTGGGAAGGCTTAGGCCGAGATCGATGTCATCGTCGTCGCCGCCGATATCGTCCAGGTCCTCATCGTCCGCAAGTTCATCGTCGGAGTCCTCGTCGTCATCGTAGGATTGCTCTTTGATCTTGGCTTCAGCCCCGCGCTTGGCACGAGGCCTTTTGATGGTGACCTGCGGAGGAGGAGCTGGGGGGGAATGCGGCTCGAGGTAGGCGCGCATTTCCTCGGGCGTGGTGAGGCGGCCATCGATCAACTCAAGGAAGACAGCCTGCACAATCTGGCCGTAGGCTGCCAGTTCCGGAGTGATGCGCATCTCCTGCATGAGGGCATGAGGAATGCGCAGGCGAGCTTCAGGCCAGGCTTTCAGAAACAGGTTGAAGCGTTCGAGGACAGCGGCGTTCTTGCTTGTAAATCCGAGCCAGAGAATCGCTTCAGGATCGTAGGTGGTAAACAGCTTGAATCCGGATGAGGGAGTGGCATTTTCCTTGGCAAGGAGGGCCTTGGCGAAGCCGGTCGCGAGTGAGTCGAGACTGTCCCACTCTTCTGTGAACCCTGGACGCAACATCAACTTTTTCAACGCCGACAGATCTTTGGGGGCCATCTTTGCGGTAAGCAACTGCATTTGCGCGGCAGACATATCGGCGTGTACACCCTGCAAAAGCAAGTCGACTGCAAGCTCGTGGAGTGTCTTCAGCTTCTCCTCGTCCGCCTTGGCCGCAATCCAAGGTTGGAACAGGACCTGCATCCAGCCTTCGGCTTCCAGCGCCCGAAGCACGTTCAGGCCGTCTTCTTCGTGGCCAATCTGCTCGAGTTCCTGGCTGCGTGCGTGGGGAGAGAGAAACTCCATGACGCCCTCGCTCTTGGCATTGTCGTAGCGGGTACGAGATCTGGGGTCCAGTTCCCAGCCGAGCCGCGCACGGTACCGAGTGGCGCGAATCAGCAGCGATGGCTCTTCGAGAAATCCGTAATTTGAAACCAGGCGCAGGGTTCTGGATTCGATATCTGCGGCCCCATTGAACGGGTCCATCAGCAGTCCGAAAGAGCCTTCGTTGAGGGAGATGGCCATGGCGTTAACGGTGAAGTCCCGCCGGCGCAGATCGTCCTGGATGGAAGCCGGATGAAATACCGACTTGCCCGGCTTGAGATATTTGACGGTGTGGGCGCTAATCACGTCCACACGGACAGTTCCGGGAAAACAGAGGTAGAGGCTCTGGGAGTCTTCGTGCTCGCCCCAGACCGTTCCGCCGAGTTTCTCAACTGTTTTCTTTAGCTTAAGCGCATTTCCATGCACTGAAATTTCGAGATCACGAACGGCGTGCCCGCTGGTAAGGTCGCGGACGGCATCACCGGTCAGAAACAGGAGCATTCCAGCTTCGCGGGCTGCTTCGCGCAACTGCAGCAACGCGTTCCTTTGATCGGCAGACAGCCGGTTTTCCAAAAGATAGATGTAATCAGGCATTCAGGTCCCTGCTTCCGCCGTCTCAAGCCGCTGGCAAGTGCCTGATGCGGTTACGCTTACGACACACGCTCGCTGAGCTGGCAAACCAGTACATTAACACAACTGAAGCCTCTTGGCTAGAGCCAGTTGTGCGGTTTCCGGAGCCTTGTCAAATGGCGGCAATTACTTTCCTCGACAGATCGGGGACGAAGACCCGTCCGTGGGGACCCCGGATCATGCGACAATCCAAAACAATGGCATCCGTCCGCAAGCCGGTAATCGTGCGTAAGTTCTCCCGGGATTGGTTTGCCGGCTACGCCGGGGCTGGTTTCGGCCAAAATGACGCGGAACTGGAAGTTCTCGACCTTTCAGGAAAGGTGCTGCATATTGACTGGGAACTTGTGAAGTGGGTTTGCTATGTGCGCGACTTCCCTTCTTCCTCGAGTGACCAGGCCAACCCGGAGCGGCTTCTGCACCGGCGTTTCTCTGTCCGGCCGCGAACCGCGGGAGTTTGGCTTCGCATGACGCTCACGGACGGTGAGGAACTTGAGGGGCTGGCGGCAAACGACAGGTCGCTGGTGGATGGCTCCGGGCTGCTGCTTACCCCGCCCGACACACGGTCCAATACCCAGCGGATTTATGTGCCGCGGCAGGCAATTCAGATGCTGGAAGTGGTGAGCCTGATCGGGGTCTCGAGCCGCAGGAGAGCTGAAGGGGCGGGCAAGACGATTGAGCAGCCTGAGCTTTTTCCAGGCGAGCCTGATGGCGGACTGAGCCTCTAGTGTGGTGAGTCTGAAGTTTATCGAAGAACAAACGCAGATTCTTTGCTCACCACCCCCAATCTCCACCCCGGAAAGCGCTCGGGGCCCCGTTCGCTCCTGATGAAGGGTCCGGTTGAGTGTTGTTCTGTCCCACCCATTCCGCAAAGGACGTGGAATGGATGGGGCACGGTGCTTCGTTGAAGGGTAGACGGCGGCCGTTCATCCACGGATGTAACGCGCTGCCGCGAGTAAAGATGCTCAGAATGACAGCGGCAATGATGTTAGGAAGATCGGGGACTAAACACTAGGTCGCCGGGCCAGAATTCAGACCTGAAGTCTTGAGCAGACTCTTATAGTAGGCGGCGGTAAGTCCCAGAACCCGCTCATCCGCATAGTGTTCGATAACCCAGGCCCGGGCCGCACTCCCCATGCGACGGCGGCGCTCGGGATCGCCGATCAGCTTGAGGACAGCTTCGCAAATGGCCTCGGGGTAGCCGGGGGGGATCAGGAGTCCAGTGACCTCAGGGACCACCGAGTCGCGGGAACCTGTGGACATGGTGGTGACCACCGGAATGCCTGTGGCCGCAGCCTCAAGAACTGCGTTTGGGAAACCCTCTCTCCAGGTGGGAAGGACCATCAGATCCAGGGCCCGGTAATAGGGCGCCGTGCGGTGGACAAACCCGGTTAAATGAATGTGTGCATTGCTCTCGATACGGGTGCGGGTCTGCTCGCTCAACGCGTCCTCGGAGGTGTCGTACCAGCCAACGAGGATCAGATGGGCATCTGGCCGCACTTTGAGGATGGCGTCGAATGCATCGACGAGCTCAGGGAGGCCCTTGTCGCGGGTCAAGCGCCCCACAAAACCAACAACCGGAGCGGCGAATGGAATGCCGAGCATTTTGCGCACGTCACTGGGACCAGGCGAGAACCTCTCTGTATCCACACCGTTGCTGCTGCCCTCGCCGAGCAGATGGAGTTTGGAAGCCGGGGCCAATCCGAGCGCCGATGCCTGATTTCGCAGGCTTTCGCTGTTGCAAAGTACCACGTGGGCGCAAGCTGACGCGATGCGCTCCCCGGCAAGCAGAATGCGGCGCTTAATTCCCGTGGCGGTCTCAAGCCGGAGCCCGCGCAACATATAGATGCGCCGAGGGACACCGCGCAGTTTGGCGGCCACGGTGCCTAACAGGCCCGCCTTGGGAGTGCTGAATTCCACCAGATCAGGCTTGAGTTTGCCAAGCAGCCGCCAGAGCCGGAATAACGAGACAAAATCGGATAGTGGCGCGATTCCGCGGTGCATGGGAATCGCAATTGACTCGACACCCTCGCTGGCGGAGGTACTCAACAGCAGACTGCCAGGACTGGAAACTACGATGACTCGAAAACCCGCCTCCCGTAGTGTGCGTAGCCGTCCCTTGAGAACCAGAGAGGTTTGTGGGTTGGTAATACCAACGACGATCAAGGGGTGCCAGAGTAACTCGGCCAGCGAAGCAGGGACAGGGTGGCGCGCTTTCGACGACGACATAGAGAGGCTTTGCACTGTTTGAAACCTATCACGGTGCGGAATCAAACGGAATTCACTGATCGGGCGAAAAGGGGCAGATGTGACAGCCGAGACACAGAATCGTGGAGAGCCGGCTTATACTCGCGTTGTTCCTTAGGGGCCTATGATTCAACGCCTTCGAGTCCTCTTGCTGATTCCGCATCTTGGTGGTGGTGGCGCAGAACAGGTGACTGCCCTGCTGGCGAAGGGACTGTCCCGCGACAAGTACGATTTGCATCTGGGACTGGTAACTGCGACCGAGGCCATTACCAACGAGGCCGGGGTGACGATACACACACTGGGCGCTTCACGGGTACGCAAAGGTGCGTTTCGATTACTCCGCCTGGTTCGCAGGGTGAAGCCGGATGTAGTGCTTTCCGGCATGGCGCATCTGAACTTCCTGGTTCTCCTGCTTCGTCCCTTTTTCCCTTCGGGAACGCGGGTACTGGTGCGGCAGAACGGGACGGTGTCGGCCGACCTGTCGTTCGCGGATCTGCCCCGTTATACCGGTCTGCTGTACCGGCTTCTCTACCGCCATGCTGACCGGGTCATCTGCCAGTCGCAAGCGATGGCAAGGGACATGGCGGGAGTGCTTGGAATCGAGGAAGATCTCATTGCGGTGCTGCCGAATCCGGTGGATCTGGATGGAATCCGGGCTGCGGCCAGCAATCCGTATGAATGGACCGGCCCCGGCCCCCATCTGCTTGCGGTAGGCAGGCTTTCACGGGAGAAGGGATTCGACTTGCTACTGGAAGCACTCCCTGCTGTGCGCAAGCGGTTTCCTCAAGCCGGCCTGGTGATAGCAGGAGCGGGCCCAGAAGACGCGGCTCTGAAGACAGAGTGCCGCTTGTTGGGGTTGGAGGCAGCGGTCTGCTTTGCGGGTCAGATGGAGAACCCTTACGTGCTCTTTCCAGGCGCTACGCTGTTTGTGCTCTCGTCGCGGCGGGAAGGCATGCCGAACGCATTGCTGGAGGCGTTGGCGGGAGGTTTGGCGATCGTGGCATTGCCCTCGTCGGGAGGTGTGATCGAACTGCTTCGTGACCGACCCGGAACTTGGCTTGCGCCGCAGATCTCAGCCAAGGCGCTCGCAATTTCAATGATTTGCGCTTTGGAGGCGTTACGGACGAAGCAGCTATGCGTGCACTCATTTTCTCTGCTGGATACGCGGTCAAGTGAAGTGCCCGCTTTGAGGGAATGAACGGGGAGCGATTTGGAAATTTGGCCAGGCGTTCTCTCGGAGACTCTCGCTGGTGATTGGAGGTTCGAGCAATCTGCACGGGTCTGCGGAAATCACTGTGGCGAGCGGCGCGCTCTGGTTTCGCTTTGTTTCACACGCTCCTTCACCAGTTTCCTGATGAGTGCGACCGGCAGCGGCTTGTCCATCGGAAAGTGGACTGTCCCCTTGGAGGTGGAAAAGCTCATGAGTTCGTCCTTGAATGCCGCAATCACGCCGGCGGTGGGAAACAGACTGCAGTGGTTGGAAAACGCTGCGAACCAGACCAGGACTTTCTTGTGTTTGAACGCGGGCATGCGATAGCTGATGGTCTCAACCGCCTCGGGCGGCACTGCTGACCGGATCACCGCGCGCATTTTCACTAAAACGCTGCGGGCGTGTTCGGGAACACTGGCGAGGTATTCATCGACGGTGTTTGGGATGCCGTTGCCTTGCATCTCAGGACCGAGTTCGGTGGTTGCAGTTTTCTTCATGCGGTAGATAGTAGCGGGATATGCAAATGGTTTTCAACAGACAAAATGCGTCGAAACCTTGGGGTCACTGCTGTTGAACTTGCGACAATTTGAACATATTTTTCCTAATACGAATTAACTGCTTGACACGAATAAGGGTAAAGATATTTCCTACAAGTACTGATCCTCTTATCTCCAGAAGAACACCCCGTCACGGGGTCTTTCTGCGTTGTCACGAGGCTTCGGCTCAGGCGGAGAATGGGCGGACGAACCGGGTGAAATGTTGATCCGGCTTGATCTTTCAGTCTTTATTGACTCCCACACCGTCGAGCACGTTTCCTCCCTGCGCCTACACGGCCATCTTTCGCGGTGGGCGCAATCAACCGTTTCTGGAGAGATACGTGCTGGAAAATGCTGTGGATATCGCGCTGGCAGGTTTGCTGCTTGCATTCTCTCTTCCGTTGCTTGTCTTCTATTCAATGCTCGCCAAATTGCATTCTGCGTGCACTGCGAGTTTTCGCCGACCAAGTGGTACGGGCCGGTTGCTGAGCCAAGCCCCGCCAAAAAACTTTCGACTGGCTGAAGATTTTGGATTCGAGCATGCGATCAAGGCCTACGAACAGCTGATCGACTCGACTCATGCGGAACAGCGGCATTGAGTCATGTCGCCCTCGTTATTCCTGGCCTCGACCGGATAGGCGGCGCGGAGCGGCAGTTGATGCTGCTGGCCAAAGGATTGCGCGTGCGTGGGTGGCGGGTGAGCGTAGTAGCGCTTTCAGGATCTGGCGGCGAGGCTGCGGTGGAACTTAAGGAAGCGGGGGTGGGGTTCCAAACCCTGAATATGCGAAAGGGGCTGGCCGACCCGCGCGGCTGGATTTGCTTCAACCGCTGGCTGAGGCACGAGAAGCCGGAGGTAGTTCATGCGCATCTGCCCCACGCGGCGTGGATGGCCCGCTGGTCCCGCTTGCCTTTGCTGTTCAGAACTCGTGGATCGGCGCCGGTGCTTGTGGACACACTTCACAGTTCCTCGACTGGAAAAGCAGGCCGGAGGTTTGGCTATCGCGTGAGCAATTGGCTTGTCGACCGGGTTACAGCCGTAAGCGAGGCCGTGGCCGAAACTCATCTGGCTGCTGGAATGGTCAGCCGCGGGAAACTCACCGTGCTGTCCAACGGCGTGGACACGGAGGCACTGCGGCCCGATGCACAGGCACGCGCAGCCGCTCGCAAGAAACTTGGACTCAAGGATGAGTTCTTATGGCTTGCGGCCGGCCGTCTGGAGCCGGTGAAGGACTATTCGACACTGCTGGAGGCGATGATGAACGTGCCTGAACCGGCACGGCTTCTCATTGCCGGAGGTGGAGTGCTGCAGAGAGAGTTGCTAGGACTTTGCACGTGCCTTGGGCTGGAGCGCCGGGTTACGTTTCTGGGCTTCGAGCCTACTGTGAAGCGCTGGATGCAGGCTGCGGATGGATTCGTTCTTTCGTCCCGCTGGGAAGGGCTGCCGATGGGACTGCTGGAGGCCGGGGCGTGTGCGCTGCCGGTGATCGCCACAGATGTTCCGGGTTCCCGTGAAGCGATTGTGCATGGGCAGACCGGCTGGCTGACCCCGGCGGGCGATGCCGATGCCTTGTCTGAAGTAATGACCAAGATGATGCGAGCCCCGCGGGAAGAACGCCGCGCCATGGGCGAACGAGCACGCCATCGAGTAACGGAACGCTTCAGTCTGGAAGCCGCACTGGACCAGTGGGAGACGCTCTACGGAGAACTGCTCGGGGAGACTCGCGGAATTGCCGATGTAGAGGGGTTTAATCTGAATCGGATTTCCGGAAGCGGTGTTGAATCGCCTTTTTGAGGCGGGAGGCCTGGATACGCCAGAGGGTTCCGGTTCCGTAGAGCCGTTCGGTCAGGTTGAGTTTAGCCGTAGGAAATTCCGCTAGGACACGATCTACGGACGTAATCTGCTCGGCGTGCCGGCTAAGAAACTCATGGAGCCGCGCAACCTGCAGGTCGGTGGCCGTATTGGGATGAACGCAAATGGTCCAAAGGCCATTGGGCTTTTCGACTGGCTCCCAAAGCTGCTGCGGAATCCAGGTCACTCCATCGCGCGCAAACGGAACACGCGCAAAGCCGTCCGATAGCAGATCGATTCCCTCAGCTTGAAGAGCGCGCAGAGTATTGCGGTCGAGTCCGTGACGCGGAGCAACCCAGATTTTTGGATTGAGCCCGTGGCCCCGGAGAATGCGCAGCCCTTCGCGAATCCATTGGCGCTGGAGGTTCTCGGGCACTCCGGCAAACTCCGAGGTAGGGTGCAACGGCAGCAGGCTGCGCCCGTGGCTGCTGGAGATGTGGCGGTAGCCGTGGAGGCCAATGGTTGCCCCGGCAGATTCCAGATCGCGCATCCGGTTCCAGAACTGGGGGTCAGGCGGGGAGAGTTTGAGGCCGGGGTCCTGATTATCGGGGACGACGGCAAGAATGGGCTGGGGGCAAAACTCTTCAATCATGGGCAGGAATCGCTGCCACCGTTGCAGCGAGACGGTGGGGCAGAGATCGTCAAAGCGAAGCAGGTATTGAGCTGGGAATGGAATCATGCCGCTGCCTCGTGGGGAGATGCCTCCGCAAGCAGCTTCCGGGTCCAATACCAGAGGAAGAGGAAGGTCCCGACGGTCCAGAGCGAAGTGGCCAGGGCGATTCCGGCGACTCCGAACCATCGCATCAGGAGCAGGTTCAGAATCACATCGAGGGCGAGATTGAGAGTGCCGCAGTAGAGAATCAGGTCAGTGCGCCGCATGGCGACGATGAATCGGTAGAAGACCCGGCTGCAGACGAAAAACGGAATCTGAATGGCGTACATGATGAGCACCTGGGTGACCACGACGGTATCGCTGGGCCCGAATGCGCCGTGCTGAAAAGCAATGCGGATGAGAAGGTGCGCGCCGACCATGAGCAACAGCGCGGCAGGCGCAGAGATCAGGGCGGTGAGGCGAACCCAGGTACGCACAGTATGCCGGCAACCCGCCCAGTCCTGGTGCGCGATCATGCGGGAGAAATAAGGCACCACCGCGGTTGAAAACGCACCCGCAAGCAACGTAAGGACCACGCTTACAAAACGGTTGGCATAGACCAGAGCGGAGACGCTGCCCGCAGGGAGCATGGCGGCCATCGACTGATCCACCAGCAAGCCACCGGAAGCCACCAGGCCGCTGAGCAACACCGGCCCGTACTGGTGCGCAACCTCGCGGGCAGCTTCGGTCATGCCATACCATCGCAGGCGGAAGCGGTAGCCGTGGGAGTCCAACATCGCAGCCACCACCGCCACGTGAAGGAGCGAACCAGCGAGCGTGGAGTAGACCATTGCCCAGATGCCGAAGCGGCCACCGAGGAGCAAAACGCCGAGGATGATGCTGAGGGAGATGAGTACGGGAGCCAGGGCCGGCAAGGCAAAACGCTCAAAGGTGTTGAGAACCGCCGTGCAGTTGGTGGCGATACCGGTGATCAGCACCACGGGGAGAAGCGCGTAGAAAAGCCGAATCGAGAGGTCTAGTTTGGCTGAGGGAAAGTGAGAGGCGATGAGCGGGAAGAAGGCGCGCGCGGAGAGTGCCATAGCGGTTGAAGCAGCGGTGAGGAGAAGGCACATCCAGAGCATGGAACTGGACAGCAACTGCTGGGCGCGGTCATGACCCTGCTGTTCCCTAACCCGAATCAGGGTGGGCACCAGGGCCTGGTTCATGGATTCGGAGATGAGGTTGATCAGCAGTCCGGGGATGAGCGCCGCCGCGAGAAAGGCATCCATGGCGTCGGAGCGCCCATAGACTCCGGCGACAGCAATCTCTTTGAACGTGGCCGCGAGCTTGACCAGAACGCCCACGGCGCCGACCGATGCGGCCGCGCGGAAGATGCGGCGATTGACGGTGGAGCCTTTGAAGAGGCGCGCGACTTGGAGGGTGAGCTGCATGGTAATTGTCCGGCAAGAAAACAATGGCATCTTCTTCCCACCCATTCCCGCAAGATACGCGGGAATGGATGGGGCACCCAAACAGCATTTAGTTGCCGGATCTATAGGGCAGTGGGGCAATTGATCCGGGGGTTTGCAAGGCCTGCTCCACCTTGACCGAGAACTGATCAGATCTGGCGGGATCAGGAAAGCAGGCGGCGAGTTTGTCCGGCTCTTCGACGGCAAGCCGCCCCGCTACCGCAATCAGAGCTAATAGCAGCCATGTGGTACGGTTTTCCTCAACCGTGGCAACCAGCGAAGTAACGATCCAAACCAGAAGCGCCGTAGACAGTGCCAGCCGCGTGGATCCACGGGTTTGCAGGATGGAATGGGCGGCCAGCACCACAATGACCAAGGCGAGGAAGACGGCACAGAGCCCACCGCTGACCATTATGGAAAGAACCGTGTTGTGCGCGGTGTCGATGGGGGACAGCCCAGCGGCGCTGACGAAAGAGCCTGCGCCGGTGCCCAAGAGTGGAGCCTTGACGAAGGCATGCCATCCGGCATACCAGATGTTCAAGCGTTGGTTCAGATCGCCGCCGTGAAGCTGTTCCGGAATGGTGGCAAGACGTTCAAATGTCTGATGGGGCACGGTGAACCAGAGCGCACCGGCGAGCACCGGCAGCGCGAATGCGGCAGCAAGCAGTGCCCGGCCATGGCCACGAGCCAGCAGGATGCCACAGCCGGCAAGAGCCACGAGGGCGGCCAGGAACCCACCGCGAGAGGCTGTGAGCAGCACGGCAACCAGACCCAGCGGCAGGTAGCCGAATGCCAGCAAACGCCCCGGCCAGCGGGATTCGCCGTTCAATAACAGGGCGGCCAATGGAAATCCCAGGTCCAGAAAGCGGGCTACGTCGTTGGGGTCCTGTCCGTAGGCTGCAAAGCGAATCTGTCCGGCGGCAATTGCTTCGGCGGAGCCGAAGTTGGCCAATGTGAGGGCAGCCAGCACCCACGAACCAGCAACATAGGCACGGAGCAGGTTGCGCAGATCGCCGGGGCTGTCGGCGAACTCCCATACCAGCCAGACGATCATCATCTCCTGGAAGTAGGCACGCATCCTGTCGAGCGTCGCAGTCTGATCTATGGTCCAGAAATAGGAACAGCAGAGCCAGAGATAGAACGCCAGTACAGCCCACTGAAGAGCGCCGGGGGTGCGCAGGCGTCCTGCCAGCAGGATGGCCGGCATGGCCACGAGCAACAGCAGCAGGCCAGCTAACCGGGCGATGTTGCCGAGCGGCTCGCCGAGGTCCAGCGAGTACTCCCAGGGAATGGTAAAGGCGAAGAGCAGCAACAGTCCCGAGGCAAGCCTTCTCATCGGCTAATACCTCTGCGAGTAAACCAGCGCGGAGTAGATAGTGACGCCGATTGCCGACTGAATTGCCGATTCAACGGTCTTGTTCCACAGGTTCCGGGCGGTCGAATCGGGTACGAAGAGAATGTCGCGGTCGTGAATGGGTTGGTCGGCGTCCTGACCGTGGAGCATGCGCTTGAGGTTGAGCGTAGTCATGGTGCGTCCGCCGTTCTGCTCGCGAATCAGCAGGCCTTTTCCGGTGGCTGCATTCTGACTTGGCCCCCAAGCCAGCGACAGCGCCTGAACCACAGTTAAACCTTGTGCGGGATCGACGGGAAATCCCCCTGGGCGAACGACATCCCCAATGACGTAAACCAGCCCTGCACGGCTGACCTGAATGGTGTCGCCGGGGCTCATTTCAGGATTATGGTCGGCGGCGGTATCGGTTCCGCTGGGATCCAGCACGACTGGATGCGGGGTCTTCGGGTCGTCGCGATGAAAGACGTTGACGAGACGCCCGGCACTGGGCGCGAGGCCTGCAGCGGCCGAGATGACGTCGAGGAGGCGATGATGCATGGTGTAGGGGTAGACACCGGGGCGGGCTACCTCGCCCAGAACGCTCACGTCCTGGCCAGCATAGGCAGTGACCAGCACGGACACCTGCGGGTGCAAGAGCATGCCTTTGGCTACCAGCACCGCCGCAATGGCGTGTGCGGCAGCCAGTTCGTCCATTCCGCCGATCTGCACCTCGTTGACGAGCGGCAGCGTGACCGTGCCCGCGGAGGAGACGCGCACGCTGGAATGGAACTCCGGCGTGTGGAACTCGCTGATGTCAATGAAATCGCCGGGGCCGATGGGCGCCGGCATGGGTGACGCTGCTTGCGCAACAGCCTGCGCAGACTGCCCGGACTGGCCCAAAGCCGCAGGGCTGTTCCACACTGCAGGAGCTTCCTTGGGATTGGGCAGGTTCTTGTTGTCCTGGGTGGGGGCAATGCGGGCCACGCCGGTGGGGAGGCCGGAGGTGCTGGGTGTGGGCGCCTGAGCATTGGCCAGTGCGCAAACGAGGATCAGCGCCAGGAGGGTCACTGTTGTCTGAGTGACCGGGCGCGTTGCGGGAGTTCCAAGTGATTCAAGCAACAGTGCTCCTCCCACGGCCAGCCAGAGTCCGGCAAAGAACGTGATCGCCAGGTAGAGGAGCAGATCTGGGGCAACCGGCTTGACCGGCTGTCGCGCAAAGTCCACCACCGAAATATTTGAACTGTGAATCCCCGCTGAAAGCCCAGCTTCCTGAACCTTCTCGAGCACTTTCATGTAGAGTTCGTGGCTGCTGCTGGCTTCCTGGCGCATGACCGCGTATTCGGTGGCGGCCTGATTGAGCTTCATACCCTGGCTGGTAGTTTCACCCAGGCTCTTGCGGACCAATTGCTCGCGATCGACCGCTGTCTGCCAGTTGCTTCGGAATCGCTCGACGAGTTTGGCGTCTTCGGCCTGTTTTTGCCGGTCCAGGTCCTGCACCTGACGGCCAATCTCCACCACGCGCGGGAAATTTGGACCGTGTTCGGCGCTTAGTTGAGCCCGTTCCTGTTCCAGGTCGCTACGATGGGCGTGAATCTGCTGCAAGAGAGCGGTCGCGAAATTGCCGTTTTCGACCTGGAGACGAGAATCGGAGGTCATCACGAGTTCGGGATCGCCCTTCGAGGCGGCACGATATTCGGCCTCGCGCAGGATTCGGTCAGTTGTGGCGGCCACCAACTGGCGGCCCAATTCGTCAATCTCAAGCAAGGTGGAACTGTGCTGCGTCTCGCCTGGGCGTCCATTGGCGAGTGTCTCGGGAGTGCTGAGGATGCCGTGTTCGTTTTGGAAAGCAGTCAGGCGCAACTGATCCTGGTCCACGCGGGCCTTTAAGTCGTTCAGTTGCTTGTTTAGCCAGTCCGAGGCCTGGACGGTGGCCTGGACACGCGACTCGGCATCCTGCTGACCGTAAGCGCGAATCAGCGCATTTACAACGGCTGCGGATAAAGCCGCGTCCCTGGATCGAAACCGGATTTCAATCAGCAGCGTGCGCGGCAGGGTCTGCACATGAAGCCGCCTCTGAAATCTATCGAGAAGCCAGGCCTGTGCCGGCGCGTCAGCAGCACTGTCAGCCGCGGCATCGGGGTGAAAGGCGGGAAAGCGGCGGGCAAAATCGCCTTGGAAGCCTTGCGCCTGGTAGAGCTTGAGCCCGGTGATGACTCTCCAGGCCAACTGGTCACTGCGGAAGACATCCGCGAGAGTCTCCAAAGCCATGGGCGCGGAAAGAATGGAGGCTGAGACCAGCGGCTCGGAGGATTGAAGGCTAAGAGAGGAAACAGGCGATGTGCGCAACTCGACCCTGGCGCCAGCCTCGTACTGATTGGGAGCGATGAGGCAATACAAGAGGCATAGGAGAAGCAGTCCGCCCAGGGTGGAAAGAATGAAGCGTCGGCGGCGCACCAGAACCTCCCAAAGCTCACGCAGAGAGGTAGATGAGTGGTGCCTGGCTAAACCGGCTACGGGACGCTGGCCGGGCTCGGCGAACGGGTTGTGCTGGTCAGTTTGGAGAATCGGAACATCCGGCAAGGGGGTGGGAACCTCCGTCCCATAAGCCCTCGCGCAGAACTATCCCCGGTAGAGAGGCAGGCAGGCGGTGCGAAAGGAATCCACGTCAGTGTGCTTGATTGGAAGAAATTCGTCAATAGTTTGCATCACAGAGGAGAACGCCATGTGGAAAAAACACCAATCCTGGTGAAAGGATCAAGCTTCTGCCGATTGGGTTCCGTACCATTCGACGGTACGACGAAGCCCTTCACGGAAATCAACAATGGGTTCGTATCCCAGCAGATTCCTTGCCATGCTGATATCGGCCAGTGAGTCTTTAATATCGCCGGCGCGGGACTCGGCATAGGCAGGTTTGCCTTTGTATCCTGTGAGTTCGCAAAGGATCTCAAAGGTCTGATTGAGCGTGATGCGCACACCAGTAGCCAGGTTCATCATCTGCCCGGAGACCTTCTCAGCCGGCGCAGCGGCAGCCAACAGGTTGGCTTGGACGACATTGTCGATGTAGGTGAAATCGCGGCTCTGTTCGCCGTCGCCATAGATGGCTGGCTGCTCTCCGGCCAGCATGCGGCGGCAAAAGATGGCCAGGACGCCGGAGTAGTGGGAGGTGGGGTCCTGATGTGGGCCAAAAACGTTGAAGTAGCGCAACACTACCGTCTCCAACCCGTATACAAGAGCGAAGACGCGCATGTAATGCTCACCCGCAAGCTTGGCGACGGCGTAAGGGCTGATGGGATTGGGCAGCATGCTCTCGTCCTTTGGCAAAGTGGGCGTATCGCCGTATGCCGACGAGGATCCTGCGTAAACAATGCGCCTCACCCCGGCGTCGCGAGCAGCGACGAGAAGGTTAAGTGTCGCGTCCACGCAGTTAACGTTGGTACCCACGGGATCAGCCACGGAACGCGGAACCGATGCCAAGGCCGCCTCGTGGAAAACAATTTCTACACCCGCGCAGGCTTTTGCGCAGGCAGCCGGATCGGCTAGATCGCCTTCAATGAACTCCATTGCTTCAAGACCAATGAGATTAGAGCGCTTGCCTGTGATGAAGCTGTCAATGCCGCGAACCGTTTCGCCGCGCGCCAGAAGTGCAGCGGCAATGGAACGGCCGATAAACCCGGCAACGCCGGTGACAAGATATTTGGCCAATGTCGTTCTCCGCGGACTGAATGAATCGAAGTGCAGGACCAAAGTCCGCAAGAGACAGGATACTCTTGCGCGCCTGTTAAAAAGCGGACGGCCTGTGGAGGGGACAGGGCAAACGCATTTGAAAATTGATCGAACCATAGAAGGTACTTTGAAGCAGCGCGTGTAGGTTCGAAGTTGTTTGTATGACAACTTCGCGGTTTTCGCAGGAGAGTTTGGAGCAGTTTGGGGAGTGTTGGGAGGGTCT
>CAIKND010000239.1 GCA_903828675.1 uncultured Acidobacteriaceae bacterium
AAAGGCCTCTGCAGGCGCTACGCGAAGCCGCTTGAACCCTATCTCTCCCCATTCTTCCAGCCGAAACTCGCCATCTCGCCAGGAAAAACATCTCCATCCTTTTCACTGCGAAAACAAAGGCTTGATCAGAGCTTCCCTAAGAGCTTCCATGTGATTGCCATGGACAAGCAATCGTTTGCCCTTAAAGTCCGCCCAAGCGGCGATACAACTGCGGGCAATCTGACAGGGAGATTCCAGATTGCTTGACGATCCTCCCCTGCCTTGTTATTCAAATATGCTTGGAACTTCGAGGAGGAGAAGATGAAGAATTCGGGCACAAGCCAGGACCGGCCGGCATCCGAGCTCATCTCGGAACGAATTGCCGAACTCGGGGACTGGCGCGGGAGAACCCTGAGCAGAATGCGCAGGCTGATCAAGGACGCTGACCCGGATGCGGTGGAGGAGTGGAAGTGGATGGGCACTCCGGTGTGGTCACACGACGGCATCCTCTGCACGGGCGAATCCTACAAGAATGTCGTGAAACTTACCTTCGCGAAGGGCGCGTCTCTTGAGGATCCGGTGGGTTTATTCAACTCGAGTCTGGAAGGAAACGTGCGCCGCGCCATCGACATCCACGAGGGGGAAGAAGTGGACGAGGCCGCCTTCAAGGCGCTGGTTCTCGAGGCGGTCGCCCTGAACAGTCTGAACAAGCGGAGAGCTGCGAAGAAGGCGAAGGCATGATGAGGAAGCGCCGGGGAATTCGTTGTCTGCCGGTGTGGCGAATCAGAAGTTCGTTGCATAAATCGGAGTCCCGGAGCGCAGGGCCAGTGCATCTTTTGAGTACGGAGTGGCTGTGGGATTTTGGGCTGCGCTGCGGACATTCAGCGGATGCACGCGAAAGGCAAGTGCAACGGCACCCGCGGCTCCTTCAATTCCCTCCGCTTCGCTTCGGTCACTCCTAATGAACGGTCTGGTTGAGTGTAGTTCTGTCCCACCCATTCCGCAAAGAACGCGGAATGGATGGGGCACGGTGCTTAGATGCGGGGTAGACGGCGCCGTTCATTCCCGGACGTAACGCGCTGCCGCGAGTAAAGATGCTCAGGATGACAGTGCATTTTTGAGTACTGAAGAGACGCCGAATTTTGCGCTCGCATCGAAAGTGCCGAATGAGGGCGCTGCGTTATTGCGCGGGGTCGTAGTTGAGGTTTTGGCCAAGCCAGCGCTCGACCTCGGCAACGCTCATCCCTTTGCGCAGGTGATAATCGTCGACCTGGTCGCGGTCGATTTTGCCGAGCGAGAAGTAGCGCGACTCGGGGTGCGCGAAGTAGAGGCCGCTGACGCTCGATCCGGGCCACATGGCAAACGACTCGGTGATCTTGATGCCGGTGTTGGCCTCCACATCGAGCAACTGCCACAGCGCGGCCTTTTCGGTGTGATCTGGGCAGGCCGGGTAACCGGCAGCTGGGCGGATGCCGCGATACTTCTCGTGGATGAGGTCGTCGATGCCGAGGCCGTCTGACTGGCCGTAACCCCATTCATCGCGCACGCGCTTGTGGAGACATTCGGCGAAAGCCTCGGCAAGGCGGTCGGCAATGGCTTCGGCCATGATGGCGTTGTAATCGTCGTGCTGTGCCCTGAAGCCGTCGCACAGGGCCTTGAGGCCGATGCCGGAGGTGACCGCGAAGGCACCGATGGTGTCGGGCAGTCCGGTATCCCTGGGCGCGATGAAGTCGGCGAGCGAACGGCAGGGGGCAATTTCCACTTTTGGCCCCTCCCTGTTTGCCTGCTGGCGGAGGAAGTGGAATCGCTCAAGCACGGTTGCGCGGGTGCTGTCGGTGTAGAGTTCAACATCGTCGCCGATGGTGTTGGCGGGAAAGAATCCGTAGACGCCGCGCGCGGTGATGAGCTTTTGCGCGACGATGCGATCGAGCAGCGCATTGGCCTCGGCAAATATCTGGCGCGCCTGCGAGCCGTACTCCGGGTGATCGAGAATGCGCGGATAGACACCTTTAAGTTCCCAGGTGTGGAAGAAGGGGGTCCAGTCGATGTAGTCGCGCAGCGTGGCCAAGGGGAAGTCATCGAGTACGCGGACGCCGGTAAATGCGGGCGCGGGGATATCTTCAGCGCGCCACTCGATCGGGGTCCGGCGACTGCGGGCGGTTGCAAGGGAAACGAGCTTCTGGCGCGGCGAGGCATGAGCCCTGCGCAGCGCCTCGTAGTCGGCGCGATGCTGGGCGACAAACGCGGCCTTGCCGAGGTCACTGAGCAAGCTTGTTGTCACCGGCACTGCGCGGCTGGCATCGAGTACGTGGACCACAGGCTGGCTGTAATGGGGCGCAATTTTGACGGCGGTGTGGGCGCGGCTGGTGGTGGCCCCGCCGATAAGTAGAGGCAGCTTGAAGCCTTGCCGCTCCATCTCGCGGGCCACGTGCACCATCTCGTCCAGGGAGGGCGTAATGAGGCCGCTGAGGCCGATCATGTCAGCCATTTCAGCCTTGGCGCGCTCGAGGATTTTTTCGCAGGGGACCATCACTCCGAGGTCGATGACCTCGTAGTTGTTGCAGGCCAGAACCACGCCGACGATGTTCTTGCCGATGTCGTGGACGTCGCCCTTTACGGTTGCCAGCACGATCTTTCCCTGCGCTTTGACGGCTTCGCCGGCGGCGACCATCGCAGCCTTCTCCGCCTCCATGAACGGGGTGAGGTGAGCCACGGCCTTCTTCATTACGCGGGCGGATTTTACGACCTGGGGCAGGAACATTTTGCCCGCTCCGAAAAGATCGCCGACCACGCTCATGCCAGCCATCAGCGGGCCTTCAATGACCAGAAGGGGACGGCCAAGTTTGACGCGGGCTTCCTCAGCGTCGATCTCGATGTACTGATCGATGCCTTTGACGAGGGCGTGCGTGATGCGCTCTTCAACAGTGCCGCTGCGCCACTCTTCGGCCCTCTTTTCGCTGACCACCTTGCCGACGTGCTTGAGCGCTTCTCCGTGCTCGACAAGGCGCTCGGTGGCGTCTGGGCGGCGGTTGAGCAGCACGTCTTCGACTAATACTTTGAGTTCGGGATCGATCTCCTCGTACACTTCGAGCATGCCGGCATTGACGATGCCCATGTCCATGCCCGCCGCGATGGCGTGATAGAGAAACGCGGAGTGCATGGCTTCGCGCACCTTGTTGTTACCGCGAAAACTGAAAGAGATGTTGGAGACGCCGCCGCTGACCTTGGCGTGGGGGAGGTTGGCCTTGATCCAGCGGGTGGCGTTGATGAAGTCGACAGCGTAGTTGTTGTGCTCCTCCATGCCGGTGGCCACGGTGAGGACGTTGGGGTCAAAGATAATGTCTTCGGGTGGAAAGCCAACCTCGTCGACGAGAATTCGATAGGCCCGCGCGCAGATGCGGATCTTCTCCTCGTAGGATGCGGCCTGGCCCTGCTCGTCAAAGGCCATGACTACGGCGGCCGCGCCATACTTGAGCACGGTGGCCGCGTTGCGGCGGAATTTCTCCTCGCCTTCCTTGAGCGAGATGGAGTTGACAATGCCCTTGCCCTGGAGGCACTTGAGACCCGCCTCGATGACCTCCCAATTAGAGGAGTCAACCATGAAGGGAACTTTGGCGACTTCAGGCTCGCTGGCCAGGAGTTGCAGGAAGCGTGTCATGGCCGTGACGCCTTCGATCATGCCCTCGTCCATGCAGATGTCAATGACGTTTGCGCCATTCTCGACCTGCTGCCGGGCGATGCTGACCGCTTCCTCAAACTTGCCTTGCTTGACGAGCTTTGCGAATTTGGGCGAGCCGGCGACGTTGGTGCGTTCGCCGATCATGGTGAAAATGCCCGGTTGCTGCGTGAAGGGCTGCGAACCGGAGAGGCGGAGGGGTTTGGTTTCCGGCGTTATCTGCTGGATGTCGTCATCTGTCCCGGTCTCGATGGCAGGGGCTAGAGCCCGCAATGATTTTGATGCGTGATCGGCACGACTAAAGTCATGCCCTGACACGGTGCTTTGTTCTTCTGCTGCGGGCACCGTCCATAACTTACGTGGCGGCTTGCCGTCCAGGGCCTGCGCGATGGCCGCAATGTGTTCCGGGGTGTTGCCGCAGCAGCCGCCGGCAATATTGATGAGGCCGCCCTTGGCAAATTCGCCCAGGTAACGGGCCATGTCGGCGGGGCCCAGATCGAAGCCGGTGGCGGAGAGCGGATTGGGCAGGCCCGCGTTTGGATAGCAGGAGATGGCGGCGCCGGACTTCTCTGAAAGCTCCTCAAGGAACGGATACATGAGGTCGGGACCGAGTGAGCAGTTGAGGCCCACAGACAGAGGCTTGGCGTGCTCGACCGCGTTCCAGAAGGCCTCGATGGTCTGCGCGGAGATCATGGTCTCGCCGCCACGGCCCACGGCCGCGGAGATCATCAGCGGCAGTTCTTTGCCATCCTGATCGAAGACTTCGCGGATGGCGACGAGCGCGGCCTTGGCGTTGAGCGAGTCGAAGATGGTTTCGACCAGAAGCAGATCTGCACCGCCAGCGATGAGCGCGCGCGCCTGTTGCATGTAGGCGGTCTTGACCTGGTCAAAAGTAACTACGCGGAAGCCCGCATCGTCGGCATCGGGCGAGTTGGAAAGAGACACCGTCAAGGGGCCCAGAGCACCGGCCACAAACCGCTGGCGGCCGGTTGCATTGGCCACGCGGTCAGCCCATTCGCGACACTGCCGCGCGGAGGTTTCGTTGATCTCCCAGGCTAGATCACTGAGGAATTTGTCATCGATAATTTTCTGGTAAAACGCTGGATCCTTGCGGCCACCGTGCTCGCGCGGATCGGTCACAAAGAACTCGCTCTGCGTGATGCTGGTGGCGCCGAAGGTGTTGGTCTCAATGATGTCTGCACCGGCCTCAAGAAAGCGGCGGTGGATGTCGCAGATCATTTTGGGCTGCGTGAGGGAGAACAGGTCGCCGTTATTCAGCAGGTCCTTGGTGGAACTCTTGAACCGCTCCGCGCGGATGTCGGCTTCCTTCATGGCGTAGGTGCGGATGGTGGTGCCCATCGCTCCATCGATGATGGCGATTCGACTTTCGAGGATCTTCTGAAGCGGATGCTTGTGCGCAGTTTTCATAGTCTTCCGAAGGTCATGGAGCAGGCGCCATCCTGGACGATGCGCGCGGGTTGGGTTGCTGAAGATGGACCAATCCGTTACAGGCGTTACCGGCCGCCAGGGGATACAGAGGAAAGCAGCCTATTCTCAAGAATATCGGAGTTTGGGCCGAGTCTGGACCGATTTGCGGTAAATGGGCCTGCGATGGGGCTGGAATGTCGTGAACCGGGGCTCAGCGACGAGATTCGGTTTGGCGGGGATACCGAGAGCGCATGCTCTAGACTTAAAGCTGGACACTCCATGATGAAGTTTTTTGGCGGTAAGAAAGATACTTCGGCGGCTGCTGACAACGCGGCCGGAAACGGCCCGGAAGACCCAGCGGCAGAGACACCCCGCGCAGGGCTTTTCGCGCGGATGAAGCAGGCGGTCTCGCGGACGCGGGAGTCGCTGTCCTCAAAGATTGAGGGCATTGCCGCCCTGACGCGCACGGTGGACGAGCAGGCGCTGGAAGATCTGGAATCGGCGCTGCTGACGAGCGACCTGGGGGTGGATACGACCACCACGATCCTGGAGGCACTGCGGGAGCGGGCGCGGCGGCAGGCGATTGAGGGCGGCAGCGAACTGAGGGACCTGCTGAAGGCGCAGTTGCAGGCGATTCTGGAGGCGCCGATGCGCCCTGTCCCGATGCCGGATGCGCCGCCGAAGGTAACTTTTCTGGTTGGCGTTAACGGGACGGGCAAGACGACTTCGGCCGGGAAGCTGGCCGCGTGGAGCAGGGCGCAGGGGCGCTCGGTTCTGCTGTGCGCCGCGGATACGTTCCGGGCAGCGGCGATTGAACAGCTTGAGGTTTGGGCTTCGCGGTCGGGTGTGGAGATGATCAAGACGCGGCACGGAGGCGATCCGGCGGCGGTGCTTTACGACTCGATCTCCGCTGCCAAGGCGCGCGGGATTCAGGAACTATATGTGGATACCGCAGGGCGACTGCACACCAAGACCGGCCTGATGGACGAGTTGGACAAGATGCGCCGGACGGCGGCGCGGCTGATTCCGGATGCGCCACACGAGGTGCTGCTGGTGATGGACGCGACCACGGGGCAGAATGGCCTTCAGCAGGCCCGGCTGTTTACGCAGGCGGCCGGGGTGACGGGGATCGTGCTGACCAAGCTGGATGGGACGGCCAAGGGCGGCATCGCCGTGGCTATCGCGCGGGAATTGAATTTGCCGGTGCGGTTCGTGGGTGTCGGCGAGCAGATGACGGATTTACTGGAGTTTTCGGCGGCAGCTTTTGTGGATTCGTTGCTGGGGTAGGCCGGGATGCGAATAGGGATCATCGTTCCCTCTGGTCGAAGATGCTTATCGCAAAAGGAAAGGCAGGCTGAATGATCCGCTCTTTGAAATCCCATCTGTCTTTGCTGGGCGCTTATGCCATATTTATTGGAATACTTGGATCAGGCAATTTATTTGCTCGCGCCCAAACCTCCGTGGTTTCGATCCCCTCAATCCAAATCGCCGATGGAGAACGGATCGTTGGATTCGAAATTCACGTTCGACCCGGACGAATCGCAGCTCTGCCAACGATTCCAATTGGGTGGAACATTCAGATCGATAATGATCCTTCATGGGACACGTCGATCACCGGATCTGTCAAAGTTGGCGCTGCAGCGCTTGATTGCAAATTTTTTAAGAGGTTCCTCGTAGTCGAGAAGAGCGAGCCTATGGGAGGCCACTTTGACATTCAAGGCGAAATCATTGTGACGAAGGATTTTGTCACATCGCGGAGAATCAAGCTCGAACCCAGCGACTTCAAACTACTCCCTCGCGCACGATTCTCTGCGCAAAAGCAATAAGCGAGTCTTAGCCTGAAGTGTACGGGCTTTGGTTCGTACGTCACCGAGTTCAAAGAAGATGGGCTTTCCTGGCTGAGGAAAACGGTCTGAATTCGAGTTAATGCCTTGATCGAGATGCAGCAGGGGCTAAAGCCCGGGTTTATTTTCAACGGTTTGTGTGGCTGCAGCCGCTCCACTGCACTGAATACAGGAATTATGCTGCACCACTCCAAAAACCACCCCCTGCTTACAATGGTAATTCCAGTCCAAATGTTTACCATTTCGCCAATATCTACCGATCATGGATAAAGGATGTCGGGTTGATCCGTCGAATTTACCGGCATATCGGGCAGATTTGACCACCTGGAAATGATGAAAATTCCAACGCCGGGAGCAGGGTCGCCGCCTTGTGTGAGCTTGACGCTGGAGCTGTCTCCCGAGAGCGTTGGATCATCAATATATAGGCACCATGAGTTTCCCGATCCGTCCGACACAACGTTATCGAACCGGCCCGCTGGATAGTGCAAGGTGATTCCCGGAGGCACATGTAAGTTGATCGCAGTCCACGCGACCGTTGAGACGGCGGCATTCGCAGGAACATCCTGCCAAACTGTAGTGAGGCTGACAGTTCCGGAGGTGAGTGTAAAGCCACTCCCTGATCCAGCGCCCGTGCCCACGCCAGCATAAGGAAGCTGCCCAGGAACGGTCGCAAAACTGGAGTTCCGATCAACAGAAACATCGGTAAAGATAGCTGGGCTCGAATTGAAAGACCTGAGTGTAAGCTGCAGAATTCCAGATCCCTGATCTGTGCCAGTGTTCATTGCCCCAGATCGCGCAGGCGCCGCTGTGAAATTTCCTCCCGTCGAGTTCTGCACTTCCTGCTGGAAATGGCTGATGTTCTTAGCCATAATTTCATAATCGCCAGCTAACTCGAAGAACACTGACGGGTCAAGCGTGATCACATCACCTGGCTGCTGGGCCTTCAAGGCTCGCATCGAAGCATCGACGCTCTCCGAGAATAAACTCAGGGTGACCTGCCAGGGTGGAAGATAGGGAGAACCCAAAAGGCTGATATCGCCGAAAGTACGCAAAAGCATATTCTGGTTAAGCCAATCGATTCCCAGATCTCTATATACCTCGTACTGAAGCAGTCTCATCGCCTGGTCATAGGTCATGCTCGCAAAATCGTAAGTGACCTTGATCCGCTTCAGCCGCAAACCTGCCACGTTTGGGGGAAAGATATGCCCTTGAGCGAGCTGATGCTGCTGGTGGTTGATCTCCGGAGTTCTCTGACTGAACCGAGACTGGATGTATCCAATAAACCCACCTGTGCCACTCACGGCTGCAGCGGTTGAGACACTGCAATCTATTTCTCGCGGCGTTCCCGATGGAATCGCGCTCACAGTGTAAGCAGCATCAAGCGTCGACGGATCGACTCCGCCAACGCTAATTACATCTCCCACAGCGCAGGGATTCGGGTTCACAGTATCTATCTGGACAAGGGCCGATGCGCCGCCAGTTCCAGGTGTAGAGCTGATCGTGCTGATCGCCGCCATGGCAGGAAGGCCCAACTCAAGGAATCTCCCGATATATCGGTTTGCTCCCTGGCTCACCTGGCTATCGTCGCGCTCGATCGATGATGATGCCAAGTGCCGAGCAGACACTATAAACGTCGAGGCGCGCGGTCGATCGATAGCCACGCAGATCTTCCCCGCGTATTCGTACCAATACCCCCTGCAGCACAATAAGACCTGCTCTAACATGGAAGCGAGTGTGGAACCGCTTGCAAACACGTAACTTCCTGAAAACCGCGGCAGACCATTCGCCAGGAGTTCGTCGCAATACTGGGCACAATCAAAGATATAAGGCCAGTTGAACCGCGAGGCTTCATCCGCCGTCAGTGCGTCGGGCAATCCGCCCTGTGGGAGCGCATAGTCAGGTTTAATGGCGCGGCGAAGCCAGAGATCCACGAAATGCCACATCGGATTAGTGGTGAATCGGTAGGCAATCTGTTTTCCGCTCCCGTCAAATATTCGGCATCGCATTCCGCGGAAGTCCGCAACAGGCGCCATTGCCGAGTTATCGCTGGTGGCAGGCGTCCACCCAATTGTGTAGTAAGCGCGGCGCGAATAACAAAGGCGAGTGATCAAGTTGCCAATCGGACCGAGAACAGGATCGATAACCTGTGCCGTCTCAGAATTTCCAGGAGTGGATCCCAATGGAGCGTCGCACCCGGTATGAAAGCTGAACGAGTTCAAAGTGGGTGTTGTTACGATCGTGTCTGTGCCAAATCCGCTAGGCGTGACACCGAGCAAACTTCTTCCCATCAGGTTGCCGTTCGAATCATAAGCAAACTGGAGTGCCCCGCCCACCCAAAGAGCATTGCAACCATCCAGTTCACCCTCGCCCAGGTCCCAGACTCCGATCTGCATATTCGCGGGCTGAGGCGTCGCGGCCGCGGCTGGAACAGAGTAATCGATCACACGCATCCCGGTCGCGCGAAAATGGCCATAACTCAACGGCCAGGGGGTACCCATATTGGCGGTGCAGATGTCTCCGGATGGCATTAGACGAGCCTCCTATATTCCACCCGGTTCTCACTCACGTTTGCCGTGCCTGGATTAGTTGGAAAGACAACCGTATTCAGATAGCCGCCAAAGCGGTTCAGCTGGTGGCAGGTTGTATAAGTGTTATCGCAGGGCGAAGAGAATGCGCCATCATTTGCAGCCGTCGATCCACACCTGCGATCGCCAAAATTCCACTGGCAGGTCTCGCTGACGGTAAAGGGCTGACCATCGTAGTCATTCGGGTTGAACAAGAGGCTTGCGCCAAAGGTGCAAATACGCTCGCCCTCGCTATTGAGAGTCAATCGGCCATGCTGCTCAAACTCGGCTTCCTTCTTAACCAGGTTGAATTCCCTGAAACAGTAAAGTGCACCTTCGAAGGTGCGAGCAGAAAGCAGCCCAGCAAGATCACGTTGGAGGGTATTGCCACTGACATTTTGCACAGAGATTGATGCGCTGACAGCACGCATGGCCCGTGTCTGATTGAAGCCGCTTGCGCTCAAGAGCCAGGGAAAATAGTGAGTGTCGTAATTAGCCGGCGGGTTAGCTAAGCCTGCGAGCCAGGCTGTAGGCGGAGTGCCCGGCAAAACGGAGGGATAGATAGGTGCCTCATCAATCGCAGTGCTGCCCCAGTGATAGCTCGTCCCATCCATCGCTATCACGTCGAGCAACAGCACGGGAGCCGGGCCGCTGCGCGACGCCATGATCTGGATCAGTTCAGAGCTATATGAAAATGGCATCTATCTCATCACTTTCAAGGCGTCCCATAAGATTGTTCGCCCACTGCTAGCCGCGTTCTTCGTGTTCAACGGCTGCAGCGTCACGGTGTGGATTCCAAGGCTCACGTTCTGCTGCTGCAGGAGCATCGCGGCCGGAGTGGCGTTCGCAGAATAGAAATCAACGTTGCCTACTGAAGTTCCATCAAGGAGGATCGTCGCCTGGCCATAGGCTGGGCCGGTTGGCGCCCAGAACTGGAATCCATAGCCGGCGTAAACGTAGGCGGCCTGGTCAGTGACTACAGTTCCACCGTTTGCAAAGTGATATCCACTCCTGGCTAAAGCGTCGGCCGCCAGCGTCCAGGTTCCAGATACAGCCGCGGTCTCGCGATCGCCCCAGTCGTTCAGCAGACACTCCCAAATTGCGTCCTCTTGCCAGTTATTGGGATAAATGAGCATCGGAGCGCCAGGCATTTCGTCAAACGTTACCTGCTGGATGCTCCAGTGGTTATGCGAGGTAGGCACAGGTTCGACAGGCTGAGTGAAGCGCCCCACGTAATGCCGGCCACCGCCTTCATGGTCGATGATCGTGAAGAAGCCTTTTCGAAATTGCTCGTAATACCACTTCAGCCGCCGCGCGTCGTGCGCCAGCTTATCGATCCAGTTCAAACTGAACTGGTGGCCTTGATCGGTGATCTCACGAAAGTACGCGGGCCCCTGATTGCCCTTCGCGTTCAAGTGCGTCAACGGGCGCTTCTTCTGAAATCCGTAGTCAGGATTAAGCGGGTGCGTCGGCGTAGGGTTGAGAACTTCTAGCTGAGACATCTATCCCCTCCCCATACCGCTGTACTGCCGTTGCCCTTGATTGATGGCGGCGATCAGATCCAGCGCGCCGCCAGACTTTGCCCAATGCGCCACGCTCTTTGAATCGATCGCCTGAATATTCAAGGTCACGCTTCCCCCGCCTCCCGAGCTGCTCGGCATTCGCGGTTGGACAGCTTGTGAGTAAGCGAAGTTCGTTCCGCTGTTCATCGCCTGCAGGATAGGAGCGTGCGCGGCCGCGGCCACCGGGTTGACTACGAATTCTTTTTGCATCGCGTGGATAAAGCCTTCACTGCCACCGGTCCCCAAATCACCAAAGTCGTCGATCCACCCACCTGTGTGATACTGAGCAGCAGATAATGACAGCGCACTGCGACCGCCGATCTCCTGTTTCTGAAGCGAAGCAAGTACAGCGTAGATCTCCGGCTGAATGGTGTTGTTGAAATAGAACCGCGCGCCGCTACCCATTTGCTGAGTTGAGTTCTGTGCGCTAATCAGCAAGCTGTTCAATTCCGTGGAGATCGAGGTATAGCCGCTCCGGCCTGCCTCATAGTCCTGCATGTCCTTCGCGAGTGTTGGTTGGATAGTGTTGGCGTCCAGCCCTTGCGCCTGGCCGCGCCCTTTATCTCCTAGAAGTCCAGCTGTCAGACCGCTTGCAGCGCCAGCGACTGCGCCGATCGCTCCGCCTATGACTGTGCCGAGAGGTCCAACGAAACTACCGATTGCCGCTCCCATTTCCATTCCGCCCAACGCACCGCCAAGCACGCCAGAAAGAGGATCCGAATTCTGGTAGGCAGAATAGATGCTTGTGCCCGCCATCAGCGCACCGCTGGCAATTCCCGCTGCCCCAGCGAAGCCCTTTGCTCCGGTTGCCGCGCCACCCGTACCCAGTGTGCTCTCCGCTGCAATGCCGTTGAGTCCAGGCATCATCATCGAGTTATCCCAGGTTGAGGTTGAAAGGGTGGACGTCGATGCACCTAGTCCCGGCATCATCATTGGATTCGATGCTGCCATGGATCCAATATCCGCACTGCCGCCACCGCTCGCTGCACCAGCTCCTCCCATACCTGGCAATGAGACGCCGCCCAGCGAACCGACTCCGGAAGTGCCGCTGCTAAAAGCCAAGGACCCCGCCGCGGATTGAAGTGAGGCAGACGCTGTCAACAGAGCCTGGCTGCCAGTCAGAAGTACCGTGCTGCCCTGTTGAAACTGGATCATCGAGGGACTGATCGAACTACTGCCTGAACCCACGCCAAACGCCGATCCCAATGCGTGCAAGGGATTGGTGCTCGTGCTCATCTCCGGGCCCATACCAAACATGTATTGCATGATGCCGCCAGCCGGAGTACTACCCTTAAAGGTCGAGAGCATCTCATTGGCCATCAACTGGAAAGCCGTATCCATGGCGCGCTTTTCAAAGAACTGAGCCGGATTACTGAACAGTTGCTGCAGGCCAGATGCAAGCTTGTCACGCATCTCCTGCTCGCTCTGGATCATCTCCGCAACCATCAACTGGTGCGCTGCGGTCCTCTTAGCATTAGCATCCTGTTCGACCATGGCCGCCGCGGTTGCGTTGTTCTTTATGTGAGCTAGCTGATCGTCTTCGTCATTTTTGATCGCCCGAACCTTATCCTGCCATTCGTCCTGTATTCTCAGTGTCACCTGTTCCCAAGGTGAGAGCGAGATCCGCGCCGTCTGTTCTTCTTCCTTAGCAATTTGCTCCATTGTTTTGGTGTGGAGATGTTGCATCTGTGCGGCTGCGTTCTCTTCAACGTCGACGCCATGAGATACAAGCCGCATCCGAGCATCCTGAACAGCTTGAGCGCTGACTCCCTCACTAGCCGCATATTTTAGATAAGCCGTTTCGGCTCTCTTTATCTCCTTTTCCGCGGAATCAGCTATTCGCGCATACCCTGTTGCCTGAGCGTCGTCGGAAGCGGTTCCAAGGCGATCCATCTCGGCATAGAACTGCATCTGCGCGTCAGCCATTCTCTTGTTCTTTTTGTCGGCATCATCGGCTTCCTTGTTCCAGAATTCCATCTCCTTCTGGTAGTACTCTGCGTCGATGTCCGCCATAGCTTGTGCAGACTGGCCATGCTGTGAAACCCACTCGCTCTCCGCAAAACTCCGCTGTGCCTCCAGCAGATAAATTCCAGAGAGCTGAGATTCCAGTGCTTTTTCGTCGAGTGCCCGAATTGCAGATTGCTTCTCTTTTTCTTTAGCCACTGTCTGCTGCTGATCTGCGGTTCCTGGCTTTGCGTGATCCATGTCTGCGTAGATGCTATTAAGCGTGGCGACTATTGCATCTCGCTTATTTGTCAAGCTTTCTATCATCTGCGCGCCCAGATCCACGCGCTGCTGATCTTTCAAGAGATCGGAATCAGAGACCTTTAGTACTCCTCCAGAGTTGTAAGGAACCAGTTGGGCTGTTGCGAGAATTTCTTTTTGCTTGTCCTCATATTTCTGTAGCCGACCGATCGTTATATCGAGGTCCATCGGTGCAATAGATGTTCCCGCGATTTGCTGAAATCGGTCCTTGATCTCATCGGGGGCCTTCTTCCACTTGTCATCGTTGAAGATTTTCGAAACGTCAATGTTCTCATTCAAAATGTTGTTGGCTTTGAACTGATCTGCAGCCTTCGACCCTTGAGTGACCTGGATAAAGTGTTCTTGAGCAACGCGTTGTTGCTCTAATGATTCTGAAGACATCTCACCGAAGAGTTTGACTGCGTCTGAAGCAGCCGCGATCTCATCCTTCATCAGAACCCATTTGTCGTAGGCTTGAACTACCTTCTCCCCCATGTTTATAAGGATGTCCGCCGCGCCCATCGCAATTAGCCCAGGGCCAATCATCCCGATTGCCCCAGTCAGCATCTGGCTCTGGTTAATTACAGCCTGCATGGCGCGAGGGATACGGAGTCCGAGATCGTCATTTAGAAGCCTTACATTTTCCCGCGCACTCAGTGCATGCCCACCAACCTCATCGAGTCCGACCGCGGCCTTCGCTCCTGCAGCTTCGCCGGCCGGGCCGATAGCGTTAAGCTGAGCCACAACCTGCTGAACGGCCTCTGCGGAGTTCCCGTCCGTAACGTTGATCGTGATCTGCACAACCTGCCCTGGCATCTATGAAGACCTCCGCGGGAATTCCGTACCGCATTTGCAGCAAGTTGTGGCGAACACGCTCTCCTGCAGAGCGCCGCAGATTCCGCATGGCGGGTGATTGCGCTCGAACTCCGCTCTCGCCTCGGCCACGGCCATCAGGCCGCTTGCCTCCGCCATTGTGAAATCGTTCTGCGCGAGCCCTGTGTTCTTACACTTTTCCAGCCAGAGCAGATATTCGGCACACTTGTAATAGCCAGGCGAGAGCGTGAGCGGCGGCAGCGAGCCAAAGATGCGCTCGCGGCCGTCGTCGTCGCTGTCGTCGAGGGACCTGGATACACGCGTGCCGGCGTAGCCCTGCTCTAGTAATTCGATGATTGCCTGGCGCAGGCCTTCGGTATCGCATGTGGTGGCGATTGGCATCTAGTCTTCTTCCTCGACGTCGATCAGGACCGGGGCAAACAGTTGCATGGCCGCGGCGACCTTGTGGTAGGTGTCCATGTGCCGTGCGATCGCCTCTGAGCCCTCAAGTGGAACGCCGTTGACTACGTATCCCTCGACACTCACGATCAACTCGTCGTAGAGGCCAGCCAGGGCGCGCTGTGCGCCGTGGTAGACGGTCATGCCTTTGCGTGATCCGCCCACAATCTGAGAGCGGCTGTCGTCGCGGCGGTACCGGCGATTTTGCTCTGCGGTTGGCTCTTTGAAGGTGTGAATCAGATCCTTGTGACGGCGCATTGAGCCGCCTTCATTGGCACTCCAGATCGCTACGAGTGGAATCTGTCCAAAGCCCTGCATGTCCTGGTCAGGAACAAAGGCGGAGGTAAGGACATTGGCGACTGCCAGGCGGTGGCCAAGCGGGGGATCGGCCTCATAACCCTCGACGAACTGGGCCACGCTATCAACCAGCTCGATGCCGGCAGAGGTTGCGTCGATGCGCTGCACTACCTCTTTGCCAACGCGTTCGGCGGTGGAGATGAGGCCGTCGAAGTACTT
The DNA here is from genome assembly GCA_903828675.1 of uncultured Acidobacteriaceae bacterium. Classification (GTDB taxonomy): domain Bacteria; phylum Acidobacteriota; class Terriglobia; order Terriglobales; family Acidobacteriaceae; genus Telmatobacter. The sequence goes on from CAIKND010000239.1 coordinate 15,086, forward strand.
GAGCCAAAGTGGCTCAGAGATTGGCGACACGATAGCGGCGTAAGTTCTTCCGAATTGCTTGATGACGATCTTGCGTGGAAGATCGAGAGCGATAGAGTCGAGAGTTGGCATAGTGAGTCCTTCCTTTGTCGGTGGGATTTTGTATTCATTCCCAGGGTGGAGGACCCTGTACAGCCCGAGGCCTGCGTAGCCGTGCATTGCCTCAAAACGGCCGCCGTAGCAAGCAGCCGGTACCACAAGAAGAAAAAGCCCGGAGCGCCCCCGTTTCCTGCAGCGCTCCGGAAGGAGAAATCGCTAGGCTCCGACCATGTAAGCGGTGGCCTGTGAATTGGTGACTGCGGCGGTCAGCGCGCCCGAGCCGGCCTGGTTGAAGATGGTGGTCTCATCGCCCTCGATCTGCCAAACGACCATATTGCCGCTGGCGCCAAGTTTGTTGGCCTTCAGTGCGCAGTAGGGAATGTCAAGGTTCAGAATCGAGGTCCCGCTGGTTGTGGTCCAGTTCACTTCCTGCGTTGTGTTGCTGTTGAAGATCGTCCGCACATCGTCGGCGCTCGTGGCGGCGATCGTGGTCTGGAAGCTGATCTTCCGAAGTCCAGTGCGCGGGAAAGCTCCGTAGAGGCCAAGGCCCGGAGCGGTGTGATTGGTGACGCCGGTCGAGATCTTGATCGTGGTAGACATGTGGCGGCCGAGCTTGCTAACCGTCGCGCCATGCGGGCCGATCGAGAACACGCAATCGGAGCCGAGCAGATAGTTCGAAGTGGCCAATGCGGGAAGCGCTCCAATCACGCCATCCGTCCAATGTCCGGTGCCGATGAAGCTGACGTCGACCGAGATGGGGCCCCGAGCCGGAATTGTGATGGTCAGGTCGCTGATGCCCATGTCGATCAGCGTCCAGCAAACGTCATTCGTGTCCTGGAGATAGATACTGGCGGATGGAGCCTGCGTCGTGGACTCGTCAAAGCTGATGGTATGCAGGTACGGCCCCGCGCCGGTGATCACATCCTTGCCCATGGCGAAGGCCAAAAGGAAGCCTGCCAGCCAATCGTCCAGATCCGCCTTGAGACTGAAAGCCGAATCCCATCCGGTGATCAGGCCCTGGGTGGCGAACTCTGTGCCGCGTCCCGCCATGCCCTTATCGCTGTAGCGCGTCTGGCGCAGTTCGGCGATTGCGGAGCCGTCGAACTTCTGCCGGCGCGTCATGCTGGCCGTGGCGATCGCGGTGCCGTAGGCGAGCTGCTTGTTGGGACTCAGCACCAGGTTGCGTGCCGTTACTTTCTGCGATTCAAAATTGTACGGTCCAGGCATCAGTTCACCTTCTTCTTGGGCTTGTCGGTTACGGTTTCAAGGGCAGGATCGGCATCGATTTTGGGGGCATTCTCAACTTCTTCAAGTATTACTTCACCCTCAAAGCGTTCGTGGCGAAGCATATGGTTCCACTCGAAGCTGCGTTCCACTTCCTGGGGTTCGCCGGCCTTGAAGCTGAAGTGGCGGCGGCCGTTGGCCCAGCCCACTGTTCCGGCCTCGCCCGCCATGCGCCTGTCCGCCTCGCTTAACTGTACGGTCACAAAATCCGGCCTTGCATTGCTCATCAGTTGTCCTCGTTTCCGGTTGCCAGCAGCCCTGGGAACTGCGCGATCGCGCAGACTTCGATGGTGCAGATGTAGATCTGGCCGACGATATCGTCAGGCAGCTTCCCTATGCTCTTGAGAGCCACAGGCTCGGTGACCGACATATCCGGCAGCCTCAGCCTGGCGCCCGCCACCAGGGGCAGCACCTGGGCAACAACGGCCAGCGTAGCGGTGCGCTGCGCTTCTTTGCTGGTAAGGTCCTCGGCCGCCGTCCAGATCTCAAAAATGTGCGTGACGTCGTAGGTGAGCCACTGATTGTCTCCCTGGTTCTTATACTCGGTACCTGCAAAGCGAGTCCGCGCGCAGGGCATCTTGAGCACCAGTTCGTCATCGTCGTTGATGTCGCTGCTGGCGATCGCGGCGATATTGATTCCTGCCAGGCCTGCGGTCAGCGCGTTCAAAAGAGCCTGCTCGACATCACCCGGCAACACCATGGAGGCTGGCATCAATGCGCCTCCAATCCGGCCTGCTTGGCGGCCTTAGCCACATAGGTCTGAACCTCTTCCTGGATGCGCGCCGGATCTTCGGGCCGGAACACCAGAAATGGCCTGGCAGGAATGTGTATATGCCGCGAAAAGCCCATCACATTCACGGTTGCGATGCCACTCGCAATCTTGCGTTTGACGGTCTGCCTGCGCCCCAGCTTATTGGTGATTTGCTGGTGGGCAAAACTATCGCGGCTGCGTTGACGCCGCGTATAGCTGTAGGGCTTCACCGCCTGAGTCCCGTCGAAGCCATACTGATGAACACCCGCATAGCTGAGGCCCGTTCCTATGACAACGGAATTACCCTGCTCGGCGAACGTAATGGAGTTGATGAGCAGTCCCCTATTGATGAGGAGCTTGTGCCCAGCAGAGTACTTCCGCCAGCTCAGCGACACCGGGCTGAGCGGAGCCCAGGAGCCGGCCGGAGATCCGGAGTCGCGAAAGGTCTGGCGGATGCTCTTGAGCTGTCCCAAACCGATGATGCGCATCAGCTCGTACTTCGCTCCCAGCGAGAGAGCAAAAGCACGGAGCGAGACGGTCACGTTCGCGGCATCGGATTTGACAACCACAACAGCCATTACACAAACCCCTTCAAGTGATGCTCATTGAAGATCAGGTGCTTGGTGCTTTCCTCGACGCTGGTGTCAGCCGTCTGCGGCGTGGCTCCCACCGGCTGGTCGAGCGAAGCTCTGCCGGCTGAGACCTGGCCGAGAAATGCAATCGCATCCTCATAACCCTGGCGGATGATCTCCCCGTTTTTGGCATTGCGCCGGCGACGAAAGAGAAGCCACATGGCTATGTCCAGCGTCTTGCCCGTTACTTGGTCGCTTGCCTGCAGAGGCGTCTGGTAGCGCTGCCTGCAGTAGCTATCTACAATGCCGGACGCTTCTTCCAGCGCCGCCGTCACTATGGCCGCATTCACCGTAGCGGTGGCATCGTCGCAGGTGAGTTGCACCAGCTCCGCCTGGGTTAGGCGGAGCGGTACAAGGTCGGATTGAATTGCGTAGGCCACTTGGCTACCCTTCGATTGCAGCTTCGGTTGTGACCGGTGTCGCTGGACTTGCGATCGGTTGGGCCACACCCATCTCTTCGAGGCGTTCGGCGGCGTCTGCGCTCAGCACGATGAGTGCATTGCGCGGGTAGTAGGTCCCGTCGTGGCGGATTGGCTGGATGACGACATGCGTCGGCTGGATCTCGGTTGCATCCGTCTCGACGACATCGGCCGTGAGTTTGCTTTTAGCCATCTGACATCTCCCTTTCTGGGATGTTGAGCGCGGATGCTTGCACCCGCGCTCGTTTCAGTTAAGACTCGGTTTAGCCGGCCAGCGGAGCGGCTACCGCGCCCATGGTGGGTGCAGCAACGCAACCGTTGAGCAGATAGAGGGTCTCCTGGGCGGTGATGCGCGTATCCCAGTACCAATCGACCGAGACCACGTCGCCCTTGGCATCCAGGTCGGGCAGGGGAAATTCGAGCACGCCGTAACCGTCGACGGTCATGGGGGCCGCGGACCAGGAGAAGGTCTTGAGGGCGCTCATGTCGTCCATGCTCGACGCCTGCTGCACCGAGGCCAGCACTGCGCTGGTGCCCCAGACATACGATGCATTGTTGCCTTTATCGAGAGAGATTGCGGCCGCGCGAACGCAGGTCACGCCGAACACCTGGGTGAGCTGGTCGAGGGTGATCGCGCCCGGCTGCACATACTTGAAGCGATCGGTGATGTCCGGATGTGAGATCAGTGCCGTGACCACTGGGTCGCTCAAAATCAGGTGCGTGGCCTCGACACCCGACTGCCGCACCAGCGTCTTGGCTGACTCGACCACAGCGATCGGATGCGACACGCCTGTGTAGTTGTCCCACATCGACGCGCCCGAGAGCGTCTGGTTATTGGTGACGTTCGAGGCATTGGTAACGAGCTGCGCAATGTAGTTCTCGCGGTCCAGGCCGATCTTGTCGATCAGCCGGCGCGTGGCCGCCTGTTTCTCGCTGAACCCCAGGCCCAGGGCATACTGTTCCTGTTCGTAGGGCACGACAGCGCGCAGTGCGCGGCTCTTGCAGAAGTACGGATACTCGGAATAGCTCATCCGGTCGGTCTGCGGCGTGGTTCCGGGCGCGCGAAGCGTCTGGCGGTCGAGCCTCTGGTTTGAGCGGTCGAAGACGGTGTACTGGAAGCTCTGGCGGCCGACTGGCACACGCGGAGCGATCAGATCCCCCACGAACGCGTTATTGCGAAAGCTCTTGGCGTAGTTCGAAAGAGCTACGTTGAGAGTTCCCGCCGGAAGACTTGGTGCGAAACTGCCCATGATGTACTCGCTTTCTTCCGCACTCGCGGAGAGAGGGGATGGAGCCGGGCCGCATTCGACGCGGCCCGGAATAAAAGGTTTAGCTGAGAGCGGCCGTGCCTACGAGAGCCCGGACGTTCCAGACGGCGTTCAAGGCCTGCAACACCACACCGTCACCGCGCGCTGCGAAGGTGACAATGTGCTTGGTGCCGTTGATGCCGTTGGCTGGGGTAGTTATGGTATGCGCGTAGGCCGTCTCTGCCGTGACGAAGATCTTGGTGCCATCCTGCGCGGCGGTGGGCTGAGCCAGGGTCATGGCCAGCACGCCAGCCGAGCCGATTCCTGCGACGCCTGTGGCCACCGGGATAGCGCCAGCGACGATGAAATGGGTGACTGGATCCAGAGTCGCGCCCGTGTCGGGGTTGACCAGGACGACGATATAGTCGCCGGCGGAGCTGCCGCTGGAGACAGCGCGCGCGACCACGTTCTGGTTGATTGCGCCGGTGGCGGGGATGAGTTGTCCAGTGGCATTCGTCACCAGGTACTGTCCCGCGAGGACGGCCGCGCCAATAATGGCGACAGCCTCACCCTGATAAACGGCCACGATCGGATCGCTAATATTGACCGTGGTTTCTTCGAGAATGGCGAAGGCCGGCGCATTTACAGCAGCGGCAATCGCCAGCGTTGAATCATTCGCGCCTTGCACGAGCGCCAGGCCGCGTGTCATCCCGGCTGCGGCCGCAACATAGGTCCTCCGCTGCGGATTGCCGGATACTCCAGTGGTTTCAACATTCATCGGTTAGTCCTCCTCGGACCGATTCAAAGTGTGCCTAACGAATAGCGGCCGCCAGGCGTAATCCAAGATGCCGCTCCATCCCCGCCGAGCCGCATGGCGTCGGCTTGGCGCTAGGGTTCTCTTAGACCTGGCCGGCGCTTGCACAGCCCGGCTTGGTCAGCGTGGGGTTCTCAATGGCCACCTGGGTGAGCGCCTCGCCATAACTGATCTTGTTATCGTTCGCGCGCTTGGTCGCCAGCTCGTGCAGTTGCACGGAGTTCTGGTCGGCTTTCTCGCCGTAGTTGGTCACCATGGTGGCCAGGCCCGCGGCCTTGCCGTCGAACTTGGTGCCGGCCGGAACGATGGCGGGCAGACCCTCCATGAAGTTTTCGAAGAGCTGAAGCGGCGTGAGTGTCTTCTTCGCATCGCCCTCGCCGAACTCGACCGTGTTGGTCGCGCCGGCCAGTTCCGTGAAGAGCAGATCCGCGCCCATCTTGTCGAAGGCCGGAATCCACTTACCCTTTGCCTTAAGCCGGGCGATCGCTGCCTGCGCACCCGCCTCCAACTCCGAGGTGGCGATCTTGCTCTCACGCTCCGAGAACTGCGTCTTCTGCGCGGCAATCTGCGCCTTGAGCGGATCAACGGCGGCTGTTACCGCTGTATTGACCGCAGAGGTTACGAGTGCCGTCACATCGGACTCGGTGAAGGTTTTGGGCGTTCCGCCAAAATGTTCGCGGAAGAAGTCCCCGATCTGCTCGGCCACTGTCTTTTCTGCTACCACTTGATCCTCCTCGCCGAAGTTCACCTCGATGAACTCCCGGCCGTTGTCTTCGAACTTCACATCCTTGAGGCCTTTAACCTCGGGCGGTTCAGCGCCGAGGTAAGCCACATGCCGCAAACCGGAGACGCGGCCATCCGCGCCGACGTAGAACGAGGCGGACCGCTTCTTATAGCGGCCAGCCTTGCGCAATTCATTGAATTGAGGGTCTACCTGCTTTTCTCTCGCCACCAGGACGTCTCCCTGCAGGGCGAGACTATCTATCCAGCCAAAGGCCGGCGCATCGTCGCGGTGCCCCAGTTGGATGGGCGCGGAGGATACGGTGACAGGGGCTTCGTGGTAGGCCGGGTCGTAGCCCTCAGCCACGCGAGCTAGATCCTCACGCGTGACCAGGCCCTTGCCTTTGGAGCGATAATCGCCTGCGCGGAATATCTCAATCCACGGAGACGATGGCTCAGGAATCGGAATGGTTGCGGTTGCCACTGGAGCTATCTTCTAACTCACCGCTCTATAACTCAGCGCAAGATAGAAATTCGGCTTTAGATGGCGAGAACTCAAAGCGCGAAGACTTTTCCAAAGCCCGGTTGCGGCACCTTCAACTTAGCCAGCAGCGGGAGTCTGGAGTAGCCTGGCTCACTTGCATCCGGGGAAGCTTTCAGCGCTTCACTTTCGAGTACTGGAACAACCGAGCAGCGGCAGTTGAAGCCGTTCGGCGGATAGATCTTCATCCAGACCGGATCTTCCGCTCGCGCGGTGAACTGGTCGATTACGGCATGCTCGGGACGCACGCGATCGTCACCGAGCGTCCAGTATTGCCAAAACGGCAATACGTCGGTCACTGCGGGATCTCGCATCTGCTCAAAGCGGCCCAGGCTGAATGCCTTCTGCATGGCCGTTTGAAATGCGGTGTCGAGCGTGAATGCATTCAACCGCGCGATTCCCGCATCGTCAGTCAGTTTGTTGACCGCCGCCTCGAAGTCGGCTGCGGTTCCGCCCTCCTTGGCCACCGCCGCCAGCTCGTCGCGGATCTTCGCGATCAGACGGACATCGGCAGCGCCTGCCAGTGTAAAGGCATCCTTGCGGTATTGTGCCGTCAGGCCGTCGAAGATATCCTTCGAGACCGGCACCAGGTTGCCGATGTAATCGGCAATGTTATCCGAGGGAAGATCGGTTGAGAATCCCGCAGTCAGATCCGTGGGGTCTTCGCTGTAGTGAAGGCCGATCCGCGAGCTGGCCACCATTGGCAGCCGCTTGCCCGTAAGCCGCTTGACCTGGCGCAGGATCTGTACGCGGCCGAGGATGTTCCCGGCGGCGAGGCGACGGGCCAGCAGGTTGCCAATGTGATGCTGCACCGCAGCATCGTGCATCGCGCCGTGATGGAAATGCAGCGCCACTACTTTGCCTCGGCTGGCTGCACGGCGTCCGCGATTTCCTTCACCCGCGCCTTGTAAAGTCCGACAGACTCTTTCTTCAAACCCGCGAAGAGTCTGTCGTACTCGTCCAGTTCGTCGCGCACCACGTCGGCAATCTCAGAGAACGAGGCAGCCGAAGAATCGCGAATGGCGACTGAGGGGGCATTCACTCCAGGAACCGCGATCTTGTCCTCAATCGCAGCCTGGGGCACATCGTAGCGATCGGTGAGGTAACTCACCGTCATCGGCACGCCCATTCCCTGCAGGGCGGAGTCGATGCCGATCCGCGCCGCCAGGTCTTCATCCTCTTCGAGATCGAAGGCCCATGTGGGCATCGGCGCGTTGGGGCCGAAGTTCCACAATACAAGCGGGCGCACGAGCTGGCGGTTGACCGTTGACATCAGCCCGCGACATAACTCGACTGTCTTCTTTTCGAGCGTGTCTGCGTGGGTGTCTCCCTGCGCTTTGGAGCCACCACCGCCTTCATTACCGAAGGTGGTTAGCGTCTCGCCTAGGACACGCCGGGCTATCGCGTACTGCATGAGAAGGAAGAGTTCCTTGTAGACCGCTGGGTCCAGAGCGCGGGCGATCTTCAGCAGCTCCTGGTCATAGGTCATGTTCGCCGGCATCGCGAGCGCCGCATCACTAATGATGGCCTGGGCAATCTGCGCGGCCTTTTGGCGCGCGGCCACATCCGCGCCGTCCGGGTAGCGAACCACAGCGGTCCCAGGTCCCTTTTCCGCGTAGCGCAGCCAGAGCGTCAGCATGTTCCGCTTAAACCAGCTCGGCCAGAAGACGCTGCGAAGAAGCGGGCGCCCCATACGATTCCGGCTCCGGCCCCGATAGGTCGAGATCAGGAACTTCTCTTCAGGTACCGGAGTGCCTTCCATCATGTAGGGAGAGTCGAGGAGCTGGAGCTGGCCGATCTGCGGCTCGAACCGACGCCCGAAGAGAAATAACTCCTGGGGACAATCGTTGATCTCGGACAGCGATGCTTGGCCCATGCTGGTATCGAAGATCATCTCCTGGACACTGAATCCATAAGCTGGGGCGTCCAGCATGCAATCGAGGGTGCCGTGGAAGTTGGGCAACTCGTCGAGCTGCTGCTGGACGAACAAGGCCACATCCTGCGCCAGGCCTGAGTCATCCTTTGGCCGCACGCTGCGCTCCCTCTCCAGCACTCCCAGCTTGAGAGTATCCAGGGCGTTGCCGACGTCCTCGTCTTTATCTTCCAGCTCGCGATAGTGCAGGATTGCCATTGCCTCGTTGCGCACCATCGAGCCCCAGATAGAGCTGGGGTTCCGCTGGCCGCCGAACGCCAATGCGTTCTGATAGAGCGAGACCTGCGCCTGGTAAAGCTTCTGTTCGCCTACGATCTCCCCAGCCGGCGGCATAGGGGGTACTGCTTGAATCGGATCATCTGCCATCAGAGATAGCCTCCGCTCTGCGAGTAGCTGCTCGGAATCGGACTCTCCGTCATTCCAAGCGTGTAGGGCGCGGATTCCGCGGCCAGGTCTGCCAGGGCCTTTGCCCAGAATGCATCGGAGTGGGCAAAGTGCCTCTGCCTCGGGCCGCCCGCGACGGCCGTGTCCACCTCGATGCGTGGCGCGTCGAACGTAACTCCAGAGGATGTTGCCTGGCGCTTGATTGCCTGCAGCTCGGTCCGGATCTGCGGGTCGTAAGGCAAGCGGCTGCGATGCTGCTCCATCCGCTTCTTGATCCGGATAGCCAGGTCGGTCTTCATCTTCACTCCCTGGTCGTTTGTTCCGGCAAAGCTGATGCCCATGAGCCGGCCTTCGTTTTCCAGATTGAGAAGATCGTAGAGACCCACGCCCATGCCGGTCATATCGATCGCCGACCTGGTCGTCATGCGCACGATTGGATTCAGGCGCTTGGCCTGGTCTGGGAACGTCATGCCGTAGAGCTTGATGACCGCTCGGGTCCAGGCAACGTCGCCGATCTGCTCATCCAGCCACAGGCAGGAGCCGTCATGGAAGCGGCCCACGTCAATTCCAGCGTTCAGCGTCCCGCGTGGATGGAAGCCCGGAGGCAGGTCAATAGTGGCTCCGGCATCTTCGCAGGCCGCGATCAGTTCCAATGTCAGCCAGGCGCCAGTCGATTTAAGGAAGACACAGCAGAATTCCTGGTTCCAGGTGTCGTCGTCGTTCAGGCCGCGCCGCATTCCTTCTATGTCGATCGGGCAGCCGTCGGCGACCGCCGCGTGCACATCCACCCAGTGGCCGCTCCATCCATCCGTTTTGACAGGTAAAGTGGACGGCGCGACGCCCAGATCGAGGCCAAGGTTACGCGCGATGTCGTAAAACTTACCCTGCTCACCGTTTGGCGTAGACAGCACTTCGAGCGAGTTGCCCAACGCCACCTGGCGGAAGACGGCCGCGAAGATCGCATAGCTGTCCTCGTGATGCCCAAATTCGTCGAGCACTGCGTCGCCTGGATATCCGCGCGCCGTACGAGGGTTAGCGGGCAGGGCGATGATACGGCTGCCGTTCGGGAAGGTGATCTTGCTCTGGATCGCCTCGATGCGGCCGATGGCGTCGACGAAGTCCTCGTTGGCCACCATCTGTGCTGTTCCGCCCATGAGCTGGCACAGCTTCGCGCAGGTCTCGACGAATTCAACCGATTGCGCCTTCGATGCGCTGAGCACGGTCGTCGTGCGACCTGGGATGCGCATTGATTTCTCATCCGCCCGGTATCCGGTGGCGAATGAATAGCCGATGCGCGCCGACTTTACCGCGCACTTGAAACGCGTCTCATCGTCGATCCAGCGCTGCTGGTAGGGCCGCATCTGCAGGACAGCCGGCAGATGGATTTCATGATCGAGAACCTGAATCATGAAGCCACCTGAATTGGCGGCAGGCCAAAGGTCCTCTCGCGCAGCAGATTGATGTCGTCGATCGAGAACTGGCCGGTGCCCTTCTTGGCCGCCTGTTGTGTAGCCTGATCAATCCGCTCTCGCGCTTGTTTTTCGCGATCTTCGAGCAGCTTGATGCGCCTGACATCCACCGCAACCCTGCGCTCCTTGATATCGTTAGCCCGCGCCGATTGCAGGATCTCAGCCAGGGCAATCAGCCCCTTGGCTGCATTCGTACGCCCCTTCGGTGTCAGATCCTCAGCCAGCAGGCTCATCAACTGGTCGCGCGCCGCGTTGGTCACGGCCTCGTTTTGACCTGTCACCACGCTCTTGGCGAAGCTCTCGGCGAGCTGGCGGGCTATCACACTGCGTTGCTCCACATCGCGGCGCACCTGGGTGACTCGGAGGTCATACCAGCGGTGGAGTGAGCTATGCGGGAGATGCTTTTCAGGAAACAGTTCCAACACCGGCAGCGGCAGGTTCTCCCAGTCCACAAAGCCGCCCTTATCCTTTGGGGCGGCACTCAGCGCTTCAATCTCCTCCCACGTCTTTCCAAGCCGATTGCGCAAGGTGAGAACCGCCTCGTGGATCTCGGGCGGTAGCTTATCGATTTTCAGGGGCTGGTTTATCTGCCGCCGCTCGCCGGTGCGGGGCCGCTTTGTATTTGCCACGGACGCACCTCCTAGATGTAGATGGCCGGATTACTGGTCGTACCCTCGCACAAATCACGCCCGGCAGGCGTGAGTTGGAGTTTATACAACGAGACTCGGGTCGTCGGGCGCCCATGCTGATCCTTGTCGCGGGACTCTTCGTATTTGAGGAATCCTCGATCGGCAAGATCCTGGCAGATGGTGATCAGTTCACTTTCACCAATGGAAAACCGCAAATCCTGCAGCATGCGCCACAGCAGGATATGGTCCGCCCGCGATTGCTGCGCAACATGGCGGTTGTTCACCAGCATGAGAATCGATCCCCGCAATTGCTTCAACAGCTCGACGTCAGTTCCCATTCCTCACCCCGCGTCCTTTAGGCTCATCCTCTGTTCTATGCGACCCACCGCCGCGGCCACCGCAGCCACAGTTGCATGAGTCTGTTCCATCCGCTGCATCATGTACTGCGTTTCGGTCACCATGCGATCGCGATCGCGGTCGTCTTTTTCGGCAAGCTGGGTAAGAGCCACGGCAACCTGCTGCTGCGCGTCCACGCTCGATTGCCAGGAGCTGGTGACCTTGTCCAGAAAGGTGCCGACAACGGCGATAGCCAGCAGACCGAGCAAGAATCCGGGGCCCCAGCTCTTCAGCAGTTCCACGCCGGCGTTCGGGCTCGACTTCAACAGGTCGATAATCCCCAGGGTGATGGCAATCATCACGCCGGCCACGCCCGGATAAAGCAGGTTCCGAATCCACTTCAACATTCCGCCGTCGCCTACAAGTTGCAATGCCGTCATTTCGCAGGCCCGCCGTTCTGCTCAGCGTTGAACGGCGCAACCGGCCCGCCTTGCTGGAACTGCGCAATGGTCGCTACCACAATGTCTCTCAAGCCTTCGGCGGAGAGATGCACCGCGGCCGGCGGGGCAGCGGATAGTCCTGGGACAAGCGTCATTGCCGCGGGCGCAAGCTGTTCAGCCGTCAGTTCGGCATCCCGGATCATCGCCGGCTTGTTTCCGGACCGCTGATCGGCTCCGATCTGAGCCACGCCCTGAAGCGCGGTCAGCAGCTCCTCCTGGTGGCGGTTTGCCTTGGCGCTGAATCCGGCGATCGACATGCCGACTCCGACGACGCCCAAACCGGAAATCGGGTCCAGTTTTCCGAACCAGACCCCAGCCACTCCCGCCGCCATCACCAGGCCGCCGCCCAGGATGGTTTTCTTTCCCTGCCACCAGATTGCCAATCGGTCCCAAAGATTGCCCATCACCCCTCCTGTACCCCAAAATGTGCCCGGCGGGTCAGACCGGGCGTACCGTTTGCCCATTCAGGGCGATTTAAGGCCGCGTCGACCCCGTTCACTCAAAAAACTGGTACTACCCCGGCTTCCTAACCAGCCGGACGCGTCAGAACGCCTCCAGCGCGTTTTTTCGGTTTTGCCGGTTTGGCACCTCCGACCTGGCTCAAATTCACCGGCTGCACCAGACCGGTTCCCGGTACCGTCTCAGCCGTCGCCAGACTGTCCGCTGGCACCACTTTTTGTAGGAGGCTGCCTCGGCCAGCGCCGCCGATTGCCTCATCTGCTCGCTGAGGATCTCAATTGCCGCATCGTTGGTCCGGAGCGCCGCCAGATCCCGCGCCCATAAAATCCTCCGAATGTTCGCGATCTCGATACCCAACTCATCCCCGAAGGTGGCATCCGTCGCGCCCCGATATTGCGCCCTCAGCTCCAGCATCCGCATCTCCAGCGCGCCATAGCTCACCTGGCTATCCACCAGATCCGCGTGGCTGACAGTACTTGGCTCCTGCGCATAGGCCGGATGCATACAGCTCGTCATCCAGACAGCCAGGGCAAAGCTGACAGTGATTAAGATCCACCGCTTCACGCTCATCGTCATGCATCCACGCTCTCGATCAGGGATTGCATCCGGGATCTGATCATTCCCTCCGAAACAAACAAAGGCTTCTTCGTGCAGGTGACCGTAAAGGTCAGTGCCGCTTCGTCATACTCCCAGCTCGCCGAAAACTCCCCGAGGGGCGTATCCCCCGTCGCCGAGCCTGTATCGCCACCCATCCTCACAGAACCGGCTTGTGCGTAAATGCGCGCGCGGATTGCCTGATACTTCTTCCGCGTGATGCCTCTAAACGTGATCGGATTGCAGGCGCTCATTAGCTCATCCTTGCTTTTAGCCAACGGCACCTGGTTGTCAGAACCAGGTGCCGTTGGGTTGGTTGAGTTCCCGAGGTAGGCGCTACGTGGACTGCAATCTCGGGGTGGTATGCGCTTCTGCGGGTGTATGCGTTAGAATCCCGATCTCGCCTCGAAGGCGAAGAACTGGTCGACGGTCGGCGCCTGGCTAAGCGCCAGATCGTGCGACACCTGCAGGCTGGCTCTCTGCAGACCTGGCTGATCCATGTACGGTCGCACCTGGGCAAGCGTCACATGGACGCCGGCTGCCATCGCAACCACCTGTGTCTTAGTACTGATCTGCTGAATCAATGCGAGCAGCGTATTCGCTATGGTGGCCACCAGGTTGATTGACGCCAAGGCCTGGGCCTGACTGTCCGGATTCGTGATCTTCGCGGCGCTCAACAGCGCGGCATTAGTGTTCTGCTGTATTTGCACAATCAGCGATTGCACAAGCTCCAGCGTGGTCTGATTCGGATTTGCCAGGTAGTTTTTGGCTGCCAACGCAATCTGCGGCCCAAACGCATCGATACCGGCAGTCAACGGCCGCAGGATGAAAACGGTGGCTGGATCGAGAGACTGTATGACCGCGTTCGCCGTGTCGGCTGCCGAAATGAATGCCGGCGTCCAGTTAACGATCTCCTGCGCGACCGAGATCTTCTGCGCCTGGGTGCACCCCACCACCGGTACTGCGGCCAACAGCGTCAAAACGCACAGCAGCAGACCGCCGAGCAGCCGCGTAGTTGTGTTCCGCCAAATCGATAAACAACGCTCAAGCTCTTGCATTCATCACTCCTTCTGTCTTCAGGTCGTATTCTTCGCCAGGCCGCTCTGCCCCCAGCCGGATTCAACGATCGCCTGGGCCAGCGTGATTGAGGCAGGTACGCCCATTTCGCGCTGAGTGGCGATCGCTGCCGGCACAACCGATTTCAGGAATGCGGACTGGAGTTCGTTCACCTTGCCGTCCCGTCTTGCTAAATCGGAAGGACGGCGAACTGGGCTTGCAGCTCGCCGATCAATCCGCTCTGGCTGCCCCGCGACCTCCTTTCAGAGCATCGCGTTGCGTTCAGATCACAGAGTAGGCGTGCCTTCGCCAAGGGCTGGCGCAAGATGGTAATTCGGCTTTAGATGGCGAGTTGAGTGAAACACAGAGGATGAATTTGAGGCCCGCAGGGCGCGGGCCTCGTGAGGACTTCACACCTTGATTGAGATCACGCGGCCAGACTCTTCCGGATGCCGTAGTTGGCAACCAGCAGCTCGGGGCTCGTCTTGCGCGGCGCACTGCCGCCGAACAACGCGCGAGAAAGGCAACCCAGAAAATCGAAAGACCCTAGTTGCGCTTAGGTTTTAGAGGCGGCTTAAGCTTGATCTCAGCTGGCACGGCGGCGGCAGGGGCCGCGCAAGGAACGACAGGAGGGTCGGTGGCTAGCACTGACGACTTAATAATTCTGATCGTGCCGCGTGACCTGGCAGTCAGCGCCTCTGTCGAGCATCGCTTCGCGATGACGCACATATCCATATCGAATTGGTACTGGACCAGGGCAATCGCCAGCGCTGCTTCTCCCTTTGTCGATTCCCTCCGAACCAATGCGTTAGCCGCATCTTTGGCGCGGATAAACGCTGGAATGAAGAGATTTTCAGGATAATTCAAAAGCCAAACCGCATCATCCGTTAGGTCTACAGCCTCAAGCGCCGAGTCGTAGAACGATTGTCTAACCAGCGGGGAATCCTTCACAGCGTCCGGGCCCGTGCTTCCATCATTGATCTGGCCGAACACACATGTCTGGCCCATCGCGAACGCCACGGCAGCTAAACAATACATTACCTTCTTCATCTGATCGTCCACTTTCCGGGTATGCCCCGCTCCTTATGCCACCACCCTATTACCCTCGCGCGACGGCAGAACCGTCGAGATTTTCTGGGTTTCGACGGACACCCCCGCTTCAGAATTACCCTTTTCATCTGTCTCGCGGCTGCATTTCGCTCTTCCGTAAAGATGGATGTTGATCTCTATCCGGTCGCCAGTCACGATATGGTTGTCTGGAGCATTGATATTGACTGTTACCCCAGGACCCCGGTCGTTCTTCTTTCCTTCTGGTTCGACAGTATCCATAAACACCCCCATATTTTCAACTAGATGCAACCTTTCCACCTCTGTCATTCTGAGCCCCGGTGCGAAGATGTGGACCGTTTTTCAGGCGGTCTTTAAGAACCGGTCAACCATAGCAGGGTCTTCGCCCTTCATCTTGTGACATAGCTCATAGAAGAAGACTATTTTCTCGGCATACTCGCGATCAGATAAAGTGCCGGTTTCAACTCCGAGCCTCTTATTTAAAGCCTCGATTACCACAGCTAACAACTCCGGGTCCCAGTTGGGCGGCGGACCAGGCAATTGATTTCTGTCTTCATTTATTTCGCGGAGTCTGCGGTTCACGTTCCCAATTTCGCCATCTATAAGTAGCTCACGCTGAAGGTCACTCTCCGGCGTGGCCATTCTCGCTAGTTGGATATATGCGGGGCGCCCTGGGACTGCCTTACCCCTCTCCCATTTAGATACTGTTCCCTGATCTACGTTGACCCGTTCAGCAAAGGCAATCTGATCGAGACCTAGTTGCGTCCTCAATTGGAAAATCCGCTCTGCCTTTGGGGGTCTATCTTTTTTGGGCTTTGGCATGCAAATTTCCCTTGACATAAATATGCGGTGTGAATATTCTTTACGCATATTCGAGGTTTCAATTTGAACCGCTCTCACCATAAGGCTACATCGCCCGAGCTGGCGAACGCTGCACTTTTCCACGGGATGTACAGCTATCTTGCAAGAAAGCTCGGCGTCTCGCCGCAAGCTGTCAGGCAAACGGCTCTCGGTATTTCCTCTTCGAAGCGAATTAGGGAAGCGGTTTTGCGCGAGGTTCGCAGGCGGAAATCCGAGATCGAAGAGGTTGCGGCATGAATTCATCACGCTTTCAGTCTGCGGCCAGCGTACTAAACACGTCACTGCCACTCTTTCAGGAAAATTCTTCCATCCAACAGCGCCCTGGAAGCCTGAATGATGACTCGCTGGTACGGGGAATCATCACTGATGCCATCAAGCATTGCGGGAAGAGCCGAGAGCAGATCGCGGACGAGATGCAGCGGTTGCTGGCCATTCAGGTGACTGCGCGGATGATCACCAGCTTTACTGCCGAATCTAAAGAGCTTCACCGTTGGCCTGGGGCTTGGGATCGCGCCTTCTGCATCGCAACCGGAGATTTTCGGTTGCTCTGCTGCCGGGTTGAAGCTGCTGGCATGAAGGTCATCACAGAATCTGAGTCGCAACTCCTGGAGATCGGTAGGCAGTATCTAATCCAGAAGCGTTCAGAACAATCGATAGCGCTGCTAGAGCGCCGCATGGCCGGAGTTGAGTTATGAGCAAGAAACCCAACCGCCTCTCACTAGCCCTTGATTTTGCTTGCGCGGCGATCACTATTATGTTTTCCGGATACGCGGCAGACGTAATGATTGACGCGGCTTCCGCATTGAACGCTAAAAAAGGTGGAGGCACTGAACCTCAGCCTACGGGCTATATTTGTGTCCCGAAAGAGATACTGCGCCAGTTTTTCGGCGCAGGTAAATGCAAGGGCCTTGTGACCTCCGTAGCGCTGGAGACGAAGCGTCCTAATCAGGTCGTGACCGGAGTCTTGCGTGGATACATGGGCTCCTTGCCTGTTGCAGAGGCACTCATAAGCCAGATTTCTGATCGACTCGGAACCAAAGTAGCGCGGTCAATAATGATCGCTCCCATTCCTTCGCCCAAACGACACATAGGACTTTCCCCCGACGAAATCGAAGAATTTAAGTCTCGCGGGCGTTACCACGGCATCGCTTCAAAGGTTGCGCGAGATCTTGGGACGAAACCCGCAACAGTGTCCACTGTAGCCCATGGAAAGCTGAAGAGCACGCGCATACTGGCGGCTTTACGCGCCGAAATGAAACGCGCGGATGGTGAGACTCCGGTTAAAAATGTTCGGAAGCAGACAACGTCTCCATTTACTTCTGAGGATCTGTGCAAATTTAGGACTGGCCGCTATCGTGGCCTGGCTACCCGCGTCGCTCGATCTCTTGGCATATCGAAGAGCACAGCGAGCCAGGTGATCCGTGGCAATACGACCAGCGCCTATATTGTCGCAGGCGTCAGGGCCGAAGTTGAGCGCATAGATGCGGAGCGTGCCAAGTGAGCGCCTCTCTTGCAGTCCTTCCGTTTGGCGAATATATAACACGCCCGCAGCGCGTAGCCCTGACCACCGCTGAAGATGAAGCGCAGGCAAATTTTCGCCTTCAGGTCATAGCCCCGCTTCTTGATTTTCGCGCAGACACTCCGCGTTATAAGGTGCTTCGCTTACAAAATGGAGACCTGGTTACCAGCTTCACGCGGATGGTTGAATTTACATCCGAGAACACCGGCATCAGTCGCGGAACGTTGTTCAAGTGGCTCGCCGCATTCCGCGAAGGTGGTCTCCCCGCTCTCGCGGATCGACAACGCAGTGATAAAGGCGTCAGTCGCTTCTTTCAGAACTATCCCAAAGCCGCTTGGTTGGCCGCATACCTATTTCTCGAAGAGCGCATGAGTGTACGCGTGGCACATGAAGCTATCCTGCGCGACCTGGCGATGTTGGAGATTCCCGCTGAAGACGCGCCAAGCTATGAAACTGTCCGGGCCTGGCTGAGATCCATGCCAGCCGCTCTCACTGTTTATGCGCGGCAAGGGCGCAGAGCATATCAGGAGCGCATGGCCGCTTATCTTTCCCGCTCTTATGGGGAGTATTCCAACGAAATTTGGGTAGGGGATCACTCAATCCATGATGTGGAGTGCGCTAACGATGTGTTCGACAACGTTGAACAAGGCGCTCCGATCCGGATCAGGCTCTCTGCAATGATTGACTACCGCAGCAGGATGTTTATGGGAGCAAGCTGGTGCTGGGAAGGCAGCAGCCGTGCCATCGCAGCTGTCATGCGCAGGGGAATTGCTAAATTTGGCCCCCCAGAACAGATATATGTTGACAACGGCAAAGACTATAAGAAGGTGGCAAAGGGCGCGCGACCAGGCTACCTGAGAGATTCCCAACTGGCCCCGGAAGGTTGGTGGAAGCAGGAAATAGACGAAATCGCTGCCTCTGGGTTTCTCGCCCGGATAGGTATCGCATTTACCCATTGCCTACCCTTTCACGGACAGGCGAAGGGGATTGAGCGCACTTGGCGCACAGTACATGAGCGTTATGACAAGTGCTGGCCTACCTATACGAGCGGCAACCCTTTCACACGCCCTGATTCGACCAGCGTCGCTATGGCAGATCATCGCCGTCTACTCCGCGCCGGGCGCGCCGCCGAGAGTCGACATCCACTAGCCTCAGTATTCATCGCAGGCTGCCTCGCATGGATGGAAGAGTATGCGGATACGCCGCTCGATGGGAAGGGCATGGACGGAGGAACACCGCGTCAGGTCTTCGAAGCTAACCGCAATCCCAACCAAAAACCTACGCCCGATCCGGCCGCGCTGGCTCTGCTGATGAAAGATCGCGAAACCAGGCGCGTACGTGAATGCGCCATCACCCTGGACAAACGCCGCTACGTGCCCACAGACCAGGCTGGCTGGGTCACGCTCCACGGACTCAATGAGCGCGACATCCTGATCGCCTTTGATCGCGGTTGTCCCGAGACGGTAGATGCCCTGGATCTCGATGGCAACTTCCTCGCGCGGCTCCAGACCGAGCAGCTCGTGCGCTTCGCCCCTGGTGACCCGCACACCCAGGCGCAGATTGCAGATAGCATGCGCACCCGTCGCGGCCTGGAGAAGGCTACTCGGAACGCGCTCTCACAAATAGCCCTCGTAGCCCGGTCCAACGGCGCAGTTTCGCCGCTTGAGGCTATGGCTTCGCGGCTCAGGCTCAGTGCCGGAGAAACCGGCATTGACATAACAACTCAGCGCGCAACACAGGCCAAAGAGACGACTAAAACCACCACCGTATTGATACCGGGCCAGGGCGCCGATCGCCTGGCTGATCGACTTCGGAGAAACAACGCCAATGCCAATACCCGTTAGCCGCAAGCATCATCTTCAATCGCTTGGTTTGCCCAGCGATACAGAGACCATTCGCCGTGCACGCGTCTTCATGCTGCGCGCGGGGCTCACAATCTCCGAGTTGGCCGATATGGCCGCCATCAACCCCAGTTCATTGCGCGTCTTCCTGTCTGGGGCCTACGACAGACATCACGGCGCGGAATCGAACACCCTGAACATACGCGCTGCGCTTAAGCAGGTAATCGATATTCATGAGATAGCGACCATGCCTGCAACAAGCGGTCCGCACTACGACACAGCCGAGTATTCGGCGGTGCGGCACTCGATGTGGTCCGCACTGAGGCAGGGAACCGCTTTTTTGGTCGATGGGCCGCCGGGAACGCAGAAAACGTACACCTTCAGGCGCGTGGCTGAGGAGATCAACCGCTCTGGCGAAGGCCGCGCCGTCTATATTTACTCGCGCATCGATCACTCGCCGCAGTCGTTCCTGGTGGAGGCCTGTACCGAGGCTGGCATTCCCAACCGCGGCACGATTGATCAACTCATCCGCAAGCTCCGGTTCTTTCTCGGTAGTCAACGCGCCCTGCTCATTGTGGACGAGGGCCAGCATCTGAACTCAAAGGGTCTGGAGATCCTTCGTCAGCTCCTCGATACGCCTCCTTACTTCGGCGTCGTTCTGGGAGGATCGCACGATCTATCGAAGACCATCGCCGTCTGGCAGATGGAACAATGGCGCTCGCGGTTGCGCCGCACCCATCTGCTTGCGGGACTTACCCAGGCGGAAGCAGCGCACATCCTTACCGCCGAACTCGGCCCCATGCGTCGCTCCGATGTGACCGCGACCATCAAGGACGCTGAAGCGACCGCGAAGCGCTGGGAGAAGCGGTTCGATTACATCAGCGCCCGCAATCTTTTCTTCGCGATCGAGGATGCTCGCGCAGCGCTCCAGACACCAGCTCCTGATGCCCAGGTCTCGGAACCAGTAGTAGTCGCTGAGGAGGCAATTGCATGAGCACTAACCAAATCAACCCTTGCCCTGACTCGCTGCGCCGCCTTCTCGAAGAGGACTCCGATGCCGCCGATTACTTCACCACAGGCGGCATCCTTCCTGACACCCGTCCGCGTAGCCTCTGGTCGCGCCTTATGACCTGGACGCCGAGCGTTGACCAGGTCGACGAGCTGGTCGACCGGCTCCGCCGCGCCGGCCGCATCCTCGATTGCACTCTGAAGATTGCCGTCGTGGCCTCCGCTCTTTACCTGCTGCTTGAGTGCGGCATGGCCTTTCTTCCTGGCGGCGCGGTTGATCGTGTCCTAGGGGGTGTCAGGTGAGCGCTTCCAAGGATCGTTATGTCTACGCCGACGCTTCAGGGGATCGCCACTGCATCTCCGGTCTCGGCATCGCTGAGCTGCCTGCTGAATTTATCGATATCCTCCCCGTGCTCTGCGGCGATCTACAGGTTGCGGTCGATTGCATTGGCGTCTGGGGCGGCGTGCCGATCCCCGTTGCCCATGCCATCCTTCGGAACCTTGAACTCGCCCGCGCTGCCATCGACCTGGCTATCAGGACGCGGAGCGCGGCCACAGTTGGAAAGCAGGCGCACTGATGGACGTGAACACAGTTGCATGCGATGTCTGCGGGCGCATGAAGCAGGAGACCAATCACTGGTTTCTGGCCATCGCCCCCGTCGACACCTCTGACCCAAGAAACAACGGCATCGCCTTCGGTACATCGGAGGCCGTAATTCAGGATTCCACCGGACTGATCCTCGAACACATCTGTGGGCAGGAATGCCTGCACAAGAGACTCTCGCGGTGGTTTGACGACCTCAACTCTCTCACCGCTCAAGAAAGTGTGACCGCATGAATGCAGCAGCATTTGATTCTCTCTGTCTGGATTTCGCCAGCAAGTCCATGGATGCCGATGCCGCCAAACGCATCTCTGACGCAGCTAAAGCCCTGGTGATGAATGCCGTCCAGGAGTTTGGCCACGTACCCACCAACGCTGAAGCCTCTCGCCGCATGGAAGGCGCGGACTGGAGCGCCACGGTCACGACTCCGAAGACCATCGAAATTATCGACTCCAATGTCACCGAGTTGGAGCTTCTACTGTCCCAGGCCAAGCAGGCGAAGGTTTTCCCGTTGTTGTTCTCACGTCGGGTTGAATACAGCCTGCAGAAGGACGCCGAACGCGTTCTGCCGCAGACCAAGCTCCCCGCCAAGCTGAGCGAGCGAATTCTCGCACTGTACGCGCAGTGCTTTACGCAAAAGACCAAGACGCCATCGCTCAAGGTCGAGGCCATCGCCACCGTGCGAGAGCGCGAAGCCAAGGCTGCCAAAAAGGCGGCGAAGAAAGCTGGCAAGTAGTGAGCAAGATGCTCGACAAAATGCTGACTCTGCGCCTCGATAAAGCGCAGTCAGCGCTAGAGACTGCGCTCTATCACATCTCTGAGCTGCGTAAGCCTTCCAAACGCGGGGACATGCTCCATGGCTGTTTGCTCATTGAGGCCTGTGATGGAGCGAAGAAGATGGCGCACCAGGTACACGGCATCGTCTGCAGGCTCGACACCGAGGCCTACAGCAAACGGAAGGGCGGCAAGTGAGGTGATCGTATCAAGACTCCAACTCTATTGCTCAAGCAAGGAATGCAAGACCTTCTTCCCAGTCGAAGGCCCGGTGGACGGCGCCCTCTTTTCGCCTGGAGACCTGCGACGGGAAGCGAAGGAGTACGGGTGGATACGAATCGAGGGAATGGACTTCTGCCCGGTCTGCGCAATATTCACGATTCAAGCGGCGAAATTACTCAGAAAAACACTCAAAGCACAGAAGGCAGGCCGCAAATGACTACCGCCGTCACCCGTCCAGCCCCTCCCGGAAAGCGCTGCACATCCTGCCTCTGCTGCATGGCCGTAATCGCCTTCGAGAACGAATACCTCTGCGCCGCCTGTGACGACGGCACGCATCCGCCACCTCCTGAGGCTGTTTCGTCAAGGGCCTTTGCTGAAGCCACCGTGGCCAGCCTCTGCAATCCACCTAGCGCCAACCCGACGCCTGAACCATTGAAGGAGAACACCATGACAATCGTCAGCGGCCGCACTCAGGGCACGCGCATCAGCGAGGAGATTCGCCAATCGATCCTGGCCGAATCCCCGTCCGTCTCTCACGCCGACCTGGCACGGAAGTACGGCATCACAGACGTAAGCGTCGGAGCCATTCGCCGGGCCGCCGGCATCAAGAAGATCAAAGCCGAGAAGCCGGCGAAGGCCCCGAAAGCATACAAGCCCATGAATATGGAACCGAGGGGATGGGTGCCCGAGCCGGAACCTCAGATGCCGCGTGAAGTTGTTGGCGTCACGCTCAACCTCAGCGAGACAACGCTCTACGCCTGGTGGAACTCGCAGCCAATTAGCCGCAAGGGCTCCATCTTTGCGACGCACTTCGATATCCGCATCGAGGGGACGTGTCAATGATCTGCCCATCCCTCGAAAAGACTCTGGAACAGGTAGAGTGCACGCTCCAGGATATGGAAGCCGTGCTTTATGAGATCAGGCTGCTCAAGCGGCCTGATTTCACACCAGAGAGAGCGCTGCAAATGGCCGAGCAGCTCGATGCGCGGATCGGCGCCCTCATCACCAACGTTAACCTCCTCCGCCATGAAGCCAAGCTGGCCATCGAGGCACGCAAGGGAGCCAAGGCATGATCGATTCCGCCAACCCTGTTCTGTGGACGCGGTCTCTGCACTCGCGCCTGTGTGACGAGTGCAGAGAAGGCATCCTGCCGGGCGATCCGATGGCAATCTACGACGATGACGCAATCGTTGACTACGGAAATCACCTGCGCACGACGCGCCATTACTGCGAGGACTGCGGCCATCTGCTGGAAGACTCGCTCACGACTTTGGAGATGGTTCCATGATCCGCTCGACGAAGATCCTGTTTTGCGATAACGATCATGGCGCTGGGGACGTGACCTTCCCGGCGACCACGGATCTGGACGTTCGCGATTTCATCGAGACTCCAAGTCTGAAACAACTCCGTGCTGAAGCGAAGAAGGCTGGATGGAGCCGCGAGCGCGGTCGGGATCTCTGTGAGGGTTGCACTGAAGGAGACTACTAATGCTCGGACCATATGAAGAAGGCCCCAGGACGCGCGTGCAATGTGAGCTTGAAAAATGCTCGCGCAGCGCGTTGCTCTTTCTCCTGCGGATATTCATTCGCATTGATCAGTATGTGCACGGCGGCCTCAATAACGCGGAGTTGCTGAACTGGATTATCGATGCGAAGAGAGCTGGCAAGTACCTGGATATAGTTCGCCGCTGCGATCGCTGGGAGCGCGATCCGCACGGCGCGTATGCGAGCCATGTGCGGAGACAGCGTAGCGCCAAGGCGGCTGCACAGCGCAGGAAAGCAGCCGCGCGCAAGGCAAAGAAGGAGGCTGGTCTATGACGGGAAATCTCTTCGAAACTCGCACCGATGCCGAGATGCGCCGCGACGCCATCACTGCCAACGAGGCCCGTGTCCATGACGTGCTGACCGGCGGCGGCCGCTGGCCGCTTACCGAGCGCCAGCACAGACTCCTGGAATGCCTGCGCGGGCGTCAGGGCCGGTTGCAAGCCATCTCAATCAGCGACCTGGTCGCCCGGATCGGCGGCGATCCCCGCTCGATCAAGTCAGATGTCCGCGAACTGGTGGTCACTTTCGGACTGGCTATCGTTTCCAGCCGCGACGGTGAAAACGGCGGATACTTCTTTGCGGTTACAGCCGAGGAGCGCATATCCGGTACCGCCGACTATGTGAAAGAGATTGTGGCCCTGGCTGAGCGGGTGCGCATCGTGCGCAATGTGCATGATCTGCGGACAATGCTCGGACAGATCGGCAACGAACTGGGCCTTGATGCCGGAAGGGAAGCGCGATGACGGCCGTATCCACTGCCGAGTTAGAAGCGTTGGAAGCCTTGTATGCACGCCAGCCACGAGACGCGTATCTTCCTCCAGCCGTCGCGCAACGCGCCAGCCAGATCCGCGAGCTGATCGCCGAAGTAAAGATCTACCGCGAATCCGCTGGAGACGAGGAGGCCAACCTTGGCTGATCCCAGAGAACAAGCCATCCTGAAGTTGGTTGAGGAAGCCCGCACAAAGGCAGATGCCTTCATCGTCATCGGCATCATGCCAGGCGATCGCTTCTTCTACTCGTGCGATGACCGGGTCACGCTACCGGATCTGCATGGGATCTTGGAACGCAATGTCGATGACGTATGCGGCAGCGTCTCGCGCGATCGCGCCCGCCGCGCAAAGGAACGGCGCCAAGGATGAACTCCCAAGAGAGAAATCCGCATCCCGTACTTGCCCGGCTCCCATACGCCCTTTGCTATGCCTGCGTCCTGATTTATGTGCTTGCCGGGGCCATCTTCGGCACGCGTGATCAATTTGAAAAGGAGAAATGATGTTCGTTCGCTCAATACATAAACCTGATCTCTCACCAGGCTCGGCACATCCGATCCGAGGCACTGAGGCGCTTGCGGTCTGTCAGATCGTGGGCTGTTCCCATGAAATTCCTCGCCGGCATCTCATGTGCCAGGCTCATTGGTTTGAAGTTCCCTCGGATCTCCGCGACCAGGTCACCGCAGCTCTCGCGTCATGGCTGGACGGCAAAGACGATGTGCGTCCATACCTGGCTGCGCGCCTTCGGGCGATCATCTCAGTTGCCAAACTCCACAACATCGACGTGGCCGAGGATGAAGCAAAGCTCGCCCGGTGGACGCGCTCCGAAAGGATGCCCCGCTCATGAGACCACGGAAACGCATCCTGCTGATCGACTCCAACGAGCTACGCCAATCGACGCGTCGGTACATGCTCACGATTCGCGGCTTTGTGGTACACGCGGCGGCCTCGGCCGACGAAGCTCGCGAGCTGGCCGCTGACCACAATCCGGATCTCGTGATTGCCTGCTGGCCGATGGCCGGAACAGACCTGGGACGGTTGCTCGATCAGATCTATGAGCAGCGTCCCACCGTGCGCTTGATGTTGGTGGCTGAGCATCTCTCATCTCCGCCCGAGACAGTCACCGTTGACGCCTGCATGCTCAAAGGATATTGCAATCCTTCAGAACTCGTCGATCGCGCCAAGTTCCTTTGCGCCCGAAAGCGCGGGCCTAAGAAGCCGGTAGAGATCGACCGCATGATGGTCATGGCTGAACGGAGGATCGCATGAGAGCCCTCAGCGTGCGAGCGCCCTGGTGGCTGGCAATCCTCCACTTTGGAAAAGACATTGAGAACCGTGACTGGCGTACGACCTTTCGCGGGACCATTTATCTACACGCTAGTTTGTGGTTTCACCCGCGCGAGATTTTGCAAGACATCGACTCAATCGCTCATATCTGCAAGGTCGCTGGACGACCATTCTTCGGAATGCTGATTGACTATCTGAAGGCGGGATGCGGTCGCATCGTCGGCACGGTGGACATCGTTGACTGCATAGACCATAGCGATTCCCCTTGGTTCTTCGGAAAGTACGGCTTCGTCCTGACAAACCCGGTAGCGTTCGATAAGCCGATCCCATTCAAGGGTGCGCTTGGATTTTTTGATGTGCCAGACAACTTTATCTCAGGGGAGACCACGGGGCATGGAGTACAAACGGCAATGTCAGCGAATGGGATGTACGAATCTGATCGATCCGAAGCGCCGGCTGCAGAAGTTCTGCTCGGATGCATGCCGACAAAGAGACGGGCGGGAATTGCGCCGGAACAAACCAGCTTTGATCTGTCCCCACTGTAAGAAGGACATCAACCACAAGGATTGACCATGAAGATCACGAAAGCACAAATCGTCCGGCTGCAGGTACTCTATGGCCAGCTTTCCGCACACGAGATCGGCGTGGGCGCCAGCCGCGAGGCTCGTATGAAATGGGCGACTGAGCGGCTGCACAGGACGGTCACGAGCTTTAGTGATCTGTCGGCGGCCGACGCGGGCTTCCTGATCGATGGCATCCAGCAGCAACTCGGCGTCAAGGCCCCGCTCAAGCACCGCCCTGATCGCGCACAAGCCCGCCGTGCCGGCCTCGACGGCCGTAAGGACGGCGCTGAGTACTCCGACACGCCTCAGATCGCCACAGCGGGCGATCTTGCGCGTATTCAGAACATGCTCTGCCAGCTTGGCTGGGCGGAAGAGACATTCCGGAAGTTTTTGGAATCGAGCCGGTCCCCACTTTCCAGCCGCGCCGACAAGGCTATTCGTACGACATCTGATGCCAACAAAGTCTGGTGGGCGCTCAAGCGCATCGCCCGCCAGAAAGGATTGTGGAGGAAGCGGGTATGAGGCACTTTACTTCCCAGCACCAGCTCATCCTTCCCTTTGCGGAACGTGAGTACGTCAACGTTCCACGCACAGCGCGGATTCTTGGCGTGGGCATGGGCGTTGTTTATCGTATGGCTCGGATGCAGGATGCGGGAGGCCGTGCTCTGCTCACGCTGGTCGACTACCGCCCCCAGGCTCGCAAGCGCGTGCTCTACTCCTCGATCGTGCATTTCTGCAATAGCCTGCGCACTCGCTTCGGCATAGAGGATCGGCGCCCCAAGCTCGACAACCCCATGTTCCGCCATCGCGATGAAGACCTGCTGCCGTTCTCGCTCGAAGATACGATCTATTCAGCCGAGGCGCGCGCAGCCCTCGGCTACGAGGATCTGCGCCCCCTGGTGTTCCTTATTGACGAAGGGCACTTCGACGCCTATCAGCTTTTCCGCGAATCGGCGTGGAGGATCTCGCGGACCTCATTTATGGCGTTTCTGTCCGGCGCGCAGAAAAGAAAACTCGTCATCTCGCGCTAAATTTCCATCGTACGGACCCTCATGGGCCCGCAAGCGTGATGATCGATCCAAATGGCATCGATCTCCATCGCTTCCGTAAGCATTCCGAACTGGGAAATAGGATCGGATGTAGTGCTGCGCATTTATGCGCTGCAGCCCTTCGTCGCCGCGGACAATTCCATCATCGCCGCCGGCGTTCCAAGCGAAGACTCTTCCGCTGCATCCAATTTCTTCCAGCCGGTCGCCTGTACCCTGGCAGGAACATCCCTCACTATCTCAGCCTGCACGCTTGAATCGACGACTGATTCTCTCGACAATGCCTCTGCCCAATACGGAGCGTATTTCTACACCTCCGGTGGCCAACGCATTGGCGCGTTTGCTGAGTTTGACGCTTTCTCCCTTCCACCTTCACCGACCTCCACAACATGGGCCGCGATTGCCGCCGCTCAACAGGGGACAATATGAGGCGATTTGCACTCATCCTTCTTCTGTCGGCCGCCGTAATCTGCTATGCGGCGGTGACTTATACGACCATCACAGGATCTGCGGTGAAGGACGCCGGCGGGAATGCCTTGAATCAAGGCCGGATCATCCTTACACCGACAGATGGATTGGGAAACCCTGTGGGCGCCATGGGCGTATTCTCCCGGCCTGTGACGTGTCTCGTAGCAGCCGGAGTCATTACCACACAGCTCAACGGCCAGGCGTGCCGCGTAGCCGATGCACTCGCCAGCAATCCAACGCTCTGCTATAAGATCACGCTGCGGGATACCGTCCACAACTCAGATATTCCGACGCCTGGGCAGATGTGCGCGCAGCCCACTAGCTCGACCTGGTCTTATGATTCGTTCGTCCCGAATCTTTCTCCGGTAGCCATCATTCAAAGCGGACCAGCCGGCCCCGCTCCCAGCCTGGCAATTGGCACGGTCACAACCCTGAGCGCGGGGTCGAGCGCGACCGCCAGTGTGGGGGGTAGCTCGCCTAACTACACACTGAGCTTCGGCATACCGCAAGGCATCGCTGGCGCTGGCGTAAATGCTGGGACCATTTACTCACCCGCCTATTATGCATCCGGCGTTTCTGTCGGCGGCGTGACTCCATTTAATGGCATCGGCTATTTCTCCGCATCGGCTGCGCCAATCGCCGGGACTTCTCATCACCTGAGCGTGCCTGCAAATTGCATTGCCGGATCTGCGTCGGGCACAGCCTATACCTGCACTACATCGCCCTCTTTCACTGCAGTGACAGGAGATCATATCCAGTTCAAGGCGGATGTGGCTAACACCGC
Organism: uncultured Acidobacteriaceae bacterium; assembly: GCA_903828675.1. Taxonomy (GTDB): domain Bacteria; phylum Acidobacteriota; class Terriglobia; order Terriglobales; family Acidobacteriaceae; genus Telmatobacter. The sequence goes on from CAIKND010000239.1 coordinate 43,286, forward strand.
CAGCGCGACTCTAGCCGTCAACGGTTCAGCCGCGGCCACGATCAAGAAGTGGGGAGGATCAGGCAATCTGATAGCGAATGATCTGTTGGCCGGTCACTGGGTCAGTGCAACCTACGATGGGTCGTATTGGCAGTTGGAGGGGCAGCTCGGCAATGCTAACTCGACGCAGATAAATGGAAGTTCCGTCCCCGCCTCCGCCACACTGATCGCAACCGATTCCAGCGCACACTTTACATCTATATCCGCACTCCCAACCTCGGCGGAGCCTGCGCATACTGGCGATGCTCAGAACACGGCAGGCAGTCTGGCTATGACGGTCAAGGGCCTCTACGGTACAAGTATTCCGACCCCGACATCTGGATACCTGTATTACAACGGTTCCGCTCTTTCATGGGCTGCTGCGGGCGGCTCGATGACCTGGCCGACGTTTACTGGGCTGGCAAAATATTCAGGCAGCAGCTCATGGGCAACTCCCACTTATGCTGATGCAGTAGCTCTCTGGACTTCCTGCACGACCGGTTACTTGAAATATGACGGGACCTGCTCAACTCCAAGCGGCTCGATGGTATATCCGGGCGCGGGCGTACCGATCTCGACAGGGAGCGCCTGGGGAACGTCCCTCACCGCTCCGGCGAGTGCGCTGGTTGGTCTCACTGATACGCAGACGTTGACTAATAAGACGCTTGCATCGTCGTCGCTCACTGGATTGACTACTGCAACTGGAACAACTGAGCAACTTCGGTTAGCCTACGATGGTTCAAACTACGCTAGCTTCACCACATCGTCTGCTGGTGGGCTGACTATCTTTCCCTCAAGTGGCGTGACGACGATTAAAGCGTCCTCGTACTTTTCCTTCTCTGTAAACCCCAATGCCGCTCAGACCTTGAAGCTAATAAACGGAAACGCTGTCGCTGCTGGCGTTGGAGCCACCCTGACTTTCAATGGTGCCTCCAATGGAGCCGGCTCCATTGGTGGTTTCTGGACTAGCTCCAACTATCTTGACGGTAGTTACATGTCGATCTCTCCTAGGCCGATGATTAACGGCCCAGCAGAGACAATGCGCCTTACCAATCTAGGAAACGTAGGCATCCAGACCGCCACGCCAACTGCCAACCTTCAGATCAATCAATCGACTACCGGGGCTGGAACGGTCAGTACCACAGCAACATCCACCGCTGTTGTCGGAGTCGGCACACAGTTTCAGAACACCTTCAAGGTGGGCGACACAATCACGGTCAACGGCGAGACGCGCACGATAGCAACGATCACTGACAACACCCACCTGACCACCGATGCGTGGACGAATACCAATGCCACGCTTGCCTACACGCTGGCCGGTGGAACTCTCTTTTCGGTCTACGGAAATGGCAACGTTGTTAGTCAAGGAACGATTACGGCGCCCACTCTTAATGCCACGTCAGGCTATCAACTGGCGGGCGCGGCGGTGACAGTCAACCGCGCGAGTATGAAATTCAACTGGGTTGGAGTTCTTCCAAACTCGCAGGTATTTGCCCAGGTGCTCCCCGACGCGAGCGAGATCTACTCGGTGCCCGCTAACTGCACAAACTCACGAGCTGAGGCGAGCGTGGCGGCCACGGCCTCGACGACGCTCACTGTTTACAAATGCACGGCGGCCGGGTTTACCACCTGCTCGTCTGTGGGCACAATCGTCTTTTCCGCTGCAGGAAAGACTGGGGCCTTCACCTGCTCGTCATCCTTCACGCTCACCGGGTCGAGTAGCCAATCACTTTATATCCAGGGGCCGAGCACTGCCGACGCAACCCTGGCCAACCTCAGTGTGGCGTTGTATGCCACGCATAACTAAGGGGGATTTATGAAGCAACTTGATTTCAAGCTCGCGAACTACACCTTTTCGGGGCTGCAAGTTCCCGATGCAATCCTCCACTTTCGCAAGCTAGCCTTTGATGATACCTATCACGCGACGATCGACGTAGTGATCTACGCCAGCGCAGAGCAGCAGGCCCTGGGAGTTCCGCTAACCACCGCAGAGTGGGGCTATGCGACCGAAGATAGCCAAACCACGGCAGACGTTTTTGCATCACTGTTGACTCATCCTGATGCTGGCCCGATCCTGGCGGGAGCGGCACCTGTGGGGGGTCAATGAAGTCACGCATATTGATTGGAGTTTGCTTGCTTGCCGCGTCGGTGGCCTGCGCATCTCAAGAGTACAAGCGGCCGACAGCGGATACCTCGGTGAACATCACCGGGCTTGCAGGGTGTTCAACAGGCTCGCATGACGACATCTATGGCACTGGCGACCTGTCCGCTGTTTATTCCGGAAAATCTGGAGTCGGTCCAACCGGGTCGAGCGGGTCGATTCTTGACAGATATGCCGATCTCACTGCCCAGAGCTATATGCAGCAGAAGTTTGCCACTTGGCAGACTACGGGTAACTCTTATACATCGTTGATCTTGTATGTCAGTGCCAAGTCCACACTGACAAATGGCGGAACTGCCTATCTCAAGTATTCAACCGATGGAACAACATTCACAGGGCTTGGCTCTCTCACTAGTAGTCAGGCGACTTATTCGATAGACGTGACTGGCACATCCTTAGCTAATCTGGCCGTCATCGCGTGCGCCCAGGCCTCTACGACAAGCACGTCGATGGCTGGAGTGACCGTTTATGACATTTGGACAGCGGGCGTTGTTGGCAGCTCAGCGAGCCAACCAGGGGTTCAGGTGATCGGCTCGGTGGAGGTCAAGGACTGGTCGCATCCACCCATGTTTCGTGCCATGGTTCCAAGGCCGGCCCTGACGACCAGATCGCGCCCCCAAAAGCAGCCCATAGCGCTGTCAAAACTTCGCCATTCCAGGGCTGGAAATAGGCAGAAAGTCCGGGAAAAGTCTGATCGGAAGTTTACAGATGAGTAAACAGGAGGATATTTGGCGATTTCGGCCAGTTTTTGAGGCCAGGAAGGTGCTCTCAGGGCGAGAATTTTGAGGCGGCAGTAGCCACTTTACCCGCGCGAATTGCGGATTTTCGCGATTTTCGAATTTTCGCTCGTGGCCGCTGAATTGGTGATATTCATATTGTGGTATAGGGTAAAATCGATCTACGTGGAATCAACAGCTTACGGGTGATTTTTTGCGTAATCCGGCCGGGTGGTGCAGCGTAATTCCTGTATCGGTGTCTAGACTATTCAATGTGGAAAAGCCCTTCAAACCCGCGTCAATCCCGCGTCTTCCCCTCACCGCCCGCGAACTCCCACCAGTGCACTACAATTCCTGTACTCACAGTTTGCGGCCCGACTAAAGTCAGGCCCTGTTACAAAGCGCGCCAGTTGCAGTCAATCGATGAGTTTTTCGCGGCTTGTTAAGCCCAGGTTTTTCAGCACTTTGTGACCCGACTGAAGTCGTGCACAGTTATCAAGCTCGCCAGTGGATTTCGAACATCTAGTTTTTTCGCAGTCTGTTTAACGCGTGAGGGAATACCTGTGGAGCAAGAAACTTACTGGATGGAGCGGGCGCTGGAGTTGGCGCGGCGAGGGATTGCTGTGACTTCGCCGAACCCGGCGGTGGGCTGCGTGATTCTGGATTGCGCGGGGCAGGTGGCGGGCGAGGGGTGGCATGAATACGACCTGCTGGACCATGCCGAGGTGGTGGCGCTGCGGGAGGCGAAGGAACATGCGGGGGAGCGGCTCAAGGGCGGCACGGCCTATGTGACGCTGGAGCCCTGCAACCACACCGGGCGCACTCCTCCCTGTACTGAAGCTTTGATCGCCGCCGGATTGCGGCGGGTTGTGGCGGCCACGATTGACCCGAACACAGCAGTGGCAGGGCACGGCATGGAGCGGCTACGCGCGGCGGGAGTTGAGACTGCGGTGGGCGTTTGCCAGGCCGAGGCGCGCCGCCTGAACGAGGGCTTTGCCCGATGGAGCCAGCACAAGCGCCCACTGGTGCTGATGAAGGTGGCGATGACGCTGGACGGGCGCATTGCTCCGCCGGCGGGGCGGCATCAGATTCGCGAGCCTTACTGGATTACCAGCGAGGAGGCGCGCGCCGCCGTGCAGCCGCTGCGCTGGCAGGCCGATGCGGTGATGGTGGGCGTGGATACGGTGCTGGCCGACGACCCTATGTTGACCGACCGCAGCGGCCTGCGCAGGCGGCGACGCTTGCAGCGGCTGGTGCTGGACTCTGCGCTGCGCATGCCTGTGGAATCGAAGCTGGTGAAAAGTGCGAACCAGGACGTCGTGGTCTTCACGGTTTCAAAGGACGAGGGGCGCGTCCGCGAGTTGGAGACGCGCGGCGTGCGCGTGGAAGTGCTGCCGGCTGAAGCTGGCCGGGTGCCGCTGGGCAAGGTGCTGGACAAGCTGGGCGAGGAAGGCCTTTTGACGCTGCTTACGGAAACCGGCACGAGGCTGAATACGGCATTGCTGGCCGGTGGGCTTGTGGACCGCGTGCACCTGTTTGTGTCGCCGCAGATCATGGGGTCGGATGCGGTGCCGGCTTTCAAGGGCATGGCTGCGCCGATCCGCATGGCGGAGGTTGAGGTCGAGCGGTATGGGAACGATCTGGGGCTGTGTTCGCTGCTCAAAGACCCGTGGCCAGCGATTGCGTAGTTGTCAGGCATCCTTTGCCGGAACTAGGATGGCCTCAATCGCCAACCCAGGCTGAACGTGAAGGAGAACCCATGAACGACAGGGCCAACCACCTTGTGAACCGTAGAAGTTTCCTGATGCAGATGGCCGCCAGCGGCGCCGCAACGATGGCACCGGCAAGCCTGATGCAGAGGTTGCTTGCACAGCAACCGGAGGCCGCCGCGCAGGCAAAGCCCATTGCGGAGGTCTTCCCTGACCTGCACCGAATTCACAAGTGGGACAACTCCAACGGCGACACATGGGACCCCTTCTGGGCCGACGACGGCAACCTCTACGCCTTCAACTGCGATGGCCGCGGGTTTGGAGTCAAGGGCATGAACCTGGCCTTCAATCGTCTCATGGGTGACAGCCCCACCAGCCTGGTTGGCTCGCAGGTCAACCAGATGGACGCCTACGGCGCAGCCGATGAAAAGCGCGCCGACAACGCTACCTGGAAGGTGGGCGGCCAGGAATGTATTGACGGCGTCTTCTATGCCTTTGTGGCCAGGAATGTTTATGGAAGCGACAGCAAGGATCCGCTGCTACGCCAGCTCTCGCTCAACTCCGGCCTCATCAAGTCCACCGATCGCGGACTTACGTGGACTCGCAGCGCCAGTGAAAACTACGACCACCCCATGTGGCCCGGAGCTCGCTTCGGCGCACCGTTCTTTATCCACTATGGGCAGAACGGCGGCCAGGTCACGCGCGACGGGGCCAGCGAATATGTCTACGCCGTTTCAACCAACGGCTTTTGGAACGACGGCGACTCGTTGACGCTTGGGCGGGTAAAACGCACCAAGCTGCCGAAGATGAACAGCGCGGACTGGGAGTACTTCACGGGTAAAGATGGCAGCCAACCGGCAAACTGGACAAAGGCAATTGAACAGGCCGAGCCCATCCTCGACCGCCCGGCAAAGTGCGGTCAGACGCCCATTTGCTACGTGCCGGAGCTGGGAAGGTACCTGCTCATCTCCTGGTACAACACCGCGACCATGACCCACTGGTTCGAGCCCAACGAGATGGTCTACGACTTCTACCAGGCGGAGCACCCCTGGGGACCGTGGGTGCCGGCGGGCTCCTTCAACGATCGCTTCATGGGGCCCGGCTTCCACATGTACGGCCCGAGCCTGTGCGCGCGCTTCCAGCAACGCCAAGGCGCTGACGTGCTGATCTCGCTGTTCACCTCCGGCTGCCCGTTTGATGATGTTGCAAGCGCGCCTTACAAGATGTGGCATATCCCTCTGCTACTCAGAACCGCTGCCCTGCCTGCAGCGCAGTGGATACCCGCGGCCGATAAGCAGATCAACTACCACTCAAGCTGGTTCCCTTTCACCACTCTTGCCGAGGCCGACGCCACTAAACTGCCCCGCGCCACGCAGACCAAAGGCAGCACGGCCGAGTTGGCATTTGAAGGCACTGGCATTGAGTACCTGGCGCAAAAGTCGAAAGGACAAGGCAGCGTGGACATCTATCTGGATGGTGTCCACCAGGAGTCGACGAGTCTCAATCTTGAGGACTTTCCCGCGTTCTTCGGAGTGGTTGTGTTCGCAAAACATGGCCTGCCGCAAGGCAAGCACGTGATCAAGATCGTGAATGCCGGCGATGCCCCGGTAAACATCGAGGGGTTCAAAATAAGAGCATAGAAATACAAAGAACCTGGGTTGAGAGTTGTATTTTCCCAGGTCTCAGAAACGAGACCTGGGGCACCCGGCTTCTCGTACACTAGAACCATGTTTACAGGGATTATCGAGCAGACGGGCACATTGGTGGGGCTGGAGAGCCGCGGGGGCGTGCGGCGGATTACGGTGGAGGCGGCCGGGCTGGCCGGAAGGCTGCGTGAGGGCGACTCGCTCGGCGTGTCTGGCGTGTGCCTGACCGCGCTGGACGTGGACCCCACGCTGTTTCACGCCGACCTGGCCCAGGAAACGCTGGACAAGACTTCACTGGGCGCGCTGGCTCCCGGGGCAAAGGTGAACCTGGAACTGCCTACCGCGGCGGGAAGTCCGCTGGGCGGGCACATTGTGCAGGGACACGTGGACGGCTGCGGCACATTGACATCTCTTGAGCCGGTGATTTCCCCGGCGGACCCGGCGTTTGACAAGGAGACTACCGACTGGACGCTCAAGGTGCGCGTGCCTGAGAATGTGCGGCCGTGGATGGTGCACAAGGGTTCGGTAGCGGTGGAGGGGATCAGCCTGACGATCGCGGACTTCGACGGCGAGAACATTACGATTGCGATTCTGCCGCTGACCTATTGGCGGACGAACCTGCACACGCTGAGCGCGGGTGCGCCGGTAAACGTGGAGGCCGATGTGCTGGTGAAGCTGGCTCATGCGCAATTGCTGGCCGCGAAGAAGCCGGGGCTGGAGCTGACCGAGGCGTGGCTGGTGGCCAGCGGGTATTGAAGGCCGATTCCCTCACCGCATCGCATTGGCATGAACGAGGTGGCCGGATGAAGCGGATCACGAAAAGAATCGGATTATTCTCAATTGCCTTGCCTCTCCTCTGCCTGCTCGCAGCAGCAAAGGGGAACGAGAAGAACCCGATCTCGACGATACTTGATTTCCATCCAACGACCTTTGAAGCCAAGGCCAATTCGAAGTTCTTCTATTCGATTGGCCAAGATCTGAAGTACTCCGACCAAATCGATCCTCATACACCTACCCTTCTCCATGGGGAGATTAGAAACTTTCTTGTTTCACCTGATGGGCTGGCTATTGCCGTTGTGGCCAACCGCCGGCTCATGATTTTGAAACCCGGTTCGTCTCTCCTCGAGCAAGTCTCTCCTGTCGATTCCATTTACAAGACATTTAAGCCTTTTGGCCGTCAGTTCTTTCGAGACGATGAGTTTCAGTGGTCACGTGACTCGCGTTTCCTTTTCCTGATCAAGGACGAATATTACAGATCGAAGGGCACGCAACTGTTCTCAATCAAGGGTGAACTTTGGCGATACGAAGTGGAGAGCGGGAAACTCCAGCTGATTGTCAAGCCCTTCCCCGCCACCAATTACTTTTTTGGTTCGGAGTCTGTTGTCTATTTCTCTGTCCCTACGGAGACAGGTTCCTTGAGACTCAAGTACTTCGACGAAGGGAAGACAGAGTCGATTGGAGCCGCTGGCTCCAATGCCATGAAACTCGGTCAACTCAAATCTGGTCTGCCTGAATCCCCCTTTTATTCCTTCGACATTCTGGATTACGAAAAGGCTGTTCTGACTTCCAAGGGGATCAGGGCTGATAGGCAAACAGAACCCGGGATTACAAAACTCCTGGCGAGGGACAAAGCCCTCGTCACGTTTACGCAAGGCAAGGGATGGGACGGATACTATTTCTGCGCTGAGACCTTGGGCAGTGTTTTCCTGCCGGGAGACAGATTTCTCGTTTTCAATACCCCTTATTGCGGCAACTTCAACGGTCAACTGCTGATTGACATTCAGACCGGGAGCTATCAGATGCTTCCGAAAGATACCCGCGTCTATATCACGGTGAACACCGATTCCTATCCCCACTTCCAAATTACCGGTGAAGGCATCACGATCAACTGATCCCGAAACCTCGCCCGATCAATCCGTCATGCGGAGTGGGTAAGCCGCTCAGGGTCTGGGAGTGATCTTGGGCGGGTCGGTGACGTATTCGTCGCCGGTGCGGATCAGGAGCAGACGGCGGCGGTCATCGAGGAGTTTAAGCCGGTTGGTAAGGTCGATGAACTGCTTTTGCTGGTCGGCCGTAAGGGGCGCGGGGGGGCGTGGCCGCTTTATTCTGCTCGGCAATTTTAGTCAGTTCATCGAGGCGCGCTTGCAGGCGGGGCATCTCGCGATCAATGAGCACCGGGCGGATTACGGTCGTCTTTGCCTTGCCGCTGGCCAGTTCGTTGCGGTTGTTCTCTCCCCAGACCGGCAAGATGCCTACGTGGCCGAGTTCGACGCGAACGCCGCCGGGGCCGTAGTCCTTACGAACGGCGGAGAAGAGGCCGATGAGCGCGTCGCGGGGGTCTCCGGCCTTGTCGGGCATGAGCCCGTCAACATAGGTACGCGACTGGTTCGAGAGGAAATTGCCCAGAGAGTAAAAGATGACTGTGTTGCGGCCATCGCGGCCGTCCGTTCCCTCGTGAGTGCGGTAGGTCTCGACCGGCTGGAGCACATGGGGGTGATGGCCAACGATCACGGTGGCTCCGGCTTCGAGAATTTTGTGGGCGGTTTCGACGTCGTCGGGGCGAGGGGCGGGTGCGTACTCCACTCCCCAGTGGATGGAGACGACCAGCAGATCGCACTTGGTTCGGGCCGCTTTGACGGCTTCGAGGACACCGGCTTCGTCCATTCCGGCTGCGCCGCCCGACTCGCCCGGGTAGGGGAAGAAGTTCACGTGGGGCTGGTCGTCCTTGTCGGGGTTGTGGTTGCCGTTGAGCCAGCGGGTGATGCCGAGCCAGCCGACCTTGATACCGTTGGCCTCAGTGATTACCGGCTGCCAGGACTGCTGGGCCGTGTCGCCGGAGCCGGCGAAGAGAAGGCCCTTTTCGCGGAGATGGTCGCGGGTCTCAGCAAAACCGGCCCAGCCCTGGTCCATGACGTGGTTATTGGCGAAGGATACGATTTTGATGCCGTTTGCCTTGAGGGCGTCGAGGAGCACTAACGGGGCGTCGAATATGAACGGCTTGGAGCCCTTGGAGTGGGCGGGTGCCGAGGGTGTTTCAAGGTTGACGAAGCCGAAGTCGGCGGCGCGGAAGACATCGCTGACGTCGCTGAAGAGAGCGCCCCAGCCCTCGGCGCCTTCTCCGGCTGCCGCAGCGGCGGCGCGGACGGGTTCGTGGGGAATTACGTCACCGGCGACGGCAAAAGTGACCTGGGCGACCTCGTGCGGATAGGGAACGACGGCCGCGGCGGGGCGGACGGAGTGGACGCCCGCGAGCAGGAACGCGCCAATGGCGGCAACGGCCAGGACGTCTCCCGCGAGACGGCCATGCTTGCGCACGGCGGAGCCAATAGTGGCCCGGAGACTTGCTTTATTGATCCGGCAAGAAAACAATAGCATCCTCTTCCCACCCATTCCCGCAAAATACGCGGGAATGGATGGGGCACCCGAACAGTATTTAGTTGCCTGATTCAAAGGGCGCGCGGTGCGCATTGTCCAATTGATTGCCTGCGCCAACTAAACCTCTTCCCTGCGGATCGCAGAATGGAATGCAATCAGGATACAGGGATGAGGGAGGCTTGATGCGGGTGGTGGCAAGGTTTGTGCTGTCCCACCCATTCCGCTAGAAGTCAAACCTCAGGTTCTTCGACTCCGCTGCGATCACTCCTCATGAACGGCCCGGTTGGTTGAGTGTTGTTCTGTCCCACCCTTTCCGCAAAATGCGCGGAAAGGATGGGGCACGGGGCTATTGTGTGAAGTGGTGAAAGGACGCGGTGGGGTCGCCTGTCCACTGGCCCATGGGGTACTGTTGGCCGCAGTCGAGGCAGGTGGTGAGGTCGTGGCGGGCGGAGCAGTAGGGGCAGATGGCGCCGGTTTGGAATGTATCAAAGGTGCCGCCGCAAAGGCCGCACTGCCAGAAATCCCCACGGGGCGGGGCGGTGCGGCAGCTCGGGCAGGCGAATCCTTGGCGACGAGGCAGTTTGGACATACGCAGGAGATCGCGCGCGTGACGCAGCCCGCCCCAGCAGTTCATGACCATGAAGACGCAGATGGCGGCAACCCAGACCGAGCGCTGCAGGACGGCAAGGATGGCAAAGCCGGCGATACCTACAAAGCCGAGGAGGGTGGCCACCATGAGGCTGCGGGCGCGCCCGAGGACAAACCAGAGCATGGAGCGGAGAATCTGGCCGCCGTCGAGGGGATAGACGGGCAGGATGTTGAAGGCCAGCAGCGATACGTCAATGATGAGGACCGAGCGCACCAGCCAATAGAGATCGGGCATGGTCTGGGCCAATCCCATGGATCGGCAAGCGAAAAGCGCCCCGAACAGGATGGGAAACAGGGCGACGTTGACGAGGGGGCCGGCGGCAATGCTCCAAAGGGTGGCACCGGGACGCTGCGGGGGATCTACGTAGGCCACACCGCCGAGCGGCCAGAGCATGATGCGGTTGGCGGTTCCGCCGACCTGGCGGCAGGCCAGGGCGTGGCCGAACTCATGCAAAAGCACGATGAGAAAGAGCGCGAGGTACTCAAAGATGTTCCAAAGGACAGAGGAGTAACTGCCCTTGCGGCTCTGAATCTCATAGACAGCGACCAGGAACCAGGACCAGTGGAGATATAAGTCAATCCCAGCGATACGAACGAGATGGATGGACCCTTGGCGAGCATTGGCCATTGGGTAAGCTTACTTCATCGGGATTATTGATGGCGATCAATCTGATGGGTTGCCTGCTGTGCTAATCAATATGCATTGGGCAGAGTCTCAGCCGAATAGCCGCGCAGCCGAGTAAGCAGGCTGGATCTTGAGCGTTGGATCGTCCTTGCGCGTCTATCCGTTACGAAATCAGGCGCCGCAAGCTGGTACCCTGATTCTGAGAAAACTTCCCTGGAAAGGCCGGTCAGTTCCGCCGGCGAGCTAAGGCATGGCAGAGTTCGTAATCAAGTTGGCCGATGAGCGCGGTCGCGTGCAAGAGCAGGTCCATACGGCAGCCAACGCCGAGGAACTCCGCGCACGGTTTGCCCACGCAGGCTACCACGTCTTCTCGATTCGCTCAAAAGGCGGCTTTGGTAGCGGGTCACGCCGCAAGGTGAAGCTGGAACCGTTTCTGATCTTCAACCAGCAATTTCTGACGCTGATCAAGGCGGGGTTGCCGATTCTCGGTTCGCTGCAGATGCTGGGCAAGATCCAGAAGAATGCGCAGTTCTCGGCGCAACTGGACGATGTTTCAAATCGCGTAAAGACCGGCGAATCGCTTTCCGCGGCATTTGAAGCGCAGACCGGTTTCCCCATCATGTATACGACCACCCTGCTGGCCGGCGAACGGTCGGGCAACCTGCAGGAGGTTCTGGAGCGGTACGTGAGCTTCCAGAAGGTCTCGCTGACTTTCCGCAAGAAGCTGACGGCCTCGCTGATCTATCCGGCGCTGCTGATGACGCTGGTGATCGGCCTGATGGTCTTTTTGCTGACCGTGGTGGTGCCGCAGTTCGCCGTGCTTTATGACCAGATGGGCTCGAAGCTGCCGGCCATGACGATGGGTCTGCTGAGCTTTGGCAAGTGGCTGCAGCACAACATTCTGTGGCTGTTTCTGGGCTTGCTGGCGTTTGGCTTTGGGGTCTACCGATTTTCAATCACCGAGCGCGGCCGCGACTGGATTGACGGCTTCAGGGTGGGGCTCCCGGTGTTTGGCAAGATCTGGCTGAAGTACCAGGTGGCGCTATTTGCGCGCACGCTTTCAACGCTGCTGACGGGCGGTTTGCCGCTGGTGCCATCCCTGGAGACGGCGGCTCGCTCCATCTCGTCGAGGCGGGTATCGAGGGCCGTTCACGCCTCGATCGGCACGGTTCGCGAAGGCAAGAGCCTGGCCGAGTCGCTTGGCAAGACAGGCGTTTTCCCTGACCTGGCCTCGGAGATGATTACCGTAGGCGAGCAGACGGGCGCGTTGCCGCAGATGCTCAACTCGGTGGCCGAGTTCTTTGAAGAGGACGTGGCTACTGCTCTAACCGCCGCTTTGGCGCTCATCGAACCGGCGATCCTGGTGATTATGGGCGTCGTTGTTGTGTTCATTCTCATCTCGCTGTACCTGCCCATTTTCTCGTTGGGCCAGTCCAGCGGGGGACAGGGGTAATCCGCTATGGCCGATGCGACTCTGATTACGCTTCCGGTACCGATAGGGCAGGACGAACGCGCCCAGGCGGAAGCCCTGGCGAACCGCTATCATGCGGAGTTCGTGGACCTGAAGAACTTCAAAATCCAGCATGAGCTTCTGCGGACGGTTCCTGTGGAGCTGATGTTCCGCTACAACTTTGTGCCGATTGAACAGCAGCAGGATCTGCTGATCATAGCCGTGTCTGATCCGTCGCGGCTGATGGTGCTGGACGAGATCGCGGGGCTGCTGGGACACAGGATTCTGGCGCGGGTGGCCACGCTGTCGCAGATTACCGATCTGCTGAAAAAGACCGAACAGTCGCAGCGCGTTCTGGACGAAGCCAGCGAAGGGCTGACGTTCGACGTGCTGACGGGCGACGACAACTCGGACGAGAACATCTCGATTGAGAAGTTGACGAGCGAGGAAGACATCAGCCCGATCATCCGGCTGGTGGATACGACCATCTTCACCGCGCTGGAGCGCAGGGCCTCGGATATTCACATTGAGACCAACGACGACTCCGTGGTGGTGAAGTACCGCATAGACGGCGTGCTGCAAGCGGCCATGGCTCCGATTGCGCGCGAGCACCACTCGACAATTCTGAGCCGCATCAAGATTATGAGCGAGCTGGATATTGCCGAGCGCCGCGTGCCGCAGGACGGCCGTTTCCGGGTTCGCTACAAGGGCAGGCTGATTGATTTCCGCGTCTCGATTATGCCGACGGTGCATGGCGAAAACGCTGTACTCCGCGTGCTGGATAAAGAGTCAATGAGCGAGAAGTTTCGCAAGCTGACGCTGGACGTGGTGGGTTTCGCGGACGACGACCTGCGCCGCTTCCGCCGCTATATTCGCGAGCCATACGGCATGGTGCTGGTGACCGGGCCAACGGGTTCGGGCAAGACTACAACTCTCTACGCGGCGCTGAACGAGATCAAGAGCGACGAGGACAAGATCATCACCATCGAGGACCCGGTGGAGTACCAGATCCGCGGAATAACGCAGATTCCCGTAAACGAGAAAAAGGGCCTCACGTTTGCGCGCGGACTGCGTTCGATTTTGCGCCACGATCCGGACAAGATTCTGGTGGGCGAAATCCGCGACCAGGAGACGGCGCAGATTGCGATCAACTCGGCGCTGACGGGACACCTTGTGTTTACGACGGTCCACGCGAACAACGTGGTGGACGTGCTGGGGCGCTTTCTGAACATGGGCGTGGAAGCTTACAACTTTGTTTCGGCGCTGAACTGCATTCTGGCGCAGCGGCTGGTGCGCACCATCTGCGAATACTGTGCACACACGGTCTACTACGACGATGACGCGTTGAGGGCGAGCGGCCTGAACCCGGCGGAATGGCAGGGGTTCGGCTTCCGCGAGGGCGCGGGCTGCATGGAGTGCGGAGGAACGGGCTATCGGGGCCGGACGGCAATTCACGAATTACTGGATTTGACCGACCCGATCCGCGAGCTGATTCTGGAAAAGAAGCCCACCTCGGAGGTTCGCAAGCTGGCCCAGAAGGAAGGCATGAGCTTTCTTCGCGAGTCGGCTCTGGACCGGGTACGCCGCGGCCTGACAACGCTGAAGGAGATCAACAAGGTTACGTTTATCGAGGCTTCCCGATGATTGATTGCACAGCGAAGCCACGGCAGTTTTGTATACGAAACGACCAGCCCGCAAGAGATGAAGGAGACATGCCGAAGTGAATTCGCTTTTGAGCAAGACCAAAATCGGTTCGCAGCCCGGCGCGCGACCGCCGGCAGCGGTGGAGATATCGCCGGAGGGTGTGCTGGGTGCGGCGTTACCCGGACCGGGACAACCGCCTGTTTACGCTTTTGTCCCATTGCCGGCCGGAGCGCTGGTGCCGGGCATCGGCGAGCCAAACGTCCGCAACGGCGAGGCCATTGCGAGCGCGATCAAGTCGGCGCTGGGCCAGGTTTCACCGCGCACACGCTCGGTAACGCTGATCCTGCCGGACACGGTAGTCCGGGTTTTTGTGCTGGACTTCGATTCCCTGCCCGCCAAGGCCGCCGAGATTTTCCCGGTGCTGCGCTTCAGGCTCCGCAAGATGGTCCCCTTCGACGTGGAGCACGCGGGGCTGAGCTACCAGGTTCTGACGGAGAGCAAGACCGAGTGCAAGGTACTGGCCGCGGTGCTGCCCGGCCCCATTCTGGCCGAATATGAGGCGGCGGTGATTGCGGCGGGCTACGAGCCCGGCGCGGTGCTACCGTCAAGCCTGGCCGCGCTTGAGTCCGCAGATTCCATGGAGGCGGTGCTGGCCGCCAACCTGAGTTCTCTTGCGCTGACAACGGCCATCACCAATGGAAACGACCTGCTGCTTTACCGCACTCTGGACCTGCCGGAAGATCCCCAGCTGCGTCTTACAGAAATCCAGCGCGGAATTGCGGTAGCTGCCGCATACTTTGAAGACAAGCTGCAGGCACCGGCGCGGCAGTTGCATTACGCGGGCATCTTCGACGGAGCCGAATTTGCGCGTTGGATTGAAAGCCCTGACCTGACGGTAGTGGATCTGGCGCCTCGACCGGAAACCGGAGCGATGACGCCCCTGGGGCAGGCGAGCATAGCGGGCGCCGCCGGCGCACTGGCGGGGGCAAGGTAACCGATGCGCATAACGCTCAATCTCGCCACCCGCCCCTTTGCCGACCTAGGTCCGGCCCTTAAAAACCTGCGCATCGCCATGGGTATTTTGGCAGTGCTCGCCATCGCCTTCGGCCTGGGCCTCCGCGCCCTGCACCAGAAGGCTGAGGCTGCCCGCGCGCGCGACCATTCTCTTGACGGCGCAATCGCGAAGATCAACCAGGAACGGCAGGGCTACCAGGACCTGATGCGCAGGCCGGACAACGCCCTGCTGCTGAAGCAGACCGTCACGCTGAATCGCCTGTTCGATGAGAAGGCCTTCTCCTGGACGCTGGCCATGGAGAACCTTGAGACGGTACTGCCGGGCGGTGTTCAGGTGGCGTCGATTGAGCCTGTTCGCGCCAAGGACGGCCACATTACTTTGCATTTGCGCGTGGTGGGTCCGCGCGACCGCGCAGTGGAACTGGTGCGGAACCTGGAACACTCACGGCGTTTCATGCTGCCCAGCATTGTGGGAGAGACATCGGAGACGTCTACGAACGGTGGTCCTACACAACGGCTGGAGCCGGTAAGCGCCTCGAATCGCTTCAACTTCGATCTGCTGGCCGACTACAATCCGCCTTCACCGGGAGAACGGAAGCCCACCAAGAGCGCGGAGAAGGCCCCTGGCCTGGTTGCCGCCGATTCCGCGGGACACGCGGTCCATCCTCACTCGGTTCCCGCGATTGCGAGGCAGCCGGGGCGGTCTCCGTTTGTGGGAGTGTCGCGGCCCACGCCGATGCAGCCGGTGCATATGCGACCTGCCAACCCTAACCCGATGCTTAAACCTCATCCCACGCCCGGAGGCCCGAAATGAACGATCGACGCACAATTTCTCCGTGGCGCGAGCGGCTGGCCTCCCCGCTTACCTGGCACATTGCCGGATTCGTCTTGCTGCTGCTGCTGGTGATTGGATTAGGCATTCGCGTGGGTCTGGACTGGGCCGCAACCAACAGCCACTCGACCGACGCGCTGGCAGGCAAGCAGGTGCAGTTGAAGGCGCTTGACCTGGAAACGGCACCACTTCGCGGATTGAACAAGCGGGTGGAAGAATCCCACACGCGCATGCACGCTTTTTACGACAAACGCATCCCGCCCAACTATTCTTCAATTTCCACGCGGATAGGCGAGTTGCAGGTGGCTTCAGGGGTAAGGCTCTCGCGTGTGCAGTACACGCAAGGGCCTCCGGGGTCGGACCTGACCGAGATCTCGGCGGACGCGGGTATCAGCGGCGATTATCCGCAGATTATGCGTTTTGTAAACAGCATTGAGCGCGACCAGACGTTCTTTATCATTCGTGCCATGGCTTTGACCGGCCAGCAGGGTGGACTGGTTAACCTGCGGCTCAGGGTCTCAACCTGGCTGCGTCCGGCAGATGCGGCGGCCAGCGGATTGCCGACCACGCCGCCGGAGGGCGCAACACCAACCCCAGAACCCAGTGCGGGCAAGGAGGGCGAATAGCCATGGCCTTGCGTCTCGGAACAGAAAACAAACGGCAGGTCTACTTGGTTGCCGGACTCTTCACGATCATTCTTCTGGTCGGCGGATGGCAGATCTATGGGGCGCTTTCAGGCCCCTCGACGCCTCCGCCCGCTCAGGTGGCAACCGCAGCCAATATTCATCCGATTGCCGGCGGATCTTCAACTGCCGCCGGACCGGAGGCACAGAAGCTCTCAAACGCAGATATTGACCCGTTTCTGCACTTCGACAAGCTGGCCCAGAGCGAAGATGTGGAATACGGCGGGGCTGGCAGGAACATTTTCTCGGCCGAGTCAGCGCCGATCGAGATTGAGCAACCGGTGAAGAACGCCCGCGCCGAGGCCGCACTCGCGGCAAGCGTACCGACGGGGCCGCCACCACCGCCCAAGCCGCCGGCCATCGAGTTGAAGTACTTTGGCTATACGCAGGCTGGAGACAAGTCACTGCAGGCTTTCCTGGTTCATGGCGAGGATATTTTCATGGCCAGGACCGGCGAGATTGTGAATCACCGCTACAAGGTAGGCGCAATCCGGCCGGGCAGCGTACAGGTCACGGACATGGCCTACAACAATACCCAGACTCTGACTGTTGTGGCATTCTGAGGCGGTGGCAGCCATGACCAAGCCGATTCCAATGCGCCGCAGGGCGCGCCACTCAGAGGAAGGCTACATTCTGGTGGCCGTGATGTTCATGATGGTCATCATCCTGCTTGCGCTATCGGCAGCCGCTCCCAGAGTCGCCAGGGAAATCCAGCGCGACCGCGAACGCGAGGAGATGCAGCGCGGCAAGCAGTACACGCGCGGCGTCAAGATGTACTATCGCAAGTTTCACGCATTTCCACCGAGCGTGGACGCCTTGGTCAAGACCAACGAAATCCGCTTTCTGCGCAAGAAGTACGTTGACCTGACCACCGGCAAGGCGGAGTGGAAATCCATTCAATTTGGGCAGGCCAAGACGCAGACGATGGGCTTTTTTGGGCAGCCGATGGCGGGAACAGGATCGGCAGGCGGCTCGTTGATGGCCGGAGTTGGCCCTGCTGGAGGAAATGGATTCGGCGGGTCGGCAGGCATTGGAGGGGCATCGGGTATTGGAGGAGGCACCTCGACCGGTAGCGGTTCATTATTCCCCTCGACTGATCCTGGAACAGGTTCAACCACTACGGGGACCGGTTCAACTACCGACCCCACCACGGGTACAAGCGGCTCGGATGGAAGCGGCGGCTCAAGTTCGGGTTCCAGCACGGGCATGACAGGACCGAGCTTTGGTGGCGCGGGCATCGTAGGCTTCTCACCCATGAGCCCCAAACAATCCATTCTGATTTACAAGAAGAAGAACCACTACAACGAGTGGGAATTTGTGTACGACCCTCTGTCGGAGATGATGATGATTCCCGGCAGTGGACTTCCAACACCGGGAGTCCCCACCAACGGAAGCCCCGGCTTCGGCCCGTCCAGCAGCAGCAGTCCCACCTCACCGACGCAGACGCCCACGACAGTGGACCCGAGCACGTCCCCGCAGTAGCTCTTCGCAGCGCCGCAGTTGGTTCGATATGATAATGCGCGAAGGCCCGTCTCCTTATAGGAGACGGGCCTTCTTATGCGAGGGAACCGGACTGGCATGACTTGTCTCGAAAACCTTAGCGTTGCAACGCTCCCTGGGAAGCGGAGCTGCTACACGCTGAAGGAAGAACCACAACCACAGGTCGACTTGACCTGGGGATTGTCGAACTTGAAGCCCGCCGCTTCCAGCGTCTCGACGTAGTCCACCGTGCAGCCGTTGAGATACATGAGCGATGTGGCATCGACAAAGACTTTGAGGTCCTCGAACGGAAACACCTTGTCCATCATTCCGCTCTGGTTCTCAAACGCCATGGAATACTGGAAGCCCGAGCAACCGCCGCCCACCACGCCGATGCGCAGTCCGGCAGGAAGAGGATCTTGAGTAGCCATGATTTCCCGTACCTTGGCGATGGCCTGAGGGGTCAGGTTAAGGGGAGGAGTCTTGACGGTTTCCTGTGCAGGTGCGGCGGTTGTTGTGGCCATGGTTTCTCCGGGATTCTGAAATGCTTGCCGTTATCTGTAAATGTACCGTTGAACAGACGGGGTTTCAAGCCCCCCATACACGGCTCTTGTTGCTTAGATGCATTCTGGAGCTTCGAGGTCGCACGATTGCTTGAGCATCTGAGAGCGGCTGGAGCCTGCCATAGATCCAGGTCGGACCGGGGCGCAAGAGCTATACCATGACAAAAAATGGCCCGGTAAAAAATTAATCACCACAGGCGTACCCTTTCGGAGCTATGATGGTCAACCGTAAGGCCCCTTTACCCAGGAGGCCGCGCTTCCAAAACGGGCTCACTGGTATCTGGGACCGAAATAATCGTTCGGAGGTGGAGTATGACATTTGTACCGGTGATGTGGACGGTCTGGGGTGTATTGGTTCTTCTGATGCTCTCACTGCATATTTATCGTTCAAGCCTTGAGAAGAACGAAGACGACCAGATTTTTTTGGATGAGTCCTTCGAACACGAGCGCGCCGCCCAGTCGGCGATCATCGAAAAGGTAAACAAGGTCGAGCAGCCTTTACGCATCTTCAAGTGGCTGGCCGCCGCCATGACGGTCTTCATTATTTTGTATTACATCTGGGACTTTCTGGTGCAGTTTCACATCATCGGGTCGTAGTTCGCCATATTCCGGCGTAATTACCGATCTGGGAGGCGGCTGCCGCAGGGCAGCCGCCACCTGAATTATGCTATTTTCCTTTACTCCACTTCCTGTTTGGCCCGGTATCCATCTCTTGCAATGATGTCGTATTTGAGCGGCTTGTGCTTCTCGTCCTGGAAGCGGAGGGGCTTGCCCTCTTCGTCTACCAAGGCCACGCGCAGCTTGCGCCAGGAGCCGTCCTGTTTCGCATTGGTAGGACGGTAGACGAGCTGGTATTTGGAGCGGATGTTCTGGTTAATATCCTGGAAGATCTCGGGCATCTCTCCGGAAAACCTTGGGAAGAAGCTCTTGCCGCCAGTTGAATTGGCAAAGGCCCGCATCTCGTTGTCTGCCTGAAGAAAGTCCATATCGCGGATGGCGCCATTCATGCCGCCGCGGCCTTCAGTCATAACACGCATCGCCCCGCCGGTGGATACGGTAAAAATCGTGACGTCACGGGAGGCCTTGACGCGCTGCAGGATCTTGTCGAAGGTGAGCTTCGAGAAGGTGTCGCGCCCCGATGCGATGACGATGATGTACTTGCGACCCTGCACCCGGTCAAGGCGGTCAAGCGACTCATACAACGCATCGAAGAGGTTTGACTCAGAGAACCCCGGTATCTGCAGCATGTTGATCCCCTGAAGGATCTGGCGCTTGTCCTGGGTGAAGTCGGTGACGATCTGGGTGCGCATGTCGAAGGTCATCATGGCGACATAGTCCTGGGGGCGAAGCTGCTGCGCGAAGGCCCAGGCCGCATTGCGCATGTCGTAAATGAAGTAGTAGCTGTTGGCGGCAAACTCGCAAAGCAACAGCGCGGTGATGGGCGCCTCGACGCGCTTGAAGCCCAGGACTTTCTGCTCGGCGCCATCCTCATATACGCGGAAGTTTTCCGGCTTCAGGCCAGGGAGAAACGAACGGTTCTTTTCAAGGAGCACGCCCACATCTACGGTGACCTCGGGGACATCGACGCGCAGGGAAACAGCGCCCATCCCCTCAGGATTTTTGATCTTTGGCGCGGTGGGAGCGGGCGGGGGCACATCCGCGGGGGCTTCCTTTTTTTTGGGGACGACGATGACCCCGGAGTCAGCACCCGGGCCACCCGCCTCCGGCGCCGCCTGATCCGGCTGCTGAGGCTGCTGGCCCGCGGGTTGAGACTGGGCCTGGGCCTGGACCTGGTTGATCGGGGCAATTGCCAGCGCAGCCACTGCAATCAACAGCATGGCAACCGAAAAGCGGCGTGGTCTTGAGTTGGAAAGGCGCAACGTAGACATAGCAACCTCTGTGTTCAACAGCATACGGGATGAACCGAAGTGAAAGACAGCTTTTAGCTTCCAGCGTCCAGCTTCCTGTCCCCGAAGTTCTTAGTAAAACGCGCGAAAGAACAAAAGCAGATTCTTCGCTCACCACCCCCGAACTCCCAATGAACGGCCCGGTTGAGTGTTGTTCTGTCCCACCCATTCCGCAAAGAGCGCGGAACGGATGGGGCACGGTGCTTTGAGCAATTCCATGATTACCGTACCCTGGCGGCATTCATTCGAGGTATACCAGTCCTGGAATTGCTGTAGTTGCGGGGTAGACGGCGGCCGTTTATCCCCGCACGTAATGCACTGGCGCGAGTCATGTTGCTCAGAATGACAGTTTCTGTCTTGCAGTGAATTTCAGAGACAGGACACTAGCTTCTAGCCAGAGCCAGAAGCCCGCCCTGCGGCTGTACTCTAATAGACGTGGAAACTCGCTTTAAGGAAACCATCGTGCGACTGGCAGCGCTTACAGTGACGTTTGGCGTAGTGCTGACGGCTGCGTTGTTCGCGGCTTTGCTCCCGGCGCAAACCACGGGAGTACCCGCCGGCCCTCCTCCGTCGAGCGGAGGCATCTTCCCGCTCAGCCAGATCCACCGCGGCATGACCGCGACGGCGTGGACGGTCTTTTCCGGGAGCAAGCCTGAACCAATGGAAGTGGAAATCCTGGGGGTACTGCGGGGAGCGCGGGGGCCGGGCCAGGACATGATCCTCGTCCAGTTGCATGGCGCTCACCCGGAGTATACGGGCGTAGTGGAGGGAATGAGCGGCAGTCCGGTCTATATCGGCAACAAGCTGGTGGGCGCGCTCGCCTACAGGATAGGCCAGTTCAGCAAGGATCCCATCGCAGGCATTACACCGATAGAACAGATGCTGCCGGTGCGCGATTTGCCGATCGCGGACACGGAGCCCGGAGAGCAGCAAGCTGGAAGCGGGGATCAGAATTTACAAACGCCGGACCGAGAGAGCTTCAGGGCCATGGAGACCCCGCTGGTGATGAGCGGATTTCGGCCTGAAGCCATCCAGCTTTGGCAGCAAAAGATGGCTGGAAGCGCACTGGAATCAGTGGCGGCAGGCGGAGTGGGCGGCTCTTCTCTGCCCAACGCTTCGCAGACGGACGGAAAGTTCTCGGCCGCCGCACAGGCAACGGTTGTGCCTGGATCTGCGGTTAGCGCGCAACTGGTGCGTGGAGACCTTGAGATTTCCGCTACCTGCACGGTGACCTACATAGACGCGAAGCAACTGCTGGCCTGCGGCCACCCCATCCTGCAGGCGGGGCCGGTTTCGATACCGATGACCACCGCCGAGGTGGTAACTACGCTGGCCTCGCCGTTGAATGCCTTCAAGATTATCAACACGGGCGATACCATAGGCGCGTTCACCGAGGACAGGGAATCCGCCATCCGCGGCGTGCTGGGCGCCAGCGCTCACATGATCCCCATGCATGTTTCGATGGACGGCGCGGGCGGCAAGCGCAAATTGAATGTGGAGATTCTGGACCTGCCCTCGCTGACGCCGCAGGCTATGGAAGTGGTGCTCTACAACTCACTGTTGCAGTCCAACGACAGCACCACGTCCACCAGCTTCCACGTGACGGGGAGCATCGAACTGGATGGCTATGCGCCCTCGCCCATCGATGTGTGGGCCGGGGCGGGCGAGGCCATGCCGGCCCCGATGCAGGCTGCCTTGCTGGCCGGCGACCGCTTTATCCGGCTCTATACGAACGGCGCCCGCAGGGTTGCCGTGCGCGCCATCGATCTTCACATCGAGAGTATGCCGCGCCGCGTACAGGTGCAGTTTGAAGGGGCGCGGCTGGTTTCAAGCGACCTGGCGCACGCCGGGGACACTGTGGTGGTCGAGGTGACGTTGCGCCCCTGGCAGGGGCCTGTGCGCAATCTCAGGATTCCTGTTCAATTGCCCACCCGTTTAGCCCCTGGTAATCTCCGGCTGATGATCTCGGATGCCGGTACGTTGGACCGGGCTTTGGACCAGCCGCGCTTTTCCGGCCGACCCGCAGATCTGGAAACCGCGCTGGCTCAGAGCCGGCGTGCGCACCCGGCTGACCGCGTCTATGTGAGCCTGCTGGTGCCTGAAACCCAAGCGGGCGTTTCCGGTCAAACCCTTGCGAGTCTTCCACTTTCGGTGGCGAACGCGCTTGAACCTATGCGTTCGGCGCAGGATGTGAGCCTGAACGGCGAGTCGGCGAGGGTGGCGGCAGAGGTTCCGGTTGGGGGTGTGCTTAGCGGGTTCCAAGTTCTTAATCTGCGCATTGAACCGGGCGGCGGTTTAAACTAGATTTGGCGGAAGTTTATCCTGCCATTTTTTGATTCCGGCGCCTTGGTTGATACGGCCGGCATCCTAGCACCCCCAAGCGAGGACTTTAGACAGACCATGGCTCAAATTCAAGGACTTGCAGCTCACGCAGCAGGAGCTGAACTGTTGCCTTTTCACTATGATCCCGGAAAACTGGGCCCGCAGGAAGTGGAGATCGCCATCACCCACTGCGGTATCTGCCACAGCGATCTTCACCTGATTTCGAACGATTGGGGCATCAGCCAGTACCCATTCATCCCCGGCCACGAGATTGTGGGCGCGGTGGCCGCTTTAGGCAGCGAAGTGAAATCGCTGGAGGTGGGCCAGCGGGTCGGGTTGGGCTGGCAATCGAACTCGTGCGGCAATTGCGAGTGGTGCATGCGGGGGCTTGAGAACCTGTGCCCCGCTGCCGAAGGCACATGCGTGCACCGCAACGGCGGCTATGCCGACCGCGTGCGCGCCAACGCCCGCTTCGTGATTCCCGTTCCCGACGGATTGGAAAGCGAGCATGCGGCTCCCTTGCTCTGCGGCGGCATCACCGTATATAACCCGTTGCGGACCCACGGCGTGAACCCGTCTTCGCGGGTAGGCATTGTGGGAATCGGCGGGCTCGGTCACATCGCCATCCAGTTCGCCAAGGTGTTCGGCGCGGAGGTGACGGCCTTTTCCACCTCGGCGGGCAAGGAAGAAGAAGCTCGCGCATTGGGCGCGCACAACTTCGTGAACAGCCGGGAATCCAAAGCTCTGAAAGAAGTAGCGGGGACTCTGGACTTCATTTTGAGCACCGTGAACGCCGATCAGGATTGGGGAACCTTCGTCCAAGCGCTGCGGCCGACCGGAACCCTGTGCTTTGTGGGCATTCCGCCTTCGCCGGTCAGTGTGCACGCTTTTCCGCTTATCTCCGGCCTGCGCTCGATCAGCGGCAGCCCGACCGGCAGCCCTTTCCAACTGCGCGAGATGCTGGATGTGGCGGCGCGGCACGGCGTAAAGGCTACCACCGAGCTGTTCCCGATGGCCAAGGCCAACGAGGCTATCGAGAAGGTCAAGAAGAACAAGGTCCGGTATCGCGCGGTCCTGGCTAACTGATAAAAAGCCAACTAGTAAGAAACAAGTTTGTAAGTTGTTGGAAAATCAGTAGGGGCCGAAGAGTTCATACCAACCCACCCTAGGCGCAAAAACAAAAACGCGCCGAGGATGGGGCACCCGAAGTTTCATCCTTCGCGGGTCGGCGATGCCGGTGGAGAACTGACAAGAAACAGAAATGCAGGGTCAACAAAACACAGAGTTATCGCAAGATACTGCTCCCCACCCTAGCCACAAAAACAAAAGCGTGGCGAGGATGGGGCACCCGAAGTTTCATCCTTCGCGGGTCGGCGAAGCTGGTGGACGACTAAATAAGAATGGGCGCGCCGCAAGGTGCGCCCTTCGCTTTTGCGGGATCCCGTCGAAGGGCAGTTCGATCTGCCAAAAGGCTCATTTTCGCGGCTTCAACCTGTGCAAAACGGCGACCAAAATCCTCAATAAGTGCCCATTTTGAACTGATTTCTGACGATTTGGCTGGAACACGAATTCCGGACTCGCTTATCCACAAAATCCCTGTTTCCCGCCGTTGACCCTGCCCCTTGAGCTGCTTAGAGTCTGTAATCAGGAGAGAATATTTCCTGCGCCCATGGGGCGCTGGAACACCATTGCAGGGCGCCAAGAGAACATTCAAGTACAACCCCATTAACCGGGAGTAAACATGCTGAAATTAAAGAAGATCCACATACTCGGCTTTAAGAGCTTTTGCGACCGCACGGAACTGACCGTGCCGGGAACGGGCATTGCCGTGGTGGTGGGGCCGAACGGATGCGGCAAGTCGAACATCCTGGATGGGGTGAGTTGGGTTCTGGGCGAGCAGAGCGCTAAAACCTTGCGCGGCACGAACATGCAGGACGTGATCTTTGCGGGAACGCGCGACCGCAAAGCTCTCGGCATGGCGGAAGTCACGCTCACGATGGTCGATCCCGAGGCCTACGAGGGCCCGGTTCCGGTGGAGCCGGAGGTGGTTGTTGCCCACGAAGGGCCGATCGACTGGGATGAAAATGAAGTCCGCCGCCAGCATGCAGCCGAAGCCGAGGAGATTATTGCCGCCGAGCAGCCCGGACAGGTGCTGGACGATGACGCGCCCGAAGAGACCCGCACCGTGGGCGAAGGCCCGCAGGCGGTGGTGCTGAAGATCCGGCGACGCCGTTTTCATCGCACACCGCAAAAGGGTGAAATCGTCATTACGCGGCGACTGTTCCGCACGGGCGAAAGCGAATACCTGCTGAACGGCAAGCTTTGCCGCCTGCGCGACATTCAGGACATCTTCATGGGCACCGGTCTGGGTCCGGAAAGCTACGCGATCATCGGCCAGGAGCGCATCGGCCAATTGCTCAGCTCTAAGCCTCATGACCGCCGCGCGATTATCGAGGAAGCTGCCGGCATTACCCGCTTCAAGAACAAAAAGCGCCTGGCCGAACTGCGGCTTGAAAGCGCGAAACAGAACTTGGCGCGCGTGGACGACATCTTTGAAGAAGTCACGCGGCAGATGAACTCGCTGAAGCGCCAGGCCGCCAAGGCCGAGCGCTTTGCCTCCGTACGGGACGAACTGCGCGGACGCTTGCGCGTGGTGCTGGCCAGCCGTATGGCGCTGATGGATGCCGACCAGGCCCGGCTGGAGCAGGAGATTGGTTCCCTCTCAGAACAGATCAATACGTCGGCGGTGGCGATTGGGGAACTAGAAGCGAGCCAGCATGCATCCACAGAACGAGGCTACGGCCTGGACCGAGAGGGCCACGAAGCGCAGAATCGCGCCAATGAAGCCGCCGTTGAACTGGAGCGCGCCACCGCTCGCGAACGCAGCAACACAGAGCGCGTAAGCGAACTGGAGACGCGCATAGCAGCCGCCGGCGCCGAGCTGGAACAGACGCGGACGCAGTTGGCCGGCATTGCCGAAGAACGCACGCAGCAGCGCAGCTTTCTTGAGTCGGCCGCGGGCGAATCGAAGGAATTCCGCCAGAAGGTGGAGGCCCGCCAGCAGGAAGCCCGCAAGGCAGCGGAAGAGGTTTTCAGCGCAGAGCGTCAGCTTGAGTCAAGCCGCCGCCACGCCATGCACCTGCTCACGCTTTCGGGCAACGCGCGGAACCATACGGCCCAGGGCGAAGAAAGCCTGGCCGCTCTGGAGCGCGAGGCGGAGCGGCTCAACTCCGAGATGGGGCAGGCACTCAACGAGCAGGAGAACCTGAGTGTCGAGAGCGGGATGGCCCGCCAGCGGTATGAGTCCGCAGCCGGCGAGTTGAAGCGCCTGGAGGCTGAGATCGCGGGCCTCAGGGAATCTTTGCAGGCGCGGCGTGCCGAGGAAAATTCACAGCGCAGCCGAGCCAACCAATTGCGCGGCGAACAGGCCGCGGTGACGGGACGCCGCGATTCCTTGCAGGCGCTGATCCGCAACCATAGCTACTCCACCGACACGGTACGCAAGCTACTGAAGCCGGGCGCGCTGGGCCAGGGCATGGCGCCGGTGGGCACGCTGGCAGATTTTCTTGAGGTGAGCGGCGCGCATGAAGGCGTGGTGGATGAATTTCTGCGCGAAGAGCTGAACTATGTGGTGGTGGAGAGCTGGGGCGCCGCCGAAGAAGGCGTGCGCCTGCTGAAAACAGGAGATGGACGCGCAACATTCCTCATTCACTCCGATGAGCAGGGCATCCTGTTCGATGAGGGCGCTGGCCCAGTCAACGAGCCCGGGCTGACGCCTCTGAGAGATGCTATCAAGGTGCTGAACGGCTTTGGGAGATCGCTGGAGACCATTCTGCCGAAGCTGCGGCATTGCTACCTTGTCGAAAACTCCGCGGATGCTCAGGGCCTGGCTTCGCGCTATGCGTATGCCTACTTCCTAACAACCGAAGGCGAGTGCTTCCACAACGCCACGGTGACGGGCGGCAAGCCGGCCAGCGAAGGCCCGCTGGCGCTGAAGCGCGAACTGCGCGAGGCCGAGTCCAAGCTGGACAAGCTGGAAATCAGCCTGAAGCAAGCTGACGCGGAAGCAGTTGCACTGACAAGGACAATCGAAGAACTTGCCGCGCAGTTGGAAACCCAAAGCGCGGAGCGGCGCAAGGCGGAGACCGATGCCGCCAATCTGGGCGCAGCTCTGAAGCAAATGGAGAGCGAGGCGCAGCGCATCGAGCGGCGCCTGCAGGACTGGACTGTGCAGGCGGCACGCAACAAGGAAGCCTGCGCAGTCAAGCGCCAATCCATTGAGCAGAAGCGCGAGGAAGCCAAGCGTCTTGAGACTGAGCACACGCAGGCCGAGGCGGGGCTGGATGAGTTGCAGGCGCAGCTAGCCCTGCTGCGCCAGCAACGCGAGGGACTGCAGCAGGAAGCAGCACAGGTTACCGCGGAACTGGCGGGCCTGGAAGAGCGCCGTCGTGGCGCAGAGGCCGCCTTCCAGCGTATCGACCGCCTTCATGCCGATCTGGAGCGGCGCGTACTTTCGATCGACCAGCAGCGCACAGCTGCAACGGCAGAGCGCGAGCAGCGCATAGCTGAAAGCGCCACCTTGGTGATCCGTCAAAAGGAACTAGCCGACTCGCGCGCCGAAGCCTTGTCGCTTACGCAGACCATCGCAACTCAATCGCAGGCACTACGCCATCAGTTGGCGGAGATGGAGACACAGCTGAAAACCGGCCGCGCCGCACTGGATCAACTGCGCGACAACCGCGCATTTCGTTCAAGCGAGTTGGCCAAGCTTCATTCTGATCTCGAGCATCAGGAAGCAAGCTGCCTGGCGGAAGTTAACGTCGAAGCCCAGGTGCTGCGCGAGGACGCGGCGATCGTGCGCCTGGTGGCCGAAGAACTGGCTGCCGAAGAAGAAACCTGCCGCGCGCTGCGCCAGCGCATTGAACAGATGGGCCCGGTGAACATGATGGCTCTAGACGAGTACAAGGAGACCGCCGAGCGTCACGGATTCCTCGAGACGCAGCGCCGGGACCTTGTCGAGTCCATCGAAAATACGCAGGAGACGATCAAGGAGATCGATCAGATATCTCGCACAAAATTCGATGAGGCCTTCGCCCGCATCAACGAGAATTTTGGCCAGGTGTTCACGCGCCTCTTCCACGGCGGGCAGGCGTTCTTGCGGCTCACCGATACAGAAAACCAGGCTGAGAGTGGTCTTGAGATTGTGGCATCGCCGCCGGGGAAGAAGCTGCAAAACGTGCTTCTGCTCTCGGGCGGAGAGAAGGCTCTGACCGCGCTGGCCCTGCTGGTGGGCATCTTCGAGTTCCAGCCGAGCCCGTTCTGTGTCCTGGACGAAGTGGATGCGGCCCTGGACGAAACCAATGTCGGCCGTCTCGCCGATCTTTTGAACTCGCTGAGCAAGGAAACGCAGTTCCTGCTGGTTACGCACTCGAAGCGCATGATGCAGTCCGCCGATATGATCTACGGCGTCACCATGCAGGAGCCGGGCGTCTCCAAGGTCATAAGCATGCGTTTGGGAGCGCACGAGCAGCAACGTGCAACGGCATAGAGCGGGCCGTCGTAAATAGGGTCATTGACTGGTAGTTGACTCCGTCGAGAAGACTTCTCTCTGGGGCGTTACAAGCTGCGGAAAAAGGCCTGAATTCCTGCGAGAAGCCCTAAGACATTTCCGCAGGGGCTAAAGAGGCTGCGGAAAAAGGCCTGAATTCGAGCGAGAATGGCGAAAGACGTCCCTCAGGGGCTGAAGCCCTCGTTTGTTTTCAGGGGTTTGTGGCACGGCTAAAGCCGTGCCCTTTCAAAACAGCGGCGCAATAAGAGCTTTTCCGCAGCCTGTAAAGCCATCATGTATTTTCAATCACTTGCGGCACGGCGACCCAGAGGGTACCCCGGCCGTGCTCTTTCAAAACGGTGCCTTGATAGGAGTTTTTTCGCGGTCTGTAAAGCCCGCCCTATTGGGCAGTTTACGGCGCACTTCGACTTCGCTCATTGCGGGCATTGAAGCCGTGCTCTTTCAAAAACATAAACGATCATCTGTGTGGCGGATGTGTTTGTGATGAGAGCGTTTTCAGCACATAAAATTCGCCCCCGAAGGATAACGTCTCTTCGGAGGCGCTTGCTGGATAAAATAATAACAAGATAAAGACGGGGACTAGTAGCCGGCGCTGGAGGTCGGTAGCGCGCGGCTACTAGTGATCCCTATACAAACGAAGCTAGCCGCGGCTTCCCCTTTCCACAACTGCCTCGTGTCGCCCGGCTCTAAGAAAGTCTTCTTACGAACTCTCTGAACCATGTTGACAACCGAAGTGTCTCCCATACGGACGGACCGTTCCGTGACGGCTATCACAGGAGTATGTGCGATCGTAAACATTTTCGCCCTCGTTGCGAATCTACGCCACTCAGGCCCTCGAAACTGGTCAATTCAATCCATCTTTCCACGATATGGCGAAGATCGGGCTGACAACGTGTCTGGTCAATCGCACATTGACAAAGCGCGCTCCTCGCCCGAAAATCGGAGATTCAGTTGCCTCCGAAATAAGGACCCTCCAATGACTGCTCTGCTAAAGACAAATCTAGGCGAAATACCTCTTCTTGGCCGCGGAAAAGTGCGCGATCTCTATGCGGTTGGCGACGCTCTGCTGCTGGTCGCCACAGATCGTATCTCGGCCTTCGACCATGTGCTCGCGACCGGGATTCCGGGAAAGGGCAAGATTCTCACGCAGGTGTCGCTTTTCTGGTTCGGCCTGCTCGCCGATCTGGTGCCCAACCACATCATCACGGCCGACGTGAGCCAATATCCCGCCGCATTGAAGCCGTTTTCCGATCAACTGGAGGGGCGCTCGATGCTGGTGAAGCGGGCGGCCATGTTCCCGGTGGAATGCGTGGCACGCGGCTATCTGGCGGGTTCTGGATGGAAGGAATATCAGGAGAGCGGAACGGTGTGCGGAATTTCCCTGCCGGGTGGCCTTCTGGACGGGTCGCAGCTGCCGGAGGCTGTGTTTACGCCCGCAACCAAGAGTCCGGACGGCGAACATGACGAAAATATCTCCTTCAGCGCAGCCGAAGCGGTGCTGGGCAAGGACGATGCCGCCGAACTGCGCCGGCTGACCCTGGCGCTGTATGTCAGAGCCTGTGAGCACGCGGCCACTTGCGGTCTGATTCTGGCCGACACAAAATTCGAATTTGGGCGAACTCCCGAAGGCATCATCCTTGCCGATGAGGTACTGACACCTGACTCCTCGCGGTTCTGGGAGAGCGCGACGTGGAAGCCCGGCGGTGCGCAGCCATCCTTTGACAAGCAATACGTTCGCGACTACCTTGAAGCAATCCATTGGAACAAACAGGCTCCCGCACCCGGCTTGCCGGACGAAGTTGTAGAGCGCACACAGGCAAAGTATCTTGAGGCTTTTCGCCTCTTAACCGGGCGCGACCTTAGTTTGTAAAGCAAATACGGAGCGCGACATGGCGTGGGTAGATTGGGCCATTGTGATGGTCATGGCGCTTGCGGTGGTGGGCGGACTCATGCAAGGGTTCTTCCGCTCCGTCTGCTCGCTGGGAGGGTTGATTTTCGGCTTGGCGCTGGCAGTGTGGAACTACGATCGAGTGGCGCCAGCAATCCTGCCCTTGGTCCGGTTCGAGCCGATAGCCGATGCTGTGGGGTTTCTGCTGATTGCGCTGGTGGTGATGGGTGTGGCTCATTTGACGGGCGCGGGGATTGCAAAGGCCGCCCACTACATGGGGCTCGGATGCCTGGACAGACTGGCGGGCGGGGCGTTTGGATTTGTGCAGGGGGCTCTGCTTGTAACTCTCTGCATTCTGGTAATTGTGGCCTTTTTCCCGCAGACCCGTTTGCTTTCGGACGCACGGCTGCCACGGATGTTTTTCCAAGCCTGCCATTTGAGCACGCACATGAGCCCGGAAGATTTCGCGGTGCGAGTTCGAAAGGGCTTGAAAACGCTGGAAGAGGAGTCGCCTGGGTGGTTGCATCCCGGCCTCGGCAATGAGTGACGCAGCGCAACGCGCAAAAGCGCAAAAGAGTTTAAGCTGTTTAAGCAATTAGAGGTGGACGTGAAACGAGAACTGGACAGCCTGGTTACGCAAATGCACTCGAGCGGCATCACCTATGAGGAGGCGGTACGCGATTTCAAGAGGCAGTATCTGCGCGAGGTTCTGGGCGCGCACCGCGGTAACCAGTGCAAGGCGGCAGAAGAGCTGGGCATGCACCGCAATACGCTCAGCCGCACGATGGCGGAACTGGGACTGGATCTGGCCGAAGTACGCGCCGGGCTCAAGCGTCCGGTGCGCAGCGAACGTCCTGTGTTTAGCGCATTCCGCCAGGGCTATCGCCAGGGCTGAGGGTAGCGCTGAAAAGACACGATGCCCACAATTCCACCGAGTGAAGAAGCGCGCGTCTCCATCAAGCCGGGATTTGCCTGGGACGCGCACGATGCGTATCTATTCGACATCGACGGCACGCTGCTGCGGAGCCGCGATCGAGTTCATATCAACTGCTTCGCGTCGAGTGTGCAGCGGGTGACGGGATTCGAGATAACGTTGGCCGGCATTCAAGTGCACGGCGGCACAGACACAGCCATTCTGCGTGAAGCCTGCCAGCAGGCGGGGATTCCAGCTGACGTGATTGCTCACTGTACAGGGGCCATTCTCGAGGCGATGGGCAACACCGTGGCTGAACAGCGCGACAATATGGAACTGGTGCTGATGCCAGGCGTGGAACAGGTGTTGGGTCACCTGGCGCGGAAGGGCGCGCTGCTTGGCCTTGCCACCGGGAACCTTGAGGCCATTGGCTGGATCAAGATTGAACAAGCCGGGCTGCGCGAGTGGTTCCGGTTCGGGGGCTTCAGCGACCGATTCTCCATTCGCCCGGAACTTATCGGGCAGGCTGCGAACAAGGCCAGAGAGCTAGCCGGCGAGGCAGCCAGCGTATGCGTAGTGGGCGACACGCCGCGGGATATCGCGGCGGCCCGGGCCAATTCTCTTCCCGTGATCTCAGTCGCCACAGGCCACTACAGCTTTGACGAGTTGCTCGATCATCGGCCCGAGGTCTGCGCCTCCTCACTGGCTGACCTGCTGGCGCTGACGCAGGGCGCACAGTGATGCCTAGAGACTTGCGCACCAAACCAAGGTCATGCAGGGCCACGCGCGCTCGCGCAAACGCGATCACGGCAGCCCTGCTGCTGGCAATCTTGGCGGCAGTGATGCAGGCGCAGGCAACTGTTTCTGCGGTGAAGCCAGTGTCTGGCCAGAATCCGCTGACGGCAGCCACAGCAGCCAAGGACGGCAAGCAACCAACCAGCAAAGACAGGCGGCGGGCGGCCAAACTTTTTCTGGCGGCCAGCAAGCTCTTCCTTGACGAACGTTTTGATGAGGCACTGCGCGACTATGAGCAGGCCTCGGCCCTGGAACCCGACAATGACAGCTACAGTCTGGCAGTTGACGTGGCCCGCAGCCACACCGTGACGGCACTGGTTCAGGCAGCGGCCAAAGCTCACCTGCGGGGCGACGCCGCATCCGCCCGCGATTCCCTGGCTCGCGCGCTGCAACTGGACCCGAAGAACCTCGAAGTGACCCAGCACCTCTACGAACTGGGAGACGAGGCGATACGCGGCGAAACAAAGCCACTTTACGAGCGGCAGGCAAACTCGGTAGGCGAAGATGCGACGCTGGCACCGGCTGCCGGAGTTCGGAGCTTCCATCTCCGTGCCGACCAGCGCCAGATCATCCAGCAGGTGAACAAGGCCTTCGGGCTCGAAACTACGCTCGACGATAGCGTGCGCACGAGCAGGGACAGGCTGGACATCGACAACGCGACGTTCGAGCAGGCGATGCATGTGTTGAGCCTGCTGACCGACACGTTCTACGTTCCGCTGGACGCGCACCGAGTGCTGGTGGCCCGGGACAACCGGGAAAACCGCACCAGGTTTGTCCGTCTGGAGATGGAGACCATCTATCTCTCCGGCCTGAACGCGACGGAGTTGACCGAGGTGAGCAACCTGGCCAAGAACGTGTTTATGGTGCAGCAGGCGGTGACGGAACCCACGGCGGGAACCATTACACTACGCGCGCCGGCGAACACGCTGAATGCCTTTAACGCGACCATCCGGGACATTCTGGACGGCCACAGCCAGGTGCTGCTGGACGTGCACATGATCCAGCTTGCGCATATTGGTTCGCGCAATACCGGAGTGCAGCCGCCACAGACCTTCACGGCCTTCAGCCTCTATGCCGAGGAACAGTCGATTCTGAAGGCGAATGCGAGCCTGGTGGAGCAGATTATCTCGTCGGGGCTGGCGGCTCCGGGCGACACGATGACGATTCTGGGGATTTTGCTGGCATCCGGCCAGGTCTCCAGTTCGCTTTTCACCAACGGACTCGCACTGTTTGGCGGCGGTATTACGCAATCCGCACTGTCTCCGTCGGGGGCCAAGGCTCACTTCACGTTCAACACTTCTGAATCGCGTGAACTGGACCAGATCCAGTTGCGGCTTGGCGACGGCGAGGCGGGAACGCTGCGCGAGGGCTCGCGCTATCCGATCCAGACCTCTTCATTTTCGAGCTTGTCGTCGAGCACCTCAGGCATTGCGGGACTGACCGGCGCAGGAACTTCGAGCGCGCTCTCTTCCCTGCTCTCCGAATTGGGCGGAGTGCCCTCAGTTCCACAGGTTGAGTACCAGGATCTAGGGTTGACCCTGAAGGCCACGCCGAGCGTTATGCGCAATAACGATGTGGCGCTTAATATCGATCTCAAGATCGTGGCGCTCTCAGGAGGCTCGATCAACGACAACCCGATTCTCAACAATCGCGCGTATTCCGGAGTGGTGACGCTGAAGCGCGGCGAGGGCGTTGTGGTGGCGAGCGAACTGGACAAGTCCGAGAGCCGCGCGGTGAGCGGAACACCGGGATTCAGCGAGATTCCGGGCCTGAACAACGTGACGAGCAATGACAATCAGAAGAACTATGCAACGCTGCTGATCGTGATCACGCCCCACGTGATTCGCAGTACGCAGACATTTGGGCACACGCCGATGATGCGCGTGGAGAAGAACAACCCGACAAATTAGGTTGATTGCAGTGCGGCAAGCTCTGGAGTCTGATCCGAGATTTTGCGCCGGAATTGGAAGAAGAGCGGGCGTTTTGTTTACTGATTCGATAATAGGTTACTGTTTTGATAGGAGGCAATATTCCATTTATCTATTTTATTATCAATTGATTACATGAGACTCCTTCGAAACTCCTTGTTTGGGGGAGGGGGGGTGGGTAGGGAGGGGTGGGGTAGGGAGGGGGAGGGGTGAACCAGCGAAGGGGTTTGCGTAGCTCGAGCGGGGCTTGTTCGGACTGGAAATTGGCGGCGCTGCTTCATCTCTTTTCCTCTATTAACATTGTGCGCCGGACGGGGTTAATTATCTGCAGTGAAAATGGCGGCGAAGTTATTGAAATTAAACAATGTAAAATTATGCCTCACTTTCATCTTTTTCTGGGTGCGGATGCGCCCCATGCTGGACTGCAAAGACCGGGGAAAAAAGGCAGAAAAGAGGGATTGGAAAGGCACGGGGTTGAGTTGGTTGCTGTCCCACCCATTCCGCTGAAGAGCGCGGAATGGATGGGGCACGGGGCGGAGTTCGATGGCCAGGCGCCCGAAAAAGCAGCCGCAGTCATACAT
>CAIKND010000240.1 GCA_903828675.1 uncultured Acidobacteriaceae bacterium
CGCCAGTTGCCGATTCGGAATCCAGGCGTGCGGCGCGGAGGGCTTCGGCATCTCAGTTGCCGAGATGATCAAGGCGGGCGCAATCGTCTTTGCTTCCGCAGACGGTGGACAGGCAGAAATCCTCCGGAATCCCGACCTGCTGTTTTCAGATGTCGATGAGGCCATTGAGAAGATCCAAGCTGTCCTCGAAACGCCGTCTCTGCAATCGGCAATGCGCGCGCACCTGAAGGGCCAGGCACAACTTTTTAGCGCACAGATCTTCAAGCGAGAAACGCAAGCCTGCGTTGCGGAATTACTGACCGCGAACCCAGCAAGAAGTTATAGCGTTACGAGCCAAACATCATGATGCACAAGATTTCACCGATCATCGCAACCAAAGAGCGGTCCGACGGCCTGCGGAAAGTGCAAGAAAGCCTGCGCCCCCAGGCAGTTGGACTCGCCGAGGTTGTCGTCCTAGATGCCAGCCGCGAACTCATCGTAAACGTCATGGACGAGTATTGCGATATCACCTTCCGCCCCGCGCGGCATCGCGATGACCGTACCATCTCCCCTGACGAAAGTGAAGCGGTCAATAAATGAGAGTCGCATTTGTTAGTCTGTACGAAGCATATCCGCCGGCTTCCGGAGCGGCATACGTTACCTACAACTGTGCACATTTAACTCCCTGCACTGCTCTGCTCGTGCAAATTGCTGAGCGGGAGACCGTCGAGCAAATAGGCGACCTAACCATTGTCAGCTTGCGGCAGCGGACGTCATCGCGCTTGAGGAAAATGGCCTGTATGTCGCTGACCATCTTCCAAATCCGGAGAGAAGTTGCCAGGTTTACTCCCGACTGCGTCGTGCTGGAAGGAGCCTCGTGGGCGGTATATCTTGCACTTATAGCGCTGGCGCTGCGAAAGACTTTGCCTGGGGTAAAAATCGTCTACCATGCTCACAATGTCGAATACCTTCTTAGGCGCGAGCGAAACGGCAGATTTGTCGCCGCTCTCACACGGCGAGCCGAGAAGTATCTTCTTGCCACCTGCGACCGAAGCTTTGCGGTCTCAGAAGAGGATCGCCAGCGATTCTCTTCGCTTTACGGGATACTACCTGACCTTCTTCCGAACGGAGTCGATTGCAGTGCCAACTGTACGACACTGGCTGAGGTCGATGCCATAAAGGAAAAATATGGCATCACTGATGAGTCGATTCTTTTTATGGGGCTTTATGCTTATCCTCCCAATACGGAAGCAGTTCGCTTTCTTATAGACAGGGTAATACCTCTGTTGTCCCGGCAACGGCCTAACCTGCGACTCGTAGTCACGGGCGGAGGACCTCCTTCTTCACCTCCATGGCTGATTAATACAGGAGTCATATCTCGGAGTGACCTCGACGCTGTGCTTTGTGCGTGCCGCGTAGGAGTTGCGCCGATCTTCAGGGGTAGCGGCACTAGGCTAAAAATCCTGGAGTACATGGCCGCGGGACTCCCCGTTGTAACGACGAGGAAAGGAGCGGAGGGCCTGAACCTTGAAGGCGAGAAGCACGTACTTTACGCTGAAACGGCCGCAGAGTTTCAAGAAGCGCTTCTTCGGCTTTTTTGCGACTCGTCGCTGTCAGAAAGCCTATCGGCTCAGGCGGCCACCCTGGTCAGATCTAAATTCGACTGGGTATCTCTGCTGCAGCGGTTTGCTAATCAGCTTCAGAATCTCTGAGTTGATTAGCGAATGTTGCTGGTTTGAATAAGTTCAAGATGGCATTCTCTCACACTATTTCAATTCGATCTTCCCGGTTCTGGCACGCACCAGCGTCCGCCTTGGTACTGTGGGTGTGTCTTTGGCTCAACCTGAATACTGGGTTCTGGAATATCCAGTCGCCGAATAACGCCAGCGACTGGCGGAATTTAATTTGCGCCCTTTTCCCATTCGCAGTGATTCCTGCCGCCGGCCTTCTTCTCCTTCGCCGCGGAAACCTCCATTTGCCTGGGAATTCTCCATCCCGCCTCCTCATGGTGTATGGATGCTTTGCGACGCTGGCAGCTTTCTTTTCCCCTGATCCGATGGCGTCCCTGTATTGGTCGATGGCATTTCTCGCTACGATACTCGCAGCATGGACGTTTTTCGATCGGCGGGATCCTGTTGATTCTGCAAGGCAGTTGCTCCAGGTTACCTGGGCGGCAACATTCATAGTCGCTGCGATCATTGGGTATCAGGCTAGAAACTCCGTCTTCGGCGAGGCAGCTTCAAGCTATGGCGTCATTACCGAGTTGAACGGGCTCTCCCGGTCATCTGGAGTAGCCCGATGGGCGGCAGTTCCAGAATTGGTTTGCATTGTCAGGGCGTACCACACGCGCCGTCCCAGCCTTATCGCGTTCTTCCTTGGCGTTGCCTCGGTTTCCTTTTTCATTGTGTACCGGATGCAATCGCGTGGAGCAGTCTTTGGTTCAGCGGCAGCGCTGCTCTTCGCTATGCTCGTTTCTTCGCGGATGCGCCGCTATGCAATTCCATTTGCCACCGTGGCTATCGTCGTGCTTGTTCTTCTTGATTCTCCGGCAGTTCTGTCAAATCATATAGCCACGTACCTTGAGCGAGGGCAGACAAGGGAAGAATTCCTCAGCATGACCGGGCGGACACGCGCGTACCAGGAGGGCTTGGCTGCCATTCAGGATGCTCCGCTCTTTGGGAGAGGCCAATGGGCGGATCGCTTGATCATCCATGAACATGTCCACAATTCATATCTTCAGGCGCTTCTCAATGGCGGGATTATTGGCGCAATCCCGTATTTCGCTTCATGGGTCGCTGGATGGATGCTGTTTTTCAGGCTCCAGAAACGGAGAGCCAGGCTGAGTCCGGAGGATCGAGTCTGCTTGCTGGAGGCTGGCACTGTGATGATGTTCTTCACCGTACGCGCCATTCCGGAAACCACCACAGCGAGCTTTGCCGTCGATCTCCTGGTCATGGTCGCTGTGTATGTGTATCTGGAGAGCCTGACTATTCACATGAAGGCTAGGCGACTACGATTCGCGATTCAGCCATTATCTGCGGTCCCTTCGTGGATGAATGAATCAAAGACGTCGGAGAGGATTGGGGCATAAGCTCAGATATGGCCCGCCTAAAAATACTTGCCATTGCCTATGCCTGCGATCCATCCAGAGGATCTGAATTCGGCGTAGGGTGGGGATGGGTAAATGCTATTGCGGCTGGCCATGATGTAACGGTAATCACGGCGGATTACAATGCAGTAAGCATCGACAGGCAGCTCAGAGACCACAGCGGTCTTGGTTGCGAGAGTCTGCGCTTCCTATACGTTAAGAATCGCCCCTGGCATTACCGCCCCCAGGGGACATGGCTCAAGATTGAGGACTCACTTGCCAAACCGGTGATGAATCTCGCTTATCAGGATTGGCTCCGATATGCTTTTCGTGAAGCTCAGCGAGAGTTAGCACAAAACCGCTACGACTTGGTGCATCTTATTACCTATGTCGGGTGGCGATTCCCTGGAAGCTTTTACCGGCTCGGGATTCCTTTTGTGTGGGGACCGATTGGTGGCATGAAGAACACGCCGTGGCGGCTACTCCCCATGCTGGGATTCAGAGGTGCGCTTTACTATGGTGCGCGAAATCTCATCAACTCGCTGCAACTCAGAACCCTGCGGGGCCCCAGACGAGCATTACGAACTGCGAAGGAGGGGGTTATCGCAGCTACATCCGAGATTCAGAGAGAGTTGTGGAGTCGCTTTCGGGTGAAAAGCCGAGTAATCTGTGAAGTGGGACCTCCGGACTTCGGCGTCGCAGATCCACACCTGCGGGAACAGGGGCCTCCTTTCAGAATCTGTTGGAGCGGCATGCACCTTCCAGGAAAGGCTCTCCATCTTCTGCTTCAGGCCGCGGCCCGAATGCCGAAAGACCTCAATTACAACATCGAAATACTTGGCGATGGGCCCTGCAACCGGGCCTGGCGATCCATGGCCTCTCGACTCGGAATTGACGACCGGTGTAATTGGTACGGATGGCTTCCGCGTGACCAATCCTTGGCTGTGATGGGAAGATCGCACGTTTTCGCCATCACTAGCCTCAAGGACCTTACTTCTACCGTCGCGGTCGAAGCAATTTCACTAGGACTTCCCATGGTCAGCCTTGATCATTGCGGCTTTGCCGATCTCGTCACAGACGAGTGCGGCATCAGAGTACACCCAGGAACCACAGGCCAAATCGCCTCCGACTTGTCCGATGCTCTGTGTACTCTATATCGGGATGAGGCGATGCGCCAGAGACTCGCACAGGGTGCCCTTCGGCGCAGTCGAGACTATTCGTGGTCAAACAAAATGTCTGTTCTTCACAGTGTGTACGCTGACGTTCTGGACCATGAAGGCAAGGAATATCTGAACCGTCAACAGGTCCCATAGCAAGCCGTACTCAGGCCCTGTGTCCCGAATGGATTTGATCCAGTTCGACTTTTGACCACTGTTGCAGATCAGGCGCTGTGAAGCCGCCCGGGGGCACTGCGATTCGCGCCGCTTTCGAGTTGGAAACATGACACTCCAGTGCGAACTTGACACTGGTACCACCACAGAGACAAGGGCGACCTTTGACCAATACTTCGAGCCTGCAGGTAGTGGCGAATGCAAAAAAACGCATTATAAGCATTCAGGCTTGCCGAGGAATTGCGGCAATGCTTGTTGTCCTTGTCCATCTTTCCAATGTCGAGCGAAAGGATTTCTCATCGCATCTGACTGGCATCCTTGCGTTCGGAAATCTCGGCGTTGACTTGTTCTTCGTCATTAGTGGCGTCGTCATCTCTTCGGTCACCGTAGGCAAGTTTTCTAGTCCGCGCAAAGCATGGACGTACCTCAAGCGTCGACTCTTCCGCATATACCCGATCTATTGGGTGTACTCAGCTGTCTTCTTGGCAGGTTACTTGTACAACCCCCTCTGGTTTAACAACTCCACGGGGCATCGGGTCGACATCCTTGAGTCATTTCTCCTTATCCCGACTCATTCCAGAATGGTGATAATGCAGGCATGGACATTAAGCTACGAGATGTACTTTTACCTGATGTTCTTCCTTATCCTGCTATTCATTCCCGAGCGGTTTGCGCCAGTATTCCTCTGCCTGTGGGGAGGATGCATTGTCGCGGCGAATATGTTGTTCACTCTTCCGCGATGGCCAGTGCTCGGCCTTCTTACTGGGCCCTTGATTTTAGAATTTCTCGCCGGATGCCTAATTTTTCACGTTCATCGCAGAACATCGGGTCATCCCCTTGTTGGGTTTGTCCTGCTCCCCGTCTCGCTCGTCTGGTTAAGTTGGATCATCTTTTTCACCTACCATGAGCATGGCGGAAGCCAAATGTGGATTCAAAACTCCCTCTGGGCTCGCCCCGCTACCTATGGGCTCTTTGCCGCTCTTTTCTTGCTCGGCCTTATGGAGCTCGAACGCTCGGCAATCTTCCGATTTGCCAAGCCGTTCGAATCGGTTGGAGATTGGTCGTACTCTATTTACTTAGCACACCTCGCAATCGTCGAGATTGTAGGGCGAACGATCTCACACTTTGCGGTGAGGATTCCATTTTCCATCCTCTCCGTTGTTGTGGTGTCGCTTCCGCTTGTGATCATAGTCGGCTATTTGAGCTTTACGTTCATTGAACGCCCTCTAATGACAGCTCTCAATAGGCACGCACGTAAAGCCGAGCCGCTGTTAAGGCACCTCGCCCCAACTAGTCCCAATCCGTGACCGTGAATTGTGGCATTCCATCCTCCCACAATGATCTGGTGCGGAATCACCCATGCAACCCCGAGCCGATTCTAGATTTCTGATTCTCTTCTGTTGTGAGAGCACAAATTCAGGAATCCTCGGAGCGGCTCTGAATCGCATCGTCCAATAAGCAATAAAGATACCGCTATGTACTCTCTCCTCTTCCTCGGCTTCGTCTCATTCGCCCTGTCGTTGTTGCTGACGCCGCTTGTCCGCAACCTAGCGTGGCATTGTGGGATCGTGGACCAACCTGACCAGCAACGGAAGATTCATTGCGCTCCGATCCCACGGATGGGGGGCGTGGCCATCTTCGTCTCAGTCATCGCGGCATACGTGCTGCTTCTGTTGGTCAGATTCAGCTCGGGCGCAATTATCTGGGAGGGTTTACCCCTTGTTCTTCGAATTCTTCCCGCCCTTGCCGTCGTGTTCAGCATCGGACTCATCGATGACATCATTAGCGTTCGTCCCTGGATTAAGGTGGCTGCTGAGGCCGTCGCTGCAATACTGGCTTGGTTTGGCGGCATCCATGTAAGTGGGCTGGTTGGGCATTCATTCTCTAGTGTCGCCGTAAGCTTTGTAGTTACCCTGTCTTGGATTGTACTTTGCACGAATGCGATCAACCTTATCGACGGTGTCGATGGGCTTGCTGCAGGAGTCAGTCTGTTCGCCGCGATCACCATGCTCATCGCGGCCATTCTAGGTCACAACTTCCCCATGGCTCTGGCCGTCGTGCCGGTGGCCGGCGCGCTTTCCGGCTTTCTTCGCTACAACTTCAATCCGGCGAGCATCTTCCTTGGCGACTGTGGGAGCCTGACCCTAGGATTCTTGCTTGCGTGCTGCGGAGCTGTGTGGAGCGAAAAGTCCACCACGCTTCTGGGTATGACTGCGCCGCTGCTGGTTCTTGCAGTGCCCCTTCTCGATGTCTGCCTCGCTGTTGCTCGGCGTCTTGTCCGAGGGCAACCGATCTTCGGTGCAGACCGCGCGCACATTCATCACAAACTCCTATCAAAGGGCCTAACGCCCCGACGCCTTGTCTTGGTTATCTATGCTGTTTGCGGTGTTGGCGCCATAGTCTCTCTTTTGTTGACGGTCAACGAGAATAGAAACCGCGATTTCGTGATTGTTCTTGTCTGCCTCGCAGCCTGGCTAGGGTTGCAGCAACTCGGCTATACCGAGTTCGGGATCGCTCGCAAGGTTGTTCTAGGCGGAGCCTTCAGAAGCGTTTTGAGCGCAGAGCTTGCACTCGATGCATTCGAGATCGAGGTGCATGCCGAGATGACACTTGAACAGAGTTGGGAGTTGCTTTGCAGTACCTGTCCAAAGTTCGGATTTACAGGAATCGATTTCAAAATTGATGACGTGGCACGTCAGTGGGGAGTACATGCAGGATGGCATGCACAGATTGATTTTCCGGGCCGGGGTTATATCAGTCTCTGGCGCCGAGCGGACGCCGAGGGACGGGGCGCGGATGCAGTGCTCTTCCTTGACTGTGTCTCACGCACATTTAACCAAAAGCTGAGCCAACTGGAAGCCATTTACCAAGATTGAGGTTTTGAGCCCATGTTCACAGATAAACGATTGACCTACTTCTGGTGTGTGTTGGCAGCGGGGGTGTTGTTCGCTTCGATTCTCCCAGGCGGAGCTTGGATTGACCAGATCATAGGCAACAGCGACATGAGCCGCTGGGCACATTTCCTGGCCTACGCAACGATCGTTGTCATTCCCTTTGTCGGCTGCCGGAAGGGACAGGGCGTGTTGCTCCCGCTCCTTGTAGTGATGGCGGGCATATTGATCGAGTTTGTGGAGACATTGATTCCAGGTTCGATCGCCCGGCCACAAAATGTTCTTGCGAACGCGTTCGGAGTCGGTGCGGGCCTCCTGCTCGGCATGAATCTGCGCATGATGAAGACCCAAGCAAAGCAGGACAAGAAGCTAAGTGTTGATGACTCCCGTGCGACCTGGTTATAACTACATTGTTAGATTGCCTCACGTTAGCAAGCCCCAAAGACTTCCTATGACTCTCGACCCTGTCCACGCATCTTCTCGAAAGGAGAACAAATGAAGAGAATTCTTGTCAACGGCGCCGGTGGTTTCATCGGCGGGCACATGGTGAAGCGGCTGAAAGCTGAGGGACATTGGGTTCGCGCCGTGGACCTCAAGCATCACGAATACACAACCCTTCCAGCCGATGAGTTCATTATCGGTGACCTGCGGGATCAGCGGGTTGTGGCCGATGTGGTTGAGGGCATCGATGAGATCTACCAGTTCGCCGCGGATATGGGTGGCGCCGGCTACATCTTTAGCGGGGAACACGACGCGGATGTGATGCACAATTCAGCCACCATCAACCTCAATACGCTCCATTTCGGCGTCAAAGCCGGGGTGCGCAAGTTCTTCTACTCCTCGTCAGCATGCATGTACCCGGAGTACAACCAGACGGACCCTTCCAGCCCCAATTGCTCTGAGGACTCGGCCTATCCGGCCGCGCCGGACAGCGAGTATGGCTGGGAGAAGCTGTTCAGCGAGCGACTGTATCTGGCCTATATGCGGAACTACGGGGCTGCGATTCGCATTGCCCGTTTCCATAACATCTTCGGCCCAGATGGCACGTGGGCCGGTGGCAAAGAGAAAGCTCCTGCAGCGCTATGCCGCAAAGTCGCCGAAGCCGAATCCCACGGTGAGATTGAAATCTGGGGAGATGGCAACCAGACCCGATCCTTCCTCTTTATAGACGAGTGCATCGAGGGTGTGCGTCGCCTCGTAGACTCCGAGTTTACCGGTCCCGTGAACATCGGCTCCGAAGAAATGGTCAGCATTAACCAGCTTGCGGAAATGATTATGGAGGTCGCCGGGAAGAAATTGACAATCAAGCATATCTCTGGCCCCTTAGGAGTGCGAGGCCGGAACTCCGACAATCGCTTGATTGCTGAAAAGCTCGGCTGGAAGCCATCGCGATCACTCCGGGAGGGGCTAGCGAAGACCTACAGTTGGATCCAGGGGCAGGTCGCCTGTTCTCGGCCTAATGACCTTGTCACCGCCTGATGCAGCAAGCGTCAATATTGAACGCTGAAGGGACGGCAAAGAGCAAGACCCATCCCAATTGACCAGTCTCCCTCTTCATGACCGAGAGAACTCCACAGCCGTGCGAGACAGAGGAATCATCCAGTTCAGGGAAGATTTGTGTAATCGCGTCTTCGGGCTGCCACTGAACCCGCGGCCAGTCCTGTTTTTCACAGCTCAGAACAGACTCCATACGGCGAAGCGACCCTTTTTGCCCAATCGAACTTGAGCGATGCGATTCTGACGGGCGGTCACTAAGTCCCTGAAGTCCGACAGGCGAGCGTCTGAACGGAATAGACCACGTTATCCCGCAACAAGGGGTGGCGTGGTCTTTCGTAGTTTTGGCCCCGTGGCATTGTTCTGGACCACGTCTGTGGCTTGCTGCGCGGATGATCAGCATGGCTACTCATAACGGCACCCACGTACGTTCGGTTTCGAAAGAAGCCCAAATCAAGCGAGAATCCGCCGCGGCCCTCACAATGGCGACGCAGTTGCCCAGAAACCCATCCAGCAAGAGGCTCCTCGCCCAAGCCGTAGAACCGCGCGCAGGGTGTTCCAAAAGGCCCGTGAGGGGTATCTGTCGTTCGGGTGCTACCGCAGGTCGTCCTCCGCGTCGCGAACGGCTGTGGCCGACTCTCCTGGCACGCATCCCACAGGGCTCATTTCTCTTCCTGAGCAACAGTGCTCTCAACCCACAACAATTTCGAAGCAAAGTTCCTCAAGTGCGCGTCATTCTTGGGGATTACGAGATAGCAACAGTGGATGAATACCAAGATAGACTGCGTCTCCCCACACAAATTCTCACCCACATTAGCCCCCACACGCTCCTTTAAGTCCTTTATTTTGGATACTTCTGCTTGCATTAGGATTGCATTAAGTGATGTATTATCAACAATATATCCGATTTAGGAAACTGCTGCTCTATCCACCTGGGCTAGGAGGCCACGTTTAAACTTCGAACCTCAAAAAGCCGGAATCCCTGTGCCACTTTATCGCACGTTCGTGCCATGTCGCTACTCGCCACACAATCGCACGGGCCTGGAGGCATGAGGCCATCGAGGGGCCTTTCGAGCATAGCGCTTTTGCCAAGGCCGATCCAGCGGTTCAAGTCT
Organism: uncultured Acidobacteriaceae bacterium; assembly: GCA_903828675.1. Classification (GTDB taxonomy): domain Bacteria; phylum Acidobacteriota; class Terriglobia; order Terriglobales; family Acidobacteriaceae; genus Telmatobacter. The sequence continues at coordinate 9,899 of CAIKND010000240.1, forward strand.
GGCCGCCGGCATGATCGCCGTCGCCATCATCTTCGTGTATGCCACGGGTGTCGTATTGGCCAGAAGGCCGATGCGCCGTTCGGGCCCGCCGGCGTTGATGGTCCGGGGGATGATCGGGCCCAGTACGACGGGGGAGATGGCAAACAGGCGGCCAGGCGCCGAGCGCTGCAACGGGAGCCACGGGTAGACCTGCCTGCCCGTTTCTATCGGGGACATTTGCACCCCGCTCGACATGGATCGTCGAGAGACTATTTGGGCGGCGAATGGTGCTGTATTCACAAAGCTGGATTCGGGTGATTTCTGAAGCATCGGGTCGTGCCCACCATGCAAGTCGGTAGCGATTCTGGTGTCAGTTTTGGTGTCAGTTTGAACTGAGATTCGGTGCAGGACGGTGCAGCGAGGTGCAAAATAGGCTCTACCTGCAAGCAGTAGAATATAAGCTAGTTATCGGATATTTTGCAGCTCTGTGCAGCTTTGGACCGTTACGTGCAACAATGGCTAAAAAGCGATTTCGAGTCCGATCCGCACCTTCCTATGGGATTACTCTCCTTCTCCGGAAGACTGCAGGACGATTTGGGCCACCCAGGGAGAAGCCATATTGAAATCCATGGAGGCAGGCCGAATCTTTCCTCCTGCAAGGATCCTTCTTTACTCGCATCCCGTGCTTCTCGCGAAGGTGATCATTGAGATTCTTTCCGGTCATTTAAGTTCTGAAGAGGCGGAGGTGCCCATCGTCATGCGGGGCAATCTTTTCCGGCGGGGACCCGATCCGGCGATGATCAGCGCTATTGAGTCCAAATACCGTTCGCTGTTTGCGGTTACGAGAGACTTTATAGAACGCAGCGCCGGCGTATTTACCCCGGACTGCAAGATGCTGGATGCGCTCCTTTTGACCGCCTTGTCAGAACTCAGAAGCTGGAAAGATCGCAGCCCGCTCGATGAGGCTTACTTCCGCGAGAACGTCGTTAAGCCGGCGGAGGCGATGTATCATGGGCTACTCTGCGATACCCGGAGGCTTGAGATAGCGGTTTCGCGTTCGCGAGCCTGCTCTGCCTATCTTGTTTCTCACCTGCTGGCCCTCAAAGGGCTTCGGAGCGCCGGATGATCGCCGATCTCCTGGAGTCTCAACTGCAACTGGATGCGCTGGCTGCCCAGAGAGATCTTCGCGAGCGCGTTGTCGCGCTTGCGACCAGCTATCGGCCGCTTCGATCGGACCAGCTCATGAACCTGTGCCGGGAGGCCTGGAAAAGTAACGAACTTTCCGGAGGCGTGGTCGGCCAGTTCTGGGTGGAGTGCCTTTTCCCCAGTGAAAAGAATAAGCAAACACTCGAATCCCTGGTGAAAGCAGGCCTCTTCGACCGGGATCTCATGCACCTGCTGGATGCTCCGCACCGGTGCCCGAGCGACCGGGAACTTTATCTCCATCAGGTGGAGTCCCTGCATGCAGCCATCGAGAAGCATGGGCCGGACGGAAAGGACCGCCCGTCCATCCTCGTGACCGCCGGCACCGGCGCTGGCAAGACGGAATCCTTTCTGCTCCCCATCCTCAACGACCTGTTCCGTAATCCACGGAAGCCGGAGGAACGTGGCGTTCGAGCCATCTTTCTCTACCCGATGAACGCGCTGGTTAATGACCAGGTGGAACGCCTCAGTTTCTGGCTAGAGGATCAGCCCCACGGCCCCAACTCAGTGACATTTATGCACTTCACGTCGGAGACGCCGGAAGACCGGCGCGAGTACAATCGGTCTTCCCTGGCAAACTCAAATCCTCCTCCATGCCGCGTCTGCACGCGGGAAGATGGCCGCGCCAATCCGCCGGACATCCTCATCACGAACTACTCCATGCTTGAGTACATGCTCTGCCGGCCCCAGGACGCGCCGTTTTTCGGGTCTGCGTTACGCGCCTTCGTCCTCGATGAAGTCCACCTTTATGGCGGGACTTTGGCCGCGGATATTTGTCTCCTTCTCCGCAGGACCCTTCTTCGATGCGGAGTGCGACCGGACAGTGTTCTTCAGATCGCGACATCCGCAACCCTGGGCGGAACCCGTGCCGACCTGAAATCCTTCGGCGCCCGGCTCTTCTCGAAGAATCCAGATCTTATCCGCTGCGTGAACGGCATGCCCCACCGGCGCGAGCTTCCAACCGCCGAGCCTCCTGCTAAGAAGGTCGATCCCGAACTCATCGATGCCAGCTCCCTTGAATCGGCGGTTCTGCTGGATACGCAATCCAAAACTCTCACGAGTGATCCCGTCCTTGCCGATGCTGCCTGGGCCTGCGTGGCACCGCTTGTTTCCCCGGTGGTTGTAGAAGAACTGGCAACAGAGGTGTCCCCTGCCCGGGTGCTTCACGATGCACTCTCCCGCGCGCCACTGGTGCATCAGCTGGACGAGTTTTTCTGGACGCGATCGAAAGACGGATCGTCCGTAGTGCGGCTCAGGGATATCAGCAAGGAACTTTTCCCCGATTTGCCGGCCGGCAGCGCGGACAAGGCCGTCACGGCGCTCCTCCAATTATGCGCCCGTGCCCGGTCAGAGGCCCAGTCGCTTCCGCTGATTCCCCACAAGCTCCACCTGCAGGTTCGCGCCCCCGGTCATTTCAGCGTTTGCCTGAATCCGGCCTGCAGCGGCGAGAAGCACAGGCTAGTGCCTGGGGCGGGGATGCTCATTCCAGACCTTGTGGAGGTTTGCCCCGCGTGTGAATCGGCCACCCTGACCCTGGCAATTTGCGAGAACTGCGGCGAGTGGGTGCTTGCCGGCAGCCAGACTGAGAGAACGCTCCGGGTGCGTACTCGATGGGACAAGAATATTCAGGCCCCTCCTGCCGGAAAAGACAAGACAAAGCACTTGTTCTTCCGGCCTGACGACGGCAATGATCATGGACCCGGATGGAATGTTGACCTGGACACGCGGGAGTTGCTCGCGAGCGATGGCCCTCGGGTCGTGTACATCATTCAAGTCGATGAGTGCCCGAACTGCAAAGCCGATCCGAGCTACTTCGATCCCATGCGCCTCCCCGACTCCCTGACTGTACCCACGGTGGCCGAAAGCGTCCTTGCAGCCATGCCCTGCAGCGCCGACAAGGTCATGGCAAGCATTCTTCCCGCCGGCGGCCGCCAGCTGCTGGCGTTCAGCGACAGCCGCCGCCAAGCCGCCAGGCTTGGCCCCCATCTCACCTACCAGCACGAGTATCTTCTGGGAAGAGTGCTGATGACCCGAATTCTCGATGCTCCAATCGATATCCCGGCCATTGAGCACGAGATTCGAGAGTTCGAGGCCGAACTGCAGGATGCGCGGCCCGCCGTTCGGGCTGCGCTTGAACAGGGATTGAACGAGAAGAGGCAGGAACTAGAGATCGCACGGCAGGGCCGCTCGATGCTTGCCTGGTCTGCAATTATGAAAGACCGCGCCGAGTTGATGCAGTTTTTCGCCCGCGAGAGCGCGGGCAAACAACTCGCGTTGCCGAATACGAACTGGCTGGAAAAATGGGAAGGCTTCTGGGAAGAAAATGCCCGGGCGATGCAGAGCGACACCCTGCGTATTATGGCAACCGAGTTTCTGCTGCGCCGGTCGCACTCGCTGGAAACACTGGGAATGGCGGAGGTCATGTATCCCTCGATCGAGGTCTGCATGGCCCCTCGGCTTCAGCATCTTACCGGAACGGAACAGGCCCAGCTGAACGCCATCTGGCCGGATTTCCTTTCCGCAATCTGCGACACGCTTCGGAAGAACGGCATCATCACCTTCGATGAGAACCGTCACGATAGCCGGGACGATGATTCGATTCTCGCCTTCCCGATCGGGCGCTGGGTCGCTCGCGAGCAGACAGGGATTCGCATAGAGCCCATGTTCCGGGAGGCCTTGCGCTCCGAGCGCGCCTCTTTTGCCAAGGATGTTCTTCGTCAGATCGGTCTCGAGGAAGACCGCGTGGAGCAGGCCGCAATAGAGCTTCTCGGCGCCGCTTTTGACGCGCTCCTCGATGGGGCTCGTACACACGGACTGGACTGGCTTGAACATGATTCGAGAATTGCGGGAACTGCCCGGGTGGATGTGTTCCGCATCGTGTTTAAGAACCTCAGGCTCAGGAAGCCGCTCTTGCTGTTCCGGTCGAGGGTCACCGGCGCCGTGTGGCCTCGTTCGGTTCTCGGGCGCGCGCCAGGGGAATTCAAGTCCCCTCTGGAGCCTGTTCTTGAACCGGTTTCCCACCAGAACCTCGACCAGGATCCAGCCCTGCGCCGCGAGCGAGTGGACTTCGCGCGGTTCCGCGGCAGCGATTGGGCTCTTTGGGCCGAGGAACACTCCGCACAGCTTGCGCCCCAGGAGACTGCCCGCCTCCAGGACCTGTTCAAGCGCGGTGCGCGCAACATCCTCAGCGCGACGACCACCTTGGAGATCGGCATTGATATCGGCAGTCTTTCCGGGGTTCTACTGGCCAATGTTCCGCCGGGAAGAGCGAACTATACCCAGAGAAGCGGTCGAGCGGGACGGCGCAATGATGGTTCAACGCTGGTTGCTTTGTTTGCTCGGTCGCTGGGCTATGAACAAGCCGTCTTTAAGGATTTCGGAGCCATGTTCCGCAAGGATTTGCGCAAACCCACAATCCTTCTCCGGGAACGGTTTGCGGTTTTGCACCTGAATGCGTTTTTGCTTGGTGAATTCTTCCGGACCTTGTTCCCTTCCCGCATTGTTGGTGCCATGGACGCCTTTGGCAAAATGGGGTGGTTCTGCCATGTGGAGTCCCGTGAACCCGGGCGCTCCGGCGGTGCCTCCCGCAAGGTTGATGCGGAGCCTTACTCGGGCTTCACGGACCTGCGTCCCGTGTGGCTGGCCGCCAGGGAAGCCACAACTCCACTCTATGTACAGCTCCTTCATTTTCTTGATCATCTTCTTTCTGACCCGTCCTCGATCGAGCCGGCCCTCGGCGCGCTGCTCGATGCAACTCCTCTGGCCGGGAGGCCTCCCAAAGATCTGATTGGCACCGCGAAGGCGGCGTTCGATAAGCATTCCCAGGCCTGGATTGCGTCCTACAAGCTTCTTCTGAAGCAGTGGGACAGCGCTACCGACAGTTCGTTCCGGAACGCGATCGCCCACCAGATCGTTGAGCTCTCCCGGACTTCGGTCATTGAATCCCTCGCAACCTCCCGGGTTCTGCCACGGTATGGATTCCCGATCGGGGTCCAGGCCCTGAGGGTTCCGCAGGGCGGAGGAAAGCACGGGCAAATTCCCGTCAAGCTGGAGCGGGACGGCATCCTGGCCCTGAACGAATACGTGCCGAGTTCAAAGCTGCTGGCCGGCGGCCGCATTTACTCCTCTCATGGAATGGTTCGCAGCTTTGAAGCGGACGGCGGATTCGGACTGGTCAAGTTCCGCTTCGAGTGCACCGAGGGGCACGTTTTCTACGAAGCGCACGACAAGGCTACGCAGTGCAGGGTCTGTTCGGCTTGCCTGCGAAGCAACAAGGGCAAGGATGCGCTGATCCCACGATTTGGTTACTCTTGCGCGGCGTGGGATCCGCCGAGCTGGTCCGGGGACCCGGAACGCGTCGGTCTCGCGGAACTTACTTCCACGGTCGACTTCGTGAATCGCCAGGGCTTGCAGGAGTTTCAAGCGTTCGGGGGAATTGAGACCCTGAGCGCCAAGTTCTGTGAAGGCGGCACAATCTTCGCCGTGAACCAGGGATCGGGCTTCGGTTTTGCGATCTGCACCGCATGCGGATACGCGGATTGTGAAGACGCGCAGGGGGATGGACGCAAGAACCTGCCCCGGGGGTTTGAAAACCATGCTCCACTGTGGTCGCGCAAGTTCTCGCAGCGCTGCTGGAGCAGCAATGTCACTCCGGTTCTGCGCAACAAGTATCTGGGCGCGGAGAACGACACCGACGTTCTGCAAATTGAAGTCCAGACCATGCTTACGCCTCACCACTCCCGGGACGATAGCGAGCGGATCGCTCGCACACTGGGTCATGCCTTGCGCATCTCCGGTGCGGCACTGGTGGAAGCCGATGTTCGGGAGATATCCCTGAGCTTCGAGCGGGGCGTGGGCGATCAGTGGCGTGCATATCTTTTCGACAGCGCCCCGGGAGGGTCCGGGCACATCGCTTCCTTGCTTGAGCAGCAGGACCTCTGGGTCAGGAGGGCATTGGAACTGCTTGAAGGGGATTCAGGACATCAGCAACGCTGCCGGGAGGCGTGCCTGGCTTGCATACTGGACTCGCAAAGCCAGATCGACTTCGAGCAGGGCAAGCTGCATCGCGCGACTGCCCTGGAGTTCTTGCGAATACGGCAAACACGGTGAGTGCGGTGAGTGTCTAAGGCGTTGAGCGTATGCGTTCTTTGGCGTATGGAGAGGAACCCGTATACAGCGCATCTGTGATGAGGGCGAGTAATTGACTTGGCCCAGCAGGACCAGATGGCAGACCCTGGGCAGTTGCAGAGAAATGTATCGAACTCAATGACGATACCCTCTGGTCCGCTCCTGGATACGCACAGCTCAGATCCGAATCCGAGCGCTTTGCACGTTGTGTGATCTGCTAGCGGTGTGAGGATTCTGGACGAAGCGCAATTGGCCGAATTACTCCTCGCAAACGCCGAAGGCTTCGGGAGCCCCTCGGACCCCAGCCTGGCCGCAGGACATGAGATTCCTGTCGCAATGCTGACTTATCAATACCGATTTGCCTAGCAACGTTGTGAAACGCGAAGCGGAACGGGTCTTGGGATCCCATCCTTAAGCTCTAATCGCTCACCAGCTTTGCCACAGTGGTTCGCGCATGGTCGAAAAGCACTATGCGCACTTCCCACCCGCATACGTCGCGGCGACCGTCCGAGCTAATAAGCCTATCTATGGCTTTGAAGCGAGCAAGCCAGGGCCGCAATTGGTGAACGCAGGCTAATTCACAGCACCGCCGCTCACTATAATTTGAAGAGTCATGAGCGACCTCTTAAGCATTCTTCCGGGAGAGACACGCAAACACTTCATCAATATGAAGAATGTGCGCGATGCGCATGAGCGGGAGCTAGACGCTAAGCGACTAGACGAGCTGAATGGCATGGCTGCTGAGAAGAATCTGTTTCATTCGGGCTTGTATCTCAAGCAACGAAGCGAACTGAAAACGCAGTTCGCTGACGCGCTTGCGTATGGGTACATGGAAGAGGCACTAGCAACATGCAAACTCTACGAAGTCCCATTGACACGACCGTTCTGCGCATCGTTGGAAGAGGCCGCGAAGGAAATGCTTACGTCTTTCGTGTCCTTCCGGTGAGCCTGCGTGACTCTGCGTAGCTGGAATTGGTAACGTCGGTCTTGTGCCCGAGGGGGCAGGGAGAAGCGACGATGGCCAAAAGACCAGAAGTTCCGGTAGGGATGCGGAAAGTCCATGGGCGATTCGAGCGCTGGAGGAAGTCCCATGTTGGCCGCCAGCCGATTCCAGAAGGCCTGTGGAGAGCGGCGACAGAGCTAGCCAACGAGCATGGGGTCTGCCGAACGGCGGAGGTTTTACACCTGGAATACGGCAAGCTGCGACGGCTGGCGGAATCGGCGGTCGTGAGCAGACGGGGGAGTGCAGCCAAGACACCCCGAACCTCTTTTGTGGAGTTGGTCGCACCTGCGACGATGGGGGGATTGGAGTGTGTGATTGAGTTGGAAGGGCCGCGTGGCAAGCTGCGCATCCAGTGGAAAGGGACCGCGGCCCCGGATCTGGCGAGCTTGAGCCGCTCGTTGTGGGAGCCGGCATGATCCAGGCCACGCCGCAGACGCGCATCCTGATGGCGGTGGAGGCGGTCGATTTCCGCCGCGGGATCGATGGCTTGGCTCGCCTGTGCAAACAGCAACTCCAGAGCGACCCTTTTTCCGGCACGTTGTATGTCTTTCGCAACCGGAGAAGCACGGCCATTAAGATCCTGGCCTATGACGGGTCGGCGTTTTGGCTCTGCCATCGGCGTCTGTCGGCGGGCCGCTTCCACTTTTGGCCGGTCAGTGCGACGGGGATGGCGAAGAAGCTGGCAGCGCACGAGTTTCAACTGCTGATCATGGGTGGCGACCCAGCGTCCGCAAAAGTTCCTCCCGCGTGGCGTCCTCTTTCTTTGCCGACCTAAGTTCTGCTTTCCTTGCCCGCAGCAGAAAAGACTTGCGTTCCATTTCGAACTCGGTTACGCTGCTGTTCATGGGAGCTAAGCTTGCCTATCGGCATCGGCCGATCACCGACGCGGATGTAAGTTTCATTCAGCAGCTCATCGCGGCCCATCCGGCGGCCAGCCGGCGTGAGCTTTCCAAGTTGCTCTGCCAAGCATGGAACTGGATCCAACCCAACGGTGCACTGCGCGACATGGTATGCCGCGGACTGATGTTGAAGTTGCACCGCGAAGGTCTGATCCAACTACCGCCGGTGCGGCGGATTCCGCGCAATCCGCTGGCGGAACGGAATCGACCCGCCGTGGTCGCGGTCGATGCGCAACCCCTGACGGCCAGGCTGAGCGAGATCCAGCCGCTGGAGTTTCGGCAAGTGCGGCGCACTCCAGAAGAGCCGTTATTCAACAGCCTGATGGAGCAGTATCACTACCTTCAGTACACGCAACCGGTTGGAGAACAACTTAAGTATCTGGTGTTCACGCGGTCGCGCCCCATCGCCTGCGTGGCGTGGTCGTCGGCGCCACGTCATCTCGGCAGCCGCGACCGTTTCATCGGTTGGTCGGCCGCCGCGCGGCGAAGGAATATCCGTCTGCTGGCTTATAACACCAGGTTTCTCATTCTGCCCTGGATTTCCGTGAAGCATCTGGCTTCGCACATCCTGGGGCAGATGGCCAAACGGGTGCCCGCCGACTGGGCCGCTGTCTATGGACATCCGGTGTACTTTCTGGAGACCTTCGTCGATCCCGAACGTTTCCGCGGCACCTGCTATCGGGCCGCCAACTGGGTTCTGTTAGGCCGCACCACCGGTCGTGGAAACAATGCCCCGACCAAGAAGGCGACACTTCCTGTCAAGGAAGTGTTGGGTTATCCGCTCTGCCGGGATTTCCGGCAGCGGCTGGCCAAGATCGGAGACTAAGCCGTGCCGCCCACGATCTCACCGCTGGAGTTGAATCAACAGGAGCTGGAGAAGATCCTGGAGCGCGCGCTTACGGCGCCGCTGGCCGAGGACGATTACCAGAAGCTGCACGCCGTCCTGGAGACCCTGGCTTACATGACGCAGTTGCTGGAGAACAAGAACACTACCTTGCAACGGCTGCGGCAGATTATATTCGGGGCCGGCACGGAAAAGACCCGGCAGGTATTGCAGAGTCTGGCTAACCAGGCAGTAACTTCGCCCGCGTCCCCGGCCACCCAGGAGCAGTCGAACGAAGCGCCCTCGCCGCAGCCGGAAGAATCGGAGCCAACTCCAGGCCACGGCCGCAACGGCGCCGAGGCCTATGCCGGGGCGGAGAAGGTCAAGGTCAAACATCCCACCTTGAAGCCCGGCGACCGCTGCCCCAAGTGCCAAAAGGGCAAGGTCTATGCGATGACACCGGGAGTACTGGTACGGTTGGTGGGGCAAGCGCCCGTGGCGGCTACCGTCTACGAACTGGAAAAGCTCCGCTGCAATCTCTGTGGCGAGGTGTTCGCCGCCGAAGCTCCCGCCCGCGCGGGACCGGACAAGTATGACGCTACCGCGGCCAGCATGATCGCGCTGCTGAAGTACGGCAGTGGATTACCGTTTCACCGGCTGCAGGGGTTGCAGGGGAACTTGGGCACTCCGCTGCCGGCCTCGACCCAGTGGGAGATCATGGCCAGGACGGCGCCAGCCTTGCAGCCCGCTTATCAGGAACTGATCCATCAGGCAGCCCAAGGGGAGGTCCTCTACAACGACGACACGACCATGAAGATTCTGGCGCTGATGGGCAAAGACCAGCGGCGTGGCGATTCCGGGCAAACCGCGACGGAGAAGGAGGAGAACTCCGAGCGCACCGGGATCTTCACCTCGGGAATCGTGTCCACGCGGGCGGGCCAGAAGATTGCCCTGTTCTTCACCGGACGCAAGCATGCGGGCGAAAATCTGACCGACGTGCTGGCCCAGAGGGCACAGGAAAATGGACCACCTATCCAAATGTGCGACGGTCTGGAGCGCAACCTGCCCAAGGAGTTTGAAACCATCGTGGGCAACTGTCTTTTGCACGCAAGACGCAAGTTTGTGGACGTGGTGACCAGGTTTCCCGACGAATGCCGGTACCTTCTGGAAACCCTGCGCGAGGTCTACAAGCATGACGTCTTCTGCCGGCGGCAGGAGATGTCGGCCGAGGAACGGTTGGCCTATCACCAGGCGCACAGTCGTCCGTTGATGGAAAAGCTGGAGAAGTGGTTGGACGAGCAGTTCGCGGAGCGCAAGGTGGAGCCCAACTCCGGGCTGGGGCAAGCCATCACCTATATGAAGAAGCGATGGAACCGCCTGACTTTGTTTTTGCGCCAGGTTGGCGCCCCGCTCGACAGCAATGCCGTCGAGCGCATCTTGAAGCGGGCCATACTCCATCGAAAGAACAGTTATTTCTATAAGACTGAGAACGGCGCCCGTGTCGGCGATCTGTTCATGAGCCTGATCCACACCTGCCAGTTATGTGGAGCGAACTCCTTCGACTACCTGGTCGAGCTGCAGCGTCACGCGCAGGAACTGGCCGCCTGCCCCGCGGAATGGATGCCGTGGAATTATCGCGAAACTCTGGCGCGGACTGCAGAGTTATGATGAATCCCTAATGGCCGGAAAGGATACTCTGCGGCCACACGCAGGGAGCTTCGTGAAGTGCCCGTAAAACAAGGGTCCGGCATCAGCAAATCCGGGAAGGTTTTCGGCCAGGGACAGAAACGCGCCAAAATGGTTCGCGCCGGCCTTAGCAAATCTGAAATCTCCCGCCGCCTCAACATCGGTCGCACTTCCGTGCGCCGAATCTTAACATCGGAAAAGGGCTGATATGGCAACGAAGAAGATCGCGAGTTCTCAGACCGGGGTCCCCAGCGACAGGTCTTCGTCGCTGGGGTGGAAGGACATCTATCAAATCAAGGTCACTCTGCTTGGCACCAAACCGCCAATCTGGCGCCGTCTGCTTGTTCTCTCGTCTCTGACGCTGGCGCAGCTGCACGATGCAGTTCAAACCTCAATGGGGTGGCAGGGCGGACATATGCACGAGTTCCGTGCTGGCCAACAATACTTCGGTAAGCCAGACCCCGAATATCGGAGCATGGGAATGGATCCGGTCGAAAACGAGCGCAAAGTGCGTCTTTCCGAGGTACTGCGGAAGACCGGCACCAAGCTTATCTATACCTATGACCTCGGCGATAGCTGGGAGCACACCATCGTCCTGGAGAAACAGCTTCCAGTTGATCCGATTGCGAGCTATCCGGTCTGCACGGATGGTCAACTCGCGTGCCCGCCGGATGACTGTGGGGGCATTCCAGGATTTTATGATCTCGTTGAGGCCATCGCTGACCCCAACCACAAACAGCACAAAGAACTGAGAGACTGGCTCGGCTATGACTTCGACCCGCTGGCCTTCTCGATCGACAGCGTCAACCAGATGCTCTTACCCGCTCGTCGTCGCGGCAAAGTCCCCAGGAATTAAACCAGGTATCCTCGACAACGCAGGCTTGCCGAAAACACACCGTCTTTCTACCGCAATATCATCCAAGCGCAGGGAACGGGAGTGGCAGGTTTCCGCATGCCCGCGTCCGCAGTTCAAGCGGTCAATCAGCAAGCGAGTAACAAGCGCTTTAGTATCATGCCAAAGATTGCGGTAATGATAGAAGCAGCCCGCGTCGCGGACGAGAAAAAGAGGGCAGAGGATATGGCAAATAAGGCTGCAAAGGCTCCCGCGTACAAACCACCTAAGCGCTTCGCTGTTGGTGAGCGGGTGAGGATCATCAATCCAGGCATCGACGGAGTTGTTACGCAGGTTGATGATGAACGCACTTTCATGTCTCAGTACATGCACACGATTGATACGAAGTATGGCAGCAGGAGAGAGCCAGGCAGTATCCTTGAACTCATTCCCCCTCCGATCACCAGCGCCCGCAACTCAAGCAGCGCGACAACTTATATCCAGCACATCAACCAGAGCGGCCCAGGGAGTAGCGTGTCGCAGCTCGGCGATACGCATACGAACATTCTGCAAATTGGCGACATGAGCGGATTGAAGCAAGAGCTTGCAACCATTCGCGCGGCGCTGAAAGCTCAGCCCGAATCGCTCGAAGCTGACGAAGTGCTGGGTTCTCTCGCATCAGCCGAGAGGGCAGCGCAGAGCAACGATGAACACGGAGTCAAGCACGCTCTCAGCACGATCACTAAAGGCGGCTGGGAGATAGTAAAGAAAGTCGCACCTACGGTTGGCTCGCAAGTGTTGCTGCATTACCTCAAGCTGCACGGCATGGCGTAGCCAAACGGGAGCAGCATTCGTACGATCATGCGGCGGAGCTGGCGATCTGCTACTACTTGACTCAGACGCTAAAGTAGCCGTATTCAAGTAGTTCGAAGGGCGACGAGCTCGGCGAGCTTGGCCGCGACGTCTGCCATTGGATTTTCTACAGTACTCAGGCCGTTTCGCGAGGCGAGCAGGGGGCTGATTTCGCGGAGAGCTTCGTACGTCGTGCCGTGCACCACGGGGACTAGCTGCTCACGCGCTAGGAGTACCGATAGCTCTTTGTCGGCGATACTCTCTCCCTGGAGACGGCGCAGCAGCGCAGGCGTCACCAGCACGATTCCGACTTTCGACTTTGCCAATCCCTTGTCGATTTCGCGAAGGAACGGTGTACCGAGGTCGATGTCTTTTTCGCTGAACCAGACCGAGACACCGCGTGACTGGAGCAGATCGTACAGTTCCTTGGCGGCTCCTGCTCGGTCGTCCCACGCATGGCAGAGGAAGAAGTCCCTACCTTCAGGCAACGGCGCTAGTCTTTCGACGGTTTCGCGGACCGGCGTGAGTGAACGCACCTCAGCGGTCGTGTACGCCAGGGAGGAACCGGCTCGCGACCAGCGCGGCCTTGCGCTGCTACCGGATCCGCCGCCGCTGCTCCAGCCGCCTCCGCTACTGCCCGACGAGGAGTAGGACGGGGCCGAGTACGCTCCGTAACTGTAGCCGCCGTAGCGGCCATAGCGACTACCACATGCCGGGCAGTCCGCTGCGGCGGCCGCTGAGCGATGGCCCCTTACGGGTGCTGTGCATCTAGCCATATCGAAAATGACATCGGGTACCCCCGCCGCTCTCAAGCTCTAACGCAAAGCGACTTTCCCCTCGGCTGTGGCCCGATCCCCACCATTCTCGGTCATTCGGTTTATGGATACACGACGTCACCTCCCGTAAGGCGCGAACGGCCAAGCTTGCCCCGGGCTCCTGTGCCTAAGTCCTGCTAAACGCCGATGGCGCCCGGGATCTTCGATCCCAGATTCAGTCCCAGGATCCCATGACACTGGCCGACTTTCGAGGACTTATCGATGTATGTTTTGGTCGCAATGACGATCTCGCATCTTTCGCGTACAAATCCAGGTGTCATTCAAAGTAAATGGAGTGGTGCCACCTGCGGGGCAACGCTCCCTTCCTAACCTGCGGCGCTTACATTGATTCAGTCCTGATCCTCCCACCATTCCCAATCAGGCTCGGCACCCTTTGCTCCAAGTCGGAGTGCCAGCTCTTTATGCTTGTATTCGATCTGAATGGTTTTGTGAAAAATGATGCTCCCATCCTTGTATTTAGCTGGAAACTTGATCCCCTTGGGAGTTGGCTGCGGAAACAAAACGACATTTGTTCCTTCTGCTCGTTGGGCAGACGGGTAGAACAAGCCATCAAAGGGGTTCGAATGTTCGTGCGCGAGATATTCCGTCATCGCCTGAGTGATGAAATATTCTGCTTCATGCCCTGGGATCACTGGACGAGAAATCAAGTTGCCTAACTGGCGCAGGAACGCGAATCGTGCGGCCTGTTGCTTATAATCCGGCTGAAAATAACTAAGTGACTTCTTGGCATTCTCAAACCGGGTGAAGTCGAGCACGCGAAGCGGCTTTGTTGTTTCGACAGTGATCGTACCAGTCTCGACTCGAAGCGCAGGACGGATTTCAGCGAGACAGGTTTCCAACTCCCGTGCTCCATAAAACAAGGAAATCCCATCGGCATTCATGCGGCCTGCACGTGCACTACCTTGAGGAGGCGGCCCGACGTGCTTGTAGGGCTGCTCGATCATTCTCCTTCTCAGGCCATCTGAATCACATATGCGGCTGCGATAAAATGGAGAGCCTGCCGGAAGAAATTGGACTAATATGCCGTCGTCCCTTGTCCTCTCCGCATAGGTGAGCAGGGTTTCGATGTCACTGAATAATTCATCGAAAAATTCTTTAACCTTGAAGCTGAAGAATCGGCGTGTTTGCCTGATTTCCCTATCCAGATGCCTCCAAGTGGTCGCATGGTTCTGATAAGACGCGTACAGCCTGACATAGCTGTGTGCTGCACTGAAGAAGGCCTCGTCACCGTCGGGAGGCCAGCATCCTTCCGCGTCAATCACTGCCTCTACAATCTCGTCGTTGAAGTCGAAGTATTGACCTAAGATGTCCTGCACAAAGTAGTCAAGGTCGTCGCCCTCTTGCTCCAGATGGCCGTTTTCATCATCCTCAGACGAGAAGCGTCTGACCTCATCGCTCAATGCAAGGAGATCCCGAAGTATTGGCTCCAAGATTTTGCCAAGACGTGAAACTGTAATTGACTTCAGCTGCTCGACTCCGCAAGCATCACACTTTGCAGGCAGCCCCTCTTTGTCGACGGTCGCTTTGAGGAAGATGTCTTCTATGCAGCATGAACAGATGTGACTCGCCATCTTCTCTCCTCGCAGGAAGAATCTGTTTTTCCTGGGATTATACGGCGGTGGAAGCAAATCTGCGGTTTCTGCAAGAGTGAGCGCCAGGGTAGAAAATCAATCCCGATAAACGCCGTTTGCGACGGGAGCCCTCAGCGGAGCGGAAGGCGCGATATCCCAGTCGCAATGGCGACTTTTCGGGCCCCAACGCGTTGTAGCTAGTATTCAAAAGACAGTCCTTTGGCGCTTCCTCTTCTTTTCTGAGTGGAATGAAATGGAATCGATGGGTTTGAAATCTGCTCGTATGGGAACCGCTGTTTGCTTACAAAGTTCGATCAAGTCCTTCGCCAAAAAAACTCCGCCAAAAGTGTCAACATTCTTCGGAAGGAGTCTTTTCATGTTCTTGCCGGTGATTCCAGTCCTCAGGTATCGTAAACCTTCCCAACCAAGCATATCTGCTGGTTGACACCGCGGGTTCGACTTGGCTACGCGAACCGGCGAAGGTTGTCTGTCTCTCTTGAAGACTTGCTCAATATCGCCGTAGTGTTTTGATCCCTGCTCGATGAATATCCTGAAGTTGTCTTCCGGCAGCATATGAATCCGTCGCCACTCATTGATCTCAGTAGTTAGGCTCCTCGCAGCTAGTGCAATTGGTGCTCCAACGGATTCCTCAAGCGTCCACTCATCGTTGATTCTTTTGTATGCATCCATATCGACGGCATGAAGGAACCGACCGCTCAGGTGTTTATTGATGATTCGGCAGAGCGACCCGAGGATCCAATCCCGGTTGAGAGTTGTGCGTTTTTCGTGCCTAAATTCTGTCATATGGAAAGCGCCAGCAATCCCGAATCGAAGGAGTGCATTGGTCCACTCGGCTTCAAATTGACTCCATTGATCTTCCGAAGCAACGAATCCAGCCGTGACAACGTTTGGCTGATTGTCTGGATGACCACTGTCATCGATGTAGAGTGCAAAGTCCGTCATGGATTCTCCAAGATGCACGTAAAATGATCTCTCCATTCAGGACTTCGGCGCAAGGTCGTTATCTTTCCTCGATGTGCTATGGCTGGCGGAAAATCCGCACAGATGGCTAAGATAAGTCGCTTCCTGTCAATCAGTTTCGAACAGCATTCCTCGATAGATACTGGAAAACGCCCCAGCGTCTGGGAATCCTGATGAACATTGAAGATTGTAACGATCCGAGGGTTAAGAATCACGGCCAAGAGTGGAAATATAGACCGCCGTAAACCTGGCGCGCGACTCTGAAGAAGGTATACCCGGAACCGTTGCGGCACTCGAACTTCGTCTTGTACCTGCCCTGATTCTCTGCCAATTTGCATTTGGGCGAGGCAATATGCTAAAGTCCGTTCAACATTAAGAAATGGGCCGACGCCCATGCCAACCTGCCAGCCGGGCAAGGTGGACGCGAAAGCGGATGTGGCTCCCTCAAGGGGGCAACTAAGCGGAAAGTCGTCGGCCCTCCGTTCTGGAGGGTTTTGTGTTTTCTGGATCAGTTTTTGCGCCAGGTTTGATTGCGGCGCCGGTCGGGACAACTTCCGACTTTGGCCAGAGCCACGCATTCCCCCTCTACTTTGCTGCATACGCCGGGAACTCAACCAGCGGAAGCTGGAGAGGCAATCATGCTTCTCCATCGCACTTTCCCTGGCAGTTGGGTTCTCCAGGCCGGTCCGCCTGCCGACAAGGAAAACGGACAAGGGGGATTTGCATCCAGCTTGCCGCCCCTGACACGCAGTCGAATGCGGCTAAAGAGGAGAACCTGTATGACGAAGTTCAGTTCGAAGCAGCCGTTGCATCAGTCCGCTCACAGGCATGAGGCGGCACTTACCGCCAACCCCTCTTCACCGGCCGTTCCTCGCGGTCTCGTACGGTGCCCGGTGTGTCATGAATTCCGCGGCGCCGTTCGCAATGACGATCTTCCGTCCTTAGGCCGCCGAGAGGAAGCCGTGGTCGCAGTCCTCTGCATCTGCGACGGAATTCCTTGCACGAAGTGCGGAAAGGGCCGCATCCATAGGCCCATTTCGAACTACTGGGACGAAGCAAGAGGGATTCTGATCCACTGCCCATGGTTCAGCGCCCAAGCGCCCTGCGGCCAGTGCCGGACAGAGCAAGAAACGCGCATTGCCTGAACAGCGGCAACTGCCAGTAGTCCCCGACAAGCAACCAACTGCCGCCAAGAGGAGATTGACAGTGACAATTCGAAATGGTCTTTTCTCTTCGGAATCCGTATCCGAAGGGCACCCCGACAAACTCGCCGACCGCATCTCGGACCGCATCCTGGATGCCTTTCTGGAACGTGACCCGCACGCTCGGGTAGCCTGTGAAACCATGCTGGCCGATCAGTGCGTGATTGTTGCCGGAGAATTCAAGACGCATAACCCGGACGACTTCCACGCCGTTCATTCACAAGCTGAATCGCTGGCCCGTGAGGTGCTGCGCGAAGCCGGCTACACGAGTGCGGATACCGGCATCGACCCCGCCCGGTGCGAGGTGCAAGTTCGGTTCAACCATCAGTCGCATGACATCTCCCAGGGCGTTGACACCGGCGGAGCTGGAGACCAGGGCATGATGTTTGGCTACGCAACCGATGAAACGCCAGAACGAATGCCGGCGCCGATTCTCTATGCGCACCGGCTGGTGCGCCGCCAGTCCGAAGTGCGGCGCAGTGGGCAGTTGCCTTGGCTGCGGCCGGATGCAAAGTCGCAGGTGACCTTCCTCTACCGGGACGGAGAGCCTGTTTCGATTGAAAGCGTAGTCCTATCCACACAGCACAATGAGTGTATAGGGCACGATGACTTGTGCGATGCCGTTCGGCGGCACATCATTGATCCGGTGATTCCCCCGGAATTGCGAGGCGTCGGTTATCGTGTGCTCATCAACCGCACAGGGCGGTTTGTGACCGGCGGCCCCAAGGGTGACACCGGGCTGACGGGCCGCAAGATCATCGTGGACACCTACGGTGGAGCGGCACCGCACGGCGGAGGCGCATTCTCCGGCAAGGATCCCTCGAAGGTTGATCGATCCGCGGCCTACATGGCACGCTTCTTGGCCAAACAGGTAGTAGCGCGTGGCTGGGCAAGGCGTGCGCTGGTCCAACTGGCCTACGCCATCGGCGATGCTAAGCCGGTCAGCTTTCTCGTGGAGACATATGGGACTAAGAGTGATCTACAGCGGGACTTTGCGGCGGAACTCTCCCGCGAATTCGATCTCCGTCCGCAAGGGATCATCGAGGCCCTAAACCTGAAGCGGCCGATCTACTACCCGACCGCGGCCTATGGGCATTTTGGCAGAACCGATGTTGCTTTTCCCTGGGAGGAAATCGTTCCGGAAGGAGCGCAAGTTCATGTCTGACGAAGATGGAACAGGCTCAAACGGGGTGGGGGCGGCCGATTCATCCGCTCCGACACTGTGTGGGTTCGACACACCGGTCCTGCTAGATTGGGTTTTATTCCATGTGCCTCACGACTCGACCTTTATCCCGCCCTCTGAGAGAAGCAAGCTTCTGCTCAACGATACGCAGTTGAATGCTGAGCTTCGGGGCTCAGGGACAGACAACCAGAGTTGTCAGCTTGAACGGGATTGTGGATGAGTCCCGCTAGACGTAGAGGATCAGGGGAAAGCTCTCTCTCGAAACTGAACTGTGCTTGGCTTCCCTCAAGCACCGCCGTCTTGCCGGAACGCAACCCAGGTCGCGGCCCGCCCACCGAGGCCGCCGGATTCACCGGCACAACCTGGCCGCTGACCGGCCAGTCGAACAGGTGCCGCAGGCTGGCAAGTTGCTGCTTGACGGTTGGGGCCGAGACCTGGCGCCATTGAAGATCGATTCAGTCCGCCACATGCACAACGGCACACGGCCGCGCTGTTTTCATGCGCAGGACGCCCAGATATGCGCATTGGGGCCCGCCAACGCAACGCGAGAACCAGTTTCGGGGGACGCGCAGGATCTTTTTTCACACCAATTGCATTTTTTGCACTCCTAGACTTCCCTCGGTGAGTTCCTTTGCCTTACGGTGACGCCAGAAGCACGCCACATGTTCCGGCTACGGCCGGGGATAGCGTGGTGCAAACGTCGGCTACGGCCGAGCTTCCTTCATAACGGAGGCGGCGCAGCGTCGCCACATCGCAATTCTTGAGAGGACCATCAGATGCGAAAGAAGCCATCACCTTTCGTTCTAACTCTGCTGCTGTTCAGCCTGTTGCCAGGGCATTTGCAAAGCCAGTCTTGTCCGATCAACATCACGCACTTGGAGCCTCGCGCGAGTGTCGCTTCCCTGCCCCCAACATCCGTCCCTCCGTATCTGAAGATCCTCTTCCAGAACAACGGCGCCTTAGCCATCACTCGGGTGATCTTCGAGGTTCACTTCCTGGGTGCATTCGGAGAATTCAGCGCGACGCACTCGGTTCCGGGCCACGCTAGCGACGTGAGCGTCTGGTCAGACGCCGCATTTGTCCGGCAGTATGGCGACGCCATGGATATCGAGGTGCGCCCCGACAAAGTCGTCTTTGCAAACGGCACCACATGGCTCGACGATGGCAGCCATCTCTGTTCAAAGGTGTTTCGAGCCGCAGCGCAGCTTCCACAGGTACCGGGCCAGACGGCTGTTGTTGGGGCGGATTCGCTTGCAGGCATTACCGTATTTCCTGGCAACGTCCCGCAGGCAGATGCCTTGCCCACCGCGGAGCGGGGTCAAGAAATGGCCGGCCAGGCTGGCAAGCAATCGGCCAGTCTACTGGTCCCTCCATTAAGCAATGCTCCGGTCGCCGATGAATCCGCAGCTGCCCAGGTGGCACGTTCTTCGAACGCACATTCCGGTTCCCCTCTTGAGCTTGAGCCGATGGTGCTCGACATCAAGGATTTGCCTTTGATTGAGCCTCGCCTGCTGCCCATCAGAGGAACTCAA
>CAIKND010000241.1 GCA_903828675.1 uncultured Acidobacteriaceae bacterium
GCTTGCCGATCTCTACAATCTCGATGAGCTTGGTGGGATTGGAGTCGAGGTCGACCATGTTGCCGGCTTCTTTGGCGGCCTGGGTTCCGGAGTTCATGGCCACGCCCACATCGGCCTGAGCCAGCGCGGGAGCATCGTTGGTGCCGTCGCCGGTCATGGCGACGAGCTTGCCTTTGGCCTGTTCGCGCTTGATGAGATCCATCTTGTCTTTGGGCTTGGCTTCGGCGAGGAAGTCGTCGACGCCCGCTTCGCGGGCAATGACAGCGGCGGTGAGGGGGTTGTCGCCCGTGATCATGATGGTGCGTATGCCCATGGCGCGGAGGCGGGCAAGGCGCTCCTTGAGACCGCCCTTGACGATGTCTTTGAGGTGAATGACACCGAGCGCCGTGGCATTTTCAGCAACGACTAACGGGGTGCCGCCCATGCGGGCAACCTCTTCGACGTTGTCACGGACTTTTTGGGGGAGGGGCGTTCCCTGCTCTTCAAGGAAGCGGGAAATGGCATCGACTGAGCCCTTGCGTATACGCGTGCCGGGCAGATTGACTCCGCTCATGCGAGTCTGGGCGCTGAATGGGACGAACTCAGCGTGAATGCCGGCCAGATCGCGGCCACGGAGGTTGTACTTTTCTTTGGCGAGGATGACGATGGAGCGTCCCTCGGGGGTTTCGTCGGAGAGCGAAGCGAGCTGCGCGGCGTTGGCGAGACGCTCATGGCTGACATCGGGAGCGGGCAGGAACTCGGTGGCCTGACGATTGCCGAGGGTGATGGTTCCGGTCTTGTCGAGGAGAAGAGTGTTGACGTCTCCGGCGGCTTCAACGGCGCGCCCGCTCATGGCCAGCACGTTGTATTGGACGAGGCGATCCATGCCGGCGATGCCGATGGCCGAGAGCAATCCGCCGATGGTGGTGGGGATGAGGCAAACTAGGAGTGAAACCAGCACGAAGACGGTCTGCGGCGCCTTGGAGTAGATGGCGAAGGGTTGGAGGGTTACAACAGCAAGCAAGAAGATTATGGTGAGGCCGCAAAGTAGAATGCTCAGGGCGATTTCGTTGGGAGTCTTCTGGCGGGAAGCGCCTTCGACCAATGCAATCATGCGATCAAGGAAGGTCTCGCCGGGGTTAGAGGTGATTCGGATTTTAACCCAGTCGGAAAGGACCTTGGTTCCGCCAGTGACGGCAGACCGGTCTCCGCCGGCCTCGCGGATGACAGGGGCCGACTCGCCGGTAATGGCCGACTCGTCCACCGAGGCCACACCCTCGATAACTTCGCCGTCGCCGGCGATGTAGTTGCCCGCTTCGACGTAAATCACATCTCCCGCGCGGAGCATGGCGCTGGAGATCTCTTCAAAGCTGCCGTCGTTCGTGTAGCGATGGGCAATAGTCTCGCCCTTTGCCTTGCGGAGTGTGTCTGCCTGGGCTTTGCCGCGGCCTTCGGCCATGGCTTCAGCGAAGTTGGCAAACAGCACCGTGAACCAGAGCCAGAGGGTGATCTGGAGGTTGAAGCCGAAGCCGGGGCGGTTGTGCCTGAGATCTTCCATCAGCAAACCTGAAGTGAGCAGGCTGCCGACCTCCACCACGAACATGACCGGGTTCTTGATCATCCAGCGCGGATCCAGCTTGCGGAATGCGTCCAGAAACGCCTGGCGCATAATTTGCGTGTTCCAAAGACTCTTCTTTTCAGCCATGACGGTCCATTTCCTGAGCTGCCGGCTTCAAACTGCCAGCCTTGTCGTTTTGTGCTGAAACAACCAACGCACTTCAATCATTTCTGCTTTGCGAAATCAGCAACGCAGACCTGGGGGTCAAAAGAGCTGTCCGGACTTGAGTAGCAGATGCTCGAGGATCGGTCCGAGACTAAGCGCCGGAAAGAATGTGAGCGCACCAAGGATGACAACCACACCGATCAGCAGCACAGTGAACAATCCGGTGTTGACAGGGAATGTGCCGGGCGAGGGTGGAACGCTTTTTTTCTGGGCGAGATTACCGGCCAATGCGAGAACTGGAATCATCATCAGGAGGCGTCCGCAGAGCATGTCCCATCCCAGCGCGACGTTGTACCACCAGGTGTTGGCATTGAGGCCGGCAAAAGCCGAACCGTTGTTCCCTGCCCCGGATGTAAAGGCGTAAAGGATCTCGGAAAGCCCGTGTGGTCCGGCGTTATTGAGGCTGGAAAGCCCGACGTTGGGCATCAACATGAAGACGGCGGTGAGGGAAAGAATGATGAGCGGGAAGATGAGGGCATAAAGCATGGACATCTTGACGTCGTATGCCTCGATCTTCTTGCCGAGATATTCCGGGGTGCGACCCACCATGAGTCCGGCGATGAAGACGGCCAGCACCACGAAGATCAGCATGCCGTAGAGGCCGGATCCAACGCCGCCGAAGATGACTTCGCCGAGCATGATGTTGGTAAGCACGACCATGCCGCCGAGCGGAGTGAAGCTGTCGTGCATGCCGTTTACGGCACCGCAACTGGCATCAGTGGTGATGGTGGCGAAGAGGGATGAATTAGCGATGCCGAAGCGAACTTCCTTGCCCTCCATGTTGCCGCCGGGCGCGGTGGCGGTACCGGCCTGCATGGCTCCATGAATGAGCGGATGGGGCTGCGACTCAGCCCAATAGACGGTAGTAAAACCGACCGCAAACAGCACGAACATGGCGGCCAGTACGGCCCATCCATGACCTGGGGAACCGGTCATGCGGCCCAAGGTGTAGGTGAGGCCGGCGGGGATGATGAAGATGGACAGAATCTGGAGGAAGTTCGAGAACGGCGTGGGGTTCTCAAAAGGATGGGAGCTGTTGGCGTTGAAAAAGCCGCCGCCGTTGGTGCCAAGCATCTTGATGGCTTCCTGCGAGGCGACCGGACCCTGGGCGATGGTCTGGGTCTGCGCGGGCTGCTCGAGCGGATGCGCGGTGGTATAGGCTTTGAGGTTTTGAGGAACGCCCTGGCCAACCAACAGGAGCGCGTACAAGAGAGAACCGGGCAGCAGCACATAGAGCATGGTGCGGGTCATATCGACCCAGAAGTTGCCGATGGTGCTGGATGAAGTGCGCTTGATGCCGCGGATGAGCACGATAGCTACCACGATGCCGACAG
Organism: uncultured Acidobacteriaceae bacterium; assembly: GCA_903828675.1. Lineage (GTDB taxonomy): Bacteria > Acidobacteriota > Terriglobia > Terriglobales > Acidobacteriaceae > Telmatobacter. The sequence goes on from CAIKND010000241.1 coordinate 3,097, forward strand.
CCGCAGAAAAGAAGTTGTGCGTGGCCAGACCCGCCATCTCCGTGAGGTAACTCATGGTGGTCTCGGGCGTGTAGGACTGCCAGTTGGTGTTGGTGGTGAAGCTGGCAGCGGTGTTCCAGGCCAGATCGGGGCCAACGGCGGCAAGCCCCTGGGGATTGAAGGGCAAGAGAGCCTGCATGCGCTCGATGCCGTAGGTGACGAGCATGGTAATGGCCGAGAATCCGAGCATGGCAAAGGCGTATTGGCGCCAGTTCATCTCGTTTTCGGCTTTGACCCCGGAGAGCTTGTAGATGAGGCGCTCGAAAGGGCGCAGCACCGGATCGAGCCAGGTGCGTTCCCCTTCCAGCACGCGGGCCAGGTAGATGCCCACCGGACGAACGGTTGCCAGCAGGATCAGGCAGTAGATGGCGAATTGCAGCCAGCCATTGGCAGTCATGTCAGAATTTCTCCGGGTAAAGCAGGCAGACTACGAGATGAACCAGCAAGACGAGGGCAAGAATGAGCGCGACAGCAGTAAACAAATCCATGGATCTACCTCAACTTGTGGCACGCCTTGACGTAGAGAAACGCCAAGGCGAAGAAAACGAGCGTGAAAAGCAACATTGTCAAATCTTGCATCGCATATCTCACTGTTCAGGCCGAAGTGGTTCCAGCCGGGGCTAAATATGATTCTGGTTTATGTCTGGTATTAGTATCGAAAGGATTTCCTAAGTATTCCGTAAGGGCGAGGAGTTCCCTGCTGTGAGTGGGGAGAGGAACGCGGGGAGAGTTGGAGGGCTGCAAAGGCTGCGGGAACGGGCCTGAATTTCCGGGAAAGAGCCCGAGAGGCGTACCTCAGGGGCTAAAGCCCTCATTTATTTTCAATCACATGCGGCACGGCTGAAGCCGTGCCCTTTCAAAACAAGGCCTTGATAGGGGTTTTTCCGCAGCCTGCAAAGCCGCGAATCAGTCCTGGTTGCTGCTAAAGCCTTCAGGGATGAAACGGTAACCGACCCATGGCTCAGTTTGGATGTATTGCTTTCCGGTTTCGGCCTCGAGCTTTTTGCGCACCTGACCGACGAAGACGCGCAGGTATTCCGGCTGATGGGCGGATTGTGCGCCCCAGACGGCGGTGAGCAGGGCGCGATGGGTTATCACCTTGCCAGCCTGGCGGGCCAAGTGGACCAGGAGATCGAATTCCTTGGGAGTGAGGTGGATAGGATTGCCTTGCAGCGTGATGGTGTGAGCGTCGGCGTCGATAACAAAGTCGCCGGCCTCGATGGCGCTGGTGGTGCGTTCCGGAGCGCGGCGCAGATGTGCGCGAACGCGGGCCAGCAGTTCCTGAATGCTGAAAGGCTTGGTCACATAGTCGTCGGCTCCGGCATCCAGCGCCTCGACCTTTGACCGCTCGTGTTCGCGGACGGAGAGAACCAGGACCGGGGTGGTGCACTGGGAACGAATAGCGCGGCAGACCTCGACGCCACTCATACCGGGCATCATCAGGTCGGTGATGACTAGATCGGGCGGCCAATCGTGGAAGACCTGCAGGCCTTCTTCCGGGTCGTTGGCTGTGCGCACGTCATAAGCCTGCGCGGAGAGAGCCGCACGCAGGACGCGAGTGATTTGCGGTTCGTCGTCGATGACGAGAATTCTGCCCGGCATAGGATTCTTCTTTCAACCGAAGATTACATCATTGGGCTGGGCGGGTATGATTCCGGTGGAGAAGTAGATGGACGCGCACGCGTACTCAGGATCGGTGCTTCGCTGGCTAACGGCCACGCTGCTGGCCATCGTAGCGACGATGTTGCTGGTATGGGTCAAAGCCGACTCGACGATAGCCGGGATGGCGTTTCTGGTGCTGGTGGTGTGGTTGGCCACGGTGGCTGGAATCGGGCTCTCACTCTGTATTGCCGTGCTTTGCGCGCTCTCGTTCGACTACTTTTTCCTCCTTCCCTACCACACGCTGCAACTGGCCGGTACACACGAGTGGGTTGCCATGGTCTCGTTTGTGGCCGGTTGCCTCGTAGTTGGCCGGGTGGCAGAAAAGGCGAGGAGACAGGCGCATAAGGCCGAACAGCGAAGGAAAGATGTCGAGCGTCTCTACGAACTTGGCCAGGAGATGATGCTTTGCGAGGACTCTGAGAAGCTGATCCGCGACCTGCCGCGGCTGATCGACCGCATCTTCACACTGGACGGGGCAGTGCTTTACGTCTGCGACCGGGACAAGTTCTACTCTTCAACGTCCGACCTGCCGATGAGCATAGAGGCGAGTCTGCAGGCCATGACGCAAGGTCCCAACCTCACCCTGGACCTGCCGGGCGAATTTACCGCCACGGTTTTGATGCTTGGATTGCGGCCCGTGGGCGCGCTGGGGTGGCGGCCAGCTACGCTTTCGCGCGAAGTTGCCTCGGCGATGAGCGCGCAGGTAGCCATTGTGATCGCGAGGTCCATCGCCATCGAGGCGACGGCACGCGTTGAGGCTGCCCGCGAGGGAGAACGGTTGCGCACTGCGCTCACCGACTCGCTGACGCACGAACTACGAACACCGCTGACTTCGATCCGCGCGGCGGCAACCACTCTGCTGGAATCCGAAGGCCTGGACGATGCCGGGCGGAGAGACATGGCCGAGATCATCGACGAGGAATCCTCGCGGCTGGATCTTCTCATCGGCGAGGCTGTCGAGATGGCGGAGATCGATGCCAACGCGGTGGAGATCCACTTGACTCAACAGCATCCTCGGGCGCTGCTTGACCAGGCGGTGGAGAGTGCCCACAAGATTCTCGCTGCGCACAGGATTACGATTGCGGCCGAAGGCGAGGGCGGCCCGGACAGGCCAGCCTGGTTCGACTCCCACCTGCTGGGGCGGGTTTTGCGTCATCTGCTGGAAAATGCGGCAAGCCATACACCAGCGGGCAGCCGCGTGACTCTAAGCACCCGCCGCGTGATGGACCGGCTGGAATTCAGTGTGGAGGATAATGGGCCGGGCATCGACAGGCTCGATTTGCCGCTGATTTTCGAGAAGTTCTACCGCGGAAAGCGAGGCAAGAAGGCAGGCAAAGGATCGGGAATGGGGCTGGCAATTTGCCGCGCCATACTCACGGTGCATGGCGGGGGAATCGAGGCATCGAGTACCCCCGGCAAGGGAGCGAGCTTCCGATTCTGGGTGCCCCTGGTGGAGAAGGAACCGGGCGGCGTCAAGTAATTGGGCTTTGGCGATCGAGAACGGAGCGGGACAGTTCAAGCAGGCTCATTGCTCCAGTCACACTGAATCTCGCGGCGCTCCGTGGAGCTTTGCGCGGCGCACTCCAAGACCCGGGCGAGACGCCATGCATCCTGGGTGGCAACCGGGGCGGGCGCTTTGCCGAGAAGCGCGTCGCGCACGGCCGCGTAGTAGAGGCGGTAGTCGCCAGGAATGGGCTCGACAGCGCTTGTGATCTGGACTCCGTCCTCGTCCACTTTGAGAGTGCCCCAGTCGGCGGGCGGTTCCTGCCCCCAGGGTCCATCGCCGATGCGGGCTACCTGAGCGAGCGCCGCCTCTTGCGGGTCTACACCGCGCTTCCAGTAGTTGCCCCTGGTGCCGCGGAGATGGTAGCGCGGCCGCTCCAGCGAGGAAAGAGTATTGGCGGACACGACGACGGAGAGGTCTGGATAGCGTAGCCGGATGGTGAAGCTGTCGTTTGAGCCCTCGCCATCACGTTCGCGCTTGACCTCGGCGCTTACGGCTTCAGGCTTGCCGAAGAGCGCAAGGGGCTGGTCGGCGAGGTGCGTTCCAAGGTCCAGCAAAAGGCCGCCCTGCGCCGGGTCGTTCTTCCATGGCATTCTGGGCATTGGATCGGGCCGCCAGCGGTCCATGGTGGATTCGAAGGAAACGAGCCGACCCAGCGAACCCTCATGCAACAGTTTCTTAACTGTCTGGAAGTCACTGTCCCAGCGCCGGTTATGAAACGGGACAAGCAGGGCATTTTTGGATGCAGCGAGCTTCATTAACTGGGCGATCTCGTCTGATGTAACGGACGTTGGCTTGTCTACAACGACGCTCTTGCCCGCTTCGAGGATCTGCCGCGCCATGGCAAAGTGGGTTGCATTGGGTGTGGTGACCACGAAAAGGCCGAGAGAGGGGTCTGCCAGCATCTCTTGAAGCGAGCGGTAGGTGGTGATGCCGGGATAGCGCTCCGCGGCTTTGTTGGAGGTGCGCTCGACCACCGCGGCGAGTTCAAGGCCTTCGACGGAGGCGATGAGAGGAGCATGAAAGACGCGACCGCCCAAGCCGAAACCGATCAAACCTACACGAATCATTGGATGCTCCTGGAAATTTGAATCTTGTGTTGAAGGGCTGATCAAGTCTCGAGTTTAAACCGTGTTTCGGCGAGGCGATAGAGGCGGCGCCAGACAAGGCGGTTCATGGTGACGACCATGAGCGAAATAAGGATCGTGGCCAGGAGGAGGATGGTTAGTTGGTTGTGCTGTGTGGCGGAGTTGATTTGCGCGCCCAGGCCGAGGATCTCGAGCGTCTTGCCATTCAGGTGAAAGTACTCCGCAAAGATGGAGGCGTTCCAGGCCCCGCCTGATGCGGTGACCATGCCGGTGATGAGGTACGGGAAGATGCCTGGCAAGATGACTGTCGTCCAGCGCTGCCAGAGGCTGAACCGGTAAAGGGTGGAGACCTCCTTCAGGTCGCTGGGGATGGCGGTGGCTCCTGCAATCACGTTGAAAAGGATGTACCACTGTGTTCCCAACAGCATGAGGACGATAGAGCCAATTCCCAATCCGCCACCCAACTTGATGAGGCCGAGCAGCAGGACAGGAAACAGCGCCGTGGCCGGCACCGAAGCGACGATCTGGGCTATGGGCTGAGCAATTCTTGCGAGTTTGGGATGAAAGCCAATGGCAACGCCTACGGGAATGGTCCACGCCGCCGCAATGAGCAGAGAAACGTTGACGCGGAGAAACGTTGCGGCTGCGCCTGCGAACAAATGCAGAATCTCAGCCTTGCCAACGGAGTGGAAGAGAGCCGGCAGATGAATGGCTCCCCACAGGAGCAGCAACCCCGCAGCCGAGCCCAACGTGGCGGTGAGGACATTGATTCCGCCCTTCACCTCGGGAGGGTCCATGGGCTGGATTACAGAGCATCCGCGACCGTGGGCGAGGCGGGAGTAGATCTTCTCTTCCGCGCGCTCCCACAGCCCGCCGGGCAATCGGAGCAGAAAGCTGGATTTCTGGAGGAGGGTGAGGATAGGCGAAGTGACGCGGCTGGAGGACTCGACCTGCTCGAACTTGAATTTGTCGCTCCAGGCGATGAGCGGACGCCAGAGCAACTGGTCGGTGGCGACAATGATAAGCACCAATACGGTCAAGCCCCAGAGCAGGGCGTGCAGGTCCACTGGATTGGCGGAGGCGGCGGTGAGCAGATAGCTACCCAGGCCGGGAAGGCGGAAATCGGTTCCCTTGAGCGAGAACATTTCGCAGGCGATGAGCGCGAACCAGCCGCCAGCCACGGAGACAATCGAGTTCCAGATGAGGCCAATTGCGGCGTTGGGTAGTTCGAGCTGCCAGAAGCGCTGCCAGGCGGAAAAGCGGTAGATGCGCGAGGCTTCCACCATTTCCCTGGGAATGCTTTTGAGGGAGGAATAGAAGCTGAAGGCCATGTTCCAGACCTGTCCGGTGAAGATGAGCAGGATGGCGCCCATCTCGAGGCCCAACTGATAGTGCGGAACCAAGGCCACCATGGCCAGCATGACGGGCGGCAGAAAGCTGAGCACGGGAATGGACTGGAGGATATCGAGCACGGCGATCATCCAGGTTTCAACCCGCGCGTTGTACGCGGCCAGATACCCATAGCCGACCGCGAAGATGAGGCTGAGCAGGTAGGCGAGCCCTATGCGCACAACGGAATAAAAGGCATAGAGGGGCAATGCGTGAACGGAGAGAGAGATGGTGGCCGAGGGCTGCGGCCTGGTGAGCCAGTAGCTGCCCATCTGGACGATGCCGAGGAACAGGGCAAGCCCGAAGGTGGCCACACCGAGGTCGATGAGGAAGGGCCAACTGCGAACAGTAACCAGGGAACGCGCTAGAGGATGTTGGGGCTTCACTCGGCACCCTCGTTAGGTGTGGTCTCCGAGGCAATGTCCTCTTCGGGGGTGTCGGGCAAAACGAAGCGGCGGCGTCCGGCATCAAAATCGAACAGTTCGGCATAACGGCCCCAGGCAACGGCGGTTTCCATCTGGCGCAGGCATTCCTCCTCGCTGAACTGCTCGTCGAGCATGTCGAGAAAGAAGTCCTCGGGGACGGTGTGGTCGCTTTTTGCTTCGAGGGCGCGACGAATCTGGCGAAGCAGCAAGACACTCTTGACCGCGGCGCCGCGGAACAGCTCCTTTTGGCGGAGAATTTCTGAATTGGCAAACTCGGTGCCGCTGGGGGTGATGGCCGCGTCACCTTCCTCGATGGTGAGGAAGCCGAGCAATTGCGCCGCATCGACGATGGGAAGCAGGTCGTCAATCTCGAAGGCCAGATCGTCAGCGAGGTGATAGATATCGTCGCGTCCGCCCTTGTCGAGAAGGAGTTCGAGCAAGCCGGCCATGCCGCCTGGGCGGGCGTGAGGCAGCATCTGGTAGTGCATCTGGCGCTGGTCGCGTACGCGTTGTCCGGCTTGCTGGTCGGGCGCCTCGGCGGGAACCACATCGGGCCGGGTGAGCACCTTGTAGATGTAGTCGACCAGCTGGGTAAAGGGCTCTGACTTGCGGTCACGTGGCTGTGGGAGTTGGACCTTGAAGTCGGTGCGGATGTGGCCGGGGTTGCGTCCGAGTACGACGATGCGATCGGCCAGCAGCACAGCCTCTTCAATGTTGTGGGTAACCAGAAAGACGGCCTTGGTCGGCATGGTCTTCTTGGCCCACAGCTCGAGCAGTTCACTGCGCAGGTTTTCTGCCGTCAACACGTCGAGGGCCGAGAAGGGCTCATCCATGAAGAGGACTTCCGGCTCGACGACCAGGGCACGGGCAAAGCCGACGCGCTGCTTCATTCCTCCGGAAAGCTCTTTGGGGTAAGCGCCTTCAAAACCGTCAAGTCCGACCGTGTCGAGCATCTTCATGCTGCGTTCGCGGCGCTCCTCGGGCGCTACGCCCCGAGCCTGCAAGGGGGCTTCTACGTTCTCAAGCACTGTGAGCCAAGGAAAGAGCGCGAAGCTTTGAAAGACGATGGAGACATTGACCTCAGCGCTGGCGATTGGCAGGTTATGCCAATAGACCTGCCCCGCCGTGGGCACCGAAAGCCCGCTCAACATGCGCAGCATAGTGGACTTGCCGGAACCCGAGGGGCCGAGCAAGGCAAGAATCTCGCCTGGCACAATATCGAGATCGGTTGCCGAGATGACCTGGATGCGATTCTGGCTGGGCTGCGCGTAGTATTTTTCGACTTTTACGGCACGGATGATTGCGTCAACCGCGGGAGGGGCTTCCAGGGGCGGAGTCTGGTTGGGGATGACCGCTTCCTGCATGAGAGATCTCCGGTTTTGGGGATCCGCCTGCCAAAACTGCAGCCGGTTGTTGCAAGTATATGATTGCCGCGTTACCCACAAGTAAATCAGGAGGCGATTCGGTCAGAATCCGTCCTCGGCCCGAATTAGGTTTACTTACTTGGGTATAGAAGGTAGGCAAGGCGGGGAGGTCCGATGTAGAATCACCGGTGCTAAGCGTATCATTGAAGAAAAGCGTCAGGACAGAACAGGGAGCCTTCGTCAAACACTTGGGATTGCGCTGAAAGGTTGAAGTTGCCCCATAATCGAACGTCCAGGAGATTATGCCCGAAGCGAAAACTAGACCCAAGGTCCTGGTAGCCGACGACGAGCGGGTAATCGCCGACACGTTGGCTATGATTCTGAACCAAAGCGGCTTTGATGCTCGAGCGGCCTATTCCGGCGAAAGCGCCGTCGAACTGGCGAGGGTTTTTGCGCCGGATATGTTGATATCGGATGTGATCATGGCGGATTTGAACGGGATCGATGCGGCAATCCGTATACGCGCGATGCTTCCCCGTATCAAGGTTCTTTTGTTTTCAGGTCAGGCAGCGACCTCCGACCTTTTGGAGAAAGCGCGCGCTCGTGGCTACGAGTTTGAGATTCTGACAAAGCCAGTTCATCCCCAAGATTTGCTGAGCAGGCTGCGCGGATAAAAGGCCGGCCTAGGTGAGTGTCGGGCATAGATTTGTGACGGAGCCTACAGCAGGGTCGTTGTGTTCTGTTTTAGGTTCGATTCATGGGCCAGAACTTCATTCCTGACACGGTCAACCAGACGCTTCTGTTTCCCCCATCGCTTCACGA